>JANYHK010000032.1 GCA_025359105.1 Myxococcales bacterium | reverse complement strand
GCACCCCGCCCGTTTCGGCGCTACGCTTCAGGCCATGCGAACGCTTGGGCTGATCGTTTCCGTCGCGCTCGTTCTGGGTGGCTTCGTCGCGTGTGGCGGCTCGTCCTCCTCGTCTACCAGCGGTGACGACGGGGGTGGCGGGGGTGGCGGCGGTGGTGGCGGTGGCGGTGGCGGTGGCGGTGGCGGTGGCGGCGGCGGTGGCGGTGGCGGTGGGGACGGCGGAGGAGGGAGCGACGGGGGAAGCGTGGACGCAACGCCTCCGCCGGGCTCGTACACCGCCACCTTCGGCCCGGTCACCGTCGGGCCCAGCGTCGAGCGCACGCAATGCGTGGTCGTGCGCTTGAAGAACGCGGGCGCGATGCACGTGGGCTCGATTCACAACGTCCTCGGCCCGGCGAGCCACCACATGATCGTCTACCGCGTGAGCGACACCGCCGAGCGGCTCACCCCCTTCGACTGCCAACCGTTCGCCGACGCGCTCAACCCGAGCAAGGGCGCGCCGCTGATGATCACCCAGAAGAAGGACGATCTGCTCACGCTGCCGCAGGGGGTCGCCTACTCGATCGCCGACAACCAAATGCTGCGACTCGAGGTGCACTATATCAACCCCCTCGGCACCCCCGTCCAGCTCACGGCCACGACCACGTTCTCTCCGATCGCCGATTCGGCGTTTCGTGACGAGGCGGGGTTCTTGTTCATCGGCAACCCGAACATCGCGCTTCCCCCGAACGCCACGACGACGCTGGGCCCCAGCTTCTTCGGCATGCCGGCCAACTACGCGGACGCAAAGTTCTTCGCGATCACGGGCCACGAGCACCAGCTCGGAACCAACGTCGTCGTCTCGGTCGCGTCGAGCGTCGCCGACCCCGGAACGCCCCTGTACGACGTGCCGGGCTGGAACTGGGCGGAGCCGAAGACGGTCTTCCTCACTCCGCCGGTGACGGTTCCCACCGGCTCCGGCCTTCGCTTCACGTGCACGTGGAACAACACGACGTCGTCTTCCGTGACCTTCGGCGAGTCCGCCAACAACGAGATGTGCTTTTTCTGGGCGTACTACTACCCGGACAAGGGCGCGAAGGTCTGTTTCAGCGCGGCGCCGGTCGCCGGCGGCTTCAACATCACCTGCCGATGACGCGCACCGACTCTCGAAGGCACCCATGAACCGCACGGCCCAAAAGCTCGGCTTCCTCGTCGTCCTCGCTGCGGCGTCGCTGGTCTTCCTGCGTACCGCCCGCCGCGGCGCGCCGGTGGATGCGCCTTCCGACGAGGATGCGTCGCTCATCTGACGGCCGCTTCTGGGCCGAGGGGCGACCGGAGAAGCTGACCGACTACGTGCACGGCGCGTTCTTCATCAGCCGCGCCAACTTCGGCGCCTTCGAGCGCTCGAGCACCTACGACGTTCGCTTCGAGATGTTCGAGCTGTCCCGTACCGGTACGAACCTCAAGATCTTCTTGTTCTAGAGCCCGACGGCGCGCAGCACCTCGTCGGCGCGATCGACGGTGTAGTAGAGCGCGCGCGCGTACATGCGCCGCCGCGTCGCCGGATCCAGATCGCCGGCGCGCCCCTCCGTCGCGGCGGAGAGGAGAATGGCGGCGGTGACGCTCACGTTCAGGCTCTCGATGAAGCCGCGCATCGGGACGCGGACGCTGCGCGCGCAGGCGCGGGTGAGATCGTCGGTGATCCCGTCGCGTTCGTTGCCGAGGACGATGGCGAGGCGCGGGATCGCCGCGAGATCCGTCGGGAGTAGCTCGCCCTCCGGGTGCGTCGAGACGAGCTCGAGGTCGAGCTGCTTTGCGGCGGCGACCGCTTCGTCGGCGGTCTTGTGGCGGAGGAGATCGACCCACTTCTGCGAACCCTTGGCGACGCTCGGGGCCACCAAGAAATGCTCCGTGCGCTCGATGACGTGCACGTACTGGATGCCGAACGCCTCGCACGACCGGAGCACCGCGGCGCCGTTGTGCGGATCGTGGGGCGCGTCGAAGAGGACCGAGACGCTCTCCAGGCGCTGCCCGATGACCTCTTGAAGCCGCCCCCGTCGCCGCTCGTACACCAGCGGCTCGAGCGCCTCGATGACGCGCTCGGCGTCCTGGGCCTCGGCGCGCGCGATCGTCGCCTCGAGCATTTCCCGAGCGGTCAGCACGCCTGGGGTTCGACGTCTCATGCGGCAGCGCTTCTATAAGCCAAATTGCCCCGATAATGGGCGCATTTAGCCGTCCGGGGCTAGCATTCCGACCCGGGGACGTCCGTCCAACGCACGATCCCGACCGTCCGACTCTTGCACACCGCTTCCTCGTGAATGTGAATGTGAACGCGAACGTGAACGTCAACCTCGAGCGCCAGAGCACAGCCCTGCCGCCCGCGCCGCGAAAGCGTGGGCGGGACTGGGGCCGAGCGTTCGCGCGCCTCGTGTGCGTGATGTTCGCCATCGTGGGCCTCGTGCCGCTGGGGCTCACGTTCGCGGTGCGCTCGGCGTGGGCGCAGGGGTGGGCGGCGAAGCAGACCGAGCGCATCCTCCGCGAGCAGGGGATCGACGCGAAGTACAAGGTGAGCCTCCGCCTCTGGCCGCTCGCGGTCGAGCTGCGGGACGTCGAGATCGCGTCCACCGACGGCGGGGCCCCGGCGCTCCGGTGCGCGCGCCTCGCCGCGCAGCCGCGCTTCTTCGCGCTCTTCAGCGGCAAGCTCGTCGTGCAGCAGATCGAGGCCGACACGCCGCAGGTGCGCATCGTCATGCGCCAGGGCGAGCTCGCCAACCTCGACGTGAAGCTGAAGAAGAACGAGAACAAGGGGCCGCTGCACGCGCCGTTCGGCGTCGTCGCCGTCACCGACGCCGACGTCGATCTCGACATCGACGGCACGACCCTCCGGGCGCACGAGGTCGACGCCGACGTCACGGTGGAGGACGATCGCGAGCGCGGCTCCTCGTTCGAGCTTGCGCTGCGGATCGGGAGCGCCGCGCTCCATAGCTCCCGCCTCATCTACCCGCACGGAGAGAGCAAGCCGCCCGTCCTCGCCGTCGACGAGGACGCGCTGTGCGGGGTCGACGCGCGCGTGCGGATCGACCCCAACGCTGTCCTCGTGCGCCGCTTCGAGGGAGAGGGCTCGGCCGATCTCGACGTCGGTCAAGGCTCGCGTCCGCAGTGCGGCCTTCCCGCCACCGACAAGCGGCGCGTCGAGCTGTCGCTCGCGCACCTGCGCGTACGCTTTCCCGAGAAGGAGGGAGAGATGCCGCGCATCGACGGGCACGCGAAGGTGCGTATTCCCCTCGGTCTCGCCGAGCGCGCGGCGGACCTGCCCGAGACCGACGGCTGGATCAAGGTCGACGCCGACGTTCGCTACGCCGCCGACACGACGATCCCCGACCTCACCGGCCACCTGGAGGCGCACGGCATCCGCCTCGACCACTACAGCTTCGCCCAGGAAATCCAGGCCGACGTCACCGTGCGCCGAAACGTCGTGACCTCGCCCGCCGTCGTCGTGCGGATCGCCGACGGCGTCACGACGATTTCCGACCTCTCCGTGGAGCCGCTCGCCAAGGGCGTGCCCATGAAGGCGCGCGTCGACGTCCTCGGCGTGAACTTCACGACGCTCTTGAAGGATCTCGGCGTCGCCCCTCACTCGCACGTGACGTGGGACCTGAAGGAGGTCCACATGCCCGTCGTGAAAGGCACGCTCGTCCCGCTCAAGCTCGACGGCGACTTCAGCGCGCACACGCCGAATTTCATGGTCGCCGACGCCCCGATCCTCGGACCGCACAGCCGCATCGTCGGCGTGAAGGAGGCGACCGTGCAGGCGCACCTCGCGGTTCGCCCCGAGGCGGTCGAGTTCCAGAACGCGACGGTGCTGACGGCGGGGAGCAAGTTGACCGGCGGGCTCGTCTCGCTCCACTACAACAACGATCTGAAGATCGACGTGCCTCACGGCTCTATTGACCTCACCGACCTGGGGCCGCTCGGCTCCATTCCGATCGCAGGCATCGCGGACGTGGACGTGCACGTCGGCGGGACGTTCGGCGATCCGCGCCTCGAAGGCGACACGTCGATCCAGGGGTTCATGCTCGGCGACATCCCGTTCGGCAACGTGACGGCCGCGCACGTGAAGCTGACGGGGCTCGTCGTGGATCTGTCTGGCGCCAAGGCGATCAAGGGCAAGAGCTCCTACGAGATGCCGACGGCGCGCCTCGACTTCGCGCACCACGACGGCCTCCACATGGACGCGGTGGCGACGTCGACGGCGCTCGGCGTCCGGGATTTCTTGGCGATCTGGAAGATGGAGGAGGACCCGCGCTTCACCGAAATCGACGGCTCGATCGCGACGCACGCGAACCTGCACATCGCGCTCGGCGGCCCCGAGGATACGTGCGGGCTCGGCTTCATCGACGTGCGCGCGACAGCCCACGTGCGCGACGTGAAGCTCTTCGGGGAGAGCTTCGAGGACGGGGATCTCGACCTCGAGTACAAGTGGACCGACCGCGGCGCCGGCCTCGAGGGCGCCGACGTGGACATTCGCGCCGTCACGCTGCACAAAGCTCACCCCGTTGGCGGCGCCCCCATCGGCTCGCTCCTGGGGTCCGGCACGATCCAGCGCGGCGGCGACGTGCACGGGAGCGTCGTCATCGAGGCCCTCCCGGTGTCGCGCATCGATTCGCTCGGCCCGATCCGCCGCCAGATCGAGGGCTCGGTCGCCGGCATCGCGCAGGTGAGCGGGAAGCTCGACGCGTTCACGCTCTCGACGGATCTCGACGTCACGCCGTTGCGGGTCCGCGGCGCGCCGCTCGGCTCGTCGCACCTCCGGGTGACGATGACGCAGAAGCCGCCCGAGGAGAAGCCGCTCGGCCGCACCAAGTGCGGTGGACGCATCATGCCGGCGTTCAACAAGGAGGCGTACTTGCGCGACACGTCGTCGCAAGGGGCGATCGCCCTCGACGGGGAGCTCTTCGGCGGGCAGCTCAAGCTCGAGCGCTTCACGATGACGCGCGAGAAGGCGCCGCTCGTCACCGGCCGCGCGCTGCTTCGGAAGCTCGACCTCGGCGCGCTTCTGAAAATGCAGAGCGAGCCGGAGACCAAGCCCGAGCTTGGGGGGCCGCCGCCGCCCGCCGTGACCGGGGAGCTCTCCGGCGACCTGACGCTCACCCGCCTCAAGCTGGACGATCTGGCCACGACGCGCGCCCGCTTCGCGCCGCAAGCGATGACGCTCGCGCGCGGTGGACAGAAGCTCGTCCTGCGCCCGGCGCCAGTCAACTTCGTCGTCGAAAACGACAAGCTCATCGTGCCGCCGCTCGTCTTCGACGTGAACGCGCAGGCCGGGCTGAAGGGCGCATTCATCGTGCGCGGCGGCGTCGATCGCCTCACCCGCGGCGCCGCGCTGAGCTTGACGGCGGAGCTGCTCCCCGTGGACCTCGGCTTCCTCGTCGGCGTCGCGCCCAAGGTCGAGCGCGCGAGCGGGACGCTGCGCGGGCTCGTGAAGCTCGGCGGGACCGCGAAGTCGCCCGTGCTCGACGGCGAGGTGAAGGTCCAGGAGGGCGAGCTCGCCGTGCACGGCCTGCCCGGCGTCATCTCCGAGATCGAGATCGACGTCCGCGCCGACGTGAACGAGATCCGCATCTCGCGCGCGACCGCCAAGTTTCTGACCGGCACCGTCACCGTCACCGACGGGCGTGTGCCCTTGAAGGAGATGGCCTTCGGCGCCGCCGACGCGCAGATCGCCGCGCGGGGAATCCGCTATTCCCCTGCCGATGGCGTCTCCACGTCGCTCGACGCCGACCTCGTCCTCTCCTACAACGCGCAGGCCACAGGGGGACCGGCTGCGCGGCTGCCGCACGTGACCGGTGACGTGCTCCTCACGTCGTTCGAGTACACGCGGAGCATCAACCTGCTCACGGATCTGGGCGCCTTCAAGGTCGGCGGTGCGCGGCGCACAGTCGTCGAGTCCTACGATCCGTCGCAGGACGCCATCGTCTTCGACGTGCGCGTGCGCTCGCGGCAGCCGCTCAAGATCAAGAACAACCTCGTCGACTCACAGCTCGCCATCGACTCTGGCGTCCTCACCGTGGCCGGCACCAACCAGCGCATCGGCCTGCGCGGCAACCTGAAGGCCGTCCCAGGCGGGCGCTTTCGGTTCCTCGCCAACGAGTTCGAGGTGCGGCAGGCGTTCATCGGCTTCGATGATCCGACGCGCATCGCGCCCAACGTCGACATCGTCGCCGTCACCGAGTACCGCCGCTACACCGACACGAGCGCGGGTGCCGCCGCCGGGGCTGCCGCGGGTGACGTCGGCGCCGCGGGCGCCGCGGGGGGCGGGCGCGTGGGCGGGCTCTGGCGCATTCAGCTCCACGCCTTCGGCGACGCCGACAACGTGCGCCTCGAGCTCACGAGCGATCCGGCGCTCTCCGACGAGGACATCAAGCTCCTCCTCACCCTCGGCATGACACGCTCGGAGATCGATCAGGTCGGCGCCGCCGGCGTCGGGACGAGCGTAGCCTTCCAGGCCGTCGGCGCGGCGACCGGCGCCGATCGGGCGGTCAAGGCTGCGTTCCCGGTCATCGACGACTTCCGCTTCGGCAGCGCCTACTCGTCGCGCACCGGCCGTACCGAGCCCCAGGTCACCGTCGGCCGCCGCATCACCGACAACGTCCGCGCCAGCGTCACCACCGGCCTCACCGAGGATCGCGAGCTCCGCTCCAACATCGAATGGCGCTTGAGCCAGAAGCTGAGCGTTCAGAGCACGTACGACAACATCAATGACGTATCCTCCTCGGCCATCGGCAACGTCGGCGGTGGATTCCGGTGGAGGCTCGAGTTTGAGTAGGTTCGTTCGTCGGCTCGCGCTCGGCTTCGCGCTCATCTGCGCGACGTTCGGCGTGGCGCTCGCCCAGCCGCCCGACACCGGGCTCTCGGCGCCCGCCGACGTCGCGCGCTTCGCGGGGCGCCCGGTCATCGGGGTCGAGGTGCGCCTCGACGACGACACTTGGCCCGACGTCCGCAGCCCCGTCCTCTCTTCGGTCAAGGCCGCCGAGCCGTTCGCGCCGTCGGTAGCTCGCCGCGCCCTCGCCGAGGTGATGGCCAGCGGCAACTTCGCGCGTGGTCGCGTGGCCGTCGTGGCCGACGGGGCCGGGGTGCGGCTCGTGGTCCACGTCGTCGCACGCAAGATCGTCGACACGCTCGGGATCGACACGCACGGCGGCGCGGTGGACAAGGACGAGATCGCTCGCGTGGCCGATCTCGCCGAGGGTGGCGAGATCCTCGGCGTGAACATGCCCGACCAGCGCGCGAAGATCGCCGCGCTCTTCGTTCGTCACGGCTACCCTCGCCCCGAGGTCACCATCTCGACGCGCCTGACCGAGGATCGCCAGCGGGTCATCGTGCTCGTCGACGTGCAGCCGGGCGTTCCTCGCCTACTGGTGAAGCGTGTATTTTACATCACCGACGTCGAGGCCAAGAACCTCGAGCAGATCGCCGCCGGCGAGTACGCGGTGGGCCGGACCGAGCGCGCCGACGAGGCGAACCTCGACGCGGCGGACACGAAGCTCGAGACGTCGCTGCGCGGCCGCGGCTACCACCGGGCCGACGTCTCGCACGACGTGATCCTCTGGCAGGGGCAGGTCACCCTGCGCGTGCGCATCGAGACGGGGCCGCTGTTCCAGGCGCGCTTCGAGGGCAACGAGCGCTACGACGGGAGCGCCCTCGAAGGCGCGCTCGATCTCGAGAACGAGCCCGATCGCTCACCGGCGCACCTCGTCCAGAAGCTCAAGGTCTACTACGCCAAGCGCGGCTACCTCGACGCCGAGGTCACCGCCGAGGCGCGCGGCGGCGACGCGGACAGGGTGCACCACATCGTCTTCAAGATCTTCGAGCACCGCCGCGTGCTGGTGGGGACGCGAAGCTACCCGTGCCTCAAGGAGGAAGACGTCCGCAAGCTCTCCGAGGGCGGGCCGACGTCGGCGAGCGCCATCGGCAACGAGATCGACAGCTACCTGCAAGACGAGCTCCCCGGCGCCGATCTGGTCAAAGATCCGAACCCGCGCGGCCTCGACAAGACCATCGGGCCCGCCGCCGGGGACCTGACGACCGGCGCGCGCACCGTGCCGGTCGATCTCGATCCCGACACGGCTTTCGTCGCCGACACCTACGAGCGCGCGCTCGCCCACGTGCAGGAGCTCTATCGAAACGAAGGGTTTTTGCACGCGGAGGTCGGACCCGCGCAGGTGATGCGGCGGCGGTGCAGCCCGAAATCGCCGGCTGGACAGTGCATCCCCGAGCCGCCGCGCACGGTGCCGTCGGACGTGTGCACGTACGACGCGAGCAACCTGCCGTTGCCGGTCGCGCCGCTCGAGCCCGAGCTTCGGTGCGTGCCCGAGCCGCTCCGCGGCATCGAGTGCGAGCCGCGCATCTCGCTGCGGATCCCGGTCAAGCTGGGTCCGCGCACGACGCTCTACGACGTCGCGTTCTCGGGAGTGAGGGCGTTCAGCGAGCAGCGCCTCGCCGACGCGGCGAAGGCTGGGCTCGGCGATCCGGTCAACACGCTGCGCCTCGACGACGCGCGCCGACGCCTCCTCGACCTCTACAAGGAGGAGGGCTACGCGTACGTCGACGTCAAGTACGTGCTCGACTCGTCGGTCGACAACACCCGCGCGCGCGTACGCTTCGAGATCATCGAGGGCGCACAGGTCATCGTTCGCGACATCGTCGTCGTAGGCAACCGCATCACGCACACCGGCATCGTCAAGCGCCGCGCCGCGCTCGCGATCGGGCAGCCCTACCGCGCGAGCGACATCCGAAAGACGCAGGAGCGCGTCGCAACGCTCAACGTCTTCGCCAGCGTGAGCGTCGATCTCGCGGAGCCGTACGTCCCGCAGAAGTACAAGACCGTCATCATCACGGTGAACGAGCGGCTCCCGCAGGCCGTCGAGCAGCTGGGCGGCTTCACGACCGGTGAGGGCATCTACTACGGCTTCGAGTACGCGCACCGCAACCTCTTCGGCGACGCGATCGCCTTCACGCTGCGCGGCCGCCTGTCCTACCTGCCGACGCCGCTCATCCTCGACCCACAGGTCCGCCAGAACTTCACGTCGCTCGGCGATCCAGGCTTCGATCAGCGCATCGCGGCGCGCGTCACGGCGAGCATTGCCTTCCCGGAGATCGGCCTCGGGCCCCTCGTACGCACCCAGATCGACGCGGTCTTCGTCCACGATCTGCAGCGCGACTTCTACATTACGAAGGTGGCCGTCGTTCCCAGCCTGCAGTTCCGCCCGGTGCGGCAGCTCCTCCTCACCCTCAGCCAGAGCGTCGAGGACAACTACGTCAAGCTGTTCCAGTTCGACTCGACGAACGCGTACCTCTCGTCGCTCGCGCGGCAGCCGCAGAACGGCGGGCGCGTGCCGCCCGACATCGCGAAGTACCTGCTCATTCCCGACGGCGCCAGCTTCGCGCTCGCACAGCGCTTCGTCATCGGCTGGGACCGGCGCGACAACTCGTTCAACGCGTCGCGCGGCACCTACTTCGTGAGCGGCCTCGAGCACGTCGACTCGTTCCCCGTCTTCAAGAAGGCGGACAACGTCACCTCGTTCGAGGGGCACTTCCTCCGCTTCACCGAGACGTTCGCCGGCTACATCCCGCTGCCGCGCGGCATCCGCATCGCGGCGGAGATCCGGCTCGGCACCAACGTGCAGCTCACGCCGACCTCACAGACCTACCCCGATCGCCTCTTCTTCATGGGCGGCGTCGAGTCGATGCGCGGCTGGGCACTGTCGTCGTTCCTGCCGCAGGACGACATCGACCAGATCCAGAGCGACTTCGCCAAGCCCGACTGCGTCAACGGGACCGATCCGGCGGTGTGCGGCGCGACTGGCGCGACGCCGAACCTGCAGAAGTTCACGCTCCGCAGCCAACCGGTGCGCGGCGGGAACCTGATGGTGAACCCTCGCATCGAGGTGCGCGTGCCGATCACGGGCCCGCTCGAGACCGCGATCTTCAGCGACATCGGCAACCTGTGGCGTCGCGCATCGTACCCGCTCGACACCGGCAAGTTCCCGCTGCGGGCGTCGGTCGGCGCCGGCGTGCGCCTGCAGACGCCGGTGGGGCCCGTCGCCGTCGATTACGGCATCAACGTGACGCGGCACTCGGTGTACGCGAACGAGGACTTCGGCGCGCTGCACTTCGCGATCGGTCTGTTCTGAACGCCCCTTAACATCCTCGGCGGCCGTCCGTTCATCGGGATGTAGCCGTGAAGCCGTCGCCGCGTCCGAACACCAATCCATCGGGCCCGCCCCGGTGCGAGGTCGCTCCGGAGGACCTGGAGCAGCTGGGGGTCCTCCACCGGATCCTGGCCCTGTTGAACGAGCCAGGCCAGAGCGCCGCTCCGATCGCTGCTCTCGTGGAGGAGCTGCCGGTGTTGGCTGCCCGCGCGCGTCGCGCCCACTCGTCTGCTTTGCGCGTCGGCCGGGCGCTCGGAGAGCCGCCGAAAATCGCGATGGTCCTCGCGTCGCTCGGAAACCGCGCGTTCGAGGCGCTGCTCCTCGAGCTGCTCGAGGATCTCACGATCCTGCGCGCCGACCTCGACGACTGAGGCAGGACGGGGACGCGCCCGTTCAGACCAGGACGTCGTCCGGCTCGGGGATCTCCAGCTGCGACTTGAGCCCCAGCAAGACGCGCGCCCAGCTCGTCGCGCAGTCGGCCATGAAGTCCGTGGACGCGCGCCAGTTGCGGTGGCTGAAGCGAACGACCGTCTCGTCTCCGTCGGGGGCGACGTCGATGGAGATGTCCGTCCCGACCCACTCCGCGGGACCTTCGACGCACGACCACGCGACCTTCGACGCCTCGCCGTTCGCGGTGGTCCGCATGCAGAGCTTGGTCTCCACGGGCCAGAAAGCGACCCGCAGCGTCTGCTCGCGCAGGGCGCGCAGCACCTCGGCCGGCGCCGCGCTCACGTGAACTCGATGAACGATCTCGGCCATGGGGTGCTCCTTCGTCTGAATTAGAGGCAACTGGCCTTGAAGACCTTGCGGGAACCGGAGAAGTAAAAAGGGGGATTGCAGTCCGTGACGGCCGGCTCAGGCGTCGCGGCGGGCGGCGGGGAAGGGGCTGCGTTGTGCGCGGGCGGTGCGGCTTGGCTCGCGTGCGGCGCGCGCGTGACGTGCACCGGAGGCGCCGCTCCTTGCGCATTTCGCGGAGCGGCGGCGGTCGCCGCGTCGAAGGTGTCGACGGGTTTCGGCGGCGCGATGGGCGCGGGCGGGGCGACCGCCACCGCGGCGTCGCTCGTGACCACCGGGGTAGGCTCGGCACGCCGCGGCGCGAGGTCTCGCACGAGGGGGGCGCCGACGAAGATCGCCAGGACGATTCCGAGCGTGCACGACACCAACCACGGCAGGAGGCGTCCGATGCCGCCGCGGGCCCCCCGTGTCGGCGCCCGCGACTCGACCTGGTCGACCGGGACCGTGGCGGCCACCGCTTCTTCCTCCGGCGGGGGAAGGCCGCGCCGCACCCCCGACCCGAGCGCCGGCATCGAAATGGAGATCTTGGAGCTCGAACGCCAGCTCTCCTCGTTCGCCGCGAGCATCTTCTCGCGCTGCGCCAGATCCGCCGTTCCCATCGTTCGAACCCAGCGCGCGACTTCCATCTGGGACGCCGGGGGGCACGCGCGGCCAACGGCGTCGAGCATCTCCGCCGCGTCGGCGAAGCGCTTCTCCGGCGCGATCTCCATCGCGCGCGCCACCACCGCCTCCAGCGCCAGCACCGCGTCGCGCCTGTCGTCGGCGATTCGTGCGCCGAGCGCCGCGGACACGGTGAGGGTGTCGCCCTTGAGCACGCTCACGAGGAACGCCGCCTCGTTCTCGCGGTTGTAGAAGCGGCGGTTGACGAGGAGCTCCCAGAGCAGGACGCCCGCCGCATAGAGATCGACGCGCCGCGTGATCGGCTCCATGCGGAGCTGCTCGGGCGCCATGTACCCCATCTTCCCCTTCATGAAGCCCTGCCGCGTGTGCTGCGCGCGGTTCTTCGCCTTCGCGATCCCGAAGTCGAGCAAGCGCGGGACCCCGTCGACGCTGACCATGACGTTCTGCGGGGAGACGTCGCGGTGGACGATCCCGAGATGCACGCCGAGCTCGTCGTTCGCCTCGTGCGCCGCGTGGAGCCCGGCGAGCACGCCGGTCAGGACGGCCGCGACGACGCCGGTGGGCACCGGCACGTTGCTGGCGGCCGCCGCCCGCATCAGCGCCGCCAGCGACAGGCCGTGCACGTACTCCTGGACGAGGATGACCTCGTCGGCGACGACGACGACATCGAGCACCGGCACGACGTTGGGGTGATGGATCTTCGACGCGATGCGCGCCTCGTCGTGAAGCATCGTCACGAACTCGGGATCCTCGGCGAACTGCGCGTGGAGCCGCTTCGCCGCGACGAGCCGGCTGAACCCTTCGGCGCCGACGAGCCGCGCGGTGTGGACCGTCGCCATTCCGCCGCGCGCGATGGGCTCGTAAAGGACGTAGCGGCCGAGTGCCTCCGCGGCCGTCATTCGTAGCGCCGTCGCTGGAAAAGATCGGTCTCCGCGTCGACGACGCGTTCGACGAAGACGAAGCCGTCGAGGTGGTCGAGCTCGTGCAGGAGACAGCGTGCCTCCATGGCATCGGCGGCCACGCGCACGAGGCGCCCAGTCCCCGGCTCGACGCCCTCGACGACGACCTCCGCGGCGCGCGCCACGTCGCCGGTGACGTGGGGGACGCTCATGCACCCCTCGCGCATCACCGCGTTCCCGCGGCTGTTCGTGAGGTGAGGGTTCGCCATCACCACGAGCCCCGCACACGAGCGGGCCTTCTTGTGTCCCGTGATGTCCATGCAGAATACACGAACGCCGACGCCGATCTGGGGCGCCGCCAGGCCTACGCAGGCGGGCGACGTGCGCATCGTCGCGACGAGCGCTTCGGCGAGCAGGAGCGTCTCCGGATCGCGCGGGTCGACCTCGACGGCGCGACGCGCGAGGACGGGATGCGGGCGAACGAGGACGTGCCGGATGGGTGAGCGAAGGTGGGTCCCGCTCTGCGGTTGCTGAAGCTCGGGCCGTGCCCGTCTTGCGTTGGTCATGCGAGTCCCCCACTCGAAGCACGGGCTGCGCCAACGCTGAATCTCCGGAGGATCAGGCCGCGCGGCGTCCCGTTGCGGGGGGGATCCCGCAACCCGTTGCGTGGTGACGACAGCGGGGCCGAGGTGGGGCCCGGTGGAGCCGAGGGGGCCCCGGTGGAGCCAAGGTGGGGCCGGGTGCTCGGCGGGTCAGCGAAAGCCGTACTTCTGCGCGAGCTGGTGCAGGTACATGCGGTCCATCCGCGCGGCGCGGGCGGCCTTGCTCACGTTGCCGTCGCACCGCGCGAGCAGCGGCGCGAGGTACGCCTTCTCGAACGCGGCGATGGCGGCCTCTTTCGCCACGCGGAACGGGACGTCGAGATCGGCCGGCGGCGGCGACTCGACCTCGTTTGCTCCGCCGCGTGGCGCCGGAAGCGGGACGTCGCCGACGATCAGGCTTCGTTCGACGTAGTTCTTGAGCTCGCGGACGTTGCCCGGCCAGTCGTGGAGCGCCAGCTTCGCGACGATCGCCGGCGTGAAGAGCTCGCTACCCGCGCCCGGTCCCATCTCCGCGAGGAAGCTCCGGACGAGGAGCGGCACGTCGTCCGGGCGGTCGCGCAGCGGCGGAAGCCTCACGCTCATCTTTTCGAGGCGGTAGTACAAGTCCTCGCGGAAGCGCCCGCGGTTCACCTCGCGCTCGAGGTCGCGGTTCGTCGCCGCGATGACGCGAACGTCGACGCGGTGCGTGTGCGTCTCACCGACGCGCCGGATCTCGCGTGCCTCGAGGGCGCGGAGGAGCTTCGGTTGCAGCTCGGGGGGCAACTCGCCGACCTCGTCGAGGAAGAGCGTGCCGCCGCTCGCGGCCTGGAAGGCGCCCTGCCGATCGCGGTCCGCGCCGGTGAAGGCGCCGCGGACGTGGCCGAAGAGCTCACTCTCCACGAGCGACGGCGAAATCGCGCTGCAGTCCACGACGACGAGCGGGCCCTCGGCGCGGGGGCTGCGCTGGACGAGCTCGGTCGCCACGAGCTCCTTGCCCGTCCCGCTCTCGCCCTGGATCAGCACGTCGATCTCGCTCGCCGCCACGCGCTCGAGCAGCGAATAGAGGCGCTGCATCACCGGGCTCTCCCCGACGAGCGCGCCGAAGGCCGCCGTCGTCGAGAGCTGCACGAGCCGCTGGCTCGCGGGCTGAACGCCGAGCTCGGAGTCGCCCACGACGATGCTCGCGTCGGCGCTCAGCGCGGCGACGAGGACTTTGACGCCGTCGAGGAGCGTCCCGTTCTTC
The DNA here is from genome assembly GCA_025359105.1 of Myxococcales bacterium. Lineage (GTDB taxonomy): Bacteria > Myxococcota_A > Polyangia > Polyangiales > Polyangiaceae > JANYHK01. The sequence continues at coordinate 85,011 of JANYHK010000032.1, read as the reverse complement.
GAGCCGGTGTCGGCGATGATCCACTCGGATCCGTCGGGCGCGCGCGTGATGCGGCAGTGGAAGCGCGAGACGGTCGGATCTTCCAGGACGAGATCGTTCGACGGGTGCGAGCCGATCCTGCACACGTCCCCGTCGAAGGTTCGACTCTCGCGCGCGTCGCGACCGGCGACGCGTCGAACGGCGAGCAGGAGGCGTGGCACCTCGACATGCACGAGCGCCCCGTCCGCGAGGAGCGGGTTCGCGTGCTTGGCGCGCGTGGCGGCAGGGTCATCGAACTCGTCGCGGCCCATAAGGCAGAAAGCTTACCTTCATGTTCGCGCCTGGCCAGCGCGAAGCGCGCACGCTCACACGCACGGACACGGAACGACGTCTCAGTCCTCGAGCTCCAGCTTGGCGCTCCACGGCGCCTGCGGCCACACCTCGGCGCGCAGGCGAGGAAGGTTGCGCTCGACGCGCCCCGTCTCCTGCGGATCGGTGACGCCGCCGCGGTGTTGCCACGAATTCATGCCCACGCGAAACACTTGCGCGAGGTGCTCCCAGCTCGTGTGCGTCGACTGGATCGTCTGGCAGATGCGACACGACTCCGTCCAGCACTCGTCGAGATCGATGTACCCGGCGGCGACGCCGATGCGGAGCAAGTCGAGCGCGCGCACGAGATCCCACGCGGGCACCGAGGTCGTGCCGCGCTTCAGATCGGCGATGACGGCGCGGAACGCGCCCACGTTGGTAGCGCCGTACCAGCTCGAGAGCGACTGGATCGCGCGATCCCGCGCCCAGGTGCCGCTGTCCTCGCCGCCGGTCCACAGCCCGTACGCGCCCCGCGCCCAGCGGGGGATCATCTCCTTCTTCTTGCGCGACAGCATCACCTTGATGACGGCGATCACGATGCCGAGCAGGATGACGATGCCGCCGGCCACCGGGATGAGGAAGCTCGGATCGAGGAGCGCGTCGGTGTCCACGAGAAAAACGTATCCCGCCGCGTCCTCAGCGACCAGCGTCGGGCGTCGTGACCGCGCCGCCGTCGCCGCCATCCGCGCCACGGCCAGGAGCTTGTGCACGCAGTGCACGAAGTCGTTCGCACGCGAGGCCCGCGCCCTTCTGGCACGCGCCGTCGTAGAGCGCGGCGGCGGCGGCGACGTCTTTCGTCACCCCGCGGCCGTTTTCGAGCATGATCGCGTAGTTCGCGCAGCCCACCTGGGAGCCGAGATCGCAGCCTTGTTTGTAGAAGGACGCGGCGTTCGCGTCGTCCTTGTCGACGCCGTGGTGGAACTCGTACATCTGGCCGGCCGACACGCACCCCGCTGCGTTCTTCCCCGCGCACGCCTTCTCGTAGAAACGGGCCGCGGTGGTGTCGTCCTTCGTCGTGCTCTTGGTGCCGAACTGGTAGGTCGCGCCGAGCCGCCGGCACTGCTCCGCGTCCCCCGCCTTGCACCCGGTCGCGCACGCGCTAGCGTCGTCGCAGGTACCGAAAACGTTCGCGATCGTGATCGCTGACGGGGCCTCCGCCGGGTTGCCCTCGGCGATCACCGGCACGGGCTTCTTCTTGTCGCAGGCGAAGAGCAGCGTCAGCGACGACACAAGGAGCACGAACACGAGGCGGCGCATTTGCCAGAGATCGTACCACCGGCGAGGGTGTTGCCCCGGCCTGCGCGGAAGCCGGCTAGAACGACTTCAGATCGGTGAGCAGTCGCTTCGAGATGACGATGCGCTGGATCTGCCCCGTGCCCTCGAAGATGTCGTAGACCTTGATGTCGCGGAACCACTTCTCGAGGAGCTGGTGATCCTCCGAGATCGTACCCTCGGCGCCGCAGATTTCGATGGCCTCGATGCACGCGCGGATCGCGGCTTGCCCGGCCATCGCCTTGCAGATGCTCGCCTCCTTCGCGTTCTCCTTGCCCTCGTCGGCCAGCCACGCCGCGCGCCAGGTGACGGCGCGCGCGGCCTCGAGCCCGCGGCCGGTCCGCGCGAGGCGCTCGGCGATCTGCGCGTAGCGCGGCGTGTGGCGCGCGAGGGAGTAGTTCTCCTTCACGAAGTCGCGCGCGTACTCGTACGCGGCGCGGCCGATGCCGATGGCCATGCTCGCGACGAGCGGGCGCGTGCTGTCGAAGGTCTTCATGGCGGTCATGAAGCCCTCCTTGCTGACGTAGCGCTCCTCGCCGCCCAGCAGGTTCTCCTCCGGCACGCGGCACTCCTCGAAGACGAGCTCGGCGGTCTCGCTCGCGCGCAGGCCCATCTTCTCTTCGAGGCGACCGACGCTGAAGCCCGGCGTCCCCTTCTCGACGACGAACGCGCGGTGTCCAGCGCGGCCGAGAGCAGGATCGATCGTGGCGAAGACCACGTTCCACGACGCCTTGGCGCCGTTGGTGATGTAGCACTTGCGGCCGTTCAGGACCCAGTGCTTGCCGTCCTTGCGGCAGCTGGTCCGGATCCCGGCGACGTCGCTCCCCGCGCCCGGCTCGGTGAGCGCGTAGGCGCCCCAGCGAAGGCCGTTCGAGTAGTCCTTGAAGATGCCGAAGAAGCGCTCCTTCTGCTCAGTCGTGCCGCTCGCGCGCACCGGCGGGCCGCCCAACCCGGGGCCCGGGAGGCACAGCGGGAGCGCCGCGTCGCCCCACGCCATCTCTTCGCTCGCGATCGACGTGTTGACGTGCGCGGTGCTCTTCTTCGTGGGATCCTTCGGTCCGTCCTCGCCTGCGCCGCGCACGCCCTGCGTGAGCGCCAGGCCGCTGCCCATGCTCGACGCGAGCATCGTCAGCTTCAGGAGGAACTCCTCGGGGATGCCGCTGTTGCGATCCCACGAGAGGCTCTGCGGACGGATGACGTTCTTCGCGAGCCCGCGAATGGCTTCTCGCGTCTCTTGCTGGCGCGCGGTGAGCTGGAATTCGATGGTCATGGCCGGCTCCTCAGATGAACGTGTTCTGCGACGTCGGGGAGGGGAGCACGAGCGCCGGATCGACCGGTCGCCCGAGCTCGATCGCAGCCGCGAGCTGATCGGCCTGCTCGGCCGTCAGCGCGCAGAGCTGGAGCTGCTTCGCGTCGCGCATGAACTTTTCGACCGGGTAGTCGCGGACGAAGCCGGAGCCGCCGTGGAGCTGCACGCCGTCGTCGCCGCAGCGCATCGCCGCTTCGAGCGCGAAGCTGACGGCCCACCCCGTGCGCTTCAGCGCTTCGTTCTCGCCCACCCCGCCGTCCCACGCCCACGCTGCGCGCCACACCAGCGCCCGCGCCGCCTCGACGTCCATCGCGCGATCGGCGAGCGTGAACGCGACGGCCTGGAAGTGCCCGATGGGCTTGCCGAACGCCCGGCGCGCGTCGCAATAGTCGCGCGTCGTCTCGAACGCGGCCCGCGACAGGCCGACGGCGCGCGCGGCGACGAGGAGCGCCTGCTTGGCGAAGAAGCGGATCGTCGACCCGAGGAAGTCCTTGCCGCCGGCGAGGCGGTCACCGTCGGTCACCTTCACGCCGTCGAGGGTGAGGCCGCCGAAGCTCGCGATGTCGAGGCCGAGCGTCGTCTTACGCTCTTTTACCGTGAGCCCGGGGGTTCCCTTCTTCACGACGAACGCGCCGACGCCCTCCCAGCCCTTGCTCGGATCGACCTGCGCGAAGACGACGAACGTGTCCGCGCGATCGGCCGAGGTGACGTAGGCCTTCTCGCCGTCGAGCTTCCAGCCCGCGGCCTCCTTCGTCGCCACCGTCGCGAGGCCGTCGCGCCCTTCCGGCGATTTCTTCTCGCCCCATGCCACCGCGCCGAAACGTGCGTGGCCACCGTCCGCGGTGAACGGCTCGAGCAGCGCCTTGGCCTGCTCCGTCGTCGCGAGCTCGAGGAGCGCGAACCCCATCGCGCCCGGACCGCCGAAGCCGAACGCCGCCGCCGGATCGCCCCACGCGATCTCCTCTTCCAGGAGCACCGCCGTCGTCATCCCGAGCCCGGCGCCGCCGACCGCCTCGGGGAGCGCCACGAGGCCGAGCCCGAGCTCGTGCGCTTGCCTGCGCACGTCCTCGGGAACGCCACGGGCCTTCTCGAGCTCGCGCATCTTCGGACGGAGCAGCACCTTGGCGAACTGCTCTGCCGATTGCTGCATGAGCTTTTGGTCTTCGCTCGGATCGAAGCTGATCATGGTGCTCCTGGGGCTGTGACGGGAATTCTTTTACGTGCGAAACAATTCCCGCGCAACCTCTGGAAGACCGAAAAAGACGCTATTTCGTCGGGACGTCGAGGGCGTCGTCCTTCTTGAAGGAGTATTTTTCCAGCTTCGACGTCTGCCCGCCTCGGCTCACCGAAACGTTCGGGAACACGGGGTTCACCCCCCACGCCGCCTCCAGAGACGCCGCGTCCTGGAGGTGCACGTGCAGGTGCGGCTCGCTCGTGTTGCCCGAGTTGCCGACGGCCCCGAGCACGGCACCCTGCTTCACCTTGGCCCCGACCTTCACGCGCATCTTGCCTGGCTGCAGGTGCGCATAGACCGCGAACACGGCGCCCGCGTGCTCGACGACGATCATGTTGCCCGGGGAGAAGAGGCTGTCGATCGCGCCGGGGACGTTCTCCGGGATCCCGTCGACGACCGTGACGACGGTGCCGTCGGCCATCGCGAGCGCCTCCTTGCCGTACGCGAGGTAGTCGTCGTTCTTCTTCCCGTCGGTCTTGAAGTGCTTGCCCCCTTCGCCGACGATGACGAGGTCGGCCGCGCGCCGTTGCTCCTTGTTCGTGTGGGGGTTGTGCTCGGCGATGTCGCTCGCCCACGCCACGACCCACTTGCCGCGCACCGGCAGCGCGAGGGGGATCGCCACGTCCTTCACCGGCGGTTCCGGCGGCGGGGGCTCGGTCAGGTGAAGGCCGATGATCTGCCCGGCGTCGTCGATGTGCAGCTCGACGCGCCAGTCGCCGCGCTCGGCCTTCGCGAGGTACAGGCCGCTGCGCGGATCGCCGTCGTCCCTCACGCGCGGCGCGGCGGTGATCGCGCCCTTCGTCGTGCGCACGCCGTCGACGAGCTGCGTGAGGACGGGCAGGGGAAACGTTCCTTTCATCGAGGTCGAGAAGCTCGCGTGGAGCGCCGCGGCGTCGCCGGCGTTGACGCGCGCGATCACCTGGTCCTTGATCGCCTCGAGGCTCGGCTCGCGCGGGGCGGCCGTCGCCGCGCCAGCGTCGGTGGTCTCGCAGCGCGGCATCGGCGTCGTCGCGACGGCGACCGGGGGAGGCGGCGACCCACACGCGGACGCAAAGGCGAGGACGACGGTCGCGAGAGCGGAGGCGGAGGTTCGACGCATCCGCCGCAGCCTACACCTACGGCCAGACGAGCGGGCCGCTCGCGCTCACGTCGCCGGCGAACGACGGCCACCCGCCCGCATAGACGATGGGCTCCAGGAGATCCCACCTTCCCGCCGCATCGTTGCGGACGCCGCCGGTGGCCGGCCACGCGTGGTGAAAGAAGAAGTCCGCGCCGTGCGCGACGACGACCGAGCCGTGCCCCGGCCCGACCCACGCCGCGTCGTTGTTCAGGATCGGCGCGCCCTTCTTGGTGAACGGTCCGAGAGGCGACGCGGCGCGCGCGACGCCGGTGCGGTACCGGTCGTCGTAGACGTTGCCGCTGTAGAAGAGGAAGTAGCTGCCGTTTCGGCGGATGACCCAGGGCGCCTCGACCACGCCCTTTTCCCACGTCGCCGGATCGTTGCGCAGCACCTCGTGCGGCGCGGAGCCGGCGAGAAAGCTCATGCCGTCCGGCGCGAGCTCCTGAGCCACGATCGGGGTTGGCTGCCCGACCGCGTTTCCGTCGAGCTTCCAGTAGAGGTACTGACGCCCGTCGTCGTCGGCGAAGAAGTGCGCGTCGATCGCGCCGAGGCCCGCGTCGCGCACGATCGCGGCGCCGCGATCGACCCAGGGGCCCGTCGGGCTCGTCGCGTGCGCGGCGCCGATGCAGAGGCGGCCGGTCTTGTCCGACGCGGTGTAGTAGGCGACGTACTGGGTCTTGGCCTTGTGCAGCTCCGGCGCCCAGTTGCGGAAGCCGTCGCCCGCCCATGGCGCGGTGCCGCCCGGCAGCAGCGACACGCCCGTATTGCGCCAGGTCACGAGATCGTTCGACGTGCGGATGGGAAAGCTCCCGCCCGTGCACGCCATGAAATAGGTCGCGGGCTCTCCGTCGACGCGCAGGACGCCGGGATCCGGGCAGTCCGCGGCGATCACCGCGTTCGTGTAACTCGGGCGCGGGCCCGCCGCGGGCGCTGCCCTGGGCTTCAGCGCCGAGGTCGGCACGATCTCCTTCGACTGGCTCTTGCTGCTCCACGCCAGGGCAATGCGTGCACCCTGCAAGTATTGAAAGTACTCGAGCCGCACGTCGTGGTCGTGACCGGCCACCAGAGCCACCGCCTTGCCGTCGTCGACCGGCGCGTGCATGTCCCAGTGATCGACGAGCAGCTTGCCGTCGACCCAGAGGCGCACGCCGTCGTCGCTCGTCAAGGTCAGTGTGTACGTCTCGGTGAACGCAGGCGTGAGCGTCCCGGTCCACCGCACCGAATACGATTCGGCGCGCAGACCCGCGCCGGGCGGGGCGGTCCACGAGAAGTCGATCTTCGGGTCGACGCGTACGAGCTTCGAGGTGGTGAAGTCGTCGAAGTACTCGCCCGACAGGCCGTTCGGCGGAGGCGGCGGTGGAGGCGAGGCGTGCCCGCTGCCGCCCTCCGCCGGGACCGTGCCGGCCCCGCCGTCCTCGCCCGTGCCCGGCGCTCCCGCGCTCGAGCCCGGACGGCCCGTCGGATCGCCCTCCGACGTGGTCGGCGGATCGCCACCGCATGCCGCGACGACGAGCGCGAGCGCCGCCACAACGCTCCGGGATCGCTCGTGATCCAGCCCTTGTCGCATGCGTCCGTAGGATGCACGTGGTGCGCCAGGCCAAACTGCGCGAAACTCCGCGCCCGCCTCCGCAGCGCCGGTGGCGCCCCCCGCATTACCCCGCGAGATCGCGAGCCTCCGCGGCACTCCCAAACGCGCTTGACACGTTGAATCCCGCCGCGTAAGTTCCGCGCCCCCGAACGTTCCGGGGAGTTTTTCGCGTCGCTTCTCGAGAAGAAGCGCGCGATCCGTGATGAAAGGCTTGTTTCCGGTCATGTCTCAAACGACCTTTGCCGCCAACGACGTCAGCGCCCAAGCCAGCCGGGTCTGGTTCGTCGTCGATGCTGCCGACAAGCCCCTTGGCCGCCTGGCCAGCGTCATCGCTACGGTTTTGCGCGGTAAGCACAAGCCGACCTACACGACCCACGTGGACACGGGCGACTTCGTCATCGTCGTGAACGCGGACAAGGTCCGCCTCACCGGCAACAAGCTCGACAAGAAGTTCTACTACCGCCACTCGGGCATCCCGGGCGGCTTCAAGCAGGAGAGCTACCGCCACCTCCTCGCGCGGAACCCCGAGTTCCCGATCGAGAAGGCCGTGAAGGGCATGCTCCCCAAGAACGTCCTCGGCCGCGAGATGCTCACCAAGCTCAAGATCTACGCGACGGCCGACCACCCCCACGCGGCCCAAAAGCCGCAGCCCCTCACCGTGAAGCTCTAAGCCATGGCAACCGATCCCCGCACCTACGCGACCGGCAAGCGCAAGACCGCCATCGCCCGCATCTGGGTGAAGCCCGGCACCGGCGTCATCACGGTCAACACCGTCCCTGCCGACCAGTACTTCGAGCGCCCCACCTCGCGCATGATCATGCGCCAGTCGCTCGAGCTCATCGAAGCCATCGACCAGTACGACGTCACCGCGACGGTCCAGGGCGGCGGTCACTCGGCCCAGGCCGAAGCGATGCGCCACGGCATCTCCCGCGCCCTCATCGCGATGGACCCCGAGCGCCGCAGCCTCCTCAAGAAGGCTGGCTTCCTGACCCGCGACGCCCGCAAGAAAGAGCGCAAGAAGTACGGCCAGCCGGGAGCGCGTAAACGCTTCCAGTACTCGAAGCGCTGAACGCGGGTTTGATTGTGTAGGCCTGCGGCCTCCCCAGTCCTCCTTTTTGGTTGTGTGGGCCTGCGGCCCCCCCAGCGCCGGGCGCCGGGGGCCCCGCCTGCATCGTCCGCAGCGGACGAAGCCGCGCCGGGCGCGGCGGCGGGCCCCGACGTTTGACGAGAGGGCTGACTACGAGCCTTTTTCGGCAACGGCCAGGAGGCCGAGGCCGCCTAAGACCGGGGTTGCCGAGAGGGGGGCGAGGCCGGCTTGCGCGAGTAGCGCGGGGAGCGTGGCTTCGGTGAAGCGTTCGTTCATGCGGGCGGCGATGCGCCAGAGGGCCATGGACGCGAGGAAGCGCGGGTCCAGGCCGAGGGCGAGGAGCGCGCGCGGGGAGAACGCGCCGCGGCGCGGTTCCATGAAGATGGCGCGGCCGCCCGGGCGCAGGAGGCGGACGACCTCGCGTAGCACCTCGCTGCGGTGGGGAACGAGGTAGAGGAAGCTGTGGCCGGTGACGACGTCGAACCAGCCGTCGGCAAAGGGCAGGTTCGCAGCGTCGCCGACGCGTAGATCGATGCGCGAACGCACGTCGGGCTCGCATCGCGTCACGGCGGCCTGGCCCTTCGCGATCATCGCCGGTGAGATGTCCACGCCGACGATCTCGGCCGTGGGGCACGCGCGCGCTTCGGCGATGGCGGTCATCGCTGTCCCGCAGCCCATGTCGCAGATGCGCGCGACCACCTCGGGAAAGTGCGCCACGAGGTCGCGGTTCGCGCGCGCCCACACGTCCTGCTCGGTCAGAAACCCGTAAATTCCCGATCCGACGTCGAACACCTTCACGCGCCAATCGATCGTCACCTCTGGGCACCTACCATGCTAAAACGCTCTACGTGAAGCTCGTGTCGCTCGGAAAGTGGCTCGCCTCTCTGGCGCTCGCGGGCGCGTTCGCGACGGGCGCCCCCACGGAGGCCAACGCGTCGATCGTGGAGCGCGTCGTCGCCGTCGTCGGCGAGCGGCCGATCCTGCTCTCCGAGCTCCGCCACCGGGCGCGGCCGCACCTGTACCGCATCCTCGCGACCACGCCGGACACGACGCGCCAGGCCGCCCTCGAGACGGAGCTCTTTCGCGATCTCCTGAACCGCATGATCGACGATCGTCTCGAAGAGCAGGCCGCCGACAAGGCCCACCTCGCGGTGTCGCCCGACGAGATCGACTCCGCGCTCAAGAACATCGCGACGTCCGCGCGCATCGCGGTGAAGGACCTCGTCGTCGAGGCGAAGAAGCAGGGCCTCACCGAGCAGGACTACCGTGACGAGCTGCGTCGCCAGGTCCTCGAAGGCAAGCTCGTCAACCTCCGCGTGCGCGGTCGCGTGCGCGTCACCGAGCAGGACGGCCGCGCTGCCTACGGCCGCGTCCTGAAGGAGATGGAGAAGGAGCAGCCGGTCGACGTCGCCATCCTCGCGCTGCGCCTCTTGCCCGGCGGGACGAGCGAGCAGACGAAGGCCCGCGAGACGCTCGCCGCCGACCTCGCGGCCCAGGCGCGCGCGGGCAAGAACTTCTGCGAGCTCATCAAGTCGTACAGCGACGATCAGACGACGCGCGACACGTGCGGCTCACGCGGGCCGCAGCCGATCAGCGCGCTCGTCCCCGAGCTCCAGGGCGCCATCCGTACGATGAAGGCGGGCGACATCTCCGAGCCGATCCGGATCGGCAACGAGGCGCTGCTCGTCGTGCGCCTCTCGCAGGACGTGCGCGTCCCGTCGTTCGAGCAGGTCAAAGACCAGATGATGGAACGGGCCTACGGCGAAGCGATGGAGCGGCAGCGCAAGCAGTGGCTCCTCGAGCTGCGCCGCGGCATCTACATCGACGTGCGTTTGTAGTCGTTCCGCAAGCTGCCCGGCAGGCCCGCCCCCGCCGGCTGCCCCCCGTCAGCCGGACAATGTACCGCGACGATCAGCGCTTGGACGCGGCGTTGATGCTCTCCCAGTCGTCGCTGGCGGTGATGCCGCCATCGTTCCAGGTCCACTCGATCTTCTGGTAGGTCAACGAGACGTCCTCTTGCTCGTTGAACTTCACGAGCTCCGGGTGCCGGATGTTCTGCATCGTCGAGCGGACTTCGACGATCCGCGCGTTGGTGAGCTTCACCGTGTAGTGCTGGACCTCGGCGCCCACGCCCGCCCCGCCCTTCATCTGCGGCGTCCAGAACTTGAAGACGACCTCCGGCAGGTTTTCGTTGTTCACCCAGGCGCTGTAGAGAAGGGGCGTGCTTCTATCGAGCTCCTTGGTGATTTTGAAGACGCCGTGTTGCCGCCTGCCGGTGGCCTGGCCGCTGGCCGCGTCCCTCGGCGACTGGACCTGGTGCTCGTAGGCGATGATCCCGATCGAGTCCTCGCGACCCTTTTGCGTGATCGAGCCCTTGATCTGACCCGACTTCTGACCCTTGATGTAGGCGTACGCCATCAGCGCCGCGTCTGCCGGAAGCACCGACAATAGGAGTGCCGTGGCCACCACCGCGGAAGTAACTCTCTTGCGCATGAAATCCTCCTGACGGGTATTCAGACGAGGAATACCACGCGGCATTCAACCGTATGACGCGGAAAATGTTGCGGGCGTCAGGCGCGCCGGGGGTTGCCCTTCGAGAGATGCCCCACGGCCTCGCCCAGGCCGTCGAGCGAGAGGGGGAACATCGGGAAGACCTTGCCGAGCATCTCCGCGGTGCCGCCGCGCCAGTACGAGGGCGGATCGGGGTTGAGCCACGCGCTCCGGCGGAAGTAGTCCGAGAGATCCGTCATCCACTTGATGCCCGGCTTCGTCACGTCGCCGCTCGTGCCCGACGCGTAGTACTCCCAATCGCCGGCGCCCAGGAGCTCCGCGGGGTGCATCGCGGCATCGCCCACGACCACGAGCTTCCACTCATGGCTCACCGCGTCGAGCACGTCGCGCACCTTCACGGGCTCGCTGAACGTCTCGGTCTGGTAGAGGCGCCCGTAGACACAGTTGTGGAAGTAGTACGTCTTGAGCTCGCGGATGTTCGAGGCGCGCTTGGCCGCGGAGAAGAGGCGCGAGACGAGGTGCGCGTGGGGATCCATCGACCCGCCGACGTCCATCAGGAGGAGGACGCGCACGTTGCTCTTCTTCGGCGGCCGGAGGACGATCTCGAGCTCGCCGGCGTTCTTCGCGGTCTCGCGGATCGTCTCGTCGAGGTCGAGCTCCAGCTCGCTGCCTTCGCGGCGCAGCGCGCGCAAGCGGCGGAGGGCGACCTCGATCTGGCGTACGTCGAGGACGAGATCCGAGCGGTACGGCTTGTAGCGGCGCGCGTCGGCGATGCCCATCGCGCTGCGTCCGCCTCCCTTCGCGCCGACGCGGATGCCGCTCGGGTGCTGGCCGCCGGAGCCGAACGGGCTCGTGCCGCCGGTGCCGATCCAACGATTGCCGCCGTCGTGCCGTTCCTTCTGCTCCTTGAGGCGCTCCTCGAAGAGGCGGCGGAGCTCGTCCATGTCGATCGACTGGAGCATCGCGAGCTCGTCGGGCGAGAGATCGCGGCGCTTGATGGGATCTTTCAGCCACTCTTCGATCTCGTCGAGGAGGGTGAGGCTCGTCGACTGGATGCCCTTGAAGTGGCTGAGAAACGCCTCGTCGAAGGCGTCGAGATCGGCCTCGCGGTGCACGCAGAGCGCGCGGGCCACATGGTAGAAGCCGTCGAGTGAGCTGTCGTGGAGGCCGAGGCCGAGCGCCCTGGCCAGGCTCATCGCCTCCTGCGCGCCGACCTTGACCTTGCGCGCGCGGAGCTCGAAGAGAAACTCGACGAACATCAGGGACCGCCGCCCCTGCCGCAGCGCGCGTCGCCCGCGGTCTGGGCGAAGACGTCGTAGTCGCCGAGCGGGACGCCGGCGGGAATGACGAGCGCGCCGGAGTAGGCCCCCTTCGCGTCCGTCGCGATCGTGCCGATCGGAACGAGGTGGCCTTTGCGTGCGTCGCGGAGCACGATTTCGACGGGGACATGGGCGCATGGCTCGCCGTCGGCGACCACCTCGCCGGTGACGTGGAGCGGCGCGCCGCGACGGGCGTCGGCGTCGACGCTGGCGAGCTTGACGGTGGAGCCGGGGCGCTCGTCCTTCTCGCTGCCAGGCGTCGCGATCTGCGGCGTGCCGAGCGCGCTCTGTGAGCCCGCCGGTGCCGCGCCGCTGCTGCTGGCTGGACTCCCCGAGGACGCGGGCGCGGCGCCATTGCCCCCGCCGCCGTTGCCGTTGCCGTTGCCGTTGCCGTTGCCATTGCCGCCGGCCTGGCCGGGCGCGCCCTGACGCCGTGTGCGGTCGGCGAGATCCTCGCCGCGCGTAGAGTTGGGCGGCCACGCGAACGGGTCGGGCGGTGGATCGTGGGCGACGGTGCTCTGCACCTGCCCGCCGAGCGTGCGGCCCGCGCCGCCGAGATCGATGCGTCGCCAGAGGACGGTGTCGTGCACCTCCACCCACGCGTGCGCCTCGTTCACGATCATGCGCGACGGGATCCCGAGGTAGCGCGCGGTCACGAGGAACGCGAACGCGCGGTGGCGGCACACGCCCTTCTTGGAGAGGGCGAGGTCGGTGTAGATGTCGCGACCGCCGCGCGGGGGATCCTCGGAGTCGGCGAAGCTGCGGAAGTAGGTGACCAACTTGGCCACGGCCTCGCGCGGGCGCATCGCCCGGCTGACGCCGAGCTTCTTCGAGACGTCCGCGGCCGACGCCGTCACGTTGGGCGGGAGCGCGGCGACGACCGCGAGCGACTCCCACGGCGCATCGGCGAACTCGCCGCCGAACACGGCGCGCGGGACGGTGAGTTGCATGACGAGGCGCGCGCGCCCGGCATAGTCGGCGTCGGCGAACCAGTTCTCCGCGCCGTCACGCGAGATCCGGAGCGGGACCTCCTGCGCCTCGATGCCGGCGCGCGCGTGGACGATGCGACTGCCTGGGCCCACGCTCGGGATACGCACCTTTCGACCGGGCACAAGGTCGATGACCATGTTCGCGTAGAACTGCTCGTCGGAGCCGTCGGCCATCGGGACCGCGTGCGTCGACATCGGCACGAGCCGTTCGTCGAAGACGGCGAGCGAGAAATCGGCCCGCACCGTGTCGTACGCGATGAGGCGCTTGAACGGCGCCGTGGAGGGGACGAACGGATCGTCGTAGGGGAGAACGTCGGGCCGTCGCGTGTCGCGGTCGGGGCGGAACGTGCTGTCCTGCGCGTCGCGGCTGGAGGTCGGATCGTCGCGCGTGACGGGCTTTCGCGGGTCGGGGGCGCGCACGAGGCCGCTCGGCGTGTTCATCGCCGCCGGCATGTCGCCGTCGAGGGCCAGCGAGAGGGCGAGGTCCTCCTGCGGATCGGGCGGAATGCGCTCGTGCAGGATCGGCGCGTACGCGCCCGCGGGAGGCGCGACCGCGAGCGCCGCGAGCGCGAACAGGAGGATGGCGTGCCGTCGCATCGACCCTCTGACCGTAGCAAAAGCTCGGGCCTTTGACGTTCGCTCCCAAATGCCACGCGGGCAGGTCGTCCTGAGGACGCCTGCCCGTACGCAGCTATTCAGTTTTTTCGTACGCGCCGCGCCACCGCGCCGCTGGCGCTGGTGGTTACTGGGCGTTCTGCTTCTTGCGGGGCGGCGTGACGTCGTCGACGACGCCATCGACGCCGCGGCCGCCGCCGCCGTTGTTACCCGCGTTGCGGATGAGGTTCTCGTAGTCCTGGGCGAGGCTGGGATCGTACTGGACCTTCTCCTGCTGCGTCTTCTGGCCGTCGAGGCTGTCGGACGACGCGGTGGCCGTCTCCTCGCCCGTGGCGGCGGCGCAGCCGGTCATGGAGGCGAGAGCGAAGGCCGTCGCGGTGGCAAAGAGGATGGTGTGGAAGATGCCCGTTTTGGAAGAGGTCGTCGGCTTCATGCACCCCTATCGGCACGCCGCCGGAGGAGTTGCTACGAAACGTGCGCGCGCTCTACCGAATCGCGTTTGCCCTTTGGTTCTGCACGTTCTGCGGGTTCTGCGGGTGCTGCCACGCGCCGGGTTCGTAGAAGTACACGCCGTCGCGCGCCACGTAGCGCGGGCCGGCCCAGGTGGAGCCCGCGGGCGCCTGCTCCCAGTGCCCGGGGATCCACGCGTAGTGCACGCCCGTCCAGTGCCAGTAGCCGGCGATCCAGGCCGCCTGCGTCGACGGCGACGGCGGGCGGTCCTCGGTGAGCGGGGCCGGCGGAGGGCCGCTCACCGACACGCCGCGGGCCGGCTGCGTCGTCTCGTTGGCGACACAACCGCTCACCGCTGCCGCGCCCGCACACGCGAGCACGATCGCTCTGGCCACACCTCGCGACGTCAAAGCACGCGTCACCGCGCACCTCCCGAACTTCGACACCACCATTGCCCGCGACCGACTTCGTCGCCCCTCGTACGTTCCCACAGCCTACCATCTTCCCCGGCGCTACGCCTGGACCGTGTAGGCTATCGGCCGTGAGCAACGATACGCTCAAGTCCACCGAGTTCACGGGTGTCGCGGCCGAGGTCGCGCAGGAGCTCGCCGCCCTCTCGCCCGCCTACCGCGCGCGGCTCGCCGCCTCCGGCTTCGAGCCGCGAAAGATGATCCAGCTGGCGGGGACCATCGATCCGTCACGCAGCGCCGACGCTGCCCTCCGCCGCGACACGCGCAACCGCGTCGAGGGTGCCGTGCGCGCGCCGGCGTCGGACGAGATCCTGACGGCGCCCGTCGCCGGCACCACCGAAGAGAAGAGGCTCGCCTCCATCGGCGACGCCGCGATGCGCCGCGGCGAGCTGGCGTTCTGCGTCATGGCCGGCGGCATGGCGACGCGCATGGGCGGCGTCGTGAAGGCGCTCGTCGAAGCGGTGCCCGGCAAGACGTTCCTCGACCTGCGCCTCGCCGAGAACGCGACGATCAGCGCGCGCGTCGGCCGCCCCGTTCCGCTCTGGCTGATGACGAGCGAAGCTACCGATGGCCCCATCAACGCGGCCCTGCGCGCGAAGAACGCGCCCGCGCACGTGCAGACGTTCACCCAGGACCTGAGCTTGCGACTCACGCCCGACGGGCACCTCTTCCTGGGTCAGGACGGCCTCCCCAGCGCCTACGCGACCGGCCACGGCGACCTGCCCGACGCGCTACGCCGCGCCGGGCTCCTGACCCGCTTCGTCGGCAGCGGGGGCAAGTACCTCTGGATCGCCAACCTCGACAACCTCGGCGCGTCGGTCGACCCGGCCGTCCTCGGGCGCTTCATGGCCGAGCCGAACGCGCAGGTGATGGTCGAGGTCTGCGACAAGGTGAAGGGGGATCGCGGCGGCATTCCGGTGCACGCGAAGGGGCGTCTCCAGGTGCTCGAGGAGTTCCGCCTACCGAAGGGGTTCGACGCGACTGCAGTGACCGTCTTCAACACGAACACGTTCCTCGTCCGCGCCCCGGCGCTCGACGCGGCGCAGATCGCGTGGACGTACTTCGAGGTCGAGAAGAAGGTCGAGGGGCGCCCCGCCGTGCAGTTCGAGCGCCTGCTCCAGGAGCTCACCGCCACGCTGCCGTCGGTGTACCTCCGCGTTCCGCGCGACGGCGACGTCTCGCGTTTCTTGCCGGTGAAGGACAACGACGAGCTCGCCAAGCGCCGCCCCGAAATCGAAGCCGTGGCGCGAAAAAGGGGCATGGCTCCTGGGGCCGAGTAGCCTAGTCTCCCTTACCCGTGCATTTCGAGATCGTTCACGAGTTCGACATTTCGCTCGATGCGATCGAGCTGGCCGTGCTGTCGCCGGGGCTGGTCGACAGGCTCGCCGCTCGCCTGAGCAACATCGAGAGCGTCGAGCAGAAGACGCACGCGCTCGAGGGCGGGCGGCTCGCGCGGGTCTGGAGCTACCAGGCGAACATCAAGATCCCGAGCTTCGCGAAGAACTACGTCACGCGTGAGATGTGCGCGTGGGACGAAGTGTCGAACTACGATCTGAAGACACACTCCTCGGCGTGGACGATCGAGCCGCACGTCAAGCCGGAGTGGCGGAAGTACTTCACCGCGTCCGGGCGCTACGAGCTCGTCCCCATGGGTGACGGCCGCACCAAGCGCGTCGTCCGCGGCGATCTCGAGCTCAAGGTTCCCGTCGTGCAGAAAGTCGCGGAGAGGATGATCGTGAACGAGGTGAAAAAGACGTTCGAAGCCGAGGCCGAGACGCTGCGCGATCTGGCGACCCTCGTATGAGAAAATCAATCCTCGGCCTCTCCACCACAGCGGCCTTGCTGGGCGCCTTCGGGGCGCTTGGCCACGCGGCCGCGAGCGAGCCCATGCCGACCCGCGCGGAGAAGATTGCGTCGCCGGGCCGCAGCATCGTGACCGACGAGTCCGGTGAAGCGCTCGCCCTGAACCCTGCGAACATCGCGTTCGCGCCAGGCGGCGAAGTTCGCTGGACCGGCGTGCGCTGCCCCGACACGCACAAGGTCGGTTGCGGCCACGCGTTCACCGCGTCGACGCCGCTGGCGTTCGGGCTCGCGACGGGCCTCCGTATCGACTACGTCACGCCCCCCGGCGGGCCCGACGGGGCCGGCTTCCCTTACAACGGTTACGACTTCACCTGGGTCACCTGGGGCATCGGCTACAGGGCCGGCGACAAGCTCGCCCTCGGCGCGACGATCCAGCGGTCGTACTCCACGAACACGTACACCGACGGCCTCTTCGGAATCACCGCCGGCCTGTCGTACCGCCCGTACACCCGATTTGCCTTCGCCGCGGTCGCGCGGGATTTCAACGGTCCGGCCACCCAGCTCCTGCCGCCGAACGGGCAACCGGTTCTCGATCGCAGCTACGCGTTCGGCATGGCGTTCCGGCCCACGGCGACGCGCGCCTTCGAGCTCGGCGTCGAGGCGAAATACCTGGAGACGAGCGATCTGGTCGTTCCCCGCGCCACCGCCGTGCTCGAGATTCCCGGCGTCGGCCGCGCGCGTGGCGACGTCGAGGTCGTGCACCTCGGCAACGATCAGCGCCGGGGCGTCGTGGCGAGCGCGGGGCTCGAGATCTCGTACCAGAACATCACCGCCGGTGGCGGCGCGCTCTTCGGCAGCGGCCTCGGCACGCCGCAGAGCACCGGCCAGTACGCCACCGTCGCGCTCAGCGGCTACACCAATCCTGGCGTGCCGCGCCTGTCGCGCGCGGTGTGGATCCGCAACGAGTCGGTGCCTGGCACGCGCAGCCACGTGGCTCTCCTCCGCCGGCTCTGGCACATCGCCGACGAGAAGGACGTCTCGGTCGTCACGATGGTGATGCGCGCCGAGCCCGCGGCGTCCTACGCCCACGCCGAGGAGCTCGCCGACGCGTTTCGCCTGCTCCGCGCGAAGGGCAAGAAGGTCCTCTGCTCGTGGGAGAGCGCGGGCTCCCGGGCTCTCTACGCGTGCGCGAGCGCCGATCGCATCGTCATCAACCCCAACGGCCAGCTGCACTACGCCGGTCTCCGCACGACGTACTTCTACCTCGGCAAGCTCCTCTCGAACCTCGGCATCAAGGCCGAGATCGTCCGCATCGGCGCGAACAAGGAGGCGCCCGAGCAGTTCACAAACGAGGGCGGGAGCGACGTCGCGCGCGCGAACCACGAGGATTTTTTGCGCCAGCACGAGGCGGTCCTCACGCGGAACCTGTCGGTCTACCGCAAGATCCCCGAGGAGCAGGTGCGCGCGTCGACGGCGAAGGGCCCGTTTCTCTCGAGCGAGGCGCGCGACGCGGGCTTCCTCGACGGGTTCGCGTTCGACGACGAGCTCGAGCGCGTGAGCCAGGAGCTCGCGGGCCGCAGCGTCGGCTACGAGAAGTGGGAGGACGAGCAGAAGGCGCACGAGTACTTCGGGCCGAAGAAGAAGGTGGCGATCCTCTACGTCGACGGCGACATGGTGGACGGTCGCTCGTCGCGCGTGCCCCTCATCGACCTGCGGCTCGTCGGCGGATACACGATCGCCGACACCGCCAAGAAACTGAAGGACGACAACGACATCAAGGCGGTGGTCTTGCGCATCGAGAGCCCCGGCGGCTCGTCGCTCGCGGCGGAGATCATGTGGCGCGAGCTCTCGCTCCTCGCGGCAAAGAAGCCGCTCATCGTCTCCATGGGTGCGACGGCGGCCAGCGGCGGCTACTACATCGCGTCGGCAGGCCGGCAGATCTTCGCGCTCCCGCTCACGCTGACCGGATCCATCGGCATCTTCTACGGCAAGGCCGACATCAGCGAGCTCTTGCGCCGCATCGGCATCGGCGTCGAGACGTTCAAGACGACGCCGCGCGCCGACGCCGACTCCATGTTCCGCCCCTACACGGAGGAGGAAAAGCAGGAGGCCATGCGGCAAATCAAGCACTTTTACGGCGTCTTCCTCGATCGCGTGTCGCAGGGTCGGCACATGACGAAGGAGGAGGTCGACGCCGTCGCCCAGGGCCGCGTGTGGACCGGGCAGCAGGCGTTCGAGCGCAAGCTCGTCGACAAGCTCGGCGGCCTGCGCGAGGCGCTCGAGGCGGCACGCGTGGCCGGCGGCCTGCCGAGTGACGCGCCGGTCGCCGAGTACCCGATCCCCGATCAGACGCTCCTCGACCGCGCGCTGGAGCTCGCCGGGATCCGCGCGGGGACCTTGTCCATCGCGGGGCTCCCCGTCCAGATCAAGGACATCGCGCGCGCCATCGCGCCGATGGCGATTCACGCGAGCGACGTTCCGCTCGCGCGCACCGAGTGGACGCCGCTCGAGGACACCGTCGGAACCGATCCGGATTAACCGTGCCGCGCGCGCTACGCGGCACGGAAAAAGCCACGGACGCGCGCCGCGAGTGAAGGCCCTCTGGCCTTCGCGAAGGGCGGCTGGCCTTCGAGCTCGATCGCGAGCGGCATCCCCATCGTCCGCGCGTGCGTGACCGCGCGCTCGCGCAGGGCTTCCGCCTCCGTCCGCGGGTAGCGGCCGACGACGGCGCGCCCTTCGTAGTGCGTCGTGAGCATCAGGTGGAGCGCCTCGGCGTTGCCCTTCGCGAAGGCGCCGCGCAAGACGGCGAGCACGCCCTCCATCGAGCTCACGTCGTCGTCGAGCAGGAGGATCGCGACGAGATCGCTCGCAGCCGTCGCTCGGTACGGTGCGCCGAGGCGGCCGCTGGGACGGCTCGGCGGCGGGCGATCGGCCGCGTCGAGGAGGGCGGCGACGAGGCGATCGTCGCGCATTCGCTCGAGCACGTCGCGCAGGGACAGCGCCTTGGCCTCTTGCTCCGCGGAGGTCGCTGCCGACTGGATGGCCGCCATGAGGTCGGGCCCGAGGGGCGCGTCCGGCGGCACCTTCTCGGAGGGCAGCGCGTCGAGGTGGGCTTCGAGGGACTCGCGAACCGGCGCCAGATCGGGCCCGCCATCGCGCTCCAGCGCGAACACCGCAGCGTGCGCGAGGTGCGCGGGAGAGACCTTGCCCTGCGCGCGTCGCGTGGCTTCGAGCGCGGCGACTGTGAGCGCGACGGTGAGCATCGGCTCCTGGCGCGGAATCGTCCTTCGCGCCGACGTCCACGCGCCGATCACGCCGAGCGACAGACCGACGAGCGCGAGCCAAGCCTCCACCCCCGAATCGTAGCGCCTCGTCCGCGCGTGCGCCGCTGCCCCCGCGCATGCGGATGCGGATGAGCGTGCGCATGAGCGTCACGTCACGGAAGAGGTGCTCAGGCAGCGACGAGCGTGAGGATGACCACCGCCGGCGCCACGCCGAGCCGCATCGGCGGGCCGGTCGTGCCGAGGCCCGGATGCACGTACAGCGTCGAGCGGCCCTTGGTGTAGAGGCCCTGGTGAAAGTGGTGGGTGAGGTGGGATAGCGAGAAGCGCTCGGAGAGGAACGGGACCGCGATCTGCCCGCCGTGGGTATGCCCGCTCAGGGTGAGCTCGACGTCGCGCTTGGCGGCTGCGCGGAAGCGCTCGGGATCGTGGGCGAGCAGCACCGTGGGGACGCCATCTGCACGCCCGGCGAGCGCGGCGTCCATGTCGTCACGCTTGGTCCAGGTGTCGTCGATGGCGCAGAGGTAGAGGCGCGCGGCGCCACGGGTCAGAAAGACGCCCTCGTTGCGCAGCACCTTCGCCCCGCGCGCTCGGATCTTCGCGATGAGCGGCTCGCCGTCGCCGAAGTAGTCGTGGTTGCCCATCGACACGAACGTTCCGTCCTTGGCCTTCAGCTCCCCGAGGACCTGCGCGACGTCGTCGTAGAACTCGGTGCCGCTCGTCACCAGGTCGCCGGTGACGACCGTGAGATCGGGCGCGCGCCCGTTCGCCGCCCGCGCCCAGCGGTAGCCCCACTCGCGGGGCGTCGTCGCGCCGATGTGCAGGTCCGAGAGGTGGGCGATGCGGTAGCCCGAAAGCTCGCTCGGGAGATCGGGGATCTTCACCTCGATCTCGCGCACCTGGAACGCGCGCCGACGGACGAGGATGCCATAGCCCGCGACGAGGAGCCCGAGCGCGTACGTCCACCCGTAGAACGCAGCGGGCGGCATCGGCGGCGCGCCCCGCGCGAGCTGGACGAGGGGGTAGCCCAGCGTCATGAGGGCCGATGGCACGAGCGTGAAGACGCACGCGCACCAGTGAACGAAGTAAGGGATGTCGACGAGCTTGACGTAGAGCGGGTGACGCCGCCGGTCGTACATGCCCGCGCGCGCGCGGCCGAGGAAGAATCCTATCCCGATCGCAGTCAGCCCCAGCGAGATGCCCCACGGCACCGGGAGCGCGAGGCGCCGCGCGGCCTCGGCCACACCGATCAAAAACGGGACGTGCACGAGCGCCGTGATGGTCACGAGGATGCGCAGGAACCGCGACATCCGCGGAGTACGGCCGATCGCGCGCGTCGCCGGAGGGGGCGGCAAGCTGGATTTTAGCGGGATCGTGGAGTCCGTCATCGAGGAGAGATGCGCAAATGCCGGTGTCGTTTTCCGCGGTCAGGCGATGCGGCCCTCGAGCACCGCGCCGTCGTCGCACACCGCGCGGACGAGGCGTGAGCTCGCCCAGACGGCGACGACGTTGGGGGTGATCCCGACGTCGCCCGTCATGCGCAGCCAACCGGACTGCGTGCGCCGCAAGAGGCGCGCCTGCGCCGAGCCCGCCCACGCTGCTCCGTCGTCGCCGACGGTGAGCGCGTACAGGTCGCGCGTCGTCTGCACGGCCTCGAGCTGCGCCTCGAGGCGCGCGTTGACGTAGAGCGCGTGACCGCCGACGCCGACCGTCACCGCGCCTCCGTCGGCGAGGGCGGAGATCGCGTGGAGGTGGCCGCCGCAGATGGTGCCCACGTGGGCCGCGACGCCCATCTCGAGGCGCACGAGCGTGCCCCAGTCGCCGCACGCTACGATCGTCCCGGACATCGTGCGCGTGGCCGCGCGCAGGCGCGAGACAGACGGCGCGTCGGCCACGAGCGTCAGTCGATCGTGCGTGAGCTGCGCGATCGCCCCGATCGTGTTGCCGGGGGCGCCGCGTGGCTGGTGGGTGCGGGCCGGGCGCTCGCCGACGAGCGTGATCGTGCCCGCCTCGTCGACGTGCATGCCCAGGAACGTGAGCTCGCGATCGGGGATAGCCAGGACCTCCGGCGAACCGACGAGCGGCACGCGAAGGACGAGCCCGCCTTCCCCGGCCATCACCGCGGCGTTGTCGCGGTTCCACTCGACCGCACGGAACGCGCGTACGTCGATCGCGCCAGGCAGCGCCAGGCCTGCCCACGCGCCACGCTCCCAGCGCGCCACGCCGGTGGGGCCGGCGGCGAGGACCACCTCTCCCGACGGCGAGAACGCCGCTGCGCGCACCGTCCCCGCGGCCATGGGCCGCGTCACCAACGACCACACCCACGCCGCGGGATTCGAGGCAGGCCCCTCGAGCGCGCGGAGGCGTTCGCTCGGCCGCAAATTCGCGGGCTGCGGCGTGAAGGAGCCGCCCCCGGAGGGAGGTTGCGCGGTATGGGCGTTGTGAGGCGCGTTTGGATGGGCGTTGCGATGGCCGTCGGGTGTCGGTGGCGGGGTCGGGATCTTCGCCATGGGCGCCGTCCTGGGCACGAACCCCGACGGCGTCGGCGCTGCGCCCTGCGAGCTCTGCGCCGGCGCCGCGACCGAGCCCACGACGCGCACGCTCGAACCGGGCGGTTGCGGGTTGCGCGACGAGTTGCGAAACGCCGGCTCCGTCGCGATGAACGGCGACACGGCCGAGTCGGGCGCGCTCGGCATCTGGGCGCGGTGGGCGCCGTCCTGTGCCTGCCGGAGGAGCGGCTCGATGCTGGCGAAGAACTCCTTCACCGTCTCGAAGCGCGCCTCCGGATCGGGCGAGGTCGCGCGCGCGAACCGCTGGTCGAGCTGCTCGAGGAGCTCGGTCTGCCCGGCGAGCTCGGGCGCCAGAGTCGCCTTGTGCTTCACGACCGACGGCCGCGGATCGGCCAGGATGCGCTTCACGATGAGGAGCGGGTTCTCGCCCTCCCGGTAGGGAAAGGCGGCCCTGTTCGTGAGCATCTCGAAGACGATCGCCGCGAGCGAGAACACGTCCGTCCGCGGGGAGACGCGCTTGTTGCCTTGCTCGTACTGCTCGGGCGGCGCGTAGCCGAGCGACGCGCCAGCGAGCGCGGTCGTGCGGTGGAGGTTGATATCGGCCAGCTTCACGAGGCCGAAATCCGTAACCTTCGCGACCTCGCTCCCGGCTTCGTTCGCGAGGAGGATGTTCGAGGGCTTGAGGTCGCGGTGGACGATCTTCTGCTGGTGCACGGCTTCCAGGGCCAGCGAGACTTGCCGCGTCAGGCGCCGCACGCGCTCGACGGCGAGCCCCCGGTCCGGCGTCTGCGCGAGCACCTGCTCGAGCGTGGGGCCGTTGACGTACTCGAGCACGGTGAACGGCAAGCTGATGCGCTCGCCGCCGACGCTGATAGGCATCTCGACGACCGAGTGATCGAAGAAACGAACGATGTGCGGGTTCGGTCGGGCTTGCTGCGAGAGCATGCGCAGCGTGTCCGCCTCGCGCTGGAATCGCCGCTGCGCCTCGCCGTGCACCGCGTCGGGTCTCAGGACCTTCACGATGACGACGAGGCCCCCTGGCTCGTCCCAGTTCGCCTTGAAGACCCAGCCCTGCCCGCCCTCGCCGATGCACTCGCGGACGTGGTAGGTGACCCCCCCCGATCCGCGTAGTACCTGCCCGACGAACGAGTCTCGCAGGGAGACCAAACGCTGGTCGGATGGCATCATCGGGGCCCCCCCAGCATAGGACCTATCGGCCCTGCCCGCCTACTGCCCCCGCGCATTCGCCGGTTTGGCTCAGCCGAGGAGCTTGAGCAGGGTCTCCTTGTTGGTGACCCCGACGTGCTGCCCGGCCTTCTGCCCGGCCTTGAAGATGATGACCGTCGGCACGCCGCGGATGCCGTAGCGCTGCGTCACGCCCGGCGCGTCGTCGATATCGAGCTTGCCCACCTTGTACTTGCCGATGTTCTCGTCGGCGATCTTCTCGACGATCGGCGACAGCATCTTGCAGGGGCCGCACCACGTCGCGGTGAAGTCCACGAGGACCGGTACCTGGGACTCGAGCACCTCTTTGTCGAAGTTGCCGTCGGTGAGGTCGATCACGTTCTTGCTGGCCGCCATGGGGGAGACTCCTGAAAGGTGCGGCGCCGTTGCCCTCGGGGCGGCGCGTTGGGTTGAGCCGGGCTTATCAACTTAATCGCCCGGGCACCGTTTGTCACTCCACGCGGAAACCGGGTTTTATGGGGATTTCGATGCTCAGTGGTCGCGCGAGGTGTCTCGCGGGCCGGCGTCCCTGGCCGCGAGCACCTCATCCGGAAGGGGGGCGGGACGCCGGGGCGGGGGGGCCGGCGGGGCAGGCGAAGCCGGTGAGGCGGTGCCGGGCGTCCCCGCGGCGGCCGGTGGCGCGGCACGGCCGCGGAGCTTCTGGATGCGCTCGAGCGTCGCGCCGAGGTCGCTTGCGCGCGCGCGGGTCGAGGCGGTGAGCCGGTCGCCTTCGGCCTTCGCGTCGAACGCGTCGATCGCCGGTCCAAGGCCGATGAGGCGGAGCGCGAGCTCTTGCGACAGCGCGAGGCGCTTGGCGAGGGCGAGCTTGCGCACCTCGTCGCACGCGACCGTCGAGTCGCAGCGCAGCTCGGCCTTCGCCTCGAGCATGCCGCTGTCGTTCTCGCGGAGCGAGAGCCCGATCGCGCGGACGCCGAGGACGCCCCCCATCGCCGCGTTGCTACCCGCAAGGCCCAGCTCGGCGCCCATCTCCCGCTTGAGGCGCTCGCGCAAGTCTCCGGGCAGGATGGCCGTCACGAGGACGAGGGGCCTGGTTCCGGAGGGGGCCAGGGCTTCGCGCAGCTCCATGTGCTCGCGGTTGGCGCGCGCGCTCGGCGCCCGGCGCTCGGCGGCGTCGATCATGGCACGCACGAACGCGACGCGCCCGACGACGATAGGCCCGGTGTCGCGCACCGCGAGCGCGTGTCCCTTGTCGTCGGCGATGAGGTGGAAGCGGCCGATCTCTTCGACCTTGCGCGCCTCCCCGCGTGCGCCGGCGACGTTCTCGGCGCACCGCACGAGCTCCTCGCGCGTGAGGTCGGCGCTGGCGGCGACGCCGAAGTCGCCGGCCTCGCCACCCTCGGGGACGGCGACGTCGAGCTCGTCGATGCGACCCAGCGGATCGAAGCCGCACGCCAGCGCCAGCTCGCCGAGCCCCAGCCCACCTAGGCGGCCCTCCCAACCCTCGTTCCCCTCGGTTCCCTCCCTCCGCCCGCCGCCCTTGTCGAAGATCGCGCCGTAAAGGGGAGACGCGCGCAGGGCAGCGACGTCCAGCGTCGCGACGAGGAACGAGCCGGCGGGCATCGCATCGAACGGCCCCGCGCCAGGGCCGCGCACCACCGCCGTGTACGCGAGCGCGCCAGCGACGGCGAGCGCGAGCGCGAGGGCGAGGGGGCGGGGCGCGGCCATCGATTTCGAGCCCCGTCTTAGCGCATTGACACCGGGACCGCACGGGACCAGGCTTGCGCGAGGGGACACGATCGAATGGCGCTCGCAATGGGGATGATCGCGCTCGGCGTGGTGCTGGTCGCCGTCGTCGTGGCCATCGTGTTCGCGGGACGTCAGGCCGATCAAGAGGCGGCGCCGAAGAGCGAGCCTGGCGATTTCGTGGCCCCCGTCAGCTCCGGCGGCTACCGGTTCCGGCGAACGGACGAGACACCCGAGGGTTTCCGTGAGCGCATCGCGCGCGAGAACCTGCCGCCGGAGGGCTCGCCGAAGGCGTGAGCGCGGCTATGCTTCGGGCTGTGGGCTCCGGAGCGGCGCGCATCCTGGTCGGGTCGTGGCTCGCGTCGGCGATGGGCCTGGTCGCGTGCTCGAGCACGACCGCGGCGCCCGCGGACGGCGGCACGCGCGACGCCGGGCCGGGGGACGACGGCGCCGTCGCGGACGCTGCCGCTGACGGCGCTTCGCCGCTCGAGGTGACGATGTCGACGACGGTGGCGCCGGGCGGTGACGTCTACCGCTGCAAGTACGTCCCCGTGCCTCGCGTGCCGGTCGGGGGCGCGGGGTCGACCGCGTTCTACGTCGGCGCGACGCACACGTATGGCGCGGGCAGCCATCATGTCCTCGTGTTTCGGACCGACGTGACCGCGCTGTCGCCTGGGCAAGACGCCGAGCGCGACTGCTTCGCGCCCGACGACGTCATGCCGCACGCGCGCGCGCAGATCTACGGTGCAGAGACCAGGACGGGCGCGTTCGCGATGCCCGACGGCGCCGGGCTGCCGCTGCGCGATCTCGAGGTGCTCCTCGTCCAGGTCCACTACCTGAACGCGACGGCTGCGCCGATCGACGCACGGGTCTCGCTCGCGCTCCGCACAGTGACGACGGGCATCACGGTGCGTGCGGGCGCGTTCTTCTTCGCCGACCCGTTCGTCGACATCGGAGCGGCCCAGCAGGGGCGCGCGGCGATGCAGTGCGCGATCCCGAAGGATGTGACCCTCCTCGCCGTGAGCGGGTACGCGCACGCGCGGGCGACGGACTTCTCCGCGTTCGCCGATCCGGCGGGTGGACCGCCCGCGGCCGCGCCCTTCTACCGCGCGCCGGGCTCGGCCAACCCGCTGCCGCTGCAAGGGCGCGTGCTCGTCGGCGCGGGCGGTCACGTCCGCTTCTCCTGCACCTTCGACAACACGCGCGGCGGCGTGGAGGTGCTCGGCGGCCCGCGCAACGACGTCGACGAGGCGTGCGTGCTCTCTGGCCTCTACGTGCCCGACCTCGGCGACGACGTCGGCGCGTGCCGCACGGGGCCCGGCGGCTTCGGCACCGGCACGGCGACGTGCGGGCAGACACGCGCGTGCACCGAGGCGTGCCCGGCGGCGAGCGCGCCCCCCGCCGATCTCGGACTCGGCGACGGCGGCGCCGCCCATCCGTGCTGGCAGCGCTGCATGGTCGCGTCCTGCTCGGGTGCGTCGGGCCTGCTCCTTTCGCTTCGCGCCTGCGTGGCGGGCAAGTGCGCGAGCCCGTGCGCGGCGGGGCCGAGCTCCGGATGCACGGACTGCGCGCAGGCGTCGTGCGCGAACGAGGTGACCGCGTGCGACGCGGACTCCTGCCCCTGAGCTTCCTCGCGCTGGCCGCTGCCACGGTGGCTGCTGGCGTTGCCGCGTGTGATCACGGTGGCGACGCGGCCCGTCCCGAGGCGCCGCCGCCCATCGCCGCGACGACGAAGCTCACGGCCGCCGCGCTCGATCCGTCGACCTGTCGACCTTGCCACGAAGGACACGTCACCGCGTGGTCGGGGAGCATGCACGCGTATGCGAGCGACGATCCGGTCTTCCTGGCGATGCAGGCGCGCGGTCAGCGCGAGACGGGCGGCAAGCTCGGGAATTTCTGCGTCGCCTGCCACGCGCCGCTCGCGGTCGCCGCCGCCCGGGGCGCGGTAGTCGACCCGGCGTCGCTCGCGGTGCCCCTTCGCGGCGTGACCTGCTTTTTCTGTCACTCCGTGGACGCGACGCTCGATTTGCACGACGGCGCGCTGCGTCTCGCCGGAGACGGCGCGTTCCGCGGGCCCATCGCCGATCCCGTCGCGACGCAGGCGCACCCCTCGATGTACTCCTCGCTCCACGACCGCACGCGCGCCGAGGCGGCGAGCGCATGTGGCGCGTGCCACGACGTCCGCATGCCGAACGGCGCGGACCTGGAGCGGACGTACGCCGAATGGACGAGCACCGTCTTCGCCGTCCCCGGCGCGGCAGGCGGCAAGACGTGCGGCGGGTGCCACATGCCGGGCAGCCAGGGCATCGCTGCCAGCGTTCCCGGAGCGCCGACGCGAACGGTGCACGATCACACGATGGCGGGCCTGGACGTCGCGCTCTCGACGTTCCCCGAGGCCGCCGCGCAGCGCAAGGCCGTGCAACTGTCGCTCGATTCGGCGCTGTCGGCGAAGCTGTGTGTCGCGGGCCCCGGCGACGTCGAGGTCACGCTCGAGAACGGTCGCATCGGCCACGCGTGGCCGACCGGAGCCACGCACGACAGACGGGCGTGGGTCGAGCTCCGCGGGTTCGCCGCAGGCGCTGAGGTGTGGTCGCGCGGGGCCTTGCCGAACGACGCGCCGCCCGACGTGAGCTCGGAGCCCGACGCCATCGTCCTGGGGCGGACCCTGGTGGACACGGAGCTCCAGCCGGTGAAGTTCCTGTGGGAGGCCGCCGCCGCGCGCGGAAGCGTCCTGGCGCCGAGGGTGTCCGCAGGCATCGACGGGACGCGCCCGCTCGTCACCCGATACGTGGTGCCACCGAGCGTCGATCGCGTGACGATGCGTGTGCGCGTGACCCCCTTCGCGCCCGACGTCCTCGACGCGCTCGTCGCGAGCGGCGATCTCGGCGCCGATGTGCGCGCGCGCGTGCCGGTCTTCACGCTCGCGTCGACGACGCTCGAGTGGACGAAGGATCGCGGCTACGCGTGTCTCCCGTGACTTGTCTGGGATCCCGAGCGACTCGCTACGGCGTCATCGTGATCGTGATCGGCGCGCTGGCCACCGGTCCGCTCACGATGCCGTCTTGCGCGAACTTCGCCCAGTAGAGGCGCACGGTGACCGGCCCCTTCAGTGACGCGAGCGTCGCCCACGACGTCGGATCGGGCGCCCAGAACGTCGACGCGACCATCGCGCGCAGGATCTCCGTGCAGCCCTGCGAGAAGACGAGCACGTACCCGTCGCCGCCCAGCGGCGTGAGCGCGTGGGCTTCGGGCTCGATGAGCGCCAGGATGGGCGAGCGCCGCGCCTGTGGGCCCTTCGTCCACGCGAAGATGGACCATTCGTCCGCGGTGAGCGCGTCGCCGTTCGCCGGCTGCGAGAATACCGGTGTGCGTCCGCTGATCTCGAACGAGACGGCGCCGCCGGTCTGCGCGTCGACGAACGCGCCGCACGCCGCGCTCGTGAACGACACGTCGCTCGGCCCGACCGCTCCGCACCGGTTCGCGCCTGCGTCGCCGCCGTCGGCCCCCTTGCCCGCGTCGAGGTTCTTCGGATCGCACGCGAGCGGCGGGAAGAACACGACCGTCGGATCGCTGCCGTCGCACGCCGCCCGGAGCCCGGCACGGAGCGGGCACACGTCGGCGGCGTCGTTCGACGACGTGTCGGCGGGAGGGCCTCCGTCTCCCGGCACGACCGTCACGTCCGCGCCTCGCGCGTCGTGGTCGCCCCCCGCGTCTACCGTCGCCGCGCCGCCGCTCGATGTCCCGCAGCTCGCGACGAGCACCGGAAGCGCCCACGCGATCACAGCTCCCCAGACGGCGCCGTGCGCGACGCTCCCGCGGCTCCTCACCCGACCACCGAGCTCACTTTGGAATGCACTGCGCCTTGCCACCGTAGTCAGCGTAGCAGCGGGAGCCGCTCGGTGGCTTGTAGCAACAGAAGGGGTTGTATCCTCCCTGGCCATTCAGGGCTGCGCAGTCATTTGCGCCAGGCGCGCAGGGGTTGCCCGCCGTTCCCCCGCTGCCGAAGTAGTTGTCGCACGCGTTGTCGTAGCTCTCGGGGAAGCCGAAGAAGTTGGTGACCTGCGAGCTGTTCTTGCCGGTGCAGTCGAGGCCGACAGGCGGTGGCGGCGGCGGCGGTGCGCTGTCGACGACGCTCCCACTGTCGACGCCCGCGTCGGTTGCGCCGGTGTCTTGGGTGGCGGTGTCGGCTGCCTGCCCGGCGTCGTGCGGTGGCCCATAGGACGGAGCGTCGTCGGTGCCGCGCGCGACGTCCGCGAGCGAGCCCGCGTCGACGCCCGAGCCGTCGCCACCGGGCGCTGGTCCGAGGTCGAGCGGATCGACGACCGCGCCCGTCGCGCAGGCGACGACGACGAGGCCGAAGCCCACGGCGAGCGTGAGGTGGCGCATCCCGTACTCATACCCGCACGGCACGGCGTCGCCAGCGCTCGATGTCTTTGTTGCCTAACTTCCCGCGCCGCGTCCGCTCGGAGTTCAAAGATCCAGTGTCGCCTGACGCGAGCTGCCCAGAGACTTCTAGGCGGCTTTGGGATCGCTGCGTCGCCGTCCACCGTTGAGGCGGCGACCCTCGGGTCGGGGCGGCAGCTCGCGGCGGTCGACGACGCTCCGGCGATCGGGAGAGCTTCTTCGCTCTTTGGCGGGGGTAGGGGTGATGCGGCGGGCCATGGGGCGACCCTCGCCCCCAGCGGCGCGCGGAGGCAAGTTTTCGACGTGTTCCTCTCCCGAGCCTACGCGCTCACTTGGGCGGTGGAGGCGGCGGTCCGCCCGGGCAGCCGAACACGGCGCGCGCGTCCTGCACCTTGCCGGTCTTGAGCTGGTCGCATGCGGCGCCGTAGAAGTGCAGGACGTTGCCGTTCGGATCGTAGTCCCAGCCGTTTTTGTGCGTGGTGTCGCGCGGCACCGGTGGCGGCGTCTTGTTGAAGTAGACGAAGATGAGGCTCGCGTCGCCGCCGGGCGGAGGCGACGCGAGCTGCAGATCGCACCCGAGGGCGCTCGCCGCGAGGTTGCCGAGGATGGTGTCGAGCGTGGCCTGGTCGTCGGCCTGGTAATACTTGTGTGCGCCGGTCGACGGGTGGCCGCCCGCGACGGCGAACGAGTCGAGCGCGGCCGTATCGACGGCCGAACCGAAGCCAATCACGAACGTGCCGACGCCCTTCTGCGACAGCGACGTGATCGCCGCCAGCGTGGCCGCGTTGCCGGCCGGGACGGTGCCGCATCCCGCCTGCATGCCGTCGGTGATGAGCACGGCGAAGCTCGCGCGCGCCTTGTCGTTGAACGCAGGCTCCGTCAGCGCCTGCTGCATGGCCGTGTCGATGTTCGTGACGCAGGGCCCATCCGGGAAGCCGGGATCGCCCTTGACGAGCGCCGCCGTGAGGAGCTTCTGGATCTTCGTCTCGTTGCCGGGCGCGACGGGAATGGGGATCGCGTCCTGGGTGCACTGGTTGCCCGTGCGGTCGGGGAACAAGGTGAGCCCGAACCGGATCTTGCCGGTGAATTTGGTCGTGAGGTTCTCGATCGCCTGAACGGCGATGGCCCATTTGGTCGTGGCGCCGACCTTGTCGGTCATCGAGCACGAGCGGTCCTCGACGACGAGCATGTTCGGCGGCACCTCGTTCGCGGCCACCGAGACGCCGCCGCACGCGCAGGCGTGGGTCGACGGATCGCACACGCCGCCCACGCCGCATTCCGTGTCGAGCGTGCACGGGCCGCCGTGGAAGGGAGCGTCGCCGCCGCCGCCGTCGAGGCCGAGTTGCCCACTGCTGCTGCCGCTGCTGCCGCTGCTGCTGCCGCCGTCACCTCCGGTGCCGTCGTTGAACGTCGCGGGGCTGCTGGAGCCGCACGCGATGGCGAGGAGGGTGACCAGAGCGGCCGAAACGGGTTTTCCTGCGCGCATGATCGACCTCTCCTGAGATGGTAATGGCCAAACGCGTCGAAGGTCGTCGACAAAAACGGACTCACTGGTCGGCGTCGGCGTCGGCGTCGGCGTCGGCGTCGGCGTCGGCGTCGGCGTCGGAACCGGCGTCGGAGCCGGACGCGGCGTCGGAACCGGCGTCGGCGTCGGAACCGGCGTCGGCATGGGCGTCGGCGGTCGCGTCGGCGCCGCAGGTGGTGTTCGGGCAGCACCCGCAGATGTCCTTGCAGGTCTCGCCACATGGCGGCGGCGCCGCGCAGCCCACGTTTGCACAGAAATTGGTTGCGTCCGTGGCTGCGTCTGCGGCGGACCGGGTATCGGAGCTTGTGCAGCTGGTGCACGCGATGGCGCCCGCGAGGGCGAGCCACCCGCCGATCACGAAGGCCGCGCGCTTGGTCATTGGCGTTTTCTACGCAAGACCCGCGCCACGCTCCGCCGCCGATAAACGTCGGCTTTCGTGACGGGTTACGCCCCGGCTGGCGCAGCGTGGCACGCGGGCCAGCGCATTGGGCGAGCGCGAGGTCCTGGAGCGCCGGGGACGTGTCACCGATCAGGCGCAGCGCGCCCGAGGGCAGCTTGACCTCGTAGAGCTGCCCGGCGGTCGACGCGAGGCGAACGCGCGGCGCATGTCGGCGGCAGCGTACGGCACGCGGACGGCTCGCCGCCAACGTGAACGGGCCCCCTCAATCGGGCGTGTCGGTTGGGCCCGGTGGGCGTGACGAGGCGGGCCGTGCGGACGAAGGGGTGGTCGGTGGACGCTGGGGCGCGGGGCGGGAAGGCTTGATCGACGAGGAGGCGAGGGTCGGAATCGGCGGGGGAAGCGGAGTCGGAGTCGGAGTCGGGGTCGGAATCGGAGTCGGAGTCGGAGTCGGAGTGGGGGTCGGGGTGGGCGCGATCATGTTGATGCGATAGGCCAGAACCCCCCCTCCGGCGCTCACGATGAGCGCGAGGGCGAGGAGCCAGAGCAGGAGGGGTCGTCGTCGTGGGCCGGGGCCGGGGCCTGGGCTTGCGATGGTCGCGGCCACGAGCGGCGGCGTAATGGCCTGGGCGGCGGGTGCGGTTCCGCGCGTTGTGGCGAGGGGGCTCGTCTGCGCCGCGCGGGGCAGCGCCATGCGACGCACGCGTTCGGCGAACGTCTGCGCGTGGGGCGGTGCGAACGGAGCGAGCGCTTCGGCGAGCTCGCCCAGGGTCGCGTAGCGCCGCGCGCGGTCTTTCTCGAGGCACCTGAGGACGCAGGCGTCGAGCTTGGGGGGCACCTCGGCCCGAAGGGAGGAAGGGGCGGCGGGCGTCGCCGTTGCGATCGCCACCGCGAGCGCCGAGATGTTGCGGGCCGGGAAGGGCAGCTGCCCCGCCAGGAGCTGGAAGAGGATCACGCCGAGAGACCAGATGTCCGTGCGCTCGTCGACGTCCTTGCTGTCCTTGATCTGCTCGGGCGACATGAAGAGCGGTGACCCGACGAGCGCTTGTGTCGTGGTCAGGCTCAGGTCCCCGCCGACGGAGTCGCGGTTCAGGAGCTTCGAGACGCCGAAGTCGAGCACCTTCACCAGCGACGAGCCGTCCGCGCGCTCGACGAGGAACAGGTTCGCGGGCTTCAGATCGCGGTGCACCACACCGGCGGCGTGCGCCTCGGCGAGGCCGGCGCAGGCCTGGAGCACGTAGCTCACCGCGTCGGGGATCGGCACCTTGCCGGCGCGAACCACGTCGCCGAGATCGTGGCCGGTGAGGTGCTCCATCACGAGGTAGGGAACGCCGCTCGGCAAGCGTCCGACATCGAAGACGCGAACCACGTTCTCGCTCGTGAGGCGCGCGCACGTCTGCGCTTCCCGAAGGAAGCGCGCGACCGCGTCCGCTTCGCCGCGGAAGAGGACCTTGATGGCCACGCGGTGCCCGAGCTCGACGTGTCGCGCCGCGAACACGGCGCCCATCCCACCCTTGCCGATGGCCTCCTCGAGCACGTATTTCTCGGCGATCGTCTGGCCGACGGCGGGGAGACCGAGGGCGGCGGCGACGTCGGCTGCCACCTTCGCGTCGGGTTGGCCACCGCCGGCGGCGGCCACGCCCGAGGCTGCGACGTTTGGGGGGAGGGATGCGGTCGTGGCTGCGGCGGCGCGCACGCCGCAGTTGAAGCAGTCCGCGACGTGCGCTTCCGCCTTCTTGCGCTCCGCCTCATCGAGGCGACCCTCCGCGAGCGCGGCGAGCGTGCGCTCGTCGAGGCAGGCGGGGTCACGATCGGGCGAAGGGGTCCCCACGGCAGCCCTCAGTCTGCCCCGAAACGGGCCTGAAGTTGAGAACCGCGGTCGTTTCACCGCAACGGGCGACTCTTCAGGGGGAGCAGACCCCGGTGGTCGTGACGTCGGCGCACGTCGTTTCCGGCGCCTGAAGCACCAGGCGCCCCCGCGCGCCGCCGCCGCCCCCGCAGTGCGATTCGCCCGTGCCTTGCCCGCCGACGCCCGGAGGTCGCGCTGCGCCGGCCTGGCCCCCGACGCCGCCTTGCCCGCCGAGGCCGCCTGTCGCCCCTGCGCACGTCGCGCCGACGCCGGCGTCGGCGCGCGAGGCGGCGCCGCCGCTCGTCCACGGATCGCCGGCAGTGGGGCGGCAGGCGCCTCCTCCTCCTCCGCCGCCCGTGAGGTTGATGTTCGAGGTCGCGGTGTCGAACAGAATCTTCTTGTCGGCCTGCATCCACACCGTGCCGCCCGCGCCACCGCCGTAGCCGTCGGGGCAGGTCTGGTCGCTCGCCGCGCCGCCTCCGCCTCCGCCTCCGCTCGCTTCGATCGTGCCGCGGATCGTGATCGTCCCGCACAGCGAGACGAGCTGCACCGCGCCGCCGCCGCTGCCGCCGAGACGGCACCCCTGCCGCGCGTCGAGTGCGCCGCCGCCGTTTCCGCCGGCGATGAGCCCGGTCGTGATGGGCGAGCCGCCCGTCGCTCCGCACGTCGAGGCTCCGCCCGGCTCGGCGTTGCCGCCGCCGCCGCCGGCCCCCGTCGCCGCGCCCTTTGCGTGGTCGCCTACGCCGGGGAACGAGCCCGTGTCGCCGCCTGCGACGTCGAGGAGGGAGTTGTTCTCCATCGTCAGATTTTGAACCGTCATGATGACGAGCGGCCGCGAGCCGACCGTCTGCAGCTTCGCGTCCGTGCCGATGTGCAGGCTGTAATAAAGGAGCAGGCAGTACGGCGTGCTTTTTCCGACGGGGACGCAGCCGGCGTAGGTGTCGGTGTCGACCTGCAGCGTGCCGGTGATGTCCAGCGCTGGGGGCGCGTGCGCTGGGTACTCGATGCCGTTCGCGACGACGAAGGTGGGCAGGCAGTCGTCGATCATGTGCGGTGTGCTCGCCGCGTCGCTCGCGCCTCCGTCGCCCGCCGCGTCGCCCCCGGACGCCGTGTCGGGTCCTTTGCCCGTGTCGCCCGCGTTTCCCGCGTCGCTGGAGGGGCCGGCGTTCGTGTACCCGGTGAACGACTCGCCGAGTACGACCCAGCAACCGCCGAGGGCCGGCAAAAGCGCAGCCGTCGCCGTCCATCGGCTCAGCCGCAGCCGCCGCATTAGAAGGCTCCGCCCAGCGTGAATCCCGCCGCCCGCGCGCCGCCAGTCCCCGCGCCGCCAGGCGCCCGGCCATCGGGCAACACCAGCCACGCGCCGAAGCCGACTGCGCCCACCGCGAAGGCCACGGTGCTGGTGATGACGAGGGCGCGCCCGAGCGACGCGGCGTCGCTGCCGTCGGGATCGCACGCCTTGCTGTCCGCATTGCAGTGAGCGCGCACCACGCCCTTGCGTTCGAGCGCCCACGCGCCGGTGATGAGGCTCACGGCGACGCCCGTGATCCCGGCGACGAGCGCCGCCGTCCGGAGTGGTGCGGCGCCGGAAGGCACGGCGGCGTCGGCGTGGGTCGTCTTCGCGTTGGCGTCGGCCGGCGCGGGCGGCGTCGTCGCCGTTGCGGGGCCGGCACCCTCGGGCACGAGCGCCTCGATCGGTGTGGTGAGCCGTTGCGGCGGCCCCTCCGGAACGGTCACGACCGACTCGCGCGGACGGAATCCGCTGGCCGTTGCGACGAGGACGTGGCGCCCCGCCTCGACCGCGACCGCCGACCACTCGCGCCGGGCGATCGGGGCGTCGTCGATGCGAATCTCGACCTTGTCCTCGCCCACGTTCGGCGGCGGAACGAGCTTCAGGAACGAAAGGCGCGCCTCCACCGCCGCGAGGTGCTCGGCCGCGATCGGGATCCGGTCCGCCCGCGCGTCGCGCTTCGCGAGCGCCAGCGCGTCGCGAAGCTCCCGCCGGGCCGCGAGCAGCTTGCCCTGCTGCTCGTGGCAGAGCCCCAGGTTCAGAAGCGTGCCGCCCCGCGCCGCGAGCCGGTTGCTCTCGGCGAGCTTGTCGCACGCCTCCCCGACCTTCCCCTCGGCCAGCAGCCGCTTGCCGTCCTCGAAGAGCACGTTGGAGCGCGCGACCACGTCGTCGCTCTGCGCGCCCGCCACCGCACTCCACGCGAGCGCGGCGGCGGTCAGGAGCATGAACCGCCGCGACCACCGGACCATTGGAGGACCGTAGAGCCAACGTCGTTTGGCCGGAAGGGCAAACGACACTCAGCCCTTCACGCCGCCCGCCGTCAGGCCGCTCACGAGCTGCCGTTGCGCCACGTAGAAGAGCGCCATCACTGGCACGCTCACCAGGATCGCCCCGGCGGCGAACGGCCCCCACGCCGCGTCGTGCTCCCCGACGAACTTCTGCAGTACGACCGGCAGCGTGAATGCGCTCTCGCGCGACAGGATCGTCGCCGCGAGGATGAACTCGTTCCACGCGCTCATGAACGCGAAGAGCGCCGTGACGGCGATCGCCGGCCGCGCCGCGGGGAGCACGACGCGCAGGAACGCCTGCGTGCGCGTCGCGCCGTCGACCATCGCGGCCTCTTCGATGTCGACCGGGATCGACAGGAATGCGCCCCGCAGCTGGAAGATCGCGAAGGGCACCGCCGTCGACGCGTAGACGAGGACGAGCCCCGCGCGCGTGTCGAGCAGGTGGAGCGTGTCGAGCAACAAGTAGAGCGGGACGGCGCTCGCCACCGCTGGAAACATCTGCGTCGCGAGCAGCGTGCGCATGCCCGTGCGCTGCCCGACGAACTTGAACCGCGCGAGCGCGTACGCCGCCGGCGTCGCGATCGCGACGGCCATGAACGCGGTGGCCAGCGACACGACGAGCGAGTTGAACGTCTGCGTCGCGAAGAGCCACGCCTTCTCGCCCCCGCCCCCGCCGAGCACGCGGACGAAATTGGCGAGCGACGGATCCTTGGGAAGCGGCAGGGCGCCGCCCTGCATCCCGGCGGGGGACAGCGCCAGCGCGACGACCCACAGGAGCGGATACACCGCGAAAGCGACCGCGAGGAGCAAGAGGCCGTGCACGGCGACGACCTCGAAGCGGGTCGGCTTGGCGTCGTTCATGCCGCCTCCGGATCGCCGAGGCGCCGAGACATGACGCGCGACGAGACGGCGAGCAGGCCGAAGATGAGGACCGCGTACGCCGCCGCGTAACCGTACTGCGCGTCCTTCGTGAACGCCCAGCGGTACGCCTCGCTGACGAGGATGTCGGTCGCGCCGTCCGGCTCGCCGCCGGAGACGAGGAAGACGACGTTGAACATGTTGAACGTCCAGACCGCGCCGAGCACGACGGCCGGTAGGAGAGCGGGCTTCAGCAGCGGCAGCGTGACGAGGCGGAAGCGCTGCCAGCGCGTCGCGCCGTCGACCTCGGCGGCCTCGAGCACGTCCTTCGAGATCGACGTGAGCGCGCCCATGGTCACGACCATCATGAACGGAAAACCGAGCCACACGTTCGTCGCCACGTTCGCCGCGAAGGCGGTGCTGAAGTGCGAGAACCACGACACCGGCTCGGCGCCCAGCCACGTCAGGATCGCGTTGATGGCGCCGAACTGCCGGTGGAACATCCCCTTCCATGCGAGCGCCGTGACGTACGACGGCACCGCCCATGGGAGGATGAGTAGGATCCTGTAGACTGCACGTATCTTCATCCACGAGCGCGAGAGCAGAGAGCCGACGGCGACGCCGATGCCGACGTGGAGCGACACGTTCACGACCGTCCACACCACCGTGACGAGCAGCGTCAGGTAGAACGAGCCGTGGCCGAGCAAGTCGCCGCCGCGCGCGGTGAGGATGCCGAGGTAGTTGGCGAGGCCGACGTACACCGGGGCATCGCGGGTACCCGCGAAGAGCGACGTGAGCGCGCCCGCCGCGAGCGGGAAGACGACGAGGAGGCCGACGGTGATCGCCGCGTGCGTGACGTAGCGGTACGCCGGCATCGACGCGCGGAGCTCGGCCGCGAAGCCAGCCGCGCGTGCGCGGCGGAGGGCGAGCGCGGCCAGGCCGAGGAGCACGAGCCCGCCCAGCGCGAGCCCGGGCGCGGGCGAGGCGGGCGGCGGCGGCGGGCGCATCGTGTCCTCCCACCGGTGCTTGGCTTGCAGGAGCGCGTCCTTTGCGGTCATGTCCTCGCGCAGCGCCTTCAGGATGGCCTGGTTCGCCGGCACCCACGCGGCGCGCATCGCGGGCGTCACCGGCGTCACCACTCCGGTCCGAGCGGCCTCGCGGAAGCTCTGGAGCTCGGCGTCGGCCTCGATCTGCGGGTCCTCCCAGGCGCTCGACGTCGTGACGGCCTGACGACCCCGCCGCGCGCGCACGACGGCGGCGTCGTGGCTGGCGAGCCATCGGGCGAACGCGCGCGCCGCGGGCGTGGCGATCGGCGTGGCGATCGCCGCCTCGATCGTGACGTAGGAGCGCATCGGGTTTCCGGTCGCGCGCACGATGGGCAAGGGCTCGGTGTGGTAGCGGAGACCTTTGGCCTCCTCGCGTAGCTCGGCGGCGAGCCAGGGCCCGCTGATCACCGCGGCGACCTTGCCGGTCACGAACAGCTGCTTCACGAGGGCACCGCTCGCCTCCTCGGGCACGGCGCCCGCGCGCGAGAGATCGCGCACGAAGTCGAGCGAGCGCGCGGCGTCGTCGCCGAAGAACGCGAAGTGGTCCGCGTCGTCGAGCATGCGCGCGCCGAACGCGTGCATGAACGGGGCGTGGAAAAACGCGCTCGTCGCCTCGTACGCGAGCGGGTAGCCGCCGGGGACCACGAGCGCGGCGAGCTCCTCCATGGTGGGCGGCGCCTTGGGAAGCAGCGCGTCGTTCACGAAGAGGAGGAGCGCCTTGCCGGCGATCGGCACGCCGTAAGCGACGCCGTCCAGGGTCACCGCGGCAAGCGCTGCTGGATCGAGCGCGCGCCGGGTCGCGTCGTCCAGGCCGTCGCCGATGGGAGCGACTATTTTTTCGCGCAGGTAGAAGCCGAGGCGCTCGTGCGGATCGACGAACAGGTGGGGACCGTGTCCGCGCGGAACTGCGGCGCCGAGCTTCGCCGAGTACGCGTCGTGCGGGATCGCGAGCAAATCGATCGTGACCCCCGGGTGCTCGCGCTCGTAGGTGCGGGACACGGCTTGCAGGGCCGCCTCCTCGTCGCCGCGGTACGCGTGCCACACGACCACCGTCTCGGCGCGCGCGCGCGCGGCGCCGAGGAGCAGCACCAGGGCCGCGATGACCGCGAAAGACAGCCGCGCCATGGTGCTATTCGGCGTCGAGCGCGCGCCCCGTTTCGGGATCGAAGAGGTGCACCTTGGTCGGGTCGACGGCGAGCGGCAGCGTGTCGCCCGTCTTCACGCGGCGCGCCTCCTCGGCGTCGAGCCGCGCGATGATGCGCGGGCCGCTCGCGCGGAGCCAGCCGTGGGCGAAGGCCTCGAAGCCGAGCGCCTCGACGATTTCGACCTTGAGCGAGCAGGCCGCCGCGCCGCTGCGGGCGGGGACGAAGTCGTGTGGCCGCACGCCGATCTCCACTTTGCGCCCGCGGGTGAGCGCGGACCCGAAGCGATCCTCGTCGACCTTCACCGACAGGCCGCCCCCCTCCGCGTACGTCGCGCCATCCTTCGTCACGAGGACGCCGCTCTCCATGTTCATCTGCGGCGAGCCTAGAAAGGTCGCGACGAACCTGGTGCACGGGCGCTCGTACACCTCGAGCGGCGCGCCCTTCTGCTCGACGAGGCCCTTGTTCATCACCCACAGCGTATCGGCGAGCGTCATCGCTTCTACCTGGTCGTGGGTGACGTAGAGCGTGGTCGCGCCCAGGCGGTCGTGGAGGCGGCGGATCTCGACGCGCACCTCGGCGCGCAGGGCGGCGTCGAGGTTCGAGAGCGGCTCGTCGAAGAGGAAGATGGACGGCCGGCGCACGATGGCGCGCCCCATCGCGACGCGCTGGCGCTGGCCGCCGGAGAGCTGCTTGGGCAGGCGCTCGAGGAGCGCGTCGAGCCCGAGCATCGCGCTCGCCTCGCGGATGCGCGACGCGACCTCCGCCGCGGGGGTGCCGCGCAGCTTGAGGCCGAAGGCCAGGTTGTCCTTCACGGTGAGGTGCGGGTAGAGCGCGTAGCTCTGGAAGACCATCGCGATGTCGCGGTCGCGCGGGGGCAGGCGCGTCACGTCCTTGCCGGCGAGCCACAAGGAGCCGGTGTCCGCCTCTTCGAGCCCGGCGACGAGGCGCAGGAGCGTGCTTTTGCCGCAGCCGCTCGAGCCGACGAGGACGGCGAACGAGCCCTCGCGGATCTCGAGGTCGACGCCGCGCAGGATGGGGGTCGTGCCGAACGCTTTCGTCACGCCGCGGACGGCGCATCGCACGGGCTTCTCCGCCACGACGGGAACGGGCGTCTCGCCGGCGCTCGTGCCCGCGCTCGGCGCCGCTTGCGTCCTTGGCTCGACCCCAACGTTTGCCATCATGTGCACTGTACCGGCAGGCCCCCCCCAGGGGCGGGCGAGCGACGTAACGTATCTCTGAGTTACGTTCAGGCAAGCCCAATTTGACGGGCCCGTGTCGATTCTCGCCGCCCGCCACGAGCTCGGGCAGTCACGCGCGAATTGCGCGCGCGGACGGGAAAGCTCAGGCCGCGCGATCGCCGGCGAGCGCCTCGGCCCAGCCGTCGGTC
This sequence comes from Myxococcales bacterium, assembly GCA_025359105.1. Lineage (GTDB taxonomy): Bacteria > Myxococcota_A > Polyangia > Polyangiales > Polyangiaceae > JANYHK01. The sequence goes on along the minus strand of JANYHK010000032.1, from coordinate 45,268 downwards.
CACCCCACGACACGATCGGCGCTCCAGCGGGGCACGAGCGCGCGGGCGCGGCGGCCGAGGGCGTCGACGCCGCGGGCGCGCACTTCGGCGAGGGCGGCTGCGACGGTTGCGGGACGGGCCGAGAGGCCGGCGCCGCCGTTCACGACGAACTCCTCGTTGCACGTCTCGTTGCCGGGCACCGCGCCGACGACGATCATCGGGCGTCCGGCTGCGAGCGTCTCGGAGACGGTGAGGCCGCCCGATTTGCCGACGACGACGTGCGCCTCGGCGACGCGCGCGGGCATGTCGCGCTCGAAGCCGAGGACCTTCGCGCGCACGCCCGCGGCCGCGGCCTCGCGCTCGACCTCGGCCACGAGGCCCTCGGCCTTGCCGCACACGACGGTGAGCGTGACGTCGGGTACCCCCGCGAGCGCGCGGACGATCTGCCGCATCGGACCGACGCCGAAGCCGCCGCTCGTGACCAGCACGCGCAGCGGCTCGCCGGCCGCGGGGCGCGTGACGTCGGCGATCGCGTGGAACGCGCGGCGCACCGGAATGCCGGTGATGGCGATACGCGTGCGCTCGACGCCGTGCCCCTCGAGCTCGGTCTGGGCGAGCGCGCACGGCACCGCGAACGCGTCGACCCCCCGCTCGGCCCACACGGCGTGGCTGGTGTAGTCGGTCACGACGCCGACGAGCGGCGCCTGCAGGCGCCCGGAGCGGCGCGCGCGACCGAGGACGACGAGGGGCAGGTGGTGCGTCGCAATCACCGCCCGCGGCTGCAGCGCGAGGACCTTGGCGACCAGCGGCGCGAGTGCCACGTGATCGAACCCGCGGCGGAGCGGCTCGAACGCACCGCCGCGCCGGTTCGCCGCGAAGTAGAGCGGACCGTAGAGCTGCGGGAAGGTGGCTTGCCCCGTCAGGTGCGCCTGCAGGTACGCGCGACCGAACACCTTCGGGGCGTAGTCGAACGTGTCGAGCAAGGTCACGTCGAGCCCGCGCGCCCTTGCCGCCTCGCAGACGGCGAGCGCAGCGGACTTGTGACCACCCCCGACGGGGCTGTGGATGACGACCAGATCGCTCGTGGAGTGCATGCCCCTCCCCAGAGCAAAGGCCAGGCCGCGCGTAACTAGTGGATATCTTGTTCGGGTGACGTAAATTGGTTCAACCATTCACTCACTGGGTGTGTAGCGTTCGCGCCACCGCGAACGCGACTGCCCGGCTCGCTCTTCAGCGGGCGGGCGGGGTCACCGCGAGCAGCCCGTCGAACGCGTCGCGCATCGCCCACGCTTGCGCGCTCGGCGAGGCGAGCTTGGACGCCCGGGCCTGGCCTGCGGCGAGAGCCTTCTTCGGTCCGGCGCAGGTGCGGGACAGCTTGCGCCCGAGGTCGGACGCGGTGCCATCGTACATGTGGTAGCAGCCCGCGAAGTCGCCGGCGTTGTAGAGCGGCGCGCCGACGTCGATCGCGCTGCCGATCTCGCCGACGAGGAGCTGCACGTCGTCGTCGGAGCAGCCGTCGAGCACGGACGCGTCGTGGTCCGGTACGTGACGCTCGACGGGTGGGAGCGCCGCCCCGCGCGACGGAGCCGCGTGGCTCGCGCGGCGGAAGCCCATGACGAGCCCCACCGCAAAGGCCGCCGCCATGATGAGGAACAGGACCGCGCCGATCGCGACGAAGACCTTCACGATCGTCGGCATGCCGGGCTTGGGCGGCTCGGCGCGCGGCGGCGGCATCGGGTAGTTCATCTCACCCCTTGTCTCCGGACGGCGAACCCGAGTCGCCGCGCGTCGCCAGGCCGTACTCCTCCATCTTCGCGTAGAGCTGCGGGCGCGCGATGCCGAGCTGGCGCGCGGCCTCCGAGCGGTTGCCCTTCGCGCGGTCGAGCGCCGCCGCGACCATCCGGCGCTCGAGCTCGGCGATGGCGTCGCGCAAGGGCACCTGCTCTGCCTCACCAGGCTCCGCTCCGCCGCGCGCCGCGCGCGCGGCGCGGAGCGATTCGGGCAGGTTCGGGACGTCGATGACCTCGCCGCCGCAGAGGACGGCCGCGCGCTCGACGACGTGGATCAGCTCGCGGACGTTTCCTGGCCACTCGTACGCGAGCAGGCGATCCATCGCCTCCTCGGACACCGCGCGCGCGGGGGTGCCGGCGAGGGCGTGCGACACGAGGAGCGGAATGTCGCTGCGCCGCGCGCGGAGGGGCGGGACGTGAATCTCGATGACGGCGAGGCGGTAGTAAAGGTCCTCGCGCAGGACGCAGCCGGCGTCGCCGGGGCGGACCGGCTTGCTCGTCGCGGTCACGACACGCGCGCTCGCCACGAGCTGCTCGTTGCCGCCGACGCGCTCGAACGAGCCGTCTTGCAGGACGCGCAGGAGCTTCGTTTGCAGGGACGGATCGAGATCGCCGATCTCGTCCAGAAGGAGCGTGCCCGCCGCGGCGCTCTCGAAGCGGCCGCTCCTGCGCGCGCTCGCGCCGGTGAAGGCCCCGCGCTCGTGGCCGAACAGCTCGCTCTCGAGGAGCGTGGGCGGCAGCGCGGCGAGGTTCACGGCGACGAACGGCTCGCGGCTGCGCGGCGAGTAGTCGTGGATGGCGCGCGCGACGAGGTCCTTGCCCACGCCAGTCTCGCCGGTGATGAGGACCGGGCTCGTCGACGCGGCCGCGCGGCCGATGAGCTTCCAGATGGAGTGCATCGCGGCGCTCGTGCCGACGAGACCGCCGTCGGCACGAGGCGCGCTCGCCGTAGGCGCGATCGAGCGCGCGAGGTTACGCTGCTTGACCGCGCGCTCCACCGTCGCGAGGAGCGCCGGCAGATCGAAGGGCTTGGTGACGTAGTCGAAGGCGCCGTCGCGCATCGCCCGGATGGTGCGCTCGCCGTCGCCGTACGCCGTCGCGACGATCACTGGCACGTCACGCTCCGGGCCCTTGCGGAGCTCGTTCAGGAAGTCGAGGCCGCTGCCGTCCTTGAGCCGGATGTCGAGGAGGATGCAGTCGGGCGCGCCCTCCCGGAGCGCGCGTCGCGCTTCGGCGAGGCCAGCCGCACCGACGGCGCGGTAGCCGAGCGTCTCCACCGCCGCGGCGAGCCCCTCCCGAAGACCCGATTCGTCTTCGATGACGAGCACGCTCGGTGTCGAGGTCACGCCGCTTGCTCCGCATCCGCGGCGGAGGTGGCGGGGAGCGTCAGCTCGAAGCGCGTCGCCTCCCCATGACGCGCGTAGGTGACCTCGCCCTCGTGCGCGCGCGCCACCGCGCGGGAGATCGCGAGGCCCAGCCCGGTGCCCTCCGGCTTGGTCGTGAAGAACGGCTCGAAGAGCTCGGTCGTGCGCTCGCCGGGCACGCCGCCGCCGTGATCCGTCACGGCGACGACCGCAGACTCACTCCTGCGCGCGACGGCCACCTCGACGGCTGCACCGAACGGAGAGGCCTCGATCGCGTTGCGCAGGAGGTTGTCGAGCGCGCGCGCGACGGCGTCGCGGTCGATCGAGGCCCGGGCATCGCCCGTCACCGTGACGTTCACGCCCCGCTCTTGCGACCACGCGGACAGCCCGTCCACGCGCGCGCGCACGAGGGCGCCAAGCGACGAAGAGAGCTTCGGACCGCTGGCGCGACCGGCCACGACGAGCAGATCGGCGACGAGGCGATCGAGGCGGGAAATCTCCGACGAAGCGTGGGTGATGGCCTTGCCGACGACGTCGGGCTGCGCCCCCTTCGCGGCCGCGAGATCCAGGCGCAGCTTGATCGACGCGAGCGGGTTTCTCACCTCGTGCGCGACGCCGGCGACGACGCGCCCCAGCGCCGCGAGCCGCTCCTGGCGTGACAGCTCGCGACCGAGGCGCTCTTCCTCGGCCTTGGCGCGGGCGAGGCTCTGCGCCAGGACGGCGATCCCGTCGGCGACGTCCCCGAGCTCGCGCACCGCCGGGCGGGGGATGGGCGCGTTCAGATCCTTCGCGAGCTCCACCATCGACGCGCGCAGCCCGGCCGCGCCGCGGTTCACGGTGACCACCGTCCGCACGGCGCTCGCGACGAGCAGCGTGGTGGCCAGCGCGAGGAGCACGACGATCCATTGCCACGTCCTGAGCGACTGGAGCGGGCGGACCATGAACCCGGACCAGACGCACGCGCCCGGCGGCCCCTTCGGATCGGGCATCGCTGCCACGACGAGCGTGGACTCGCCCACCGTCACCTCCTCGACCGCGCGGGATCTGCGCTCGCTTGCCCGCGCGAGAACCCCACGAAGGGGAACGACCCACGGCGCGGGCAGGGCCTCGGGGGTGCCCTTGCCGTCCCACGTGCCGCCGCGCATTCCGACGTACGCGATCGTCTCGACGACGTCGGCCGGTCGCCTGGCGAGCCGATCCATCTCTTCCATCACGCCGTCGCGGGCCCGCTCCACGCGCTGCGCCGTGCTCGTCGTGAGCAAGTGCACCAGCGCGACCAGCGAAAGGACGCTCGTGAGGACGCCCAGGAGGACGACCGTGAGGAGCCGGTGGCGAATGAGGTGCGTGCGGACCACGGTAGCGACCTTAGCAAGCGCGGTTCCCGCCCGCGAGGCGCCGCGTAGCGCCGCAAGTGCGCGACGTTCGCAACGGGGCCCCATCTCGGCCGTTTCGAATCGTTACACCTGTTCGCTGCGCGTACACATCCCGAGGTGTCCGGACCGCGCTGCCGCGGGGTTTTCAGGGGTGCGGCGTGGCGCGCTTGTTGCCCCAGCGGGTCGCTCCCCATGGTCCTTTTCCTCCCGCTCGTGCTGCCGGTGCTCCTCCAGGCCGGGGCGGCCGGGCCGACGTCTCCCGCGTCGTCGCCTTCCTCCGCGCCGCCCCCTTCCGCGTCGCCCGAGACGCGCGTCCTGGGCCTCGACGAGGCGGTGAAGGTCGCGCTCAAGCACCAGCCGGCGGTGCTGCAGGCGCAGGCCTCGACGCGCGCGTCGTCGGGCCGCGCCGATCAAGCGCGCTCCGGCCTCCTTCCTCAGGTGACCGGCACGGCGTCGTACACGCGCGCGCACGGGCCGAGCGTCGGCGTCGCCGGTCCGGCGACCGGCTCGTACGACATCTTCTCCGTCGGCGCGAACGCGTCGCAGCTCATCTGGGACTTCGGGCAGACGTGGGACAGGACGCGCGCCGCCGAGCGGACCGTCGAGGCCGTGAAGGTCAACGAGCGCACCGCGGAGCTCACCGTGATGCTGAGCGTGCGCCGCGCGTATTTCCAGGCGCGCGCGCAGAAGGCGCTCATCCGCGTCGCCGAGGACACGCTCGCGAACCTCGAGCGCCACATGAAGCAGATCCAGGGCTTCGTCACGGTCGGGATCCGCCCCGAGATCGATCTCGCGCAGGCCAAGAGCGACCTGGCGACCGAGCGCGTCGTCCTCATCAACGCGCAGAACGGATACCGCATCGGCAAGGCGCAGCTCGCCGTCGCGATGGGGACGCCGGGCGGCGATTTCGAGGTGTCGAACGAGGAGCTCGCCGCCATCGACGCCGAGGAGCAGCCGATCGACCAGCTCACCAAGACGGCGCTCGCCGCGCGCCCCGAGCTCGTCGCGCTCGTGCGCCAGAGCGAGGCGCAGGAGCTGACGATCAAGGGCATCAAGGGCGCGTACGGACCGACGCTCGGGGCCACGGCGGGCATCTCCGAGTCGGGCATCGCGCTCGACTCGCTGGCGAACCGCTGGAGCGTCGGCGCCGCGCTCTCGTGGCCGATCTTCCAGGGCGGGCTCACGAACGGGCAGGTCCGCGAGGCCGAGGCCAACCTCGACGTCACACGCGCGCAGCTCGAAGGGCAGAAGCTGCAGGTGCGCCTCGACGTCGAGCAGGCCGCGCTCAACATTCGCGCGGCGAAGAGCGAGATCCAGGCGTCGAACGAGGCGCTCACCAACACCAAGGAGCGCCTGCGTCTCGCCGAGGGGCGCTACGAGGCCGGCGTCGGCGCGATCATCGAGCTCGGCGACGCGCAGGTCGCCGCGTCGAACGCCGCCGCGCAGGTCGTCCAGGCCGAATTTAATCTCTCACTGGCGCGCGCACAACTCCTCACCGCGATGGGAAGACGATGACGATCGACGCTCTCGAGCCCCAAGATCCGACGCCCGTGCGACGTAGCGGCGCGGCGCGATGGGTCGTCTTCGTGGTCGTCGTCGCTGCGCTCGCTGGCGTCGGCTGGTACGTCCGCGGTCGCGGAAAAGCCGCCGGCGGAGGCCCGGGGCCCGCCGCAAGCGCGGATCGCATCGTCCCTGTCCAGACGACGGCCGTGATCCAGCGCGACGTCCCCGTCTACCTGGAGGGCCTCGGCAACGTCGTGCCCATCGCGTCCGTGCAGGTGCGCACGCAGGTCGAGGGGCGGCTCGACACGGTGGCCTTCAAGGAGGGGCAGAAAGTGAAGCGCGGCGACTTGCTCGCGCAGATCGATCCGCGTCCGTTCGTCATCCAGCTGCACAACGCCGAGGCCGCGCTCGCCAAGGACAGCGCGCAGCTCCGGAACGGGCGCCTGAACCTCGATCGCTACCAGACCCTGCGGCAGCAGAGCCTGATCCCGCAGCAGCAGGTCGACGACCAGCAGACGCTCGCCGATCAATACGCCGGCGCCGTGCGGGCAGACGAGGCGCAGGTGGAATCGGCGAAGCTGAACCTCGACTACGCGCGCATCGTCTCGCCCATCGACGGCGTGGTCGGCGTGCGTCAGGTGGACCCGGGCAACCTCGTCCACGCGTCGGATCCGACCGGCATCGTGATGGTGACGCAGCTCGATCCGATCGCGATCCTCTTCACGCTCCCGCAGGACGATCTCGGCGCCGTCTCCACCGAGATGGCCAAGGGGACGCTCACCGTCGACGCGCTCAGCCGCGAGGGCGACAAGAAGCTCGCGATCGGAAAGCTCACCGTCATCGACAACCAGATCAACACGACGACGGCGACGATTCGCCTCAAGGCCACCTTCGACAACCCCGACCGGGTCCTGTGGCCGAACGCCTTCGTCAAGGGGCGCATCACGCTGAGCACACGGAAGGGAGCGCTCGTGGTGCCGGCGCCGGCGGTGCAGCGAGGCCCGCAGGGGACGTTCGTGTACGTCGCCGCCGCCGACAAAACCGCGCAGCTGCGCCCCATCGAGATCGACGCGACAGTCGGCGACGTCGCGATCATCCTCAAGGGCCTGCAGCCCGGCGAGCAGGTCGTGAGTGACGGCATGAACCAGCTCCGCCCCGGCGCCAAGATCGCGCCTCGGAACGCGGACGCCAGAGACCCGCGAGACGCGAAATGAGCATCTCCGAGCCGTTCATCCGGAGGCCGGTCGCGACGACCCTCCTCATGATCGGCCTGCTCCTGGCCGGCATCGTCGGCTTCCGCCAGCTGCCGGTCTCCGCGCTCCCGCAGGTCGACTACCCGACCATCCTCGTCGCCACCTACCTCCCGGGCGCGAGCGCCGAGACGATGGTGAGCGCGGTGACGACGCCGCTCGAGCGGCAGTTCGGACAGATGCCGGCGCTCGCTCAGATGACGAGCGTGTCTTCCTTCGGCAGCTCGCAGATCACGCTGCAATTCACGCTGGAACGCAACATCGACGCCGCCGAGCAAGACGTGCAAGCCGCGATCAACGCGGCGTCGAGCCTGCTCCCTCGCACCCTGCCGGTGCCGCCCGTCTACAGCAAGGCCAACCCGGCCGACACGCCGATCCTCACGATGAGCGTGAGCTCCGACACCCTGCAGCTCAACGAGGTCGACGACGTCGCCGACTCGATCCTCGCCCAGAAAATCTCCCAGGTCTCCGGCGTCGGCCTCGTCACCATCAACGGTGGCCAGAAGCCGGCGGTGCGCGTGCAGGTCGATCCTCAGGCGCTCGCGGGCAGCGGCCTCAGCCTCGAAGAGGTACGCGCAGCCCTCGTCGCCGCGAACGTGAACCAGCCGAAGGGGACGATCGACGGCCCCCGCCAGTCGTTCACGCTCGCGACGAACGATCAGATCTTCAAGGCCGCCGGCTTCAAGCCGCTCGTCCTCGCGTACAAGAACGGCGCGCCGGTGCGCCTCGTCGACGTCGCGACCGTCACCGACGGCGTCGAGAACGCGCAGCTGGCCGGCTGGTCGAACGAGAAGCGCGCCATCATCATGAACGTGCAGCGCCAGCCGGGCGCGAACGTCATCGCGGTCGCCGACCGCATCAAGGCCCTGCTCCCGCAGCTCCAGGCCTCCCTTCCGCAGGGCGTCGAGGTGAAGATCGTCAGCGACCGGACCGAGACGGTGCGCGCGTCGGTCGAGGACGTGGAGATGACGCTGGCGCTCACCATCGCGCTCGTCGTCGGCGTCATCTACGTTTTTCTGCGGAACCTCCGGGCGACGGTGATCCCGGGCGTGGCGGTGCCGCTGTCGCTCGTCGGCACGTTCGGCGTCATGTACCTGCTCGGCTACAGCCTGAACAACCTGTCCTTGATGGCGCTCACGATCTCGACGGGCTTCGTGGTCGACGACGCGATCGTCATGATCGAGAACATCGCCCGCTACATCGAGCACGGCGATCCGCCCTTCCAGGCGGCGTTGAAGGGGGCCAAGCAGATCGGCTTCACGATCGTGTCGCTGACCGTGTCGCTCGTCGCGGTGCTCATCCCGCTCCTCTTCATGGGCGGCATCATCGGCCGCCTCTTCCGCGAGTTCGCCGTCACCCTCGCGGTCGCGATCGCCGTCTCGGCGGTCCTGTCGCTCACGCTCACCGCGATGATGTGCGCGCACATGCTGAAGCCCGAGCCGCCGCCGGGCGAGCGCGGGTGGTTCTACCGGGTCAGCGAGCGCGGCTTCGACGGCATGCTCGCCATGTACGAGCGAGGCCTCCGGGTCGTCCTCCGGCACCAGCGCGCGACCCTGCTCCTGACGCTCGCGACGGTCGCCTTCACCGCGTACCTCGCGTGGATCATCCCCAAGGGGTTCTTCCCGCAGCAGGACACCGGGCTCATCCTCGGGGTGTCGGAGGCGCCGGCGGAGGTGTCGTTCCCCCGCATGCTGGGGCTGCAGCGCTCGCTCGCCGACGTCATCCTGCAGGATCCCGACGTCGTCAACGTCGCGTCGTTCATCGGCTCCGATGGTACGAACCCCACGACGAACAGCGGCCGCCTCTCGATCACGCTCAAGCCCCGCGAAAAGCGCGCCGCGAGCGCCGACGACATCATCCGGCGCCTCAAGCCGCGCCTCGCCCAGGTCCCGGGGATCGACGCGTACCTGCAGGCCGTCCAGGACCTGCAGATCGACAGCCGCGTGGGTCGCACGCAGTTCCAGTACACCGTCGAGGACGCCGATCCGAAGGAGCTCGCGGCCTGGGCGCCGCAGATGCTCGCCAAGATGCGCACTCTCCCCGAGCTGCTCGAGGTCGCCAGCGACCAGCAGTCGACCGGGCTTCAGATGTCGATCACGATCGATCGCGACACGGCGTCGCGCCTCGGCATCACGCCGCAGCTCATCGACGACACGCTCTACGACGCGTTCGGCCAGCGGCAGATCTCCACCATCTTCACGCAGCTGAATCTGTACCGCGTCATCCTCGAGGTGAAGCCGGAGTTCCAGGATCGCCCCGAGGCGCTCGGGCAGATCTACGTGCGCTCGCAGTCGGGCGAGCAGGTGCCGCTGAGCGCGTTCGTGAAGCTCGCGCACACCAATGCGCCGCTCGCCATCAGCCACCAGGGGCAGTTCCCGGCCGTCACGCTGTCGTTCAACGTCGCCGACGGCGTCGCGCTCGGGCAAGCGGTGGACGCGATCCACGCCGCCGAGGTCGCGGTCGGGCTGCCGCCTGGCGTGCACGCGAGCTTCCAGGGCACCGCTCAGGCGTTCAAGGAGTCCCTGGCGAGCGAGCCGATCCTCATCTTCGCCGCGCTCGTCACCGTCTACATCGTCCTCGGAATCCTCTACGAGAGCTACATCCACCCTGTCACGATCCTTTCGACGCTGCCGTCGGCTGGCGTCGGCGCGCTGCTGGCGCTGATGATCTGCAAGGTCGAGTTCAGCGTGATCGCCCTCATCGGGATCATCCTGCTCATAGGCATCGTGAAGAAGAACGCGATCATGATGATCGACTTCGCGCTCGAGGCGGAGCGCGAGCACGGGATGACACCGGAAAAATCGATCTACCAGGCGTGCCTCCTGCGCTTCCGGCCCATCATGATGACGACCGCCGCCGCGCTCCTCGGCGGGATCCCGCTCGCGCTCGGCACCGGCACCGGCGCGGAGCTGCGGCAGCCGCTCGGCATCACCATCGTGGGTGGCCTCGTCATCTCGCAAATCCTGACGCTCTACACCACGCCGGTCATCTACCTCTACATGTCGCGCTTCGGCGCGTACTTCTCGCGGGGTCGCGCCGCGCCGCGCGCGCCGGCCTCCGCCACGGCGGCGCTCCCGGCGGCGGAGCCGGCACCGTGAACATCTCGTCGCCGTTCATCCGTCGTCCCATCGCGACGACGCTGCTCGCGATGGCGGTCCTCCTCGCCGGAATTGCGGCGTACACGCAGCTGCCGGTGGCGCCGCTGCCGGCCGTGGATTTTCCGACGATCTCGGTCAGCGCGAGCCTTCCCGGCGCGAGCCCCGAGACGATGGCCTCGTCGGTGGCGACGCCGCTCGAGCGGCGCTTCGGGCGAATCGCGGGCATCACCGAGATCACCTCGACGAGCGCCTTCGGCAACACGCAGCTCACCCTGCAGTTCGACCTCGGACGCGACACCGACTCCGCGGGCCGCGACGTGCAGGCGGCGATCGCCGCGGCCGGCGGCGAGCTGCCTCCCAACCTCCCGTACCGCCCCACGTACCGGAAGGTGAACCCCTCCGACACGCCGATCCTCATCCTCTCCCTCACCAGCGACACCGTCCCGCTCGCGCAGGTGTTCGACGCGGCCAACACCATCTTGGCGCAGAAGATCGCTCAGGTGTCGGGGGTGGGGCAGGTGTTCATCGGCGGCGGTCAGCAGCCGGCGGTGCGCGTACAGGTCGATCCGGTCGCGCTCGCCGGCCTCGGCCTTGGCCTCGAGGACGTGCGCACGACGATCTCGCAGGCCACGATCGACGCGCCGAAGGGTAGCCTGGTCGGACCCTCGCAGTCCTTCACGCTCGGCGCCAACGACCAGCTGTTCGGCGCCGCCGCGTTCGAGAAGCTCCTCCTCCCCGCGGGCGCAGGCAAAGGCACCGTGCGCCTCGGCGACGTCGCCCATGTCTTCGACGACGTCGAGAACAACCGCGTCGCCGGCTGGATGAACGGCACGCGCGCCGTCACCGTCATCATCCGTCGGCAACCCGGGGCGAACATCATCGAGACGAGCGAGCGGATACGCAAGCTCCTGCCGACGCTCATGACCTCGGTCTCTCCGGCGATCAAGGTCGAGGTCGCCTTGAACCGGACGCAGACCATCCAGGCGAGCGTCCGCGACGTGGAGATCACCCTGGGCATCAGCGTGGCGCTGGTGGTGGTCGTCGTCTTCACGTTCCTGCGCACGTTTCGTGCGACGTCGATCCCCACCGTCGCCGTGCCGCTGTCGCTCGTCGGGACGTTCGGCGCCATGTACCTCCTCGGGTACAGCGTCGACAACCTGTCGCTCATGGCGCTGACGATCTCGACGGGCTTCGTCGTCGACGACGCCATCGTCGTGACCGAGAACATCGCGCGTCACATCGAGCTCGGGATGTCGCCCCGCGAAGCGGCGTTCAAGGGGGCGCAGGAGATCGGCTTCACCATCGTGTCGATCACCTGTTCGCTCCTAGCGGTCTTCATCCCGATCCTGCTCATGGGCGGCGTCGTCGGCCGCCTCTTCCGCGAGTTCGCCGTGACGTTGAGCGTCGCCATCGCCCTCTCCGCCGTCGTGTCGCTCACGCTGACGCCGATGATGTGCGCGCGGCTCCTCCACCCCGATCCCGGGGTGCACGGCCGGCTCTACCACGCGTCCGAGTGGGTATTTCTGGGGGCCCAGCGCCTCTACGCGCGGCAGCTCGACTGGGTCCTCGGGCACCGGCGGTTCATGCAGATCGTGACGCTGGCGACCGTCGCGGTCACGGTGTGGCTGTTCACGGTCGTGCCGAAAGGTCTCTTCCCGCAGCAGGACAATGGTCTCATCATGGGCTTCAGCGACGCGCCGCAGGACGTGTCGTTCGCGTCGATGAAGAGCCGCCAGGAGGCCATCAACGCCGCGCTCGACGGCGACCCCGACGTCGCGCACTACGTGTCCTTCATGGGCGTCGGGGGCTTCGGCGGCGCGGGGAACACGGGGACGGTGTTCATGGATCTGCGGCCCCGACCGCCGCGAACGGCGAGCGCCGACGAGGTGATCGCGCGCCTTCGCCCGAAGCTCGCCAAGGTCGCGGGCATCACGCTGTTCATGCAGGCGGCGCAGGACGTCCGCGTCGGCGCCCGCTTCGCGCGCACGCAGTACCAGTACACCGTGCAGGATGCGGATCTCGACGAGCTCCGCCTCTGGGCACCGCGGCTCTTCGAGCGCTTGAAGAAGGTGCCCGAGCTCAAGGACGTCGCCACCGATCAGCAGACCGCAGGGCTGAAGCTCAACATCGACGTCGATCGCGACACCGCGTCGCGCCTCGGGATCACCTCGCAGACGATCGACGAGACGCTCTACGACGCGTTCGGCCAGCGGCAAGTGGCGACGACCTTCACGCAGCTGAACCAGTACCGCGTGGTGCTGGAGATTCTCCCTCGCTACCAGCAGGGCCCCGAGGCGCTGGACAGCATCTTCGTGAGGGCCCAGAACGGCAGCCAGGTCCCGCTCAGCGCCCTCGCCAAGGTGTCACGCGGGAGCGTGCCGTTGTCGGTGAACCACCAGGGGCAGTTCCCGTCGATCACGATCTCGTTCAACCTCGCCCCCGACAAGTCGCTCAGCGACGCGCTCGCCGGCGTGCACCAGGCCGAGGTCGACATCGGGCTGCCGGGCAGCGTTCACGCGTCGTTCTCGGGCACGGCGCAGGCGTTCCAGGACTCGCTCGCCAGCCAGCCCTTGCTCATCCTGACGGCGCTCCTCGCCGTGTACATGGTCCTCGGCATCCTCTACGAGAGCTACGTCCACCCGCTCACGATCCTGTCGACGTTGCCGTCAGCGGGCCTCGGCGCGCTGCTCGCACTCCTCTTCTTCAAGGTTGAGCTGTCGATCATCGCCATCATCGGGATGATCTTGCTCATCGGCATCGTGAAGAAGAACGCGATCATGATGATCGACTTCGCGATCGAGGCGCAGCGAGGGGGCGCGAGCGCGGTCGAGGCGATCCGCGAGGCGTGCGTGCTCCGCTTCCGGCCGATCATGATGACGACGGCGTCGGCGCTCCTCGGCGGCCTGCCGCTCGCGCTGGGCACCGGCATGGGCTCGGAGCTTCGGCGGCCGCTCGGCATCACGATCGTCGGCGGCCTGCTGGTGTCCCAGGCGTTGACGCTCTTCACGACGCCGGTGATCTACCTCGCGCTCGATCGGTTCACACGGAAGAAGCGCGAAGGCGCTCCGCTCAGCGCGCCCGAGAGCGCGAGAGCGCGAGCGCGCGCGTGATGGCTATTTGATCTCGGTCGTGTTGGTGCGCTCGATGCCGATGTTGGGTGTTCCGACGAGCTCGAGCGTGTAGCCGCTCGAGTTCATGGACGTGTTGTCGAAGAAGCCGCCCGAGGTCGAAGGGCCGAGCGCGACGTCGCGAATGGAGGTGCCCGCCGGCGCAGTGTCCCACGCGTAGACGTTGCCGCCGGACGCGCCCACGCCCGGCATGCTCGCGCCCCAACCGGTAGTGACGGTGTTGAACTGGTTGCCCGCGTTGTCCGTGTAAACCGACGTAGAGACGCTGTACACGCCGTAGTTGCGGCTGACGGATGCGTAGGTGCCGAGCTTCCGCGGCTTCTTTTCCGCAGCGTTCGAGCACGTCGTGCACTTTGCCTTCTCGTCTTTCGGCGGTGGTTTCGGCGGCGCCGACGTCATCACCGCGCCGTGCGACGGGTCGCCCATCCCCATCGGGTTCGCCGCCGTGCACGGCTCCATGCCTGGCACGAGGGGCGGGGAAGGGCTCGGGCTCAGCAAGGGGCTCGGGCTCAGAAGCGAGCTCGCGGGCGAGGCGCTGGCCGTGGGGGCGAAGGCGCCCGGGCCGATGTTGGCTTGGCTCACGAGGACCCTAAGGTGCGCGGGCGGAAGTCAGGCATTCCCCATTTCGTACGCGCCCGCCGACGGGAACCTTCCGCTACCCGAACAGATCGCGCAGCTTCTCCATGAAGCCGCGGCGCTGCGGCTGCACGTCCTCGCCGAGCTCGCGCCCGAGCTCCTCGAGCAGCTCGCGCTGGCGGGCGGTGAGCTCCGTCGGCACCTCGACCGCGACCTCGACGCGCTGATCTCCGCGACCGAGGCCGGCGCGGCGGGGGATGCCCTTGCCCTTGATGCGGAGCACGCTGCCCGGCTGCGTGCCAGCGGGGACCCGGAGCTTGCCCTTGCCGTCGAGCGTCGGCACCTCGACCTCGGAGCCGAGCGCCGCCTGGACGAACGTGATCGGCACCTGGCAGAGGACGTCCTCGCCCACGCGCTTGAAGAAGGTGTGCGTGCGGACCTGGATGGTGATCTCGAGCTCGCCAGCGGCGCGATCGGGGCGCGGCTTGTTGCCCGCGGCGGCGACGAGACGCGTGGCGCCGGGCTCGACGCCGGGCGGAATGGTGACGCTCAGCGTGTTGGTGCTGGTGACGAGCGCGCTCCCCTTGCACGCCTCGCACGGCACCTTCACGATGCGCCCGGTGCCCTTGCAGCGCGAGCACGTGCGCTCGACGGCGATGGGGAGCAGGCCCTGCTGGAAGCGGACGCGGCCGCGGCCGTTGCACGCGCTGCACGTCTCGGGGCGGTGGCCGGGGGCCGAGCCGGTAGCGTGGCAGTCGGCGCAGGCGACGATGCGCTCGTACTTGAGCTCCTTCTCGCACCCGAAGGCCGCCTCTTCGAAGCTGATCTCCAGATCGCGTTTCAGGTCCCCCTTGTCGCCGCGGCCGACGCCGAACACGCCGAGGAGATCGCCGAGGAGGCCGTCGATGTTGAGATCGCTCATGTCCACCACGCCGCCGGCGAACGGACCGCCCGAGCCGAAGGGCGAGCCGGGCTCCTCCGCCCGGTGACCGAGCTTGTCGTACATCGAGCGGCGCTGCGGATCGGACAGGACCTGGTAGCTCCCGTTGAGCTCCTTGAAGCGCTGCCCGGCGCCCGGATCGTCGGGGTTTCGGTCGGGGTGGTGCTGCCCGGCCAGCTTGCGGAAGGCCGCCTTGATCTCCTCGGGCGAGGCGCCGCGGGACACCCCGAGCACCTCGTAATGGTCGCGCTTGCCGGACGACATCTCCAGCTGCGGAGTAGCACATCTGCCCTCCCGGCGTGCGTCCGGGCGTGCTATTCGGACCCCCCCTCTTTCGACGGTGTCCCCGATGTCGACCCCCGTGAAGTACCCACGACTTTCTGCCGCCGAGCAACGCGCCCTCCTTCACCAGATCGTCGCGCGCTGCCGCCCCGAGAAGGGGGGGCCCACGCCGGTCGTGGTGTTCGACCTCGACGGGACGTTGATGGACAACCGCCCGCGCACGAGCGAGATCCTTCACGAGTTCGCGGCGACGCTCGGTCCCGCGGATCACGACGCGCAGGCGCGCCTCGCAGGGGCGACGCCGTCGAGCCTCGCTTACCTGCTCACCGACTCGCTCGCGCGCCTCGGCGTCACCCGCACCGACGTCGTCGGGCGGGCCGAGGCGTTCTGGAAGGAGCGATTCTTCGCCGACGAGCACCTGCGCCTCGACGTGGAGGTGGCGGGGGGCGTCGCGTTCGCGCGCGCCTGCCACGAGGCTGGCGCCATCCTCATCTACATGACGGGGCGTGACCTGCCGCTGATGGGCATCGGCACGTTCCGGAGCCTGCGGGATCTGGGCTTCCCCATCGGCGTGCCGGGCACGGAGCTGGTGCTGAAGCCCGACGCGGCCATGCCCGACGAGGCCTACAAGCGGCTCGAGGGGCCGAAGCTCGCACGGGTCGGCAAGATCGTCGCCGTCTTCGACAACGAGCCGGCGAACTGCAACACGCTCCTGGAGATGAACCCCGACAGCGTGAGCGTGCTGCTCGACACGCAGCACCTCCCCGGCGCGCCGCCGCTTCATCCCGACGTGAAGGTGATCGCCGATTTCGTGATGGCATGAGCGCGCGCGCCGCCGCGCGGGTCGCCCGTCGGCTAGTCAGAGTCGGCGTCCGCGCCGGCGTCGGTCTCGGTGTCGCCGCGGTGCTCGTCGGGGTGGTGAGCGCCGGCGGCGCGGTGGGCTGCTCGCGCACGAGCGCCGGCGTGCTCGACGTTCCGGACGCCCCTGCCAGCCCGCAGGCCAAGGCGGTGCCCGCGCAGCTCGCCGCGGTGCCTCCGCTCTCGCCCAGCGGAGCGCTGCCGTTCAGCCTCGACGCGGGGCCCCCGCCGGTACCGCTTCGCGGTGACCTGGCCGCGGCGGGCGACGTGGTCGGGGCGAAAGAGGTCGTCGGCTACACGCTCCATGCCTTGTTTCGCCCCGCCGAGGTGCCGCCACCGCCGCGCGCACCGGAGGTGAGCCAGGGGGGGCTCGAAGCGGCGCGGCGCAAGACCGAATCGCGAATGACGATCGATCTGTCGGCCACCCGCGCGCGCATCGTGCTCGGCACGGGCTTCGTCCTCCCTGCCGAGAGCGAGCTTCGCGCGCGCGTCGATCGCTACGGTTTCTTTCTGCTCGCCCCCGGTGGCGCGTCGTACCGCACGGCGGCGCCCGGCAGCTTGCGCGCGCTGCTGGGCGAGCGGCGGCTCGACGTGGCGCCCCTCTCGCCTGCCGACGTCGCGCCCCGCGGCGACGGACCGCGCCTCCTCGGTTACCGCACGCGAAGGGTCGAGCTCGTCACGCGCGCGGCGAACGCCACGATCGAAATAGCGCACGTCCCCGACTCCGGCGACGGTGGCTCGCTCGTGTGCCGCGCCCTGCTCGATCTCGTCAACGCGCCCCCTGCGACGCCGCTGTGCGGCTGGGAGGACGTGCCGCTCCACGCCGACCTGCGCTGGACGACCCGCGGCGCGCTCGCGTTCGAGGTCACCGGCATCGCGCGCCACACCGATCTGTCGCCGCTCGTGCTCGCCGCGCCGCCGGCCACCTGCGTCTTCCTGCCGACGCCGCCCCCGCCCTCCCCTGGCGAAGCCCTGCTCGGCCAGAACGATCTCGCGGCGCTCCGTTTGCAGCCCGTCGACGTCCCCGACGCCGGCATCGACGCCGCGCTCGGGCTCGTCCTCGTCAACTCGACCGACGAGCTCCGCGTCGCGTGGCTCGATGGGGTTCCGGTCGCGTGGGTCGGTCCCGGCGCGCGCATCGCGGTGGCGGGGCTGGTGAAGGGGCGGTACTCGCTGCAGTGGCGGACGTTTCTGGGCGATGTGATCGACGCGGCGGAGACGGTGACGGTGCCCGGGAAGAGTCGCGTTGGGGTGGAGGACGGGGGGCTGTAGAGCCGCGCCGCTACGGCGGCGTCGCCCCAGGGTTCGCCGACGCAGGCGGCGGCGGGCGGGAGTAGGGCAGCGTCATCGAGCCTGCCCCCCTCGGCCTCGGCGATGCGCTGCCGGGCGGGGCAGGCGTCGCGGACGAAGCCGTCGCTGCGCGGGTCGAAGGTGCGGACGCCGGGGCCCCCTGCGCGAGCGGGACCGCGATCGGCGTGGCCGACGGCGACGACGTACCCTCGGGGCCGGGCCTCGGCTCGCACGCCGTGAGGATGGCGAAGGTGGCGAACGCCGAGGCGATGAAGCAGATCGAAAAAGTCATGAGGATCCTCCGGGCACCGCGAACGCGAAGCGCCGACCGCATCGAGCCGACCCAGAAGAAGGCTATAGCAACCGTTCCGTCCAGAGGACGGTTGCCATAGCCGGGATCCGATCGTCGCTTCTTGGCTCTACTGCGTCGTCGTCACGCTACTTCGACTGCGAGCGCCGGCGGCGGCGTGCGGCGAGAACGAGCAGGCCGAGCATCCCGAAGGGTGCGGCGAGCTGGCTTGCCGGGACGCTCGTCTGGCCCACGACCCTGCAGCCGCAGCCTCCGTCGTCGCCCCCGCCTCCGTGGTCACCGCCGTCGCCGGAGTCGCGCGACGCGTCCTGCGGAGGCGTGCCCGAGTCCTTCGGCGGCTGCGACGCGTCTTGGTCCGGGATACCGGAGTCTTCTCCCGGGTTGCCCGAGTCGGTCCTCCCCGAGTCGCGCGTCCCGCTGTCCGGCGTCCCGCTGTCGGTGCCGCTATCCGGCGTCCCGCTGTCGGTGCCGCTATCCGGCGTCCCGCTGTCGGTGCCGCTGTCGGTGCCGCCATCGGTGCCGCTATCCCGCGTTCCACTGTCGGTGCCGCTGTCGGTGCCGCTATCCGGCGTCCCGCTGTCGGTACCGCCATCGGTGCCGCCGTCGGTGTTGGCGCTGCCGTCGGTCGCACCGTCGGTCGATCCGTCGCTCGATCCGTCCGTGCCTCCGTCCGTGGAGCCGCCGGTGACCGTCACGGTCGTCGTCGCGAAGGCGGTCTTCCCGCGGTTGTCCGCCACGATCACGCGCATGGTGTAGACGCCGGCGGTCGCCGGAGCCGTCGTGACGAGGACGTTGCCTGCGGTCGCGCCGCGCTGGGTGAACGCGTCCGTGAAGCCGTCGCCGTCGAGGTCCCACAGATACTCGTCCACCGTCCCGTCAACGTCCGTCGCGGTCGCGGTGAGCGTGAGCGGGAGGCCCGCACCGACGGTGCTCGTGCTCGCCACGAGCGACGAGACGACGGGCGCGACGTCGCCGGCCAACGCGCTGACCGCAGCGAGGCTGTCGACGCGCCCGGCGCCATTCCAGAGCTGCGGGCCGACGCCGGTCTTGGTCTGCGAGGTAGCGTCTTCCGTGTAGTCGTCGTGCACGGACGTGCTTCGCATGAGGGGGCGCGGGAAGTTGGTCGGATCCGTCTGCAGCACGAGTGCGATCGCGCCCGTCACGTTGGGAGTCGCCATGCTGGTGCCCTGGAAGGACACGTGCCCGCCCGTGACCGTGGCGGGCTCGGAGACGAGCGATCCCGCCACGAAGCCGCCGAACTGTGACGCGGTGGAGATCACGTTCGTCCCGGGCGCCGCGATCTGCGGCACCGCGCGCCCGTCGCGCGAAGGTCCGCGCGACGAATACGACGCCAGGTTGCCGAGCTCCGCGAAGGTGAACGCGGAATCTCCGGGCTCGGTGTAGCCCCCGGGCGCCGGCACGGAGTTGTTGAACCAGCGGACGTTGCCCGTCAGCGCGGCGACCTGGAGGACGCCGAAGCCGGTGCCCGGCGAATGGACCTGGCCCGGCGTGTAGAAGTTGCCCAGGAAGAGCGGCGCGGGGCCGCCCGGGGGGTTGGTCGCGTTGGGAATGCGCGGGATGTGCACCGGTGACGCTGCGGCATCTTGGGCGCCGATGGTCAGGCCGTTGCCGAGGCCGAGGAACGCGTCCCACTTGCCGGTCCCCGTGGAGCCGGCTACGCGCGTCATCGAGATGTTCCAGGTCACGTTGGCCGGGAGCGTCACCGGCGACGCGGGGATGTCGAAGAAGTAGTTCTTCGCCCCGTTCTGCGGCTCCGCCGTCTGGTCGCCGTAGGCCGTCACCGAGACCCCGCCGACGGTGTTGGTGACGCCGGTGGTCGGATCCCAGCTGGCGGCGGTCCACGTGGCAGTGACGCCGTTCTGGTCGGTGATCGTGACGTCGTAGGAATCCTTCGCGTCGAGCCAGATCGCGATGGACCGTGCCCCGCACGCCGCGGCCCCGCCGCCGCACGCGAAGTTGCGGAGCTGCCATGGATCCGCCGCACCGATCGCCGGCGCCGGCGTCGGCGTCGTCGCATGCCCGCGGAAATACCCCATGTTGCCGCCCGCGAAGACGGCGATGCTGCCCCGCCCGGCAACGGAGCTCACCCCTTGCTCGAGGAGCGTCGTTCCGTCCTGCGAGTCACCCCAGCCACCCCAGCTGTTGTTGATGACGACGGGCTTGCTGAGCGCGCGTGCGCGCACGACCGAGTACTTGATGCCCTCCGCGAGGCGCTGCAAGGTGATGCCGGTTCCCAGGCCCTTGACCGCGATGATGTCGGCCTTCGGCGCGGCGCCGATGAACGCCGACTGCGCGACGCCGACGCCGCCTCCGTTTCCGGCCGCCGTTCCCGCGGTGTGCGTGCCGTGCGCGTCGACGTCGCGCATGCGCACGGGCGCCGGGTTTCCGCCCGGGCAGCTCGCCAGCGACGCGTTGATCTGGGCGTTGGTGTACTCGACGCCGAAGGCGAACTGCGCCTCAGGGGGCGAGCTCTCTCCGCTCTGCGGGGTGAGCGAGTGATCCCACAAGAAGAGGATGCGCGACTTGCCGGTCGCGGGATCGATGAAGTCGGGGTGGCAGAAGTCGATGCCGGTGTCGACGTCGGCGATGATGACGCCCGCGCCGTCCTTGCCGGTCGCGCGCGCCTTCGTGCCGTGGGTCCACCCGAGGCTGGAGTCGCCGATGATCTTGAGCGCGACCGGCGTAGCTCCGGTCTGGCCGCCGGTCCGCGCGCCGTTGAGCTGCAAGAACACCTGCGTCGTCGCCGCGAACGAGACCGTGACGCGTGCGTCGCCGCCCACGTCGTTGGCCGTCGCGGTGCCGAGAACCGAGGGGACCGGGCACGGCACGGTGTTGACCGAGCAGACCGTCAGCGTCGAGTCGAAGAGGACCGGGACGAAGTTCGGCGCGATGTACGTCGAGCCCGACTTCATCATCTGGAACGTGACCGAGCCGACCGCGCTCGGCGTGAACGGAACGGTCACCGCGGCGCCGTTGATCGAGAGCCGCTGGGTCTCGGTGCCAGCCACGGTGTTGTCGACCGACGACTTCATCGTCGAGATGTCGTTCGTCAGCTCCATGTGCCGGACGATCTCGAGCCGCTCCACGCCCGGGTGCAATGCGAGCTCGCGCAGCCCGTCACGCGTCACGTAGGCCGACACGATCTGACCGAAGTCCGCACCCACCCTGACGTTGTGGCTCTCGGCGAGAACCTCGCCGTGGCGCAGCTTGGCCATCACGCCGAAGCGTGGTTCGCCGTCCTCGAAGCCGATGTTGAAGACCTTCTGCAGGTCGAGCAGGCGGTCCGTCGGTGCGTGCAGCAGGTACTGCAGCTGCGCCTGGACCTTGTGCTCCGGGATTGCGCCCGGCGAGACAGACGGCGTAGGGCTCGCGCCGCGGTCGCGCGTCGAGCAACCCCCCGACGCGAGCAAAAAAAGACCCACGACACCGATTGGAGTCAGACGCAACAAGCTCATGAGCAGCTCCCCAGGCAAGCCCAACCGACCTTAGCGGGCCTCTCCCGGCTACATGGAATCGTCGCCGGTGTCGCCATCGTTGTGGTCGACGCCACGCCTTTTTTGGACCGTCCTCGCGCCGCGGCACGTTGAGCCGTCTCTCGGCGTCGGGGTCGAAATCGGAGTCGGAGTCGGAGTCGGAGTCGGGGTCGGAGTCGGGGTCGGAGTCGGAGTCGGAGTCGGGGTCGGGGTCGGGGTCAGGGTCGGAGCCGGAGTCGGAGTCGGAGTCGGGGTCGGGGTCAGCTGGCGTCGCGCGTGAGGACGAGCCGCCTGCGTTCGGTGAGCAGGACGCCGCGCGCCGCCGCGAACATGACGGGGATGACCACGCCACCGGTCGCGGCGACGAGGAGTGGAGGAATACCGAGCACCAACACCCCAGGAACGAGCGACACCAGCACGGTGAAGCCCCACGCGCGCAATGCCGCGCGGCCGACCGAGCGCGTCGGCGGCTGGAAGCCCTCCGAGGCGCTGACATCCGACGCGAGCTGCGCCGCGAAGGCGGCGAGCGTCACGTGCGCGGGCACCGTCAGGACCAGGCTGAATGCAATCCACACGTCGAAGCTCTTGAGCGGGATCGAGAAGAGGCAGGCCACTGCGAGGTGGAGCGTCAGCGGCAGGACCAGCGACAGCCCGACGAGCGGCCACGCGAGGCTCCTTCGCTCGAGGTCATCGACGAGATCCGCTGCGTCGCGCGCCGGTGTTTGACGCGAGAGGCGCTCGACGTCCGTACGCGCG
This sequence comes from Myxococcales bacterium, assembly GCA_025359105.1. Lineage (GTDB taxonomy): Bacteria > Myxococcota_A > Polyangia > Polyangiales > Polyangiaceae > JANYHK01. The sequence continues at coordinate 23,277 of JANYHK010000032.1, read as the reverse complement.
TCCTCCGTTGCCACGAAGCGTCGCCGCACGGCGCGCGGGAGAACGCGCGGCGCGAGCAGGCGACCCGCGATCCAGACCACCACGCTCATGCCGAGCGTCGCAAGCAGCACGGCCGAATACGGGGGCTGCCACTCTCCCCGGAAGACGGCCTCGGACAAAAGCTGCACGAGGCCCGCCAGGGCGAGGGCCACCGCGCCGAGGGTCATCACGATCCCGGCGCCCAGGCGGCCCCACCTGCGCCCGTAGAGCGCCGGGAAGTCGCGCGGAAGATCGCGCGACTGCGCCGTGCGCTCCGCCAGCAGCGCATCCCGCTCGCGCATCCACCCCGCGTCTGCCGTCCGATAGGGCGTAGCGAAGACCGTAGGCGCCGTCGTGTTCATGGTCTGCTCCTCATTTGAACACGTTCAAATTTGGGGTCGATCCGACTGAAGTCAATGAGGCACAATCGACGGAGCTACAACCCCCCGCGACTCCGACGCATTCCGCGGCCCCGACCGGCAACGCCGACCCCCCGACCGCGACCGCGCTGCCGACCAACGACGTCGACCCCGACGCCGACCGCGACCCCGACTCCGACTCCGACTCCGACTCCGACGCCGACGCCGACGCCGACCCTCCTCAGCCCGCCTGCGCCTGCGCCTTGAACATCGGCCCGCCCATCGGCATCAGCACCCGCCCCGCCGCGCCGTTCAGCAGGATCGCCAGAGCGATGTACAGCGAGATTCCGCCCAGCGCGATCGTCGCCAAGCCGACCCCGAGCCCCAGCGTCGGCCCCGCTGAGGGCACGAAGTGCCGCGCGATGCGCAGGAGATAGAGCAGATCGATGTCGAGCAAGAACACGAAGAGCAGCTTCGAGAAGAACCCGAACGCGTACGTCAGGACGACGAAGATGACGATGAACGCGAAGTCGACGCAAAGGCCGACCATGGGATCGGGGATCTTTCCCTGGCTCAGCTGATCGAGCACCCACCAGTTCATCACCCAGTTGAACGAGAACGTCGTGAGCAGCGTCCCGCCGAGCGTGTTCTTGTTCGCGAGGGACATCATGCCGGCCAGGAACTGGCAGCCCGCGCCGAAGAGCAGGCAGAACCACGCGGCGACGCGGAACATCGCGGCCGCTCCGGCCGGGTCCCTCGGAATCCACCCGAACGCGATCGGAACGAGCGCTGCGCAGCCGATCGACAGCCCGAGCAGGCCCAGCGGCGTCGGCTCGCCGAAGACCGGCGGAGGAAGGGCTTGACCGTGCGCGGCAGGTTCCATGGGCGCCTTATCGCAAACCCCGGCACCTCGCGCACGCCTGAAATGCGCCCCCGCCTCGTCCGCGAGCAGGATCCTAAGTCATGGAGCATGATCACTCCCACGACTCAGCTTTCGTCTGGCGGGCCTCCGCCCCCGCGCCCCTGAACCACCCCTCCTTGCCCTCCGCAACCCCGGCGGATGCACTCTCTCGATTTCTGCTCGTGCACCGCACGAGTCGCCGAAGGCGCTATCGGGGAGGCTCGCCCGCGATGCGGGCGAGGGGGCGAAGCCCCGCCAGGGTCGTATCTAAATGGTCGCGCATGATTCTCGACCGAGAATCATGCGCGGCCATTTAGCCGCGCGCGTAGGACTCGAACGACGCCAGATCGTTGAGGACCGCGCGAGCCGCGTCAACCAGGATGGTCCCGTCACGGACCATGTCGGCCAGGCAGCGCTCGAGCGGGAGCATGCCGTCTCGCCTGCTCGACTGCAGGATGCTCGGGATCTGAGCGGTCTTGCCCTCGCGCACGGCGGTGGCGACGGCGTGCGTGCCGCGCAGGATCTCGAGGGCGGGCACGCGCCCTCCGCCGCGCGCGCGCGGGAGCAGGCGCTGGGCGACGATCGCCCGCAGCGCGTCGGCGAGCTGCACGCGAATCTGCCCCTGCCGCTCGGGCGCATAAGTGTCGACGATTCGCTCGACCGCCGAGCCGGTGCTGCGGCTATGCAAGCTCGCAAGCACGAGGTGCCCGGTCTCGGCGGCCGTCAGCGCGAGCGAGAACGTCTCCGGATCGCGCATCTCGCCGACCACGAGCACGTCGGGATCCTCCCGCAGGGCGTCGCGGAGGCCGGTCGCGAAGTCCTTCACGTCCCGGCCAATCTGCCGCTGGCGAACCAGCGCGCTGGAGCCGGGGGCCGCGAGCACGTACTCGATCGGGTCCTCGAGCGTGATGACGAGGGCCGAGCGCCGGCGCAGGATCTCGCCGGCGAGCGCGGCGAGCGTCGTGCTCTTGCCGGAGCCCGTCGGCCCGCAGACGATGACGAGGCCGTGCGGCAGCATGGTGAGCTCGTCGAGCGGCACCGGAAGCGCCAGGTCGGCGAGCGTCGGCGCGCTGCCGGCGAGCAGGCGGATCGCCGCAGCGACGCCGTCGGCCGCGCGGTACACGTTCGCGCGAAAGCGCCCGGCGCCCTCCACCTCGAACGCGAGATCTACCGAGCCGCCCGCCGCGAGCCGCGCGCGCGCGCCGGGGGCGAGGAGGCCGATGAGGAGCGCTTCGGTGTCGACCGGCGCGTCGTTCAGCGCGCGCAGCCGGCCGTCGACGCGAACGCGCGCCGACTGTCCCGTGCAGAGATGAACGTCGCTCGCTCGCAGCGCCGCGGCGCGCGCGAGCAGCTCGGCGAGATCGCTCGACGTCGGCACGCGCTCGTTCGGCACCGTCAGGCTCGTCGGGACCGTCTCGTTCGGCACCGACGTCGGCTGCGCGGGCGTGTGCTCGACTTCGCTCGGCCTCTCGTACGGCGTCGCGGGAGCCTGCGGCGCAGCCTCCGCCGGCACGAGGAAGAGCGGCGCGTCGCGATCGCGCCGGCGCGTTACGACCGCGAAGATCGCGTCGAAGCCGGCATCTGCCGCGCCTCCCGCGCGCGGCACGAGCGCCACGTTGTAGGTGCCCAGCGGCCCGGCGTCGTACGTCAGCTCCGCCCGCTTGCCTGCGCGAAGCTCGGCGTCACGCTCCGGTGTCACGAGCGCGCCCAGCAAGTGCCGGAGCTCCTCGTCCCCCGTCTCCGGCACCGCGAGCTTCTTCTGCGTGCCGTTGTGGAACATGCGCGGCGGCCGCCCCGTCCCCAGCCGGAGCTCCGTCGCCCCTTGCTGCACCAGGATCCCGAGCAGTCCGTCGACGGGTACGCGCACGCTTTGCCTCCGCGCGGGCACAACCCGCCACCTTTACCAATTCATCCCGGCCGTGTGCCGAGTCCGCGATGCCGCGTCACTTCCGTCGGTAATCCTCGCGACTGAACGTCACGTCGGCGTGGCCGTCTGCGATCATCTTGCCGCGTAGCGCCTCGACGGCGAGCGAGACGACGTCGTAGCGGGTCGACGGGAGGAAGTACTCCTCTTCTTCCATCTCCCCGAGCGCGGCCAGGCGCCTATCGATCTCGCCCTTCTCCGCGTCGTCCATCTCGAGGTGCGCGTGCCAGCCGTCTTGCTCTCCGAGCATGAGCGCCTCGCGTGCCATGCCGAGCGGGTTGAACGTGAGGAACACGCGCGTCATGTCGAGGCGCCACGCGTCGTACTCTCCCTCGGCGAACCACTCGCCGCCGAACGCGCGCCGCACGACCTCGCCCAGGTATGCGCCGATCGTCGCCGTCAGGAGCTCCAGCGCCTCCGGCTTCACCTTGAGCTCCGCGCGCGCGTCCTTGACGTACTGATCGAGCAGGCTGAGCGTGTCGCTCGTGCCGTCGAGGGGCACCTTGTACTTCGAAAGGACGAACCGCGCGGCCGACGCCGCGAGCTCCGCGACCTGGCCCGGAGCGGGCTCCCAGGTCGGAGAATCGTCCGCCTGGTCCGGAAAGTGGGAGGTCTTGCCGTTGGATTCACTCATGATGGCCCTGCTTTACACGAGAGCTTCACAATGATCTTCACGCCGCTAGATTCAAACGCAAATTGTGCATAAATTCGATGATCCAACATGCGCCTCGGGATCCTCAGCGACATTCACGCAAACTTCGAAGCTCTGAGCGCGGTCCTAGAGGCCTACCGCACGGCGAACGTCGATGTTTACTACTGCCTCGGTGACACCGTGGGCTACGGCGGCTCACCCAACGAGTGCTGTGATCTCATTCGCGATCTCTGCAAGACGACGATCCTGGGCAACCACGACGCCGCGGTGAGCGGGCGCATGGACTACTCGTATTACTACGAGGCCGCGCGTCACGCGCTCGACGTCCACGCCGCCATGATCAGCGCCGAGAACATGGCGTGGCTCAAGGGGCTGCCGTACCAGGAGATGCTCACGGAGATCAACGTGCTGCTCTGCCACGGCTCGCCGGTGCGGCTCGAAGAGTTCGAGTACATCTTCGCGCCCGAGCAGGCGCGCGAGTGTCTGCCGCTCTGGGACAAGCTCGGCCACATCACGCTCATCGGGCACTCCCACCTCTGCAAGGTGTTCGCGCTCAGCAGGAGCAGCGTCGAAGAGCTGCCGGCGATGGACTTCGAGCTCGAGGACGACAAGAAGTACATCGTGTCCGTCGGCTCGGTCGGGCAGCCGCGCGACTTCGACAACCGCGCGAGCTACACCGTGTACGACTCGGACAAGAGGCGCTTCGAGTTCAAGCGCATCGAGTACGACATCGAGCTCAGCGCCGACAAGGTCCTGCGCGCGCGCCTCGAGCGCAACTTCGCGCACCGCCTCTTCATCGGGGTGTGAGCGCGGCGCCGTTCTTCCGCGTGAAGGCGTACTTCCCGTCGGGGCCCTTCTGGACGGCGAGATCCTCGTCCGGGTAGGTGCCGCGATCCTCGGGGTGTCGATTGCTCGCGACCAGGTAGACGGCGCGGCTCGTGGTGCGGTTGAGGAGGTGGTGCCCGTTGCCGTCGCCTGCTCGAAAGCCGGCGACCATGCCGGCCTTCAGCACCTCCTCGCCGACGTCGGTGTGGAGCACCACCTCTCCTTCGAGCACGTAGATGAGCTCGTCCTCGTGCGAGTGATGATGTCGCAGAGACGACTCTTTGCCCGGATGGAGCGTCACGAGGTTCACGCCGATCGCCGCGAGCCCGAAGGCGTCACCGAGCGCGCGCGACTCGCGAGGGAGGACCCTCGAATGAAACTCTGCCGGGTACGAAGACGTGGTGCGTGTCGCGAGCTCCGTTGCCACTTTTGCGATCATGATTTCTTCCTTCTTTCGTTTCGCGGACGCGTCTCAGCGCTTCTTGGCGCCTGCGCCTGCGGCGGACACTCGCACGAGGTCGCGCGCGAAGGTCGCGACCTCCGCCCTGATCGCGTAGGCGTGCGGCGCGACGCCTATCGTTCCCTCCAGCACGAGCTCGACGGCTCCGCCGCGCGTATTTTCGAGCTTGCCGATCTTGACCCGCCCGTTCCAGCGCGCGCCGGGGAGGACCAGCGTGGCGCTCCCCGGCACGCCGACCTCTGCGTGCTCGATCTCGGCGGGCTTGTCGCCGCTGGCCACGATCGACAAGGAGAGGCGCGCGCGCTGAAGCGGAGTCGGCGCGAAGATGGTCGTGCCTGTCTCGCGGGGCGTGCCGAGCGTCAGGTGCACGCCCGCTCCGTCTTCGACGAGGACCACGCCTCGCGCGAGGTCGGACGCGAGATCGGTCTCGACGACCGGGGGTTCCGGCGTTCCGTCGGTGCCGTGCACGACGAGCTTCGCCCGAGACACGAGCGGCGCGCGGCCGTCGGTCCCGGGGGCGGGGAGCGCGGTTCTCCACCGAGAAGCGTCGCGCGCACACGCCGCGTCGGCGCCGCACCGCGCCGGATCACGCAGGACGAGCGCCTCGCATGCGGCGCGCTCGGCCCGCGGAGCGCCGGCGCACAGGCGTGGATCGCGGCTCGCCGCCGCCACGCACCGCGCGTCGCGCCCGCCGGCCGGCGCCTCGAACGTCTCGAACGGACACGCGTCGGGCGTCGCCTGCTGCATCGCGACCGATGCCTCGCACCTGCTCCGAAGCCCCTGCGCGTCGATCGCCTTGCACGCGTCGGTCCTCTTTTCCTTCATCGCGAGGAGCACGCGGCACGCGTCGCGCAGGAAGGTGTCGTAACCGATGGCGTGGAGCGCGTCGCCGACGAGCGGATCGGTCTTCGCGTGCTCGGTCACGCACGCGTCGAGCGTCGTGAAGCGCTCCACCTCCGCCTTTACGTCGCCGGCGGGCGAGGGGGGATCGCTCGGCGCCTCGAGGGTCGCCGCGTCCAGCCCCAGCGCGCGCGCCACGCTGGAAGCGCTCGCCGGCTCGACCGCGCGCGTCGGCGCCGGAGGATCCTTCTCGCAGCCGAGGGTCAAGGCCGCCGCGAGCGCGAAGCTCGCCCTTGCGCGTCGCGCGGGCGCACGGTCAACCACTCTTGCCTGCTTCCACTTCCGGCGCCAGCCGCCCGAGGATGACGCTGTCGCGCAGCCCAAGGTGCGTGCGCCACGCCTTGCGGAGGAGCCCCTCGCGCACGAAGCGGGCGCGCTCGAAGAGGCGCAGCGAGGCGACGTTGTCCGGATCGACGTCCGCGCAGATGCGGTGCGCCCCCGTCGCGAAGCCGTGCGCGACCGCCGCCTCGAGCGCGTCCCTCGCGAAGCCGCGCCCCCACGCCGCGCGCGCGAAGATGATCCCCACCTCGAGCACGCCGTCACGAACCTTGAACAAGCTCACCCGCCCCACGGCAGGGCTCGCGTCTCCCTGCGTGGCGTCGACGACCGCCCAGCTGATGCCATTTTCGATCTCCCACGCGACCGCCTTCGTCGTCTCGGCGACACTTGCGTACGCGGGGCGGGCCCAGTAGGTGCAAACTTCGTCGTCGCCGTACGCCGCGAAGAGCGCGGGGGCGTCGGCAACATCGAGCGGCCGCAGCAGCGTGCGGGCGCTCGCTCTCAAAAGAGGAGGGGTCGGCATCTCTTTGTTGGCACCTGAACGGATTCGCAGTATACCGATCCTCTAGCCCAAAAGCCTACCCGACAGCCGCAAGGAGCCGCCTCATGGAAGACCCGAAGAACCGCCAAAAAGCCATCGACCTCACCGTTGCCAGCATCGAGAAGGAGTACGGCAAGGGTTCGATCATGCGCCTCAAGGAGGGCGGCGGCATCGACGCCGACGTGCCGGTCGTCCCGACGGGCAGCATCGGGCTCGACATCGCGCTCGGCATCGGCGGCTACCCCCGCGGGCGCATCATGGAGATTTACGGCCCGGAGTCGAGCGGCAAGACGACGCTCACCCTGCACGCGATCGCGAACGTGCAGAAGGCCGGCGGCGTCGCGGCGTTCATCGACGCCGAGCACGCGCTCGATCCCTCCTACGCCCGGAAGCTCGGCGTGAAGACGGACGAGCTCCTCGTCTCGCAGCCCGACTTCGGCGAGCAGGCGCTCGAGATCGCCGACATGCTCGTCCGCAGCAACGCGGTCGACCTCGTGGTCATCGACTCCGTCGCCGCCCTCGTCCCCAAGGCCGAGATCGAAGGCGACATGGGCGACAGCCACGTCGGCACGCAGGCGCGCCTCATGTCGCAGGCCCTCCGCAAGCTGACGTCCAACGTCGCGCGCAGCGGAACGCTCCTCATCTTCATCAACCAGATCCGCATGAAGATCGGCGTCATGTTCGGCTCGCCGGAGACGACGACGGGCGGCAACGCGCTCAAGTTCTACGCGTCGGTCCGACTCGACATCCGCCGCATCGGCGCCATCAAGGAGGCCGCGGCCTCCGGCTCGAACAAGGACCCGGCGGTCATCGGCAACCGCACGCGCGTCAAGGTCGTGAAGAACAAGATGGCCCCGCCGTTCCGCGAGGTCGAGTTCGACATCTTGTACGGCCAAGGCATCAGCCGCTCCGGCGACATCGTCGATCTCGCGAGCGACATCGGCGTCATCGAGAAGAGCGGCGCGTGGTTCTCGTTCGGGGGCGAGCGCATCGGCCAGGGGCGCGAGAACGCGAAGGCCTACATGGAGGCGCGGCCCGAGCTCATGGACAAGCTCGAGGCGATGGTCCTCCAGAAGCACAACATCAAGTCCCGTCCAGGCTCGGTGCAGGTGCAGTCCGCGGCGGCCGACAAGGCCAGTGCGGCGGCCGACAAGGCCGGCAACGCCGACAAGACCGCCGCCGAGAAGGGCGCCGACAAGGGGGCTGACAGGGGGGCTGACAAAGGCGAGCGTGCAGAAAAAGCCGTCGTCGCGGCCCCGAGCGGTGACGAGAAGGGCAAGCGTCCGCCCGTCCTCGCCGGCAAGCCCGCCAACTGAGCCGCAGGCGGCGCGCGCCGCGCTTCGTGGTACACAAAAACCATGAAGCTCTACGTGATGCGTCACGGCCCGGCGGAGGACTACTCCGCGTCCGGCCGTGACGCCGACCGCGCGCTCACCTCTTCGGGGAGAGACCGCGTGCGCGACGTCGCGCAGGCTCTCCTCGACGCGGACGAGGCGCCCAACGTGATCCTCACGAGCCCCCTCGTGCGCGCGCGCCAGACGGCGGAGATCGTCGCCGCCGTGACGGACCTCGGCGCGCGCGCGGGCGCCGTCGAGATCGCCGAGGAGATCGCGCCGGGCGGCGATATCGCCGGGCTCGCGCGCAGGCTCGTCGGCGCGCATCGAAAGCGCGCGATGCTCGTTGGGCACGAGCCCGATCTGTCGGCCCTCGTTCACGCGCTCACGTCGCGCCGTGTGGAGATGCTCAAGGCATTGGTCGTCGGCCTCTCCGCGGACGACGACGGCGTGCGCGTCCGCTTCGTCCTCGATCCGAAGTCCCTCACCTGGGAGCGCGCGCAGTAGCCGCGCGAGGGCCGCGTGCGTCGCGCGCCACTTCATTCCAGCGCCACCCCGTTCCCGCTCGCCCTCGCCGTCGTGCTCGCCGGGGCGTGTGGGCACGACGCGCCCGATGCGCGCGACGCGCGAAACCAGAGCACATCCGGTGCACCGTCGCGCGCCGACGCCGCTTCGTTCGAAGCGTCCGGCAGGAGCGACGCTGGGCCCCCGCCGGTGCGCCCGCTCTCGAGCAACACGGTCGTCGTGGAGGCGGAGGAGATGCGCGTGCGCGTTGCCGAGGGCGATCGTCCCGGCTTCCGCGCGCGACCCTTCGGAACCAACTACTACGCGGCGACGCTCGCCGACTCGTTCTTGAGCCGCAAGGCGTACCTCGGCGCGCCGGAGCAGTGTGCACCGAGCTCCGCGAGCATCGAGGTCTCCGTCCCGTCCACCGGCCGCTACCTCGCCCTCGTGCGGTACGAGGCGACGCCGCGCTTTGCCACCGAGTTTCGCCTCACCGTCGAGCAGAACGGCGCGAGCAAGCTCGATCGTCTCTACGGCGCGCGCATGAACACGAAGATCTGGCCGTTCCGACAGGGGCTCGCGGCCGAGGTCGTCCCGCCGTGGGGCAGCTCCGACAGCATCGTGTGGGAGGGGCACGACGCGGTCGTGGAGCTCGAGGAGGGCGTCGCGCGGCTGACCCTGACGGCAGGGCCGCAGCCGACGCCGGCCGCGCGCCGCAACGTCGACGTCGTCCTGCTCACGAGCGACCTTGAGGACGTGACTCGGCGGATCGAGAAGGAGGGGTATCTGCCGCTCGACGGGCTGCTCACGCAAACAGGCGACGTGCTCCTCGACGTGACGAACCGCGGCGCCTCCCCGCTGATCTTGACCGTGCCGCCCGGTATCGAGCACTCGCCGTACTGGGTGCACCTGCGCGACTGGAAGCCGAAGAAGCTCGTCGTCGCGCCGGGCGCTTCGAGCGGCTGGACACAGGTCGGTGATCTCCTCGACGCGCTGAACGACGGCGACTGGAAGCTCACGGCGGCAAATGAGGGCGGGAAGGGCACGCCCCTCTACGATCTCGACGTCGGGGTGCCCGGCGCGCCGGGGAAGGTCGAACGCATCGGGCACTTCACGGACCGCGCCGGCCCGACGACCCTCGCGTACGCCGCCGACACGCGCGCGTCGCGAACGATCTCGCTGGCCGACGACGCGCTGTACTCGCTCACCGCGCGCCTGCGCGCACAGAAGGTTCGAGGCGTTCCGCCGGCGCGCACCCCGATCTTCGGGATGACCTTCGGCTCGAGCCCCGACGATCCCCGCTACCGGGCCGCGTCTGCCGAATTCGTACGGCTCATGGGCGCGCCGCAGCTCGCGCAAAGCACGAGCACGCACGGCGTCGGCTTGATCGATCTGCGCCACGTCCCGACGGACAAGCTCGAAGCGGAGTGCGCCAAGCTGCGGGCCGACGGGCGCGCCGATGCCATCCGCGTCGTAAGCCTCGGCGACGAGATCTCCCTCGCACTGCCCAAGGCCGACGACCACGCAGCCTTCCGCGCGTGGCTCCGCACGAAAGTCGATCCGTCGCACCTCGACCCGGCCATCGGCCCTCGCTTCGACGCGCTCACCTACAGCCCGGACGCCCAGAGCCGTCGCTCGCACCCAGGCCTCCATTACTGGTCGAAGGTCTACGGCTACCGCTTCGGCATCCAGGCGCTCAAGACCCGCACCGACATCTTGCGCAAGTGCCTTCCCGCAGCGGCGATCGGCGCGAACTTCTCGCCGCACATCGCGCCGATGTACCTGGGGTCGACGCACCAGTTCGTCTCCCTGTTTCGCGAGGGCGGCCTGACGATGCCGTGGGGCGAGGACTACGTCTGGCAGGTGCCGGTCGTGAGCCCGCAGGTGACGGGGCTCATGGTCGACACGTTTCGCGCCGCTCTCCGTGGGCGCTACGACCGGCGCCTCCTCATGTACGTGATGCCGCACATGCCGGGGAACACGCCGCGCGCGTGGCGTCGCCAGCTCTACTCCGACGTCGCGCACGGGGCGAACCTGTTCAGCCTCTTCGAGCTGCGGCCGGTGCAGGCGTCGTACACCGAGAACCACGTCGACGCGCCCGAGATGTACGAGGCGATCCGCGAGGCGCTCCACGAGCTCGGCACGTTCGACGATCTCGTGCAGGACGGCCTCGTCCAGGCCGGCTCGGCGGCGCTGTTTCGCAGCGAGGCCGCCGACGTCTGGGAGGACCTCCGTACTCCGTTCGACGCGCACCTGCGCGCGCTCTACGTCGCGCTCCGCCAGGACCAGGTGCCGCTCGACGTGGTGGTCGAAGGGGACGCGCTGGGCAGTTATCAGGCGCTCTACCTGACCGACGCGCACGTGAGCGTCGCCGCCTCGCGCGCGATCGCGAAGTGGGTGGAGGGCGGCGGGCAGCTCGTGGCCATGGCGGGCGCCGGCATGTACGACGAGCTCGACCGGCCGAATCGTGTGCTGCGCCAGCTGCTCGGCGTGAGCGAGACGTCGCTCGAGATCGACGCCGAGCCGATACGCCACGAGAAGCAGGACCTGCCCTTCGCCCGTGTGATGGACACCGTCCACCTGCAAGGCGGCGGGACGCTGCCGGTCCTCTCGGCGCGCAGCCGCTTCAGCGTGAGCGGCGCGAGCGTGGTCGCGCGCTTCGACGACGGCGCCGCCGCCGCGACGACTCGCGCGGTGGGTCGCGGCACCGCGCGCTACCTCGGCTTCCTCCCCGGCTTCGCTGTCTTCCGGCCCGCCATCCCGATGCGTCCGATGGACCGCGTATCCGACGACGACGCCATGTGCCACCTCATGCCCACCGGCTTCGACGCCACCGCCGCCGCGACCCTTCGCGTGGGTGGCCTGCGGCGCAGCGTGGTCGCCAGCTCGCCGTCGGTCGAGGCCTCGCTGCTCACGTCGCCGCGTGGCTTGCTCGTCCCCCTCGTGAACTGGTCGTCGGTACCGGCGCGCGGCCTCCGGGTGACCATCGCCGGCGTCCGCTGCGCGTCGTGCACCGACGGACGCTTCACCGACGTGACGCGCGCGAGTGGCAAACCGGTGCGCGCGCAAGCGACGCCCGACGGCATGGTCCTGGACCTCGATCTCGACATCGCTGATGCGCTGATTTTCGTCGGCGCGCCAGGGAATAATGCGACCGCCGGTGCGCCCGCAAACCTACACCAAACGGCCCCGGCGGGGGCCCCAGACCCCGCGCATAAGGTTCCGAAATAAGCTCATAAAGTAGCCTTCCTTGACAGTCCAGGACGCGTCCCATACGTCCCCAGAGAGGAGACGATTTCGCGATGGGAGGCCGCAGTTGGACCGACCTTGTTCGTACCCGATGGGCGGCGCCCCGTCTGGCGCGCGCGACCTCGGGCAGCGCGCTCGCTCCGAGGCCCATGGGGGCGGCGGCCATCCGGATCCCCGAGCGCGTGAACGCGCAGCTCGCGCTCGTCGTGCCGTCGTCGCACCCGCGCATCTTCGTCCATGAAGGGGCGCGCCAGGCGCTCGAGCGGCGCTTCGCGAGCGCGGTGCCGGTGCCGGTGCTCCTCTCGATCACCGACAACCGCCACTCGATCATCTCCCACTCGCGCGAGGGAGGCATCCTCCGGGTGCGCCTGCACCACATGTTCCTCGACGCGCCCGCCTCCGTGCAGCGGGCGCTCGTGCGCTACGTCGTCCGGGGCGAAAAGGACGCGAGCAGCTTCGTCGGGCAGTACATCGAGGTGAACGGCGCGCGCCTGGCGCGGCGGTCGCGCGGCGTGCCGCTCGTCGCCAAAGGGGAGCGCCACGATCTGTTCTCCATCTTCCAGGACCTCAACGATCGGTATTTCGACGGCACGGTGAACGCGCTCGTCACCTGGGGTCGCGCCGGGACGCGCCGCGATCAGCGGCGCTCGACCATCAAGCTCGGGAGCTACAGCGCGCTCGACCGCCTCATCCGCATCCACCCGGCGCTCGATCGGCGCTGGGTGCCGCGGTACTTCGTCGCGTACGTCGTGTTCCACGAGATGCTCCACAACGTCATCCCGCACGGGCGCGGCGGGGCGCGGCGCATGCTCCACCCGCCGGACTTCCTCGAGCGCGAGCGTGAGTTTCGGCACTACGACCGCGCGCTCGCCTGGGAGAAGCGACACCTCGCCCGACTGCTCCGGGCGTAGCGAGGCGGCCCCTTCCGCCGCTTTCGCGAGCGTGCCCCGCACGGCGGGAGAATTTTCCCGACGGTTGCTGTAGAACGAGCCCAGATGATCGGCCGGATGATCTCGCCACGCTCGCGTGTTGCTCTCGTGATGGCCTCTGCCTTCACGTTCGCGTTCGCGCCCGCCTGCGCGCAGAGCAAGACCGAATGCGACTGCGTCGCTCCCGGCGCGCGCATCCATGTACCCGCCGAGAGCGCCGGCGCCGTGACGGCCGTGAAGCTCACCGGGACCGCGTGTGACGGCGTCGCCGCGGCGTGCACACAGGCCGCAGCGACGGGGTGCGCGACGTACTCAATCACGCCGAAGGCGCCCGGCGGATGCAGCGTCCAGGTCCTCTTCGTCGACAGCACATTTTCTGCGAGCCTGACCTTCGCCCAGACGACCGGGTGCTGCGCGGGCCTGTACCCGAGCCCCGCGAGCGCGGGCGACATCGACGCCGTGCGCGCACCGCTCGACGCGGGAGGTGCCGGTTGAGGCGCGCCTGGCTCGGATCCCTCCCGCCCGTTGCGCTTGCGATCGCCGCGCTCGTCGCGCCCGGTTGCGGTGGCAAGAAGAACGCGAAGGATCCGGTTGGCGTGAACGCAGAGAAGCCGGCCGCCACCGCCGCCGCCGCGCCGAAGAAGGGCGAGTCGACCCGTCCGCCGTCCTCCTTCGTCATCGCGACGCTCGGAGACAAGAGCATCGGGCCGTTCGCCACTCGGCGCGACGGCGTCGCGATGGCCGCGTACGTCGGTCTCGGCGAGGCCAACTCCCGCCGCCTCGTGAGTGTGCCCATGGGCCAGGACGGGAGCACCCGCGGTGACGCGCACGTCATCTCGCCGGTGACCACCGACGTCACCGCGCTCGCGGTTCGGCCCACGCGGGGCGCCGGCGCCGGCTTCGTGGCGGCGTGGACGTCGCTCACCGAGCGCGGCGAATCGCTGTCGATCGCCGGCATCGACGACGCCGGCGCGCCCCGCGGTTCGGTCACCGAGCTCTCGCGCACGACCGACGACATCGTCTGGTTCGAGGTCGTCCCCACGTCGAGAGGCGCGGTCGCCGTATGGGCGGAGGAGACGCGCGGCGGCGACGCGAACGTGCTCGCGGTCGGGATCGAGCCCGACGGCCGCATGCGCGGCGTCCCGGTGCGCGTGTCGCGGGGCGTCCTCGGCTGGCAGGTGACGGCGGCGGGCGACGGCCTCGGGCTCGCGCTCGTCATGACGAGCGGCGAGCCCGTGAAGAAAGGGACGACGCGCGCAGGCACGCTCTCGTGGGTACACCTCGACCCGGACGGCCGGCCCGCCGGCGCGCCCGTGGTCGTGCAACCGAAGGCCACGGTGACCGGCGACGTAGACGTGGCGCGCCTCGGCGATCGGTTCCTCTTCGCCTGGACCGACCGATCCGCCAGCGATCCCGAGGTGACGCTCGCCAGCGTGGGCGACGACGGCTCCGTCCAGGCGCCGCGCCGTGCGCTCAGCGCTGCCGGGGGCTCGGCGCTGGTGGGGCTCTCCACCGGTCCCGCCGGCGGCCTCCTCGCGTGGGACGCGCCGAACCGCCGCGGGCGCCCGACGCGTCGCGTGTATCTTGCACATATCGATCCGCTCGGCGAGCTGGATGGCCGCGGCGCCGCGATCGACCTCGCCGGCCGCGCCGCGCCCGAGCTTGCCGCGACGCAGAGCGGCTTTGCCCTCACCGGCGCCGCACGCGCGGCCGAAGGGGGCGCGATCCCGACGTTCGTGCGCTTCGACGCAAACCTCACGGCGGTGCAGACCGAGCCGCTCGTCTTCGGCGTGTCCGACGAGCGGGAGGTCGCGCATGTCGCGTGGGGACTCGCGTGCGACGGTGACCGGTGCATGACCCTCGCGGCTGCGGTTGGCGATCCGGTGCGCGTGCGCGCGATCGACCTCGCGTCGCGCACGACGTCGCACGTCGCACCCGTCGCCCCGCCGGTCCCTCCCGACGCGCCACGTCTCGGCGTCGTGACGACGCTCGCCCAGGGAGAGCCGTACGCGGACGTCGCGGTCGCCACGGTGGGCGACGGGGCCGTCGTCGCGCTGCTCACCACGGCCCTCGACGACGCGAGCCAGCGCAAGCGCGGCGCCGAGTCCCCCGGCGCGCACGTCACGACGCGTCAGCTCGATCCCAGAGGCCTCCCCATCGGCACCGCGTCGACCATCAGCACGCGCGCGCTCTCCATCGGCGGCATCGCCATTGCCCCGGGCGGCACGCCCGACGACGGCGCCGCGATCGTGTGGGTCGCCCGCGAGGGGGGCGATCCACAGGTGCACGTCACGCGCGTCGACAAGCGCGGCAAGCGCCAGAACGACGTCCAGCTGACGACGACGAAGGGCGACGCCGCCGACGTGGCGATCGCGTGGGCGGACGGCGGCTGGGTCGTGGCCTGGGTCGACTGGCGCTCCGGCAACGGTGAGGTGTTCGCGACCAAGGTGGCCCCCGATCTGTCGCGCATCGCGCGCGAAGAGAAGATCACCGAGGCCCCCGGCGACGCGAGCGACATCACGCTGCTCGCGCGCGGTGACGTCGTGTGGCTCGGTTGGGCCGACCCGCGCGAGAGCCCTGCCGACGGCTTCGCGGATATCTTCGTCGCCCAGCTCCGCGCGAAGGACGCCAAGCGCCTCGGCGACGAGCAGCGCGTCCTCGCGAGCGCCGCGCACTCGCGTTCGCCGGTCCTCGCCGGGACGACGGACGCCGTCTTTCTGGCGTGGATCGAGGAGGCACCCTCCGGCGCCGAATCGCAATCCTCGGTCGCCCACGGCGCGATGCTCGCGCGCCTCGACGAGCGCGGAAAGCCCAAGGGAGGCCTCTTCAAGGTGCGCGCGTCCGGCGACGGCTTCCCCTCCGCGGTCGCGCTCGAGGGGACGGGCACCGGCCTGCGCGGCGTGATCGCCCGCGGCGACAAGGAGCAGCTGGAGCTCGACGCGCTCGAGCTCCGAGCCGGCGACGCCGCGCCGCGCGCGTTTCCGCTCCTCACGCTCGACGGTCCGCCGTCGCTGGACGTGTCCCTCGTCCTCCACGACGGGGCGCTCTACTACTACGACGACGGGCCGGAGCCAGGCGACCGGCGCGCACGCCGCGCGAGCATCCTCTGGAAGAAGTGAGCCTCTGGAAGCAGTGAGCCGGTGCGAGGATCGCTAGATGCCCCGGTAGGAGTACGCGAGCGCGAACGAGATGGGCACCGAGTAGATGCTCTTGCGTTGCATGGCATCGCGCGCCCCGGTCGAGTGCTCGAGCGACACGACGTAGAACGGCACGTCGGCGCGCAGATCGAGCGCGAGCCGGCTCTTGTGCGTGCGCAGGGCCTCCACGCCGAGCTCACCATACGCGCCGGCGCCGCCGTTGCTGCCGTACCACCGGCCATAGTTTCCGTCGGAGCGCGTATCGAACGACTGGCTCGAGTACGACATGCCGCCGCCGACGAACGGTGCGATGTCGCGCTTGCCCAGGAAGTAGCGGCCGCCGATGCCGAGCGTGAGCGCCGAGGAGTCGTTCGACTCGCTGCCGAAGCCGTAGCGGAGATCGGCGACGGCCGCGAAGCTCGTCGTCTCGTACGCGGCGCGGAGGTTGATGGCGGGCAGCATCGCGGCGCCGGCGATGTGCATCGCCCCGAGGCCCGCGCCCGCGAGCATGTCGCCCCTCTGGGTCTTCAGGACGCGCTGCTCCTCGTCGACGATGTTGTCGACCTGCTGCGTGGCCGCGATCGACGTCTTGCGCGTGACGGCGGTCGCGAGGCGCGGCGCGGCGACCGGGACCTCCTCGAGCCCGGCTATCTGAAGCCTCCGCGAGTCGCCGGCCCCATCGGTGACAGACAGGAACGTGGCCGCGCCGAGCTTGCTCACGGTCACGACGTGCGGTCCGCGCGCGCCGGCGTGCCGCAGCTCCGCGCATACCATCTCCGTGGCGGTCTCGGCCTCCCCGTCGAACGTGCCGCTGTGCGGACCGGTCGCGCACGACAGGACGCCGTCGGCCGGGCCCTCTGCGCGCGCCACCGTCGGGAAGAAGGAGAAGACTGTCACGGCAAGGAGCATGGGTGCCGCGAGGGCGACTTTCGACTGGCGCATGGCCACTCCTTTTCCAAGAAGCGTGCCGAATGGAATCGCGGCCGAAACACGGCCGTTCGTGCGCGTGGAGCGGCGTGGGCGCCTCGACTGTGCCTTCGTTGCGTCGGACGGTGCGCTTTTCACGCAACGCTTTTGCGTCGGTGCCGATGGGGCAGGGAAGACGGGAGCACGGCCACCGCCACTGCTCTCTCCTCACACGCAACCCCACCACGCCCGAAGGAGAAGCGATCATGGACATCAATGGAACCGGCCCTCGCCCCGACGTCACCGCTGTCGCCACGGCGGCCCGACTCACCCCGCCGCCGGTGCGCGTCCGCTTCTCCGAGGTCATGGCGAGGAGCGTCGTCAGCGGCGCTGAGAGCGCCCTGCGCGCATTGCCCGGGGGGCCGATGATGGCGGTCGCCATCCGTGGCGCGGGCGCGTCGGCGTCGACCATGTCGATCACCCGCCCGTTCGGCGGCGGCGGCGGCAACGCGGCCCTCGCGAACCCCGAGGGCCCCGGCGGGGTCGGCGTCGGTGCGGGCGGGCTCGGCGGCGTCGGCGTCGGCGGCAGCCCTGGTGCGCCGGGCGACGGGAGCCTCGAGTCGTCGCTCCAGCAGAGCCAGGACATGAACCTCTACTACCTGCAGATCCAGGAGCAGGTGAACGCGCAGAACCGCTCGTTTACAGCGCTCTCCAACGTCCTCAAGGCCGAACACGACACGGTCAAGACCGCGATCGGCAACGTCCGCTGACGATCGGCGCCCCCCTCGCGTTCGCTTCCTTCGAGCTGTAAGCTAGGAGCTGGTCATGCCGATTGATCCCGTCGGAAAAGGTGGAGGCATCCCGCCGCAGGCGACCGGCGTAGGCGGGCCCGACGCGGCCGCGCCCACCAAGACGTTCGAAGTCGGCGCGACGGACGCCGGCGGACCGGCCGGCGCCGCACACAAGGCCGACGCGACCCAGGCGGTCGCCAGCGGCCCGCTGGGCGAGCTCCGCGCCGGGAAGATCGACGTGAACCAGTACGTCGACCGCAAGCTCGACGAGGCCACGTCGCACCTGAAGGGGCTCCACGCGTCGGAGCTCGCTCACATCCGCGACGTTCTCCGCGACAAGATCGTGCACGATCCGCAGATCGCCGATCTCGTCCGCCAGGCCGCCGGCAGCGTGCCTGCGCCCAGCGACGAATGAGCCGGGCTCCGCGGCTCTCGCGTCGTGCGCTTCTACTGGGGGCCGCGGGGGCCGCGGGCGCCGCGGCAACCGCGTGCTCGAAGAAGGAGCCGCCGACCTCGGTGCTCGCGCCTTCGAGCGCGCCCCTTCCGATGCTCGACGCGGGGATGCGAGGCTCGTCGCGCCTGGTCACGATGACGTTCGAGCCCGACGCCGGCGGCCCGCAGACCGCCGCGATCCTGGTGCCGACCTGGGGCCCGGCAGGGACGCGCTTTCCGGTCGTCGTCGCGCTGCACGGCCGCGGGGAGGCGCTCAAGGGCCCCGACCGCGGCGCCTTCGGGTGGCCGCGCGACTACGCGCTCGCGCACGCGATCGAGCGCATCGCGTCGCCCCCCGTGACCGCGGCCGATCTCGAGGGCTTCGTCGACGACGCGCGGCTGGCGCAGCTGAACGTAGATCTCGCTGCTCACCCGTTCGGCGGGCTCATCGTCGCCTGCCCGTACGTCCCCGATCTGGACTTGCGAACGTTCAAGGACGTGCGTGCCTACGGCAAGTGGATCGTCGAGACGTTCCTGCCGCGCGTTCGCCGGGAGACGCCCGCGATTGCGTCGATCGAGGCGACGGGCATCGACGGCGTGTCGCTCGGCGGTGCGACGGCGCTCCGCGTGGGGTTCTCGTTTCCCGAGGCGTTCGGCGCCGTCGGCGCGCTGCAGCCCGCGCTGTTCGAGGATCAGGCGCAGGAGTGGACGGATCTCGCCCGCTACGCCCGGAAGAAGAAGCCGGGCATGGCGCTCCGTCTCACGACGAGCCACGACGACTACTACAACGGCGCCATCAGTCGCGTCTCGCAGGCGTGGCGCGCGGGCGGTGTCGAGCACGAGTTCGCCGACGTCCCTGGCCCCCACGACTACGCGTTCAACCGCGGGCCCGGCAGCTACGAGCTGCTCGCCTGGCACGATCGCGTGCTACGGCGGAAGTAGCCCCGCCCTCGACTACAGCCGTCCGACGAAGACCGCGTGGCGGGGTCCGCCCTGTTTGGCGCGGCCGCGGACGTGGTGCGTCTCCGCCGCGAAGCCGTGCTTGCGAAGGCGCGCGTCGAAGCCGCGATCGTCCGCCGCGCCCCAGACCGCGTAGATGCCCGCTGGCCGCAGCGCGGCGCGCGACGCGCGGAGGCCGGCCTCGTCGTAGAGGTTGGCGTTGGAGCTCTGCGTGAACGCAGCAGGGCCGTTGTCGATGTCGAGGAGGAGGGCGTCGTAGGCGCCTGGGCTATTGCGAAGCAGCACGCCGACGTCGCCGATTTCGATGCGGACGCGCGGGTCGCGGAGCACGTGATCCGCCAGGGGCCCGAGCGGTCCCTTGTTCCACTCGACGACGATGGGCATGAGCTCCGAGATGACCAGCGTGGCGTCGGCGGGCAAGAGATCGAGCGCCGTGCGCGCGGTGAATCCCATGCCGAGCCCGCCGACGAGGACCACCGCACCCTGCTTCGTCCTCGCGCGTTCGCAACCGAGCGTGGCGAGCGCCTGCTCGGAGCCCATCATGCGGCTCCCCATGAGATCCTTGCCGTCGAGGCGGATCACGTACTCGGCGTCGCGACGCGAGAGGGTCATGAGCCCGCCTTCGGGCGTCCGCGCCTCACCCAGTAGCTCCCAGGGTTTCACGCCGCCAACCTATAGCAGCCGTCCTTTGGATGGAACGGTTGCCATCGGTCGAACGCGCTTCGCCGGGGTAGCACCTCGAAATGCCGCGGCCGCCCATTGGGGTATGATGCCGCCGAGCATGGCGCTAGCACCGGTGATCGCGTGACGCTCCTTTCGCTGGAGTCGCTAGCAAAAAAGCGCGCGGACCCGCGGGTCGTAGGCGGGAAGGCGGCAGGGCTCGCGTGGCTCTTGAAGAACGATTTCGCGGTCCCCGAAGCGTGGGTCATTCCGCAGGAGTCGTTCGAGGCGGCGATCCGCGAGCTGTCGCCGGGATGTGAGCCGCGGTCCCTCCTGCGCGCCGCCGCGGGGCGGGCCGGCTATGCGCGCGCGGCGGAGGCGCGCCAGGAGATCCTGAATGCTCCGCTGCCGAAGGGGCTAGAGGCCGAGCTCGCTGACCTGTGGCGCCGCATCGAGCGCACGTGCCCCTGGGGCCTCGCCGTGCGCTCGAGCGCCACCTGCGAGGACGGCGCGCTCGTGTCGATGGCGGGCCTCGCCGAGACGCGCCTAGGTGTGCGTGGTGTCGCCGACCTGGCGCAAGCGGTGCGGGCCGTGTGGGCTTCGATCGCGTCGGGACGGGCGCTCGCCTACCTGGCCGCGCGCGGGGTCAAGGACGTGGGGATGGCGGTCGTGCTGCAGCGCATCGTCGAAGCGCGGGCCGCCGGCGTCATGTTCACGCGCGCGCCCGATCGGCGCAGCGGGAGCGGCGACGAGCGCATCATCAACGCCGGGTTCGGCCTGGGGTCGCCGGTCGTCGACGGCGTCGCGACGCCCGACATGCTCCGCATCGACGCCCGCGGCCGCACGATGGAGGCGATGATCGCGCACAAGACGCGCGCCTCCGTCGTCACGCCCGACGGCCTCGCGGACATCCCCGTCGCCGCGCCCGACGCGCCCGCCCTGTCCGACGCGCGCCTAGTCGAGCTCGCCGAGATCGCGCTGCGCCTGGAGAAGCTCGAACGCGTCCCGTGGGACGTCGAGTTCGCGTGCGACGACACGCGCATCTGGCTCGTGCAGGCGCGCCCCATCACCGGGCGCGGCTTCCCCGAGGGCGGCGATGAGACGACGGTATGGAGCAACGCGAACGTCGGCGAGGCGCTGCCCGGCGTCGCGACGCACCTCACCTGGTCGATCGCCGGATCGTTCAGCGACACCGGTTTTCGCAGCGCGTTCGCCGCCCTCGGCTGCACCGTGCCGAGGCACGCGCACCTCGTCGGCAACGTCTACGGCCGCTTTTACCTGAACCTGTCGCAGTTCATGCGGATCGCCGCGCAGGTGCCGTGGCTCGATCCGCGCACGCTCGTCGAGCTGGGGGGTGGTGCAGGCGGCGACGAGCTCGCGCTGCAGGTCGCCGACGTGTCGCGCCGCGGCTTCTACGCGCGCCTGCCGCTCACGGCGACGCGCCTCATGAAGGAGCAGCTCCGGCTCGACGACGAGGTCGCCAAGTTCGAGGCGTTCGCCGAGAAGGCGCAGCGCATCCACAGCGCGCTCGATCTCGCGATCCTGCCGGACGACGGCCTCGCGCGGACGCTCCGCGATCTGCAGGGGCTCCTCGAGCGCACCGGCAACGTCATGCTCACGTGCGCGTCGAGCACGCTGGGGACGCACCTGGCCCTCAAGATGTTGCTGGCCCGCGTCGCGCCGATCGGCGCCGAGCGCCTCGCGCAGGGGCTCACGAGCGGCATTCGCGATCTGGAGAGCGCACGGCCGGCGATCGGCATCCTCCGCGTCGTCGCGCTCGCGCGCCGGGAGCCGGAGGCGCGCGCAGCGCTCGAGAAGGAGAGCACCACCGGCATGGACGCGATCCCCGACGGCCCCACGCGGCGCGCGCTGCAGAGCTACTTCGAGCTGTACGGCGACCGCGCGGTGCGCGAGGCCGAGCTGTCGACGCCGCGCTGGCGGGAGGATGCGCGGCCGGTGCTGACCATGGTGCGCGTCTCGCTGCGCGGGGAGGCTCGTGATCTCGAGGCGCAGATCGCACGCGCGAAGGCGCATGCGGACGCCGAGATGGCGAAGCTGCTTCCCCGCCTCTCGCTCATCGAGCAGACGGCCGTGCGTCACCTCGTCGCTCGCGCGCAGAAATCGGCGCGGCTGCGGGAGCGGATGCGCACGTGGGTGACCCGCGTGCTCGGCATGATGCGCGAGGCCGCTCTCGACGCCGACCGCCGCCTCTTGCGCCTCTCGCCGGACCTCGCCGACGACCAGCTCGCCTACGCCAAAGCCGGCGCGCAGGTGGCGCAGATCCCCAGCGTCTTTTTCTTCACGGTGGACGAGCTCGTCCACGCGCTCAAGACCTCGCGCACCGATCTCGCGCCGCTCGTGCGCGCGCGTCGAGCGGAGTTCGCGCGCGACCAGGCCCGCCCCGACCCGCCGCCGACGTTCACCGGCGCGCCGCCCCCCGTCGTCCTTCCGCCCGCGAGCGGCGACACGCTGCGGGGCTTGCCCGCGTCGGGTGGCGTCGTCGAAGGGCGCGCTCGCGTGCTGCGTGGCCCCGACAACATGGGCGAGCTCATGCCCGGCGAGATCCTCGTCGTTCACACCACCGACGTCGGCTGGACCCCGCTCTTTCCGCTCGCGGCCGGCGTCGTGACCGAGCTAGGCGGCCCCCTCTCGCACGCGGCGGTCGTCGCGAGGGAGTTCGGCGTGCCCAGCGTCGTGAACGTTCCCGGCGTCACGCGCGCGCTCAAGACCGGCGATCTCCTCCGCGTCGACGGCGATCGCGGCGTGGTCGAGCGCCTGGCCAAGGCGTGACGTGAAGCGCTGGCGCGTCACGCGGGCAGCGGAGGGGCCGCTGGTGGGGCTCGTGCGCGATCCGGCCGCGATCGCCGAAGGCCGTGTTTTCGTCGGTCGGAAACGCGTGCAAGATGCAAGCTTCGCGATCTTCGCCGGCGACGAAGTGACGCTCGCGCCGCCCGCCGCGACGCAGGTAGACGACGTCGCCGTCCTCGCGCGGGCGGACGACCTTCTGGCGCTGCTCAAGCCCGCCGGAATCCCGACGATCCCCGATCACGGCGGCGCCTCGCACGCGCTCCTCGCGCACGCGGCCCGAATCGCCGGGATGCCGGAGGCGCGCGTGCACCCGACGTCGCGCCTCGATCGCGAGGTGAGCGGGGTCGTGGTCTTCGCGCTGTCGCCCGACGCCGCCGCGCGCATGAAGAAGGCGCGCGACGACGGCTCCTATGCACGCCGCTACTTCGCGATCGCAGCACGCGCGCCGGCGCCCGAGCGGGGCGCCTGGGACGCGCGGATCGGCCGCGCGAAAGATCCGCGTCGCCGCCAGGTCGACGGCCGCGAGCCGACACACGCGCGGACGCGGTATGCGCTCGTGGCGACGGCGCCGGGCGGCCAGGCCCTTCTCGCGCTCGCGCCGGAGACCGGGCGGACTCACCAGATCCGGGTCCACGCGGGCCACGCCGGAGCGCCGCTGCTCGGAGATCGCGCGTACGGCGGCCCGCCGCGCCTCACCTTGCCGGGCGG
>JANYHK010000012.1 GCA_025359105.1 Myxococcales bacterium | reverse complement strand
TACGGGCGATCGCCCCTTGTGGGCGCTCGCCGGCATCGGCGTCCTCGGCGCGCAGTACGTTCGCTACGACTGGTGGCACACGTCCCAGCGCGAGGGGCTCTACGCCGTCCTGGTGCTCGTCTCGCTCGCGCTGCAGGCTGCTGCCCACGAGACGCGTGACGTGCGCACCGCGGCGCGCGGCTTCGCCCTCGCTGGGGCGGCGACCGCGCTCACTTGGTTCGGCAAGCCGCCGTGCGTGGTCTTCGCGATCCTGCAGGCCGGCGTGGCGCTCCTCGACCGCGCGAGGCTCTCGATCTCGGTGTGGCGCGCGCTCCGGATGGGCGTCCTCGGGGCGGCCGCTACGTCGACCGCGATGGTCTCGTTCGTCCTCGCGTTCGAGGACCTGCCGCTCGCCGTGCGGATGCTCGCCAAAGTCCCGCTGCTGCACCACACGATCTGGAACCGCTCCCTCGTAGAGTGCTACCGCTCGTTCGGAAACACGCCGCGTCTCGACTGGGCGATGGGGACGACCGCGGCGTTCCTCGTCTGCTTCTTCGCGTTCCGCCTCCCGCGGCGCGCGCTCTTGGCGCTGGTGTTGCCGTTGGGGGGCTTTGCCGTCTTCGCCGCGCAAGGCAAGGGGTTCCCCTACCACCTGCAAATGGTGACGCTGGGGACGGGTGTGCTGGAGCTCGTCCTCGTCGCGGCGATCGCGCGTCGCGTGGAAGGGCGCCCAGCGTTGGCCGCTGCGGTAGGCGCGGGGGCGCTTCTCCTGGGCTTGCAGTGCCGGCAGGACGCGGTCATGAGCCCGGGCACCCAAGGTGACTGGGCGGCGGCGGGCGCAACTCCAGCGATGCGCGCTTCCGATGCCTACCTCGACCACTTCGAGTGGGGGGACTTCTTCTCGAAGGATTTGCGAGCCGCGGCCGCGTACCTCGCGGCGCATACCCGCGAGGACGAGCGGGTGCAGACCTACGGCCTCGACCCCTACTTCCTCTTCCTCGCGCGCAGGCACACCGCAACGCCGATCCTTTACGACTTCGAGCTCAACGTGGACGCCGCGCTGGAAGGTGGCTCCGGCGCCAGGCCGAGCGCGGCCGATCGCGCCGCGCTGCTTGCCTACCGTGACGGCGCCGAAGCGCTGGTGCTCGAGGCAGTGCGGGCTGCGCCGCCCGCCGCGTTCGTTTTCTTCGACAAGGCGCCCTTCAGCTATCCCGAGGATGGCGAGGCGGACTTCCGGGCACACTGTCCCAAGGTCGCGGGCTGGCTCGAGGATCGCTACCTCCCCGCCCTCCGCTTCGGCACCCTTCGCCTGCGCATGCGCCGCGCCGCCGCCGCCGCCCCCTGACGGCCCGGCGTAGGCAAATGTGCTACGGTTCCACCGATGGCAGCACCCCATGCGGCTTGGATCGGTCACGTCCTGCGGGACGGCGCGTCGCTGCGTCGGTCGTTCGCCGACGACAGCCAAACGATCGCGGAAGCCGCGGCCCTCATCGTCGCGTCCCTCCGCGCCGGCGGCAAGCTCCTCCTCTTTGGCAACGGCGGCAGCGCCAGCGACGCGCAGCACATCGCGGCGGAGCTCGTCGGTCGCTTCGTGGCCGATCGTAGGCCGCTCCCGGCGATCGCGCTCACCGTCGACACGTCGGCGATCACCGCGATTGCGAACGACTTCGGCTACGAGCACGTCTTCGAGCGCCAGCTCCGCGCTCTCGGCCGCGCGGGCGACGTCGTCGTCGCCCTCTCTACGAGCGGACGCTCCGAGAGCGTGCTCCGCGCCGTCCGCGCCGCGCGAGAGCTGGGTATCAAAGTCGTCGGTCTCTCCGGCGCCGGCGGAGCCGCCTTCGCCGCGGAGTGCGACGTCGCCGTCCTCGTGCCGTCGCGCGATACCGCGCGCATCCAGGAGTGCCACATCACGATCGGCCATATGTGGTGTGCCATCGTGGAGGCCGACCTGTGCGGCTGCGCGCTCCCGGCGCATCCGGTCCGGGCGGGCGATCCCGACACGAAGCTCGTGACGCTCGACGATCTCCTTCCGATCCGCGACACCCACGCGCGCGAGAAACGCACGGTGGTCTGGACCAATGGATGCTTCGACATTTTGCATGCCGGTCACGTGGCGAGCCTGCGCGCAGCGCGTCGCTTGGGTGACGTGCTCGTCGTCGGCGTGAACGACGACGCGCACGTTCGCCGCACGAAGGGCGAGGGGAGGCCGCTCAACCCGCTCTCCCAGCGCGTGGCGGTGCTGAGCGCGCTCGAGGTCGTCGACTACGTGGTCGCGTTCGCCGAGGCCACGCCGGCCGAGGTGCTCGCGCGCCTCAAGCCCGACGTCCACTGCAAGGGCGCCGACTACGCGCCTCCCGACGGCGCTCCGATCCCGGAGGCCGAGATTGTCCGCGCTTATGGCGGGCGCATCGAGTTTTTGCCGCTCGTCGGCGGCCTCTCCACGACGGGCATCGCGGCTCGTCTCGCGGGGTGAGATGCGCCCCGCGGTGTTCCTCGATCGCGACGGCACGCTCATCCCCGACGAGGGCTACCTCGCCGACGCGTCGCGCGTGCGCCTCATCCCCGGAGTCGCCCCTGCGCTGCGCGCGCTCGCTGCGTCCGGCAAGCTGCTCGTCGTCGTGAGCAACCAGTCCGGCGTCGCGCGCGGCCTCATCAAGTCCGAAGAGGTCGCGGCGGTGCACGCGCGCGTGGTCGAGCTCCTGGCCGCCGAGGGCGTGCACCTCGACGCCGCGTACCATTGCGAGCACGGACCCGACGACGGCTGCGCATGCCGCAAGCCGCGGCCGGGGATGCTGCTGCGCGCGGCGGCAGAGCACCCCATCGATCTGCGACGCTCGCTCATGGTGGGCGACAAGCCGTCCGACGTGGCGGCGGGCGAGGCCGCGGGCTGCAAGGCGCTCCTCTTCACCGGAGATTGGGCGCGCGTCCTCGACTCCCTGCAGGAACCACAGGCATGCTGACCGCCGTCTCCGCCGCCGCTTTCGTCCGCTCGTTCCAGGGAAAGCACGTCGTCGTCGTGGGCGACGTGATGCTCGACGAGTACGTGCGCGGCGACGTCGCCCGCATCTCGCCGGAAGCTCCAGTCCCGGTCGTCGACCTCACCGAGCGCTCGGTCAGCCCCGGCGGCGCCGCGAACGCCGCAGCGAACGTGGTGACCCTCGGAGGTCACGCGTCGCTAGTCGGGCTCGTCGGTACGGACGCGCAAGGTGCGAGCCTCCGCGCAGAGCTCGAAAGCCGGCGGATCGACGTCGGCGGCCTCGTCGTCACCGGTGAGCGGCCCACCACGCACAAGCTCCGCGTCGTCGCCCGCAACCAGCAGATCGTCCGCGTCGACGTCGAGTCGCGCGAGCCGCTGTCGGCGCGCGTCGAGGCGGAGCTCGTCGACACTGTCGAGGCCCTCGCGAACGGGGCCGATGCGTTCGTCATCAGCGACTACGCGAAAGGGGTGGCGTCGGACGCCGTCGCGCGCGCGGTCGTCGCGATCGGGCGCCGTCGCGGCGTCCCTGTGGTCATCGATCCGAAGGGCCGCGACTACCGCAAGTACGCCGGCGCCACCGTGATCACCCCGAATGTTCTCGAGCTCGAGGTGGCGACCGGCACGACGACCCACAACGCCGACGCGGCCATTGTTGCCGCGGGCCGGCAGCTCCTCGAGCAGATCGGCGGTGCGGCGCTCCTCATTACGCGCGGCGCGCACGGGATGACCCTCCTCCGCTCCGGCGCAGAGCCGCTCGATGTCCCGACGGTCGCGCGCTCGGTCTTCGACGTCACCGGCGCAGGGGACACGGTCATCGGCACGCTCACCCTCGCGCTCGCGGCGGGCGTCCCGCTGGATGCCGCGCTCGTGCTCGCGACGCACGGCGCGAGCATCGCGGTGGCCCGCGCCGGTACGGTTGCGGTCGAAGCCGCGGAGCTCGTCGCGTCCTTCGAGGGCTTGACCGTCTCTCAGTAGAGTGGCAGATCCCTAACACTAGCTTCGTCTTAACGAGAGGGAAGTCCGCGATGTTCGACGTAAAACTGATGCGGCAGATCGACAACGCCGTCGGCAACGCGGCGTGCTCGGCGCTCGCGTGGCGGAAGCGCCTACGGACCCGCGGTCCCGCCGCCGGATTGCGGCCGCTTCGAAAAATTGCGGTCGCCAAGTTTTTCGGGATGGGCTCGCTCGTCATCGCGTCCCCCGCGTTCCAGGCGCTCCGTGAGACGTACCCGGACGCCGAGATCCACGTCATCACCTTCTCGTCCAACGCCGAGATCCTCAAGATCCTCGGAGTGGCGGACAAGGAGTGGTTCGTCGACAGCTCATCGCCGGCCGCGTTCATCAGGAGCACGCTCGAGGTCGCACACGCGCTGCGCAAGGAGAAGATCGACCTCCTCGTCGACTTCGAGTTCTTCGCCAAGTTCCCGCTCGTCCTCGCCGGCATCGCTGGCATCGAGCAGTCTGCGGGCTTCTGCCTCACGCCCGAGCCCTGGCGCAAGACGCTCCTCGACGTGCCGGGGACGTACAACCACTACTTCCACACGAAGGACATCTTCCTCTCGCTCGTCTACCTCATCGCTACGCGCGACCTCTACTACCTCGACTTCGAGAAGTTCCGCTCGCGCTTCCATCACCCCCGCGTGACATGCCCGCCGGCCGACGTGGCGCGTGCGCGGAGCGTCCTCGCCGCGCGCGGGGCGGGATCGCGCCGCGTCGTCGCGATCAACGCCAACACGTCGCCGGACCTCGCCCCCGAGGTGCGCAAGTGGCCGGAGGAGCGGTACGCCGAGCTCGCGCGCACGATCCTGAAGGAGTTCCCCGACACGTTCGTGACCTTCGTAGGCGCGAAGTCGGAGCGCGAGTACGTGGAGCGCATCGTCTCCAAGGTCGGTAGCGCCAACGCGGTCTCGGTCGCCGGCGATCTCTCTCTCCGCGAGCTGCTCGCGCTCTTCTCCATCTCCGAGCTGGTCGTCTCCAACGACAGCGGCCCGATGCACCTCGCTTGCCTCGTCGACGTGCCCGTCGTCGGTCTTTTCTTCGCGGACACGCCCACGCTCTTCGCGCCGCTTGGGACTCGCACGCGGTCCATCGTGCCGCCGCTCTATTCCATCCCGCTCTTCACCGTCTACAACGGCAAGGACGTCGTCGCCGGAACGCCTCTCGACGTCATCTCGAACGTCGCGGCGAAGACGGTGAGCGTCGAGCGCGTCCTCGAGGACGTACGGGCTCTGATGCCGGACGGTCAGCTCGCGCGAGCGCGCGGGCGCCATCGGATCACGGCATAGGCGCGCGTTGCCGCCGATCCTTCGTCGCGGCGCAGCCTCAGTCGCCCTCGTCTTCCTGCTCGCGCCCGCGTACTGGCACCTGCGGACGATCGCGGAGCTGTTCCACCGTCGGATGGCCTATCCGCTCGACTTCGAGTGGATGGAGAGCTGTCACCTCTACCACGCGTACCGGATCGAGAATCACCTCCCGCTCTACATCGATCCGTCGCGCGGCTTCGCGACGTTCCCCTATCCGCCGCTGCACTGGGTCGTGCTGGCCGCAGTCGGCAAGGTGCTCGGTCTCGACTGGTGGACGGGGCGCGCCCTCTCGGTCGGGTGCATCGTCGGCGCATCGCTCGTCTTTGGCGTCCTGCTCGTTCGGCGAGCGCCCACGCGGTGGATCGGGGCGTCGTTCGCCATCCTCGCCGCCGCGTCGATCGCTGCGGGGTATCCACTCACCGGCGGGAGCTACGATCTCGTCCGGCCCGACGCGCTCGCGACGTTCGTTCCGATCGCGGCGGCGGTGTTGATAGGGGAGGGGCGGCTCTCCCTGCGCCGGTCTCTACTCGCGGCACTGGCGCTCGCGGCGACCATCTACGCCAAGCAGACGGGCGTCTTCTTCGTGGGCTGGCTCCTCGTCTTCGCGGTGCTCCGTGATCGGCGATCGGGCCTGTTTCTCGCGGCGACGACGGGCGCCGCATGCCTCGCCACGCTGCTCGGGCTCTCGGCGGCGACGGAAGGATGGTTCTGGACGTGGCTCTTCGACATGCGAAAGCACGCACTCCTCGTCGACACGTGGGCCGACCCGATCGCGCCATTCGTGCGCCACGCGCCGTTCCTCCTCGTCCTGCCGCTCGCCGTCGCGTCGCTGCGGCGGCGCGGGTGGCTGAGCACCGAGTCGCTGAAGTGGACGGGCATGCTGGCGGCTGCCCTCGTCGGAGCGATGCTCGCGCACGCGAAGGACGGGAGCTGGCTGAACGTCTACACCCCCGTGTTCGTCCTGGCGTGGCCGATCGGGCTGCTGCTCGCGTGCGACGCGCTGCGCGGTCTGTGGCCGCAGCGCGAGAGGGCGCTGGCCGCCACGTGGGCGGTCGTCGTCGCGTCGAGCGGCGTGCTGCTTCTCATGAAGTACGATCCCACTCGCTTCGCGCCAACGGCAAAAATGTGGGAGAGCGCCAACCGGTTCCACGCGCTCGTCGCGGCGCTCGATGGCGAGACGGTCGTAACCACGATCCCGTTCGCAGCGGTCCGGGACGGAAAGCATTGCACGCAGCCCATCCTGCAGGGCTACATCGACGGGGTGGCGGCGGGCATGCCCATCGACTACGTCGACGGCCTGCACCTCAGCGGCGCACGGTACGTCGTCGTGGCCGGCATGAACGAGGAGCAGCACCTCCAACTCGCCACCAAGTTCGAGCTCGTGCGCCCGCTCGAGGTCAACCTGGACACGCCGGGGGTCGCGCGGCCCTTTCCGGGAACGGTATGGCGCCGTCGGGAGCCGGGCCAATCCCGGCCGTGAGCCGCCGGGGGGGGGACCTATCCATCGCCTATCCCCCGTCGCGCTCTCGAAGAATTGCGCCCCCCGGAGACGACGTGATTGCCATCGTGGCGCGGGCGTAGGAGATAAGGAGCCGTGGAAGCCACCCCGGGGTCACCGTCGATTCTGCGCCGACTGCGCGACGATCCGTGGTTCGCGCTGACGTGTGGGGTTGCCCTCGCGATGTTCGCGTTCCTGCTCAGGGCGGCCTTCGAACCGCTGCGGCTCAACTGGGGCGACCCGTGGTCCGACGTCGACATCCGAATCGCCGGACGCTTCTTCGCCCGCTATGGATTCCTGGAGACGCGTTTCGCCGGAATCGTCGACGTGCAGCCGCTCACGGTCGACTCCTACCGCTACGTTCACTACCCGCCGCTCGGGATGCTCATCAACGGCGTGCTCCAGAAGGTGTTCCGCACCGAGCAGCTGCCCCTCTTTCGGTGCGTCGCGCTGGGTTTCTCTGCGTTGTCCGTCTTCTTCTTCTTCAAGTACGTGCGCGCCATCTGGAGCCACCGCGTCGCCTGTTTCGCTACGCTGGTGTTCGCGACCAACGCTCTGTGGGTGAAGTACGCCGATTGCATCTACAGCCACCCGCTTCACCTCTGCTTCGGTTTCGCCAGCCTGTTCTACGTGACCGAGTGGTTCTCCGGACATCGGCTGCGCCATCTTCTGCTTTCCGGCGCAGCCGCATTCCTCTGCTTCTTCTCTTCGTACGACTTCTTCTTCTTCATCCCCGTCGCCGTTTGTCTCACGCCGGCTCTCCTCAAACAGCCCACCCTCGCGCGTCGCTCCCTCATCGCTATCGCGACCGTCGGCGCGTTTTGCCTCGCGAGCATCGTGTTCAAGAGCGTCCTCGCGATTTGGGCCATAGGCTGGACGAACTTTTGCGACGACGTGCGGCTTCAATTCTTCGAGCGCGCGACCCCGGTCTACTCGTTCGACTATCGGTCGAGCCTTCCGAACCTGACGCTCGTTCGGCTCTTGCACTTTTTTTCGCCGACGGTGTTCGTCGTGTTCGGCGTCTACGTCGTGGCCGCACTCGCACGAATCGCACGACACCCCGTTCGTTGGCTGCCGAGCCCCGCTCCTCTCGTCCTCCTCGCCGCCGGCGTTCCGTTCCTCGTGGCGATGAGCCAGCTCTTCGCCGAGCAGTACCACCCGTCGCTCTGCGTCCTGCCGTTTGCGGCGGTCGGTCTCGGGGTCCTGGTCGCGCACCTCTTCGCGAGCAGGATCGCGCTGTGGCGAGGCATTGGCGCCGCGGGTCTCGCGGTGTCGATGCTCTGGGGCGTTGCCGACCTGGCCCGCTCGCCCAAGGCGTTCGTGACGGACGACGAGCTCGCCCGCGTCGGCGACTTCATCCAAGCGGAGGACAAGAACCCCTATCTCTACTCGAACTCGGTATTTTCGGCGGCGTTTCGGTACTCCTTCAACCGCCAGCTCCTCACGACCATTCACATTGCGCCGGAGGGATTGCTCGAGGAAGTGGTTCGCAACTACGACGAGCTGGGCGAGCGGCCCGTGCACTACGTTCAGTTCGACGACATCGAGCACGCTGCGATCGATTGCAAATTTCAGTCGTTCGTCTCGGTCGCCTTTCGTCGGCACGACTGGCTCGAGGACCCTTGGTCCACGCAAACGGCCTGGATGGCCGCCTTCCGGCAGCGTGACGCGGAGTTTCTGGCGCAGGTTCGGGAGGTCGGTGTCCTGGCGTTCGAGGCGGGCGGGCTTCACGTGTACCGCATCGAACCGGGCCTCGTGCGCGCGGCGCTCGCGCGTCGCCGACCTGCGGTCACCGAGATCGTTCACTTCGGCGAGCCCGAGGCTCCCGCCTACCTCGTTCGCGGTTTTCGTGGGGCGGAGCACGCCCCCGTGGGCGGCTTTCGATGGCTCATGAACCACGCAGGGACGCAAAAGCGTCTCGTCTTGACCGCGTACGGCCTCAAGTTCATGCCTACCGGCGAGCGGGCGATCGTGCCCGAGATGGGCATCGATCTGCCGGCAGGGCGCGCCTACCGAGTCGAGCTCTCCGCGTGGTCCGCCGTCGAACAACAGAACCTCCGTGTCTTCGTCAACGGGTTCCTTCAACCCGTTGATATTCACTTCGACCGGGAGTTCGACCGCAAATCCTTCTTCTTCACCGTCCCGCCAGAGCAGCTGCGGCCCTCCGGCGCGCAGACGGTGACGTTCGAGTTCGATCGCACCTCTCCCTTCGGGGTCGGCGTCGCGCTCTTCTCGTTGACGGTAACGAAAGTGGAACCGCAGGGGACTCCGTGAGTGGCGCGCGGTCCAGCGTTCGCCGCGCCCTGCCGGCCGGTCTCCTCGCCGTCGCGATCGTGGGGACGTTTGCCTATGTTGCGCCGGGAGGTAGCCGCAACGCGCTCATCGAGACGACGCTGTGGTCGCTGCTCGTCATCGTGAGCTTCGCCGGTTGGGGCTCGCTCGTGAAGGCGCTGGTCGTCCCGACGGATCGCGTCGACTTGGGGCTACGCGTCGCCTGGGGTGCGGCGGCGGCGTGCTCGGTCGGCGGAGCGCTCATGGTCGCCGCCGTCATGGGCCGCTGGGCGAGCTTTGGCCTGGTCGACATCGGCCTGCTTCTCGCTCTCGCGGAGATCTACCGGGAGCGCGCGACCATCCACAGGCGTCTCACGTTCGTCCTGCGCGTCGCGACGCGAGAGCCAAAGCTCGCCTCCGTGGGCCTCTTCCTCGCGGCCCTCGTCGCGGTGCGCTACCTCGGGGGCGTCGCGAACTGGCGAATCAACCCGTACGACGACGACATCGCCTACGTCCCCTTCGTCCAAAAGCTCCTGCAGACCGGGACCCTACTCGAGCCCTTCAGCATCCGCCGACTGTCGGCGTTCGGCGGGCAAACGTTCTTCCTCGAGCTCGTCGCGGTTCGCGCGTCGGCCGTTCAGGCGCTCACGTTCGACCGCAGCATGTCGGTCCTGATGGTCGTCCTTCTGCTCGTCGGGCATCGGGACCGCGGGCGGCGGACGTCCCTCCTCTTTTTGTCCATCGCGACCGCGTTCATCGTCACCGTCCCGTCCTCCGCGTCCAACACCGCGAGCGCGTACTCGGGCGTCGCCTTCCTGCTCGCGTTGTTCCGGACTCTCGTCTGGGTCGGGCAGTCCACGCGGGCGCCGTGGCGAAACGCCGTCGTCCTAGCGCTCGTGTCGGCGGCGACGTGCACGCTGCGTCAGAGCTACCTGCCGATCCCCGTCCTCTTGTTGGGGGCCTCGTACTTCGCGTGGTGGACGCATTCACGGCGAGCTGCGCCAGCGATACGCGAGGCGCTGCTCGTCGTCGCCTTCACGTTCGTTGCTCTCGTCCCGTGGTTCGTGGTCGCGTGGCAGTCCAATCGCACTTTTCTCTATCCGATCATCCTCGGGAACTCGAACCCTGCGATGGCCTTGCGTGGCGTGTCCACGACCCTGGCTTCCGAGCTTGTCCTGATGGTCACCACGGCGCAGGAGGGCCTGAAGATCACGGCGCTCGGCATCCTCCTCTTCGCCGTCGCGTTCCTTCGTGAGGCGCCCCTTAGGAGGCCACTCGGGGCCTTCGTCTTCGCGAGCCTCGTCGGCTTCGTGATGCTCGTTCACGGCCTCACCTCGAGCGATGCGCCCAACGTCGGCCGGTACGCCTTCGGCTCGTTCGTTGCTATGGTGCTCGGCATACTCCTCGTGGCCGGAACGCGGCCGGACGCGGCGGGGCGCGACGCGACACGAACGCGACTCTTCGCGATTCTCGTGCTCGTCGGCTCGCTCGCTGCATTGACCGCGAGCCCAGCGACGACGACCGCGACCCTCAGCGCCGCGATCCGCAACATCGCCTCGGCGTACGGCTCCGCACCGCGCGCAGACACCGCGCCTCCGGAGGCGGCGCTCTACGCACGCCTGCAGCAGTCGATTCCCGCCGGCGAGCGCGTATTCGTCATGCTCGATGAGCCCCACCATCTCGACTTTCGACGCAACAACATCTGGAATTTCGACACCGCCGGCTACGCCAGCCCGGCCCCCGGCATGCCGTATTTCCAGGGAAGCGAGAGGCTCGAGGCCTACTTTCACGCCATTGGCGTTCGCTACCTCGCGTACGTGTTGCCTGGGTACTCGCGGTACCACTACCGCCGTGAGTACTGGGTCGAGATGCTGAACGACGAGTCCGATATCTGGCGGACGCACGCTCCCTATTTCCTCGATTTCGCCGACAACCTTGCCGAGATAGCCGGGCGCCATCGCCGCGCCTTTGCGGAGCGGGGTCTCGCCGTCGTCGACCTGGGAGCCGTCCCGTGATCCGTTCCCGGCTTCTGCTTCTCCTCCCCCTCCTGAACGTGGCCTTCGCTGCAGGCTGCTCGAAGAGCGATCGCGCCTCCATCACCTTGGAAGCGGAGCAGCGGCAGGCCCGGGCGCACGGGCTCTCGGCCGACGCGGGATCGTCCTCGTCGTGGAACGTGTCGTGCTCGGACGACATCATCTACGACGACGGCTTCACGCTCATCGAACACGACCGGAAGGACACCTCCGGAAATTCCGCGTTCCGCTGGATGGGGCAGCGTGGAACCGTCAGGCTGAAGAGCCACGGCGGTCGGCCGATGCGCCTCTTCACGTACGGGTGGGCCAACATCAAGGCGCTGCAAACGACGCCGACCCTCACGGCCTACATCGACGGCAGAATGGTCGGAACGACGACTCCGCCCCCCGAGACCGGGCTCTGGGGCATCGACACCGTCGTGCCCAAGGAATTCCTCGAAGGCCGCGACTGGGTCGAGCTCGTGATCACGACGTCGACGATCGCGTGGCCCTGGGCCGACGTCGCCAAGCTCGCCGACGCCCCGACGCTCGCCGTGATCGCCCTCAACTTCATGAGCTGGACCGACCCGCCCTGAGCGGCGGAGGCCTATCCGACCACGAAGCCGCACGCGTTCATGCCGTTCTCCTCCATCCTCTTCATCTCGGTCTTCCTACCGCTCTTCCTCCTCGCCTATTTTTCTGGCGGAGCGAGGCTTCGCAATGGGGTCGCGCTGATCTTCAGCGTCGTCTTCTACGCGTGGGGGGCGCCGCGGTTTTTGCCCTTCATCCTCGCGCTCGGCGTCATCGACTACCACCTGGGCAAGTCCATCGCGGCGAGCACGACGCGGAAGAAGCTCTACCTCACGCTCGGCGTGACCGTGCACCTCTCCGTCCTCGCGTACTTCAAGTATTCGAACTTCTTCGTCGGCGAGACCAACGCACTCTTCGCGCACTTCGCCGTGCCGCCGATGCCGTGGAAGGAGGTCGTTCTCCCCATCGGCATCTCGTTCCTGACGTTCGAGGAGATCAGTTATCTGACCGACATCTACCGCGGCGACGCGCGGCCGGCGAAGAGCGCTCTCCACTACTTGCTCTTCTTGATGCTTTTCCCCCACTCGATCGCGGGGCCCATCTTCCGGTGGAAGGATCTGGAGACGCAGCTCGCGTCGCGGAGCATCGCGCGGGAGGACGTGGCCGCCGGGTTTCATCGCTTCTCGCTCGGCCTCGGCAAGAAGGTGCTCCTGGCGGACAGCGCGGCGCTCGCCGCCGATCGCGTCTTCGGCGTCGACCCGCACACCCTGCCGGTGGCCTACGCGTGGCTGGGGGTGCTCGCCTATACGCTCCAAATCTATTTCGATTTCTCGGGGTACTCCGACATGGCCATCGGTCTGGGTCGGATGATCGGATTCCGCTTCAAGGAGAACTTCAACCACCCCTACATTTCCCAGTCGGTCACGGAGTTCTGGCGGCGGTGGCACATCTCGCTCTCGACGTGGCTACGCGACTACCTTTACGTCGCGCTCGGGGGCAATCGCGCCGGTCCGACGCGCGCTCAGCTGAACGTCCTCCTTGTGTTCGCCGCCTCGGGCTTCTGGCACGGCGCGAACTGGACCTACCTCGTGTGGGGCATCTACCACGGCGTCTGCGTGGTCGCAGAGCGGACCCGGGTGTACGCGGCCCTTCAGCGACGGCTGCCGCCGGTGACGAAGATGGTCGTGACGTTCTCCGTCGTCATGGTCGGCTGGGTGTTCTTCCGGGCGCCGACACTCGGACACGCCGTAACCTTCCTCGAGGCGATGATCGGCATGCAGGCGCAGGCGGCAGACGCTCCACTGGTGCTCGGCGAGGTGCTCCAGCGGCGGACGGCGGCCCTGATGCTCCTCGCGACGGCCTTCGCGTTCGCGCCCTTCTTCCGGGGGAGCGCGCCGGAGCCGGCGACCGGCGCCCCGACTCTGCCCAGGAGAGAGGCCGTGCTCGCGTGGGCGTGGGGGCCGCTTCTCTTTCTCGTCAGTATCGCGCACATGCTGAACTCCAAATACAAGCCCCTCATCTACTTCAAGTTTTAGTGCCGCCAGAACCGCCTGATGAAAGCCGCCCTTTCCGTCGCCACGTACCTCGTGATCGCCGTCGCGCCCATCGCCGCG
The DNA here is from genome assembly GCA_025359105.1 of Myxococcales bacterium. Lineage (GTDB taxonomy): Bacteria > Myxococcota_A > Polyangia > Polyangiales > Polyangiaceae > JANYHK01. The sequence goes on along the minus strand of JANYHK010000012.1, from coordinate 9,514 downwards.
ATGTTCGTCCCGGAGTCCGATACCATGCGCCTTTACGGCGTGGCGGAGCCCGCGCCGAGGCCGACGTTCACGTGGGCGGGCGCGCGGGCCGAGACGTTCCAGCGCGACGCGAACCGGTGGTTCGAGCGGGACTACGGGTTTCGAAGCTTGTTCGTGCGCACCGACAACTCCATCTCCTATTGGGGATTCCGCGAGGCGTCGTCGGAGTCGCCCGTACGCATCGGAGGCGGTGGCGTCCTCTACATCGATCAAGAGGTGGAGTACTACAACCGCGCGGAGCCGGACGACGCGAAGCTCCTGGCGGATCACATCGTGCGCGTCACGAAGGTCGCGGAACAGGCGGAGGCCGCGGGCAAGCACCTCGTGCTTCTCTTCATGCCGGGCAAGCTGACCGTGCGTCCTGATTCGGCGCCGGCCGAGTGGCTGAAGGCCGGCGGCGATCGGCGACTGTCGCGCGCCCTTTATGGTCGCTACGCCGATGCGATGCGGGCGGCCGGCGTCTCGGTCGTCGACGGACGCGCGCTGATGGCGCGGCACCACGAGCATACCGGGCTTCCTGCGTTCACCGACAGTGGCCGGCACCTCGCGAAGCCCACCGGGTGTGAGGTCATCAACGGTCTCGTGGACGCGTGCGAGCCCTTCGGTTGTCTTCCCGAGCATCGGCGCTCATGCAAGGTCGCGCGGTGGGGCAGCGAGACCGACGACAACGAGGAGTTCGATCTCTGGCGCTTGCTGAACGAGCTGCCGGTCTCGTACCGTCCGTACACCGCGCCAATCCTGGCGCCTGCGCCGCCGTCGCCGTCGCCGAGCGCTCGTCGCCCGCTCTTCGTGGGAACGAGCATGTCGAAGCAGCTCATCAAGCACTGCGTCGCCCGCAACATGTTCCCGAGCTACGATTTCTTCTACTACAACGAGACGCACGAGCCGTTTCCCGGCGCGCCGACGACGCCGATCGTACCGTTTTCCTCTGAATGGAACGCTCTCGTCGATTCGCGCGATCTCATCGTCGTCGAGCAGCCGGAGTGGGGGATGCCGACCGGCTTTTTCATGTTCTTCGAGCAGCTCATCACGCACTGGCGAGACCGTGAGAAGAAATGAAGCGCCCGTCACGAGCTGATCTCCCGTCCGTCCTCGCCCTGGCGACGTCGCTCGCCGCTCTCGCGTTTCTCCTCGCGACCGCGGTGCAACCGCTCCGCCTCGACTGGGGCGATCCGTGGTCCGACGTCGACATCCGCAACGCCGGCCACTTCTTCGCCAAGTACGGGTTCTGGGAAACGCGATTCGCTGGGATCGTCGACGTCGAGCCCCTCGGCCCCGAGTCGTACCGGTACCTCCACTACCCGCCGCTCGGAATGCTCATCAACGGCGTCCTACAGTCGGTCTTTCGAACGGACAGCTTGCCCCTCGCGCGCGTCGTTGCCACGCTCGTGTCGGCGTCGAGCCTGTGGTTCTTCTTTCGCTACGTGACGGCGACGTTCGGGCGCACCGTGGCCTCGTATTCGGTGGCCGTCTTCGCCGGCAATGCCCTCTGGGTGAAGTACGCCGACTGCATCTACAGCCACCCGCTGCACCTCGCGACTGGCTTCGCGTGCCTCCACTTCCTCGCGCGCTGGCTCACGGAAAAGCGTGCGCGCGATTTGGTGCTGTCCGGTGTCTCGGCGTTTTTCTGCTTCTTCGCGTCGTACGACTATTTCTTTTTCGTCCCGATCGCGGTCGTCCTCACCCCGCCGCTGCTCGGGCAGAGCGTATGGGCGCCGGCGTCTCGTCGGGCGACGCTCGTGGTCGCGGCGTTCTGCGCGGCGTCGATCGCCACGAAGTGCGCCCTCGCGATATGGGCGGTCGGCGCGCCCGCGTTCCTCGAAGACCTCACGATGCAGTTTTTCGAGCGCGCGACGGCGAAGTACACCTTCGAGTACGCGCATTCGCTGCCTCGGATTACGTTCTGGAGGTTGTGGCACTTCTTCTCGCCGACCGTTCTCGTCTTGCCCGTCATCTATGCCGCGGCGGCGATCGCCAGGGTCGCAAAGAGGGCGCCTGCGTGGTTGCCGTCGCCCGGACCGCTCGTGCTACTCGTCGCCGGGCTCCCGTTCGTCGTTGCGATGAGCCAGCTCTTCGCCGAGCAGTACCACCCGTCGCTGTCGTTCTTGCCGTTCGCCGCGGTCGCTGCGGCCGCCGCGGCGACGAAGCTCCTTGCGATGCGCGTCCGCGCGGTCCGGGCGCTGGGCGCTGCTCTGATCGCAGCCCCGCTGGCGTGGTCGGTGCACGATCTGGCGACGTCGCCGAAGACGTTCCTCCACGAGGAGGACCTCGTTTCTGTTCGCGCGTACCTGGATGCGCACGACGGCAACTCGTACATTTACTCGAACCTCGCCTTCTCGGCGACGTTCCGCTACGCGCTCAAACGGCAACTGTTCCCGACGACGCACATGACGCCGCGCGAGCTCACCGACGCCGTGTGGGGGCTGCAAACGGAGCTCGGCGTCCGCGCCGTCCACTACCTCCAGGTGGACGACGTGGAGCGCTCCGCTGGCGACTGCAAAATGGGCTCGTACGTGGCGACCAGCTTCAAGAGGCAGGACTGGCTGGAGAATCCGTGGTCGTCGCGCGGGGAGATGGAGGCCGCCGTCCGCAAGTCGGACGACGTTCGGCTGGCCGTCCTCCGCGAGATCGGGGAGCCGGTCGTGTCGCGACCGGGGATGACGCTGTACCGCGTCGACGGGCCACGCTTTCACCAGTACTTGGCGCGGAGCCTGCCGATCCCGACGACGAGCGTGCGTTTCGGCGACGAGGCGTCCGGTGCGCTCTTGATTCGCGGATTCACGGGGCCCCAGCCCGACAACGGCGGATTTCGCTGGCTCCACCCGTGGCCGACGAAGCGGTTGATCCTCAAAGCGAGCGGCCTCGTGTTCGTCCCGACAGGCGACCTGCCGCGCGTCGCCCAGATGCTTATCAGGTTCCCCGCGGGCGGCGACCTGCGTCTCGAGATCGCGGCCTGGGGCGCCGTCGACGGGCAAACCATGAAGGTCTTCGTCAACGACGGTCGGCCCGTCGCCGAGATCCGCTACGAGCATGCCCTCGAGCGCAAAGTGGTCGAGCTCGTCGTTCCCGCGTCGTCACTCGAGGCGTCGGGCGTGCAGAAGCTCGATCTCGCTTACGACAGTCTCTCAGCTTCGGGGGACGGCGTCGCGGTCCAGTCGCTCCGCGTGGTCGACGCGCTGTGAAGCCTCCAGAGCAGGTGTCGGCGTGTTGTGTCCGCGCCGCACCGACTCACTTGCGCGTCTTCTCCCAGCGGAGCGCTCTCACGCCGAACCCGATCTCGCGCGAGTCCGGGCTGTGCCGCGATTGACTCACGTCGAAGGTGCACGTGACCTCGCCGGTGGCATCGAAGGCACTTGGCAGGATCGGAATGCGCCGCTCCATGTCGCCGGTCACGAGGAACGTGTCGAGGAGCTCGCCGTTCACCGTCACCGCGAGGACCGGCTTCTGCTCGGCGAGACCGACGGGGAGCATCCCGACGATCACGAGCTCACCGGCTTCGTGGCGGTCCGGGACGCGCAGGCGAACGGTGGCGTGCTTGCTCATCCAGCGCCAGGCGCGCCGCGCCTCTGCCCCGTTCATGGGCGCGACTTCGGTGTGATACCAGCCGCTGCCAAAGCGCACGTTCGGATCCCAGGCCAAACCGGCCGCCTCCTCCTGGTGCTCCGACGCAAGTACGCGACGCACGTACTCGTCGCGCGTGAGTGCTTCGTTCGCGAACGGGGTGGACGGAGAAGCGCCTGGAGCCGCAGGATGCGGGTCGCTCGCCAGGTCGACGACGACGATCTCCTCCTCGTCGAACACACGCGTCCGCTCGTTTGCGAGGCGCTCGAACGCGTCCATTTGCGCGAGCGCATAGGGGGCGCTCAAACGGAAGTAGTCGACAGGGCTCAGCAGGTTGCGGAGCCAAGTGTCGCGCCGGTACGCCGCCTTCGAGTGCTCCGGCCGAACGAACGCCAGATACCGCAGCCCGCGCGCAAGGAAATAGCTCGCGATGGCCGCCGGCCCCTCGAAGTACGGCATGCCGGGAGCCAGGCTGGAGGCTCCCGGCAGATCGAGGTTCACGATCCGGTTGCGCGCGAAGCTCAGATACTTCGGCTCGTCCAGCTGCACCACCAGCCCTTCGCCGGCCTCGACGGACGCCTGCGCCCGCGCGTAGCGAAGCGCGGCGACCGGCGTAGCGCCGGCTACGCGCGCGAGGTCCTCCCGGGCGTGCTCGAGGCCGTCCGAGTACGCCTTCGCCACGTTTCTCGGGCGAGTCGCGAGGAGCACGGTGACCAAGAGGAGCGCTGTCGAAGCGCTCAGAGCGCGCGCGCGCGTGCCCGTGCGACGCGCGGAAGTGCCGAGAAGCGTCGCGAGCGCGAACGCCGTCAAGAAGCCGAAGGAATACCGCGACACCGTGTAGGCATTGGCCCTCGTCACCGCGTGGACCGTCGCGAAGAAGCCGACGACGGAGGCCGCGCCGAACGCGCCCAGCAGCCTGCGCACGTTTCCCGTGGGCACGAGCAACGCGGCCACGAAGAAGAGCGGGAGCGTGGAAATAGGCTCGTTGTTCACCACGCAATCGATGGCGTAGCGCACCTCCTCTACGAGACTCATCGACGTGTCCTGGTACCCGAGCTCCGCGTTGGCCGTGCCCCGCATCAACGGAAAGAGGATGGTGTGGTTCGACCGCCAGCTCATCGCGAGCCACGGCGCGACGAGGAGAGCCGACAGACCGCCGACGAGCATCACGTCCCGCCGCGCCTCGCGGCCGCCTGACGCGAGGGTTGGACGGCACGCGAACAGGACGAACGCTGCTGCAACCACAGCGTAGCTCGGGCGCAGACTGCCGAGCGCCGCGACGAGGAAAGACACGACGACGGCGCCCCGCGCTCCGATCGCGACTCTCCCCTCCGAGAGCCACGCGAAAGTGCGGTAGAGAGCGAGAAAGAAGGCTACGCCGCTCCAGTAGCTCGCCGTGTTGCTCGAGATGTCGTCAAGAAAGCAGATCAAGTAGAGGCAGGACAGGCGCATCCACCACGTGCCGCCGGCGCCCGTCGTGGTCGTCTTGGTGGGCCACCCGACGACGAGCGCCGCGACCATCGTGAACGCGACGCCGTGATCGAAGATGTAGGGTCGTTCGAGAGTGCTGCGCGCCGCCACGAGCGAGTCGAAGAACGTCTGCCCACCCAGCGCTGTCATGCGCCGAGCGCTGAATGGCTCGATGAGCGAACCGGTCTCGAGGAACCGGCGCACGAACGAGACATAGGCAATGTCGTCCCACGCGTTCTCTCGCGGGTCGCTGATGGCGACCGCGTAGTGAAGGCAAATTCCAATGAGCGCGATCGACACGAGCGCGATCGGCAGCACGGTCAGCCGCCGAGACCAGTGGGCGAACGCGGGGTGGCCTTCCGTCACCGAAGCCCAGAGACCATGCGCCGCCATGGCGACGCCAAGGACGATCATTCCCAGCGCCACGCTGGTCGAGAACGCTGACACGGCGCCCAGCAAACCGCCTGCGAATGCGAGGACGCTCGCGCCCCACGCTGCGAGCAAGCCGAGATCCGCGCGGCGTTCGGGGAACACCGCGCGCCGAGCGAGCAAGCCCCAGCCCGCGAAGCTCGCCATGACGACGGCTCCCCAGACAGCGCCCTCGACGAGCGGGTTGCGGGGCCGCGCCGGGATCACGTAGGCGAGCGCGGCGGCGAGGACGACCACGCCCCCGATCGCGACGAGCTTTCGCGTCGACCGGCCCGAGATCTCGACGGAGCCAGGCACCTTCGCGCCTCCTATGCGCGCGCTACGACTGCGATCTCGTCATCGCCCAGGGCGTAGTAGGGGCGTGTGACGTCGCCGAGCAGCCGCAGCGCGGTCCGGGTAACGCCAGAAGCGCCGTCGCCCGCTGCGCCGCCGACGCCGACCCCCACGCTCTGCAGGGCGCTCAAGAGGAGGAAGAGCGTGTCCCCACCTCTCGTGCGATGCTCCGCGACGTTGAACCCGGCGTCTCCGAGCAGCCGATCGAGCGCGCGGGCGGAGTAGTGATGGAGGTGCACGGGGACCTGGTACCACCCCCACGCGTGCGGGACGAGGTGGCGCAAGCGCGCTTCGAAATTCGGAACGGCGATGACGAGCTGGCCCCCGGGCCGCAGCAGGCGGCGCGCCGTCTCGAGGAAGGAGCGCGGGTCCGCGATGTGCTCGAGCACGTGCTGCGCGAAGACCGCGTCGAACGTGAGCGCCGGGTGGGCCTCCGCGTAGGCCTCGATCGAGCCGGTGAACACGTCGTGCCCCTTGGCGGCGGCGACCTTGGCCGCGCCCGGCGAGAGCTCGATGCCGTGCGTCGCCATGCCGAGCGCCTTCGCTTCGTCCAGCAGAAATCCGAACATGCAGCCGACGTCGAGCACGGACCCGCTCGACACGCCGGACCAGCGCAAGAGCCACGCCGACCGCCGCCGCTTCTCCGCCTCGATCAGGTCATGCGTCGAGTAGCCGTACGTTGCCTCGTAGCACCGAGAGAGCTCCTCCGGCGACGGCTGGGGGACCGTCGTTCCCGCGCCGCAGTCGGCGCACGCGTCGATGCGGTAGATCCCGCGCTCTGCGTAGCTCGAGCGCGGCCTGTCCACCGCCGGGGCGAGGGGGCCGCCACAGACGATGCAGGCGTGCGGAGTCGAAGCCATGGGTGCGGGAATCTACTACACGCTGTGGCAACGGCAAGCCGCCGTTCCCGCCTGCGCCTCCGCGGCGAGCTCGGCGCACCGCCTGTGTCCGCAACCGTCGCCTCGGGACGGGCTCCTAGCTTCGCTTCTCGCGCCGCGACAGGTGCTGTTTCGCCGCCGTCGATACCGCGCTGCTCACGTTCTTGCTCTTGGAGAGCGCCTTGAGCTCGCTCTCGCGCAGGTGGACGATGAGCTTCGCCGCGATCTGGAAGGGTGTTCGCGGGTTCTCCGTGAGCGCGTACTTGATGGGGTAGTGCTTAGGGAAGCTCTCCCCGACGATCTTCAGCACCTCGTCGCTCACGGCGCGGCTCTTGGCGATGCGCTCCGCTTCTTGCTCGCCCATCGCCGGGCTCTTCGCCGCGGCGCTCGCGACGAGGCGGTTCGAGTCGCGCACGAGGATCGCCCGCTCTGTCGCGGAGCCGAGAACGGTCAGCCGGATCTTCTCGCTGATGGTCATGTCGGAGATGCGTTTCGCCTTATGCTTGTGCTTCGCCTTGACGACCTCTTTGCCCTCGTCGTCGGTCTCGTGGACCTCCTCGTTCGGGTCCAGAGGTTCGACGGCCTCGACCGCGGCCCGGAAGGCGAGGTCTCCCAGCTGTGGCTCGTCGCTCGGCTCGGGGATGAGCTCGTTGGCGATCGCGGCGGCGGCCTCATGAAGGCCGGAATGCCGGTCAGCTCGAGGCCGTTGCGCACGGCGAGCTCGATCAGGCGATCGGTCGTCGACATGCGCGTCCGGCGGTTCATGTAAAGCTTCTCGATGATCTCGGGATGCTTGAGCAGCCGCTCTTCGTTGGTGGCGATGAGCTCGCTCACCGGCTCGCTACAGGCCGCGGCGACCTTGGCCACCGTGCTCGGCAACAGGTTGGGGTGCGCGAGGATGCGCTCCATCACCGCGAGCTCGCCCGCGAACTGCGGCGCGACGACGTCGAGCACCCCCGGCGGCAGATCGGCCGTGAGCGCGCCGTTCAGCACCGGCACGGGCAGCGACTTCAGCGTCGCCTTTGCCATGTCGGCGATGTGAACGTCCTCTCCTTCCGCGAGGAGGCAGACGACCGTCAACGCTTCGCCCGGCTTCAGACCCGGCGCGATGCCGCGGGCGCCGAGCGTCCGCAGGGCCGGCGGCGTCTTGGGGTCCAGGAGGCGCTGAGCCTGCTGGGGGAGGGTGGAGACGTCGACCGCGGGCTCCATGGTCCCTCAACTATGCGCCAAAAGGCGCGGAATCACTACAAGTCTCTCGCTTGAGCTCTCTCCGAGCCGAACACGCCCATGAGGCTGGCGGGAAACCCTCGGGGGATTTATCTTGGTCAGGGTCGTCGGGCCGGCGCCTCGACAAGGAGATCTCGATGGGAGTGTTCGACTTCGTGAAGAACGGCGTGCGCGAGATGATGATCGCGCGCCCGGATCAGCTCAAGCATCTCATCGTCTTCAAGCACCCCGACCAGAATTTCCCGATGTACTCGCAGCTCACCGTCGACAGCGACGAGTGCGCAGTGTTCTTCAAGGACGGTCGCGTCGTCGGCGTCCTGCCGCCTGGCCGTCACACGCTGCAGACGCAGAACATTCCGTTTCTGAACCAGATCGTGAACAACTTCACGGGCGGTCAGGTCTTCATCAGCGAGATCTTCTTCGTGAAGACGACGCCGGTGCGGGGCATCCCGTTCGGCGGACCCATCGGCGACATGCTCGATCCGCTCACCGGCGAGCAAGTCATCCCGCGCATCTTCGGCGAGTTCTCGCTCGTCGTGACCGATCCGGTGCGCTTCGTCGTCGGCTACAGCGGCCAGGGATCGACGGGCGACAACGACATGGTCCTCGATTGGATCAAGGGCCTCTTCATGAACGGCGTGAAGACCACGCTGGGAGAGCTCTGCGAGGTCGAGCAGAAGAGCGTGCTCCAGGCCGTCGCGCTGACGCAAAAGCTCGCCACCGCGTTCGTGAACCACGCCCCCGATCTGAACGACATCGGCGTTCGCATCCTGCAAATGGGGCAGTTCAACCTCAACTTTTCCGAAGAAGATCGTTCGCGCCTCGTCGCCGCGAACGCGGAGATCGCCAAGGCGCAGCGCCAGGTGAAGGTGAAGCAGATCGGCGTCGCGGGCGCCGCGGCCGACGCGCAGGCCAAGCAGTTCGAGCTCGACCAAAAGTTCGGCCAGGACGCGCGCTACGTTCAGCAGCTCGCCGGCAACTACCAGAACTACGCCGCCGGCCAGGCGATGATGGGCGCGGGGCAGGGAATGGCGGCGCACGGCGTCGGTGATGGGCTCGCCGGCGCGGGGGCGTCGATGGCCGTCGGCGTCGGCATGGGGAACATGATGGTGGGCGCGATGCAGCCGGGCGCGCAGCCTCAGTTCGCGGTCGGCGGGGCGGCGGCGCCGGGCGCGGCGGCCGCTCCGCCACAGTTTTCGCCGGGCGGGCTCCAGGTGACGTGCGGCAAGTGCGGCTGCAAACAGCCAGGGGGGAAGTTCTGCGCCGAGTGCGGCACCGGTCTCGCGGCGATGAAGAAGTTCTGCACCGGCTGCGGCGGCGAGCTCACCGCCACGGCCAAATTCTGCGCCAATTGCGGCACGGCGTCCACGGCCGTGGCCGCTCCGCCGGGCTGACCGCAGGCACGTGGTCCGGCACGCCGCCGCAGCCCGGATCTCGCCCCAGCGCCAGCGAGATGCCGGCGATCGCGAACAGGGCGGCGTGCCGGACCACGTGCCTGCGGTCAGCCCGGCGGAGCGGCCACGGCCGTGGACGCCGTGCCGCAATTGGCGCAGAATTTGGCCGTGGCGGTGAGCTCG
>JANYHK010000143.1 GCA_025359105.1 Myxococcales bacterium | reverse complement strand
GGCGCTGAGCGGCGATGCCGGCGATGTCGAGCCGGTGCTGAAGGCGGCTGACGCCGTCGTCGCGATGCTCACGGGCCTGATTCGCCCGTGAGCATCGGTGCTGCGGGCGCTACTTCAGCGCCCGCAGCATTCGCTTCAGCCGATGGCCGAGGGAGTGAGCCATCGCGGCGTCCTCCGGGCTCACGGCGCCGATGGCTTCGGCCAAGTCCATGGCGGCCACCGTTTCGCAGAGGGAGCCGGCGGCCTCCGCGAAGTACTTGCGGCGCATGCCGGCCGCGTCCAGCGGCAAGCCCTCGCTCAGCCGCAAGAAGGTGCTCATGGCAGCCCGAGTAGCCTGGTCCCGCAGCTCCGCATCCCGCACCGCGCTCCGATGCACGACCACGGCAAGCTCCTTGGCGACCCGGTAAGCATCCAGTCGCTGAAAGGGCAAAAAGTCCGTTTCCATGATTTTTCTCCTCCGCCCCGCCGGAGGAGAAAAACCATGGAAACGACCCCCGCCCCCCCCGCAAAGCGTCCCCAAGCTGCTGCAAGCCCAAGTGCCAGGCTTCCTGCCTGGCACGGGCTTGACCAAAGCGCGCCCCCCCCGTCTCGCCGCGGTCGTGGTCGCGTTCGCGTTCGCGTTCGTGATCGTGTTTCAGGTTGAGCCGCGCCGACTCCGACTCCGACTCCGGCTCCGACTCCGACTATTCAGTCCCAAGACCCGCGCGTGTCACGCGCTCGCGTCCGCTCTCTTTTGCATCTTCCGATGTACGAGCCTCTTCTTCAGCGGCCCGAGGTGGTCAATCATCAAGACCCCCTCGAGATGGTCGTACTCGTGCTGGATCGCCACCGCGAGCAGTCCCTCCGCCTCGAGCGTGAAGACCTTTCCGTCGCGATCGAGCGCGCGCACCTTCACCTTGGCGGCGCGGTCGACGTCCTCGGTCACTCCAGGGAAGCTCAAGCAACCCTCGGTCCACGTGATCGCGTCCTCGCGCTCGAGGATCTCGGGGTTGATGAACACGCGGAGATCGCTGGGCTCGTCCTGCTCGGCGACGTCGATGACGAACAAAGACACCGACTCGCCGATCTGCGTCGCCGCGAGCCCCACGCCCGGCGCGGCGTACATCGTCTCGGCCATGTCGTCGATCAGCGTCCGGATCTCGTCCGTGACCTTCTCGATCTTCAGGCCCTTCTCACGCAGGCGCTTGTCCGGGTAGTGCAGGATCGTCCGAATCATCCGGCGTTTATCTTAATGCCTGGGCTCAGCTTTCGCTAGCCCGGGCAAAAAACAGCCTATTCCCCGCGTTCAGGGAACTCGATCGTCCCGTGCACGTAGGCGTCCTCGCCGCAGAGCTCCCAGCTCGGGCGCACGATCTTCGGGGCTTCGGCCGGCGTGTCGGGGCCCGCCCAGTCGACCGCGCCCGCGCGCCCGCGGGGGCCGAGGAGGATCGGTGCCACGAAGGCGTGCAGCTCGTCGGCGAGGTGCGACGCCAGGATGCTCCCGGCGAGCTCGGCGCCGCCCTCGACCATCAGCGACACGATCCCGCGCGCTGCGAGGAGCTTGAGCGCAGCGAGCGCGTCGATGCGCCCCTCGGCCGACGCGGGCGCGCGCAGGACGTCGACGCCGCGCGTGGTGAGCTCCTCTTCGGCGCCGGCGGGCGCGTCGGCATTGCAGATCACCCAGGTCGGAATCTCGGCTGCCGTCTCGACGAGGCGCGAGTGAGCGGGCAGGCGAAGCTTGGTGTCGAAGACGACGCGCACCGGGCTGCCGCCGGGCGCGTCGCGTACGGTGAGGCGCGGATCGTCGGCGAGGGCGGTGCCGATGCCGATCGCGACGGCGTCGCTCGCCGCGCGCAGCGCGTGCACGCGAGCGCGCGCCTCCGGACCGGTGACCCACTTCGACGCGCCCGTCCGCGTCGCGATGCGCCCGTCCAGGGACAGCGCGAGCTTGAGCGATACGTACGGCAGACCGACGGTCACGTGCTTCACCCACGGACGGATCACGGCCGCGCACTCGGCCTCGAGCACACCGGTCTCCACCGCGACGCCTGCCTCCCGCAGCTTCTCGATGCCACCGCCGGTGACGTTCGGGTTGGGATCCACGCACCCGACGACCACGCGCGCAATCTTCGCCGCGACGATGGCGTCGGTGCAGGGAGGCGTCCGTCCGAGGTGGTTGCAAGGCTCGAGGGTGACGTAGAGCGTCGCGCCGGCTGCCTTGTCGCCAGCGGCCCGGATGGCGACCAGCTCCGCGTGGTCCTCGCCCGCGCGCTCGTGGTGACCGCTGCCGACGATCTCGCCGTCCTTCACCAGCAGCGCGCCGACGTGCGGGTTGGGCGAGGGGCGGCCCTTGCGGGCGAGCTCGATCGCCCGTTTCATCCACGTGGTCGCGTCGGTGGTCTCGGTGCTCACGGTTTGCCCTCCGGCGTGCGCGTGCTTGCGAGCCGGTCGAGCTCGTCGCGGAACTCGTCGAGGTCGCGAAAGCTGCGGTAGACGCTGGCGAAGCGCACGTAGGCGATGTCGTCGAGCGCGCGCAGGCGGGTCATTACGCGCTCGCCGATGCGCGGTGACGCCACCTCCTTCTCGCCGGAGTCGATGAGATCGCGCTCGATGCCGTCGACGATCTCCTCGAGCTTCTCCAGCGGCACCGCGCGCTTCTCGCACGCGCGCCGGAGCCCCGAGAGGAGCTTCTGGCGATCGAACATCTCGCGCCGCCCGTCCTTCTTCACGACGAGGGGCAGCACCTCCTCGACACGCTCGTACGTCGTGAATCGGCGCGTGCATCCCTCGCACTCGCGGCGGCGGCGGATGACGTCCCCCGCCGTGGCGGCGCGCGAGTCGGTCACTTTGCTCTCGAGGTGGGAGCAGAACGGGCACTTCATGCGACGCGCCCTGGCCGGCTCATTCTTCGAAGCGCGAAAGGAGGACTGACGCGTTCGTCCCGCCGAAGCCGAACGAGTTGTTCAGCGCGTGCCGCACGTGGCGTTCGCGCGCCGTGTTCGCGACGTAGTCGAGCACGCACGCCGGGTCCTGGTCGACGAGGTTGATCGTGGGAGGGATCTTGCCCTCCTTGATCACGAGCGCACAGATCGCGCTCTCGACGGCGCCCGCCGCGCCAAGGAGATGCCCCATCATCGATTTCGTCGAGCTGACCCAGAGCTTCTTGTCCGTTGCGTGCGCGCCGAAGACGGAGGCGACCGCCTGCGATTCGGCGATGTCGCCCGCCGGCGTCGACGTCCCGTGCGCGTTGACGTACTCGACCTGGTCGGGCGCGACGCACGCGTCCTTGAGCGCCATGCGCATCGAGCGCTGCGCGCCCTCGCCGCCGGGGGAGGGTTGCGTCAGGTGGTTCGCGTCGCTCGACGCGCCGTAGCCGGTGACCTCGGCGTAGATCTTCGCGCCGCGCTTCTTCGCCCGCGACAGCGACTCGAGGATGAGGACCCCCGAGCCCTCGCCGCAGACGAAGCCGTCTCGCCCCTTGTCGAAGGGGCGGCTCGCGCGCTTCGGATCGTCGTTGCGCTTCGAGAGCGCCATCATCGCCTCGAAGCCGCCGATGCCGACCGGCGTGACCGTCGCCTCGGCGCCGCCCGCGACCATCACGCTCGCGCGGCCGCGGCGGATCCATTCGGTGGCCTCGCCCAGCGCGTGCGCGCCGCTCGAGCAGGCGCTCGTCACGCAGTAGCTCGGCCCGCGCAAGCCCCAGCGCATCGAGACCTGGCCCGCCGCGATGTTCGCGATGATGCCGGGGATCGAGTACGGGCTGATGCGGCTCGGCCCCTTCTCGAGGAGCGTCTGCTTCGTCTTCTCGAGCGTGAAGAGACCGCCGAGCCCGACGCCGATGAAGCAGCCGGCCTCGTTCTTCTCCTCGTCGGACAGCTCGAGCTTCGCGTCCTCGATCGCGAGATGGGCGGCGCCCAGCGCGAACTCGGTGAAGCGATCCATCTCCTTCAGCTTCTTCTTCTCGATGAAGCGAAGCGGATCCCAGTCCTTCACCTGCCCCGCGATCTTCACGCGAAACTGGGTGGTGTCGAACAGCGTGATGAGATCGATCCCGCTCTGACCCGCGAGGAGAGCTTGCCAGCTCTCCTGCGTGCCAATGCCGACCGGAGTCACGAGGCCGACGCCCGTAATGACGACGCGTTCCATCTCGCCCGACTTCTTAGTAGTTTGCGGCGGCGAAGCAACTGGTCGCCGCGCCCGCGAGCCTATTTCTTCGTGTGCTTCTCGATGTAGTCGATCGCATCCTGGACGGTGCGGATCTTCTCCGTGTCCTCGTCCGGAATGTCGATCTCGAAGGCCTCTTCGAAGGCCAGCACGAGCTCCACGAGGCCGAGCGAGTCGGCGCCGAGATCGTCGATGAAGGTCGACTCCGGCTTGATGTCTTTCTCGTCGACGTCGAGCTGCTCCTTGATGATGCGCTTGACCTCGGTGGGAATATCGTGAGCCATACCTGCCTCGTTCTCGGATGAATACCGTTACTTAGACTGCGTTACCGCCGGCTGAGTACGGCCCGTGGTTTACACACACTGGCGGAGAATTCCTAGCGCATTCGTGGAATCTTTAGGCCTAAAGGAACCGCGACTCGCCCGACGCGGCGCGTTCATACGTGCATTCCGCCGTTCACGCGGAGGACCTGGCCGGTGACGTACCCGGCTTCGTCGCTGCAGAGATAGGCCACGGCGCTCGCCACGTCCCTGGCGCTGCCGACGCGGCCGAGGGGGGTGACCTTGAGGATGTACTCCTTCATCGGCTCGGTCATGGCGTGGGTCATGTCCGTCTCGATGAAGCCGGGAGCGACCGCGTTGACGGTGATGTTGCGCGAGGCGTACTCACGCGCGATCGACTTGGCTGCGCCGAGCACGGCGGCCTTGCTCGCGGCGTAGGCGGTCTGGCCGACGTTGCCCATCTCGCCCACCACGCTGGACATGAAGACGATGCGCCCGCCCTTGGCCTTGCTCATCGGGCGGATCGCGCACCTCGCACACGTGATCGCGCCGCGCACGTTCGTGGCGAAGAGCCGATCCAGATCCTCGTCCTTGATGCGGAGGAGGAGCCCGTCGACCGCGATGCCGGCGTTCGCGACGAGGATGTCGAGGCGGCCCAGCTTCTTCACGACCTCGTCGATGGCGGTCTCGGTCGCCTTGGTGTCGGCGACGTCGAAGCCGCTGATTTCCGCCTTGCCGCCCTTCGCGAGGATCGCGTCCGCGGTCTCCTTCGCCGCGGTCTCGCCCTTCACGTAGTTGACGACGACCGTGGCCCCCATCTCGCCGAGCATCTCGGCGCACGCGCGACCGATGCCGCGCGAGCCTCCGGTGACCAGGGCGACCTTTCCGTCGAGTCGAAACATGAGTTGGCTCCCGTCTCTTCTGGTCGAGTTGTCTAGCTGGCGAGGAACGCTGCGACGCCATCGAGCGCGGCGACGTCGAGCACGCTGAGGACCTTGATCTCCTTGGCGCAGCGCTTGGCGAGGCCGGCGAGGACCTTGCCCGGGCCGATCTCGAGCGCGTGGGTGACGCCGCGCTCCTTCATCAGCACCATCGCCTGCTCCCAGCGCACCGAGCCGGTGACCTGGCGTACGAGCAGGTCCTTCACGCGCGCGGTGTCCTGGTTCGGCTGTGCGTCGACGTTGGCGACGATCGGGAACGCGAGGGGAAGGATCTGGACCTTCGCGAGCTCCGTCTCCACGACCCTGGCCGCCGGCGCCATCAGCGTGCAGTGGAAGGGGGCGCTCACCTTGAGCGCGATGGCCTTGCCCTTCTCCGCGTTCGCGAGCTCACTCGCGCGCGCGACGGCGGCGGCGCTGCCGGCGATGACGATCTGTCCCGGCGCGTTGAAGTTCGCGCAGCTCACGACGCCGCCGTTCGCGGCGGTCTCGGCCGTTACCTCCGCGCAGATCGCTTCCAGACGGTCCGGCGCGACTCCCATGATCGCCGCCATCGCACCGGCTCCCGGCGCCACCGCCTCCTGCATGGCGCGGCCGCGCGTGCGCACCAGGCGAACAGCGTCCTCGAGCGTGAGCGCGCCGGCGGCGACGAGCGCCGAGTACTCGCCGAGCGAGTGGCCGGCGGCGAACGTCGGCGCGGCGAGCTGCGGGACGCGTTCTCGGATGGCGGCGAGGATCGCGCAGCTCACCGCCACGATCGCGGGCTGCGCGTTCGCTGTCAGAGTAAGCGCCTCCTCGGGGCCTTCGAGCACGAGACGTGTCAGCGACTCGCCGAGCGCTTCGTCGGCACGCGCGAGCACGTCGCGCGCAGCGGGCGACGCGTCAAGCACGTCCTTTCCCATCCCCACGGACTGCGCCCCCTGCCCAGGAAATAACCACGCGGTGTGCATCGGTGCGCGGGGAGTTAGCGCACATGCCCGCCCCTGTCACGGGCGGTCTTCCAACGCTTTCCAACGCTCCTGACGCTTCAGACTCGAATCAGCGCGCTGCCCCACGAGATGCCGGCGCCCAGCGCGCACATGAGGACGGTCTGGCCCTCCTTGATGGTGCCCGCGCGGAGGCTCTGATCGAGCAGGATCGGGATCGACGCGCTCGACGTGTTGCCGACCTTGTCGATGTTGACCAGGACCTTCTCCTTGGGGACGCCCAGCCGCTCGACCGCCTGGTTGATGATGCGGAGGTTCGCCTGGTGTGGGCAGATCCAGTCGACGTCGTCGGGGCGCATGCCGGCCTCTTCGACGGCGTCGCGGCTCGCCGAGTACAGGTTTTTCACGGCCGCCTTGAAGATGTCCTGCCCCTTCATCTTCACCTTGTGAAGCTTCTCGTCGATGACCTCCTTGGAGGCCGGCGTGACGCTGCCGCCGCCGGGGATCATCAAGGAGCGGGCGAGCGAGCCATCGCTCATGATCTTGGTCGAGAGGATGCCGCGCGGGCGCTCGACCGGCGTGGAGTCCGCAGGGCCGACGATCACCGCGCCTGCGCCGTCGCCGAACAGGACGCACGTTCCGCGGTCCTCCCAATCGATGACGCGGGAGAGGAGCTCCACGCCGATGACGAGGATGTGCTTCATCGCGCCGGCGCGGATGAAGTTGTCGGCGATCGACAGGCCGTAGATGAAGCCGGCGCACGCGGCCGAGATGTCGAACGACGGGATGTTTACCGCGCCGAGCTTCTGCTGCACGAACACGGCGGTCGCGGGCATCGGCATGTCACCGGTGACCGTCCCGACGATGATCATGTCGAGATCTTTGGCCGTGAGGCCTGCCATCTTGAGCGCGCTTTCGGCCGCGGCGGCCGCCATGTCGCTCGTGCAGATCTCCGGCGGGGCGATGCGGCGTTCGCGAATTCCCGTCCGCTCCTGGATCCAGTCGTCGCTGGTGTCGACCATCTTCGCGAGGTCGGCGTTCGTGCGGACGAGGGGCGGCAGGTAGTGGCCCGTCCCCACAATTCGGGCTTTCGGCGGCATCTTCAAGATGATGGAGGTGTACTCGATCCTGCGTCCCGGGCGAGCGCATTTGCGCCCATTCGCCTGGGGAATTGCAGTCCGAGACTACAGAATTAATGAGACGAAGCGCCGATTTCTGCCCGGGCTCTCAGTCGGCCTTGCTGGCCTTCTTCGCTCCGGGGATCTCGCGCCCTTTGTAGTGACCGCACGACGCGCACGCACGGTGCGGAACGGTCGGCTCGCCACACTTGGGGCACGCGATGAGCTGCACCGGCGTCACCTTGTCGTGGTTCGCGCGGCGCATGTTGCGCTTCGATCGGCTGGTACGTCGCTTGGGGACCGCCACGGGGGCTACTCCTTCTTCGTCACTTGAAGCGTGATCACTTCAGGCGCTCTTTTATGCGCAACAGAGGCAAAAGTCGCGGGTCGATGGGTTTCTCGTCGTTCGAGGCAGTCGCCTTGGCCGACGGGGACGACCCAGCGGGGGCAGAGCTAATACCCGGGCAGTCCTCGCGACACAAGGGGATCATCGGTGTTTCGAGCACGAGCTCGTCCCGGACCAGGTCGTCGAGCACCACGGTGTCGCCGTCGTAAGGGTGCGTTTCGGCCTCGTCCTGCTTGAATTCGTAGTCGTCCTTGTCGGGCGATTTCACCTGCGAGGCCGGCACCATGAGCGCGCTCAGCGTCTGATGGACCGCGATCTTCACCGGCTCCAAGCAGCGGGCGCAGGGCGCGACGAGCTCGGCGTTCAGCGTCCCGTAGACGACGACGTCGTTTCCGCTCTTGGAGAGGCGCACTTCGAGGTCGCCGTCCTTGTCCGTCGCCTGGGCCTCGTGCCCGGCCAGCGCCTCGGCCATCCACGCCGCGCGCACGGGGAAGTGATGCGAGCGCCCCGCGGCGTCCAGGCTGGTGACAGGGATCGAAAATTCGTGGGCGACCATCGGAGAGGCACGCGTTCAACCACGGAAGGCGGCCTTGCGCAAGCTCGGCCGCGGGCGCCACGAGGGGGGTAGGTGGGCGATAGGTGGGAAGGCCGACGCTCAGGTTCGGCGGTAGCGGCCTTGCATGAGGCGCTCCCAGACGGGGGCCGGTGAGCTCGTCGCTCCCGCTTGCGGCGGCTGGGGCTGGGGCGGGTCGGTGAGGCGTTCGATGCGGAAATCGTAGACGTCTCCGCCGTGGTGCAGCTGGTAGACATAGCGCACCCGACCTTGCGGTGCGGCGCGCTCGAACGTCAGCGTGTCGTCGTCCCAGCGCCCTTCGACCGGCGCATCGGGCGTGGGGCCCGACGTGTCGAACCAGAACATACGGTAGACGTCCTGCGCCTCCCACGCGTAGACGCCGTGGCCCTCGAGGATGACCTTGCCGTCGCGCTCCTCGACGTAGTCGGTGACGAGCACCCGCCCGCCCATCGCCATCCGGGCGACGGTGCGCCCCATCGCCAGGCCTCCGCGCGGGTACCACGGCGTAGGCGCGACGGTCTCCTCGCCCACCCACTCCCCCTCGAACTCGCGAAGGCGGTTTCCTTTTTCGCGTCCCGCGGTAGACGTCATGGTGAAAGGGTAGCGCATGACGTTCACGAACTTCACCCCCGTCGCCTCGCTCCTCGGTGGCATTTTGATCGGCCTCGCATCGGCTGCCGTGCTTCTCGGCTGCGGTCGGACGGCGGGTGTGAGCGGGATCCTGTCGAGCGCCCTGTCGCCCACCAAGGGGGAGGACGGCGCCTGGCGACTCCTCTTCCTGGCAGGCCTCGTCGGCGGCGGCGCGCTCCTCGCGCTCTTCTTCCCGGGGGTCATCGGGGCGCCGATCATGGGCTCGATCGGGCGCACCGTGCTCGCGGCCGCGCTCGTCGGCGTCGGCGTGGAGATGGGGGCGGGCTGCACGAGCGGCCATGGCGTGTGCGGGATCGGGCGGCTGTCCCCGCGCTCCATCGTCGCCACGATCACGTTCATCGCGACGGGCGTGCTCACGGTGCTCGCGCTTCATCGCTTCGGGGGCGCGTCGTGACGGCGGGGCGGCGCAACATCGTGGCGCTGCTCAGCGGCCTCTTGTTCGCGGCCGGCCTGGGCCTCGCGGGGATGACGAAGCCGGCGAAGGTCGCAGCGTTCCTCGACGTGACCGGCGACTGGGATCCGAGCCTCATGCTCGTCATGGTCGGCGCGATCGGCGTGTACGCCCTCGCCGTCGTGGCCGCGAAGCGGCGCGGGGTTCCGCTCTTCGCGCCGGAGTTCGCCTGGCCGTCGCTGAAAATGATCGACGCGCGCCTCGTCGGCGGCGCCGCCCTCTTCGGGATCGGCTGGGGGCTCTCGGGCTACTGTCCGGGACCGGCGGTGGTCTCCGTGGCGTCGCTCACGCAGGAGAACCTCGTGTTCCTCGTGGTGCTCGCCCTCACGCTGCTCGCCAGCCGGCGCGTCCTCGCGGCGCGCGGGAGCGCCGGGTCCTCCCGGGCCGCGATCGTGGAGTGATCAGAGGAGTGACGGGGAAAGCGAGCCCCGCTCCGCTCTAGACAAATCGCGCAGATGGGGTAGATGTTTCGCACGCGAAACATCTCGGTCCGTCAGGAGCTTGCCTTGCCCCCCATCTCGCCCGACATCAAGCAAGAGGTTGATCAGGTCTTCGAGGCCGTCGTCTACCTCTACACGGAGAGCCGCCGGCTCACCAAGGAGCTGGCGCGCCGCGCGCAGCTCACCGGCCCGCAGCTCACCGTCGTGAAGATTCTGGAGACGATCGGCGATCTCTCGCTCTCCGAGCTCTCCGACAAGATCCGCGCGCAGAACAGCACCGTCACCGGGATCATCGATCGGATGGAGCGCGAGGGCCTCGTGCAGCGCCTGCGCTCGACGGAGGACCGCCGCGTCGTCCACATCCGTCTGACCGAGAAAGGGGCCAAGCTCGCCAGCGAGATTCCGGTCGAGCCGATGGAGATCTTCCGCAGCGCGCTCGAGAGCCTGAGCGCGCAGGAGATTCGCGACCTCATGAAGATCCTGAGCAAGGTCGCGAAGCGCGTGAAGCAGATCGTTCGCCGCGACGTCGGCGAGGACGCCGTCGCCCAGGCCAAGTAACTGCAAGACGAGACGAGTCGAGAAGAGAAAGACGAGAGGCAGGAGAAGACGATGAGCGAGCCCATGAAGCGCGATCCCGACGTCTGCGTCATCACGTGCGCCCTCTCCGGCGTGCTCGCCAACCGGCAGCAGTGCGCGGCCATCCCCTACACGCCGGTCGAGATCGCCGAAGAGGCGAAGCGCGCCTACGACGCCGGCGCGAGCGTGGTGCACATCCACGCCCGCAACGACGACGGCAGCCCTACGTTCAGCCCGGCGACGTTCGCCAAGATCAAAGAAGAGATCCAGAAGCGCTGTCCTGTGCTCCTCAACTTCTCGACGGGCACCATCCTCGAGGACGTCACCGAGCAGTGCACGTACCTCCGCGAGAGTCGCCCGCACATCGGCGCCCTCAACATGGGGACGATGAATTATTCGAAGTACTCCGAGAAGCGGAAGAACTTCGTCTTCGACATGGTCTTCCCGAATACGTACGGCAAGATCGTCAAGATGCTCTCGGCGATGAACGAGAGCGGCGTGAAGCCCGAGCTCGAGTGCTTCGACACCGGGCACACGCACGGCATCTGGCCGCTGCTCGACATGGGCATCCTGAAGGCGCCACTCCAATTCTCGTTCATCGTGAACGTGCTCGGAGGCATCCCGCCGACCGTGGAGAGCCTGCAGCTCCAGAAGCAGATCGCGCTGAGCCTCGCGCCGGACAGCGAGTGGGAGGTCATCGGCATCAGCAAGTGCGGCTGGCGCATGATCGGCACAGCGCTCGTCCTCGGCGGCAACGTCCGCGCCGGGCTCGAGGACAACCTGTATTTGCCGAACGGCGAGATGGCAAAGTCCAACGGCGACCTCATCGAGGTGGCCGCGCGGATGGTGCGCGACGTAGGCCGGCGCCCGGCGACGGTGGACGAGGCGAAGAAGATCCTCTCCCTGGACGCGTTCCGCCCCGAGAAGGCCGCCGGATGAGCGCACGCAGCTACCAGCGCATCCGGACCGAGCGCGGCGGGGGCGTCGAGACGATCACGCTCGTCTACCCCGAGCGCCGCAACGCGATCGGCCCCGTCATGGTGAACGAGCTCCTGTACGCGCTGGACGACGCGCGCGCGGCGGCCGACGTCACGGCGATCGTCCTCACCGGCGACGGCAAGGCCTTCTGCGCGGGCGGTGATTTTGCGCAGATGACCGGCGGCGCGGACGGACCGGCCCTGCCGCCGAAGGGCGACTACGCCGATCTGCTGCTCACGATGGTGAACTCGGACAAGCCGATCGTCGCCAAGGTGAACGGCGCGGCGATGGGCGGCGGCCTCGGCCTGGTCGCGGCCTGCACGTTCGCGATCGCGTCGACCGAGGCGACGCTCGGCACGCCCGAGATCAACGTGGGCCTCTTCCCGATGATGATCATGGCGGTGCTGCAGCGCCTGGTGCCGCGCCGCCGCCTCGTCGAGATGATGCTCTTCGGCGAGAAGCTCACCGCCGAGGAGGCGCATCGCGCGGGCATCGTGAACCGCGTCGTCACGCCGGGCGAGCTCGATGACGCCGTGGTGCAGGTCGTGTCCAAGCTGGTCGGCAAGAGCCCGATGGCGCTCGCGCTGGGCCTTCGCGCCTTCGCGGCGCAGGACGATCTCGAGCTCGAAGCCGCGCTGCCGCTCCTGCGCGGCCGCCTCGGCGAGATCCTCGCGACGGAAGACGCGCGCGAGGGGCTCATGGCGTTTCTGGAAAAGCGAAGCCCCAAGTGGACCGGAAAGTGACGGAGGCGACGATGCCGAACATGCGTGAGCTCGTGGCGGATCTCGAGGCGCGTCGCGCCAAGGTCCGCGAGTTGGGTGGGGCGGACAAGATCGCGAAGCAGCACGCGCGCGGCAAGATGACCGCGCGGGAGCGGTTGAACGCGTTCTACGACGACGGCGTCTTCTTCGAGATCGGCGCCCACGGCACGCAGATGGGCCTCGCCGCCGGCCCCGACGGCACCGACAAGCCCGCGGCGGACGGCGTCGTGACGGGCTTCGGCAAGATCGAAGGCCGCATGGTCTGCGCGGTCGCCTACGACTTCACGGTCAAGGGCGGCTCGATCGGCTACACCGGCGAGGAGAAGGTCACGCGCCTGCGCCAGATGAGCCTGCGCGGGCGATGGCCCATCGTGTGGTTCATCGACTCGGGCGGCGCGCGCATCGATCCGGGCTCCAGCCACCCCGACATGATCTCGCTCTTCGCGGGCTCCGGGCACCTGTTCCGCGAGCAGGTCGTGATGAGCGGCGTCGTGCCGCAGGTCGCGGCGATGGTCGGCCCCGGCGCGGCCGGCACTGCGTACATCCCCGGCCTCGCCGACTACGTGCCGATGGTGAAGAACGTCGGCTCGCTCGCGCTCGGCGGTCCGGCGCTGGTGAAGGCGGTCACCGGGCAGGAGATCGGCGAGCAGGAGCTGGGCGGGTCCAAGGTCCACTGCGAGGTGAGCGGCGTCGGCGACGGCGAGTTCGAGAGTGATGCGGCGTGCATTCAGGCGACCAAGAAGTACCTCTCGTTCTTCCCCTCCTCGTGCGACGAGCTGCCGCCCGATCTGCCCGTGACGGACCCCATCGACCGCCGCGACGAGTCGCTCCTCGATCTGCTCCCCGAGACGACGCGCAAGCCGTACGACATGTACAAGCTGATCCGCACGCTCGTGGACCACGGCGAGATCCTCGACATCAAGCCGCGTTGGGCGCGGAGCGTCATCACGTGCCTCGCGCGGATCGGCGGGAAATCCGTGGGGATCGTCGCCAACCAGCCGATGTACCTCGGCGGCATCCTCGACGTCGACAGCGCCGACAAGGCCGCGCGCTTCATCCAGATCTGCGACGCCTTCAACGTACCGCTCGTGTTCCTCCAGGACGTGCCCGGCTTCATGGTCGGCAGCAAGGTCGAGCACGCCGGTATCATCCGCCACGGCGCGAAGATGCTCCACGTGATGAGCGCGGCGACGGTGCCGAAGCTCACGGTCGTGGTGCGCAAGGCCTACGGCGCGGGCTACTACGTCATGTGCGGTCGTGCGTACGAGCCGGATCTCATCGTCTCCTGGCCGGGCGCGGAGATCAGCGTCATGGGCGCCGAGGGCATGGTCGGCATCGCAGCGAAGAAGCTCTTCGGCGGGGAGGAGCCGCCGCCCGAGGCGAAGAAGGCGATCATCGATCTCATTCAGAAGAACATCGACGTCTACAAGGTCGCCGGGTGGGGCCTCATCGACGAGGTGATCGATCCGCGGGACACGCGACGCGCGCTGGCGTGGGGTCTCGAGCTCGCGCGGCACAAGAAGATCGAACGGCCGGCACGGAAGCGCGGCGTCATTCCGGTGTGATCGAGGCGCTCCTGGCCGGCGGCTCGCCCTCGCAGATGCGGTTGCGGCCGCCTTGCTTGGCGGCGTAGAGGGCTCCATCTGCGGCGTCGAGGAGCGTCTGGACGGTGAGCTGCTCCTTGGGAAAGTTGCCGGTGGACGCGTAGCCGATGCTCGCGGTCACCGGCACCGGCTTGCCCTTGGACATGAGGCCGAGCGCCTCCACTTGCTCGCGGATGCGCTGGGCGCACGTGAGCGCGCCGGTCGCGGGTGTCTCGGTGAGGATCAGCCCGAACTCCTCGCCGCCGTAGCGGCAGGCGGCGTCGGTCGCGCGGACGCTCGACGCGAGCACCTCGCCCGTCGCCATGAGCACGCGGTCGCCGAACGGGTGGCCGTGGCCGTCGTTGATCTTCTTGAAGTGATCCAGGTCGACCAGCACGAGCGTCACCTCACGCCCGTAGCGGCGGGCGGCGGCGACCTCGTCCTGCAGGCGCTGGTTGAAGTAGCCGCGGTTCCAGAGGCCGGTGAGCCCGTCGATCTGCGCGCGCTGCGCGAGCATGTCCTGGAAGCGCTTCGTGCGAAGCGCGGCGCGCACGCGGGCGCGGAGCTCGGCGGTATTGAAGGGCTTGGTGATGAAGTCGACGGCGCCGAGGTCGAAGCCCGCGACCTTGTCGTCCACGTCCGAGGCCGCCGACAGGAAGATGACCGGGATCGCGGCAGTGGTGCCCTCCGTCTTCAGCTCGCGGCAGACGTCGAAGCCGTTCATCTTCGGCATGTCGATGTCGAGGAGGATGAGGTCGGGGACGAGCTGCTTGGCTTGCGCGATGCCGTCGGCGGCGCTGTGGGCGTGGAAGAGCTCGATGCCCTCGGCGCGGAGGCGCAGGCGAAGGAGATCGTGGATGTCCTGCGTGTCGTCGATCGCGAGGACCGACTGCGCTTTATGCGTCGCCGACGGCGCGCCCGGCTTTTTGTCCTCTTGGCTCAACCGGGTTCACTTCGCTCCGTATGCTCGGGGGCGGCACACTCGCCCGCGCCATCGAGACGAGCCTAGTGAGCTCCTCGACGCGCTTTTTCAATTTATCAGGGTTGTCGCCCGCAAGCACAGCTCTGTCAATCGCCGAGGCTGCCGCGGTTATTGAAGGAAATCCATAGCTTCCGGCGGAACCTTTGAGCTGGTGGGCGAGGCGCTTTACGAGCGGCAGGTCGCCGTCGTCGAACGCGCCTCGGATGGCGGCGGCGCGTTCCGGCAGGTTCTGGACGTACGGACCGATGATTTCCATCATCTCTTCGTCGTCCGAGTACTCGCTCACGAGCACGCACGGGATGACGCCGCTCTTGCGCGGGGGCGGGCGGACGTGGCGGCGGGTCGCGCGATCGAGGGCGTCGGCCGTCGCTGGCGCGGTCATGTAGTCGTCGAAGCCGGCGCGGAGGCACTCCTCTTCCTCGGCCTCGGAGGCGCTCGCGGTCAGGGCGATGACCGGCCCCGTGAACCCACGTTTACGCAGCGTGCGGGTGGCGGCGCGGCCGTCCAGGACAGGCAGGTCGAGGTTCATGAAGACGAGCGCGAACGGGGCGTCGCTGTCCTCCTCGGCGAGGGCGTGCTCGACGGCCGCTTGCCCGTTCCGCGCGACGGTGACCACGGCGCCGAGGCGCTCGAGCGATTTGCGAATGGTCATCCCCTGTTTGTCGCTGTCGGGGGTGTATTCAGCGACCAAGATGCGAACGCCTGCCATGGGTATTCCGTCCTCGGAGGGTCCGAACGGCCGGCGGCGAGGAAACTTGAGAGCTCGCTCGTGCGCTTTTTTCCGGGGTCAGCCGCTGGCGGGCGCAGGCGGATCCGTCAACCGCGCCAGGAGGGGACGCACCGCCGCATAGAGGTGAGGGTAGGGGCGGAGGGCGACTACACAGGCGCTGAGTCGTGCGCCGCTCGACGTCTCCGGATCCTCGCCGGGGGGAGCCAGGGCGCCGTCGGTGGGGAGCATCGACGTGAGCCAGTCGGTCAACATGCCCGGGAGCTCGGGCGCGCTGCACTGGCCGAGGGCCGCGGCGGCGTCACGCGGGTCGGGCGCCACGGCGAAATAGGTGACGAGGCGCGTCACGTCGCGCGGTCGACCCGTGCGCGCGAGGACCTCGGCGAACGCGGCGCTCGCGAAGGGGTGCGATGCGACTCGGAGCATCTCCGCGCCGATCGCGTCGAGCGCCGGATCGCCGCCGCGGGCGATGACGCCGCGCACGCGGGGGAGCGTCGTCGCGCCGCCTTCGAGGGCTTTGGCGAGGACCGCGGCGGCGTCGGGCGCGGCCCAGCTGGTGGGCAGCCACGAGACGGGGCGGACGCTGGGCACGCGGACGGGCGTGAGATCCTCGAGGGGGAGCTGCGGTGGCACGGTGGCGAAGACGAGCGCGCCGCGGTGGGTGAGGAGGCGGGTGATGTCGGCCACGAGCTTGTCGAGGTAGATGCGCGGGCCGCCCTGCTCGCCGCGCTCGGCCCGGTCGATCTCCGTTGCGAGCTCGCGCGGGTCGCGGGCGACGAACGCGTCGAGCTCCCCGCGCTCGAGCAGCGCCATGCGCCGTGCCGCGCGGGGTACCTCGGGCTCCAGATCGAGCGGAAGGAGCGCGGCGCTGGATCTTCGCAGGAGGTCGACGCCGACGTTCGAGGTTCGGAACCGGTGGGCGGCCTCGCGCACGCGCCCCTCCGGCCACGGTCCGACCGCGCCGAGCTTTGCCAGACGCAGGCAAGCTTCGAAGAGCGGGCCGCGCCGATCGGGCGAGAGCAGCCGCGGATCGTAGGCCGCGCATGCGCGGACGAGCTCGGGCGCGATCTCGCCGCCCGCGAAGGCCTCGGCGAGCGAGGTGTCGGCGTCGCTCGCCGAAGCGACCGCGAGCACGAGGGCCGCGACCGTCGGTTCGTCAGCGTCGAGTGGCCCCTCGTCGCTCGCGGCGCGCGCATGCCGAGCGATGGCGCGCCGCACCCGATCGAGCGCCGCGTCGCCGGCGCCTGCGAGGAGCGTGGCCAGCAAGCGGTCCCAGCTCGATGACGTGGGCCGGCTCGGCGGCGCCGCGTCGAGGTCGGCCTCGTCACTGGCCAGGCGCAGGCGCGCGAGCAGGCGGGACGTCGGGATCCCCGAGTAGAATGCGCGGGCCAGCGACGCGTCTACCACGAGGAGCTCGACGAGACCGTCCTTCGGGACGTCGATGCCGAGCTCGATTTCCTTTGACCCCAAGGTGTTGCCTCGGGCTCAGTCTAGCGCGGGACGGGTTGCTGGCGACGACCATCGCGTCTTGTGCAGCCGCACACGGGTGGGCTTCGTCGCCGTGACCACGCCGTCGAACGTGACGAGCCCCGCCGGCCGCCCCGACGCGCGCCGCGTGTCGAGCACCGCCGTCACCGTGTAGATGCCGGGGAGCTCGAACGTGCGCCTCGGGCAGACCTGCTTCAAAAGAAGCGAGATCGACGCGTGCCCTTTCGGCGCGAGGGTGTCGTAGAGCTCGCGGATGGGCGAGTCGACGGCCCGTGTGCCGCCGCATCGCTGGATGCCTCCCGGACCCGTGACGTCGAACGCGAGGGTCTCGGTACGAAGGAGCGTCGTGATCGGCTTCTTCCCGTGGTTGACGAGCGTGACCGTGACGCCGATGTCGGCCGCGCGCGGGGCATCCTCGCGCTCCCGCGTCGACAGCATGAGCGCAGGCGTCTCGGTCGCGTTCGCGTTCGCGTTCGCGTTCGCCGTGTCGGCCGCGGCCAACGCAGCGATTGTCCACGCCGGTGCGACGAGCTCCCGGGCGGGCGCGACCGGCGGCGCAACGCCCTCGAGCGGCTCGACCGCGAACGG
This sequence comes from Myxococcales bacterium, assembly GCA_025359105.1. Classification (GTDB taxonomy): domain Bacteria; phylum Myxococcota_A; class Polyangia; order Polyangiales; family Polyangiaceae; genus JANYHK01. Next base: position 26,053 of record JANYHK010000143.1, on the reverse strand, counting down.
ACCCGTCGCCGCGCGGCCCTTCGGTCCAGCCGGCCACCCGAGGTGCGCGACGACGGTTGCCCCCGGCGCGAGCGCAGCGGCCTCGGTGGCGCCGAAGCAGTAAACGCGCGGATCGAACGACTCGACGTACGCGCGCTGCGGTGGGACGACGAGGGCGCGCTCGTCGGCCTGGGCGGGGCGCATGTCATCGGGCAGCGTGCACCTGACGGCCTTCTTGGCGCCGGCCGCCGTCACCTCGAGTGACAGAAGGCGCGCGTCGGCCATCACGCGCACCGGAACGGATCCGGCGTTCTCGATGCGCAGCCGCCATCTCTCCGGCGACTCCTCGGCGACGGTGAGGCGCACGTCGGGCGGCGGATCCGGCGGCGCGGCAGCCGGCTTCATGAAGAGGGCAGCAGCCAGAACGGCGAGGGCGGGCAGTGACGGCACCATGCGGTCCCCAGGATACCGTGAACGTGGCAGGATACCTCCCCAGGAAATCCCATCTCCTTGAGCCTCAGCTTCTCCCTCACCAAGTGGTACATGGACGTCGTCTCCGAGGAAGGCGAGACGGTCATAGTTTACGCGGCCTCCGTCGACTTCGCGGCGCTGCATTTGCACTATGCAAGCGTCATCCACAGCCGCGGCGTCAGGGTCCACGCGACGGCCTCGCTGCGCAAGGCGATGCCGGCGCTCGATGGCGGAACGCTCGCGTGGTCGTCCCGCGCGCTAGAGACCAAGGGGACGTGGCGCGCCGAGGCGCCCGGTACGAAGGAGACGATTCTCCCGGGCGAGGGCAGCGACGAGCCTCGCGTCGAGTGGAACTGCGTGATGCCGCTCGCACGCGCCGAGGTGACGCTCGAAGGCGGGCGCGTCGTGCGCGGGCTCGGGTACGTCGAGGAGCTGCGCCTCAACGTCGCGCCATGGAGCCTTCCCATCGAGGAGCTCCGCTGGGGCCGGTTCACCGGCGAAGGGGCGAGCGTCGTCTGGCTGGACTGGCGCGGTCCCCATCAGAAGCGCGTCATCTTGAAGAATGGCCTCCGCGTCGACGGGGTCGTGGAAGACCGGTCCATCGAGCTCGGCGAAGACGAAGCGCGCGTGCAGCTCGAAGAGGGGCACGTGCTGCGCGAGGGAGCGCTCGGCTCCACCGCGCTCGCCGCGCTCGCCGAGCTCTATTCGGTGCTTCCTTCGAAGATCCTGTCGGTCACCGAGCGGAAGATCGTGGCGCCTGCGGTGCTCGAGCAGCCGTTCATGACCCCGGTGAAGGGGTGGGCCATCTCCGAGGTCGTGAAGTGGCCGTGAGGCCTTCGCTCGGCAAGGCACTCTACGCGCTCGTCTTCGTCGTCGTGCTTCCGCTCGCCCTCGCGTGGTGGGCCGCCGCCCTCGCGCGAAGCGTCGCGCTGCCGGCCTACGCGTCGCCGACGGTGGGCGGCGTCGTCCTCGCGGCCGGGGTTCTCCTCGTCGCGGCCGGAATGGTTGCGCTCTGGACGCAGGGGGGCGGACTGCCGATGAACGCGTACCCGCCGCCGCGCCTCGCGACGCGCGGCGCGTACGCGCTCACCCGTCACCCGATCTACGTCGGGTTCGTCCTCGCGTGCGGCGGCGTGTCCGTCGCGCTCGGGTCCGCGACCGGCCTCTGGATCGTGACCCCACTTGCGGCGCTGGGGACGGTCGCCCTCGTCTATGGCTACGAGCTGCCCGATCTGGAGGCCCGCTTCGGCCCGCTGCCGCTGCCCGCGGTGCGCGTCCCGCCCAGTCTCGGGCGGCAGCCGACCGCCGGCGAGCGCCTGGGAGCCTATCTCCTCGTCCTCGTCCCGTGGGGGGTGCTCTACGAGGCGGTGGCCTTCCTCGGTCCGCCGCGCGACGCCATCGACGGGACGCTCGCGCTCGATCGCGCGATCCCGGTCGTCCCCGTTGCCGAGGCCCTCTACGCGAGCACGTACGTCGTGGTCCTCGCGGTGCCTATGCTCGCGACGCGCGCCCGGGACCTTCGCGCGTTCATGGTGCGCGGGTTGCTCGCGATGGCTTTCGTATTTCCCATCTACCTCGCGCTCCCTATCGTGGCGCCGCCGCGGCCCTTCGAGGCCCACGACTGGCTCGGTCGCATGCTCCTCGCGGAGCGCGCGCTCGATACACCCGCAGCGGCGTTCCCGTCGTTCCACGTCATCTGGGCGCTGCTCGCGGCCGAGGCGCTCGGCGCGCGTGGGCCGCGGGTACGTGCGGCACTTCGTGCGTGGGCTTGGGGCGTCGCGGTGAGCTGCGCGCTCACCGGGATGCACACGCTCGTCGACATCGCCGCGGGCGCCGTGACGGCGCTTGCCGTCGTTCGCGCGCGGCCCATCTGGGAGGCGGTACGCGCGGTGACCGAGCGTGCTGCGAACTCGTGGCGCGAGGTGCGGCTTGGCCCACTCCGCGTCATCAACCATGGCGCGTGGGCGGGGCTCGCCACCGCCGCGGGGCTCGCGATCGCGCTGGCGCTCGCCGGTCCCGGCTACGTCGCGCCGCTCCTCGTGGCCCTCGTCGGAGCGCTGGTCGGCGCGGCGATGTGGGCGCAGCTCGTCGAGGGCTCGCCTTCGCTCCTCCGCCCGTACGGCTTTTACGGTGGCCTCCTCGGCATCGTGGGCGCCGCGTTCGCGTGCCCGCTGTTCGACGCCGACATCTGGCTCCTGCTCGCGTCGGTCTGCGTCGCCGGGCCGGTCGTCCAGTCGCTCGGGCGCGTCCGGTGCCTCGTGCAGGGGTGCTGCCACGGGCGCGCGGCGCCGAGCTCGGTGGGAATTCGCTACACGCACCCACGGTCGCGCGTGTGCCGGCTCGCGCACCTGGAAGGCGTGCCGGTGCACCCGACCCCCCTCTACTCGATCGGGTGGAACGTGGTCGTCGAGGTGGTGGTTCTTCGCGCCTTCGTGCTCCACGCCCCCGCGCACGTCGTGGGCGGCCTCTACCTGATCCTCGGCGGTCTGGGCCGGTTCGTCGAGGAGTCGCTGCGCGGTGAGCCGCAGACGAGGGTGCTCGCGAAGCTGCGTCTCTACCAGTGGGCGAGCATCGTCCAGGTCGTGGCCGGCGTGCTCGTGAGCGCGCTGGGCCGAGGGGCGCCTTGTCCGACGCCTTCGCTGGCGCACGTGCCGCTCCTCGTCGTGGTCGGTGGTGGGCTGCTGTCCGCGGTCGCGCTCGGCGTCGACTTCCCCGACTCGAACCGGCGGTTCTCGCGTCTCGCGTGATTCAGCGCTTGTGCGTCAGCTTCGCGAGCGGGACGGTGCCCACGACGTTGCGCAGCTGCTGGAGCTGCGCCTCGCTGAAGTCGCCGCGCGCCTCGACGCTCGCGTGCTCCCTGTGACGGAGCACGCGGACGGTGCCCTGACCGACCTTCGGGCGCTTCACGACGTCCTTCAAGTCCGAGAGCACGCGCGGCGAGAGATCGCCGTGCGTGAGCTCGAGCTTGCCTTCTTTCACCTCGCAGATCGCCACCGTGATGGCGCCCCGCGCGGCGAACCACAAGAGGCCGATCGCGATCACCGTCGCAACGGCGATCGCTACCAGCACTTCCACGTCAGCCTCCCCGGAGGTTCTCGAAGAGCTCCAGATCGGGGATGGCGATCGGGAACCGCGTCTTGATGACGCCGACGTCGTTGTCCTCGAGCAAGCGCGCGAAGGACACGCCGTCGTAGAGCGCGATCGGCGGCGCGTTGGGAGCGGCCGCTTCTTCGCGGGCGCCCGACAGGACCTGACCGGTCGTGATGAGCCAGCCCGACGAGGCCGGGCCATAGTGGTGAAGCGCGCCGCGCAGATCGGTCACGCGTTCGCGGCCGATCTCGCGGCCGTCCTTGCGCAGAATGATCGCGGTGCGGATCTCGTCGGCGCCGGTCTTGTGGATGGCGGCGAAGTGGGCCTCGCCGCCCGGCGAGCCCGCGCGGCGAACGGCGCGGACGTTGACCATACCGGCGCGCTCGAGCGCGAAGAGCGCGAGCTCCATGAACGCGTGCCCCGGCAGCTCTTGGAGCCGCCGCAACATCGTGCGCCGCGCGGTCTCGCGGTAGCGCTCGATGGCGGCCATGACGTCGAGTTCGAGGCGCGCCAGGTCGGGGCCGAGGCCCCAGTCCGTGAGCGCGATGCGCTGCCCGTTGCCGAAGCGGAAGCGCGGACGCTGCCCGTTCGCCGAGCGGCGGAGGTTGTCCGCGCGCACCGACGCGGAGAGCTGCGTCGCCGCGCCGGCCGGGTCGCCCGCGAGGCGGCCCTTGCGCATGAGCGCGTCGACGAGGTTTCGCACGCCGACCGGGCCGGCGTTGCGATCGAAGGCGCCGAGCACGATGGCCACGGCGTCCGCGAGCTCCTTGCCTGCGAGCTCGTCGCCGTCGCCGAGCGGCACGTCGACCGTCGCCGCGACGGGGGCGCCGCCCATGATCTGGCTGCGATCGCGCACGACCGGACGCGACGGCGACAGCGGGTCGCGCGTCACGTCGATCTGCGAGTCGCCTTCGACCGAGATGATCGCGCTGGGCTGGATGGGCGCCGCCGAATACTCGACGACCGGGCCGGGGCCCGCCGGGCTCGCTCCACCCCCGCGCCCGCGGCGACGACGGCGGCGGCGACGGCGTCCGCCTTCGCCTTCCGAGATAGGCCCGCTGCCGGGCCCGCCGGCAGCCGCACCCGCGGCGCCCGTGGCGCTGGTGCCCGCTGCACCGCCGCGCGGCTCCGCGAAGATGGGCTGGTCGTCGTCGTCTTCGTCGTCGAAGAGATCGGCGCCGCTCGCCGCGAGATCCGCGCGGAGGGTGTCCTCCCTGGAGACGATGATCGGGCTGTCGTCGTCGTCGCGCGACGCCTCCTGGATCTTGGTCGCGGCCTCGACCTCGAGCGCGTTGATGCCGTCCGTCCCCTCGTCGTTGTCCTCGGCGACCTCGGCCTCTTCGGCCTTGCCGCGCTTGCCCTTCTTGGCGCCGCTCTCGCTCCACTCACGGAGCGCGAAGACGCCCGGCTTCACGCGGACGATGGGGTTGGTCTTGTCCTCTTTCTTCAGGGCCGCGGCGAGGCGCGCGCCCATCGTTACCTCGGGGCTCTTGCCCACGTGGGAGAGGAGGTTCTTTTCAATCGCAAGCTCGGTGATCTCCTTGTAGTGGAGCGGCTTGCCAGCCAGGCGGAGGACTTCCGCGGCAGCTTCCGTGAACGTCATGTGTCGTTTTCCGTTCTGTTTCTGACATCGCCGGGCAAAACCCCTGCCCAGGCCCATGTGCCTGGCTGCAAACTAGGGCGAGGTGCACGGCACCCCTTGCCGGTTTCAGCGATGTTCCCGTGCATCCGGGCGTCCCTCATTCCCTTGAACGAGGCCCCACCCGACTGCGCGAGGTTCTATAACTCGCCTCGCCGCTGCGGTCAAACCCCGCCGGCGAGGCGTGCTTCGGGCGCCCTTTCGAGGAAAGTACGAATTCGCGCCGGCTACTTCTTCGGTGCGGGCGGGGCCGGGGGCGGCTGCGCGGGCGGCGCAGTCGGCTGCGGCGTCATCGGCGCCGGCGCGGCAGCACCCGGGGCGTTGTCGTCCGCGAGGAGCTCCTTCAGCTTCTTCTCGCGCGTCGCGTCGTCCATTCCGGTGGCGAGCTTCTGCGCGTCGATCGTCAGCATCGGGATCTGGCCCGAACCGTTGAACGTCGGCAGCTTGCCGTCCCAGTGCTCGAGCGCCCGGTATTGCAGGACCGTCGGGCTCATCGAGAGCCGGATGATCTCGTTCGCCTTCGCCTCGGCGCGCGCGCGGATGAGGAGCGCGTCGGCCTCGCCTTGCGCCTTCTGCCGCGTGGCTTCGGCGGCGCCGTGCGCCTGCGTGATGGCCTGGTCGGCCTCGGCGCGAACCTGCCGCACTCGGTTCTCGCTCTGGATGGCGTTCTGCGTCGCTTCCATCGCGCGGTTGATGGCGTCGGCGACGTTCTGCGGCAGGCGCAGCGTGCCGTTGATCGTCAGCTGATCGATGACGACGCCGTCCTTGCCGAGCTGGTCGCGGACCTTCTGCGTGACGTCGGCGAGCATCTTCGATTTTCCGGCGCCGTAGATCTCTTGCACGGGCATCTTCGAGGTGACCTCGTTGAACGCCTCGCGCACGACGTTGCGCATGTACTTGTCGGCGAGCTCCAGCATGTTGTTCTGGCGGAAGCGGCCGTAGAGCTTCGGCGCCATCATCGGTTCGATGTGGAACGACAGACCGACGTCGGCGTTGATGTTGACGCCCTCCGTCGACGAGAACGTGAGCGACTCGTCGACGGCGCGCCCCTCGTGCGGGCTCACGCTCCAGACGACGTTCTGCACGCTCGTCGGGAAGACGATGATCTGCTCGGTGATCGGGTTGTACCAGACCCACCCCGTCACGACTGGCATGTCCGCGACGCCGCGCTCGCTGCCGGCGAGCCGTACGCGGATGCCGACGTGGCCCGCGTCCACGCGCGTCATCGTCGAGCACCCCGTGAACCACAGGACGACGAGGACCCCCACGACGAGCGCGAAGCGCCTCGCGGTGCGTCCCACCGACTCCGAGTCCAACCCACCGTACTTGGCCATGTCAGCTCACTCCTTCTTACGGAACCCGCGGGCGCTCGCGACTGCGGCGATGCCGATCCCCACCACCACCGCGATGCTCCCCCAGAACTGCGCGTCGCTTCCGCCGTTGAGCCACGGGCGCAGCGCCAGGATGGCGCCGAAATCCGTGGCGACGAGCAGCAGCGCGATCCCGCCGTGCGTCACGCGACGCCGGGCGAGCTCTTTCTGCAAGCGCGCCACCTCGGCACGGAGCGACTCGGTCTCGTCGCGGTAGGGGGACCCCATTCGGATGCCGAGCAACGTAGGTATCCCCGGAGGGCGAGTCTAGTGGTACCTGTGGCACGCTCCATGCGCAGCGTCCTCGGGATCGTGCTGATCACCGCCGCGATTGCGGTATCCACCCATTTCGCGTTCCAGCTGGAGCGCGCCGGGGGGGCGTCTTTCTGGCTGCTTGCGACCGTCCCGACCCTCGCGCTCGCGGTCGGCGCGGCGATTCTGGCGCGCACGATGAACGAGGGAGGCGTCGCCGATTGGCTGCGGCCCGTGTGGGGGGACTTCACGCGCGGCGTGGTGGGGGCGGCGATCCTGTTCGGCGCCGCGTACGCCGTCTCCCGCATGTACGCGGGCACGCCGCGCGAGAGCTGGCTGGCGCGCCTCTACCTGCAGCTCGGCGACCCGAAGACGCTGCGGGAAGGGATGGCGCTCTACGCGGTCGGCATCCTCGTCGCCTCTGCGGCCGAGGAGATCGTGTGGCGCGGGCTCGTGACGCGCCTCTTCGCGGACGTCGTTGGCGCGCGCTGGGCGTGGGTCGCGGCCGCCGTCGCGTACGCGCTCGCGCACGCGCCGACGATCTACGCCCTCCGCGATCCGGAGGCGGGCATGAACCCGGTCCTCGTCCTGGCGGCGCTCGGCGCCGGGCTGGTGTGGGGGGCGATGGCGCGGCGGTTCGGCGGCAGGCTGGTGCCGGGTATCCTCGCGCACGCGATGTTCGACTGGGTGGTGCTCTTCACGTTCCGCCTCTGGGGTCCGAGCATATGAAGGAGGTGCGTGCGCTGGCCGACGGCATCGCGCGCACCGACGCCGAACTCGCGCGGCGCACCTTCCAGGAGCGGGCGAAGGAGCGAGGGCTGACAGCGAGCGAGGACGCTGTGGAGCTCGCGGGTCTGGTGGCGGCCGCCTACCCGGCGCTCGCGCGCGAGGTCGATGCGCGGCCGGAGGACATCGTCGCCATCGCCCGCGGTGGCACGCGCACGTCACGCGACGCCAAGGCGTACCGCCGAATGGCGCTCGCGATGCTCGGGGATCTGTCCGACGAGGCGGGCGTCCGCAAGAACCTGCGGCGGTTCGCGTCGCGCGAAAAGCTGCGCATCGCCGCGCGCGAGGTGTTGCCCCTCGCGGGGAGCGACGTCGACACGACGAGCCGCGAGCTGTCCGATCTGGCCGACGTGTGCGTCGAGCTCGCGCTCGCCCACGTGCTCGGGTGGGCGGCGGCGCGCTGGGGGGTGCCCACGGCCGCCGGCGGAAAGCGGTGCCCGTTCGTCGTGATCGGCATGGGGAAGCTCGGAGGTCGAGAGCTGAACGCAGGGAGCGACATCGATCTGCTCCTCTTCTACGAGACCGACGAAGGGCAGGTCGTGAAGGACGGCGTGCCGACCGAGCAGAGCCTCCACGAGCATTTCGCCCGCGTCGCGCAGCGGATGACGGCGGCGCTCGACGATGCGACCGAAGACGGCATCGTGTGGCGCGTCGATCTGCGGCTGCGCCCCGAAGGTACACGTGGGCCGCTGGTCAACGCCCTCGCCGCCGCCGAGCGCTACTACGAGACGTGGGGGCGTACGTGGGAGCGCGCCGCGCTGGTGCGCGCGCGGCCTATCGCGGGGGACCTCCCGTTCGGCAAGCGCCTGCTCGCCGCGCTGGGGCCGTTCGTCTGGCGGCGCAACGTCAACCCGCAGATCGCCGACGAGATGATGTCGCTGGTGGTCCGCGCGCGCGCCGAGATGGATCACGATCCCGATCGCGATCTGAAGCTCGGCCCCGGCGGGATCCGCGAGACGGAGTTCTTCGTGCAGTCGCTCCAGCTCATCTGGGGAGGGCGCGAGAAGGAGCTTCGCAGCACGAACACGCTGGATGCGCTGCGGCGCTTGCAGGCGCGCGGCTTCGTCACCGACAAGGAGAGCCGCGAGGTCGGCGACGCGTACCTGGTGCTGCGGCGGCTCGAGCACCGTGTGCAGTTCGCGACCGGGCTTCAGACGCACCAGATGCCGGACGCGCCGCTCGTCGATCGCGTCGCGCGCTCGCTAGGCTGGGCGGGCGGCGCGGAGCTCGAGCGCGAGATCGACAAGACCCGCAAGCGGGTGGCGAGGCGCTTCGCGTCGCTGCTGGGCCCGGCCCGCGACGCGCCGCCGGCTGCCCCGGACATGGATCGCTTCTGGGCCGCGCTCGACGCGCGCGACGAACCGCAGGTGCGCGCGCTGCTCCCCGGCGGGACCGGCCTCGTGGCGTCGCCCGATCTCGCGCGTCACGTCCTCGCGCTCGCACGGCGACCCGATTTTCCTCTGGGCGCGAGCTCCCGCGACGCGCACGCAGACTTGCCGAAGATCTTGCTCGAGGGCATCGGCGACGCGGCGGATCCCGAGCAGGCCGCCCGCCTCCTCTCGACGTTCTTCGCCCGCCTCCCCACACCCAGCGTCTACGTGCGCGCGCTCTCCGAGGACCACCACGCAGCGCGGCGCCTCTGCACGGTGCTCGGCGCGAGCGCGTTCGTCGGCGAAGCGCTCGTCTCGCGCCCCGAGCTCTTCGATCAGCTCCTCTTCGGGCGCGGCGCGCCGGATCCGGCCTCGGCCAGGCGCGCGGTCGACGAGGAGGTGCAGCAGCTCCCGCCCGACCACGACGTCGACGATGTCGTTGGCGCGCTCCGGCGCGCGAAGGGGCGCGTCACCATGGAGGTCGGCCTCGCCGATCTCGCCGGCGAGATCGGTACCCGCGCGGCGACGATGGCGCTCTCGGCGCTGGCGGACGCGACCGTGGAGCACGCCGTGCGTTTCGCGATGAAGGAGCGAGGCCTCGCCGAGACCGGGCTGGTCGTCGTCGCGATGGGCAAGCTCGGCGGTCGCGAGATAGGGTACGGCTCCGACCTCGACGTCTTCTTCGTCTATGAAGGCACACCCGACGACGATCTCGAGGCCCGCTACGTACGCACCGCGCAGCGGGTGATCCGGCTGCTCTCGACGCCGCACGGCGACGGCCCCGGCTACGAGCTCGACACGCGTCTGCGCCCGAGCGGCAACCACGGCCTGCTCGTCGCCTCCCGCGACGCGTTCGCGCGCTACCACGAGACGACCGCGGAGGACTGGGAGCGCCAGGCTCTGCTCAAGGCGCGCGTGTGCGGCGGCGATCCGGTGCTGGGCGCCGCGGTGATGAAGGTCGCGACGGAGGCGGCGTACGAGCGCGGCGCGCCTCCACCCGAAAAGATCCATCACCTGCGGATGCGCATGGAGCGCGAGCTGGCCGGCGAGCGCCACGTCGTTGGCCGCGCGCGCTACGACTTGAAGCTCGGCAGAGGGGGGCTCGTCGACGTGGAGTTCGCGACGCAGTGGCTGCAGATGAAGTACGGCAAGGACACGCGTGTGCGGACCCCGGACACCGAGGCGGCGCTCGATGCGCTCGAGGCATGCGGCTACCTCGAGGCCGGTCTCGCCTCGGCGCTGCGCGAGGGCTACCGAACGCTGCGGCGCATGGAGCAGCGGCTGCGCGTGCTGCACGGGACGAGCTCCCACTTCATCGAGGAGGGCGCGCCCGGTCTCGCCCTCTTCGCGCGCCGCATGGGGATGCGCGACGGGCCGCGCGGCTCGGCGACGTCGATGCTGCTCGCGCGCTACGCGCAGATTACCCGCGACGTCCGCGGGGGCTACCTCACCGTTCTGGGTCTGCCCGCGGAGTGATGGGCTGGATCGCGCGCCTCCCGCTGCCCCCACGGCGGGATCCGGCTCGGCGCACCGAATGCCGGTTTTTGGCGTCATTTCGTGGAGGAAGAGGTGGCATGATGTGTGCTTTTTCGGTCCGGGCGCCGGCGTCGAAAAGGAATGCCCAAAGAATGATCCGCTCCCAGCGTCTCGCTCTGCTCTTGCCGCTCCTCGTGCTCGTTCCCGTCACCGCGTGCTCCGGGGCCGGCCTGGTGGCGGACGCGCCCGATGAGGAGGACGCGCTCTCTTCGCAGAACAAGATCGCGAAATGGATCTACGACGGTCCGCTGCCTGCGCTCGACAAGAGTGCCGAGCCCATCGCGCTGGCCGTCTCACAGAAGGCCCACACGCTGCTCATCACCGGCATCCTCCCCGCCGACTTCGAGGGACGCGTGCCGTTCTATGCCGACACAGAAGCGGTCACGATCGCCGGAGCCTCGCGCACGCGCATCGCGGTCGTGTATCCGATCGCGACCGGCATCACCTTCCGGCCCCAGGCGGATCTGGCCGACGTCCACGTGCTGCCTCACTTCACGCAGGCCGACCACTTCGGCGGCTTCCCCTTCATCTGGTACCTGCAGTTCAGGGGGCGCGTCGCCTTCCACGGGCCCATCACCGACGACGGCACCAGCTGGCGGCTGCGGCGCGGGCAGGTCTCGCACGGCTGCAACCGCATGCAGGGCGAGCACGTCGTCGAGCTGGCGCAGCTCCTCGGCGTCGACATGACGAAGCCGCACGACACCAGCGAAGGGGGCGCTCAGGGGTTCGACGAGAAGGTCAAGCTCAAGGTGCACCCCGACTTCGTCACCTGGAAGGGGCACCAGGTCGACGTGGCCTACCCCGTGGACGTCGGCGTCACTCTGCCGACGGGAGACGTGATGAAGTTTCCGACATGGAGCTCGCGCGCGTTCCCCCGTTCGGTATGTGAGTACCGAGACACGGCGCGGCCGCTCGACGGTCACTACTGCGACAGCGCCGGAACGAACGCCGCGGGTCTGTATTCGGCCTTCGCGCCGGTGCCCTAGCTCCGCACCATCCTTGTTCGCGCGCCGCCGCGACGCGATAGGATCGGGGCGATGAACGCGTTTCGTGCCGCGATGGTCCTGGCTGCGTTCGGCGCGCTCGCCGCGGCCGCGCAAGCGTGCGGGGCGACTGAGCCGCGCGCGACCGCGGTGGCGCCCAATCGCGCTGGCGACTCAGGCGCGTCGACCCCCGAGCTGCCGCCCACACCGCCGAGCTACGTCCTCGGCGACATCGCCAGCCGCGCGTTCGTCGCGGTTCCGCTGGATCGCGCCGACGTGCTCGGCGTCATCCACGACGGGCTGCGGGTGGTGTCGACGGGCGGCGGCACGCGAAGCGCGCGCGAGGTGGCCGAGCCCACGCTGGTCGCCGCTGAGCGCGTGCCGCGCTGGCTCGGCGGAGGGTTCCTCTTCCGCAGCGCGACGGCGCTGTACCTCGCCGACACGTTCGATGGCGCGCTGAGGCCGCTGGTGACGCTGCCGTCGTCGATCGAGCGCGTCTCGTTCGGGCCGAAGTTCGCGCTCGTGCGGGCGTCGAGCGGCGAACGCTGGGCCCTCGAGCTGCCCAGCGGCAAGCGCGTCGCGGTGCTGCCAGCGGGGCTCGCCGACGTCGCGGCCGTCGAGGGGCGCGCGGCTGCGCTCACCGATGCAGGCGCGGTTCTCGTGTCCACCGATCTCGGCGAGAAATGGACCGACGTGACGGCGCAGCTCCGCGGTCGCCCCGAGCGGGTCGCGGTCCTCGAGGACGCGGTTTGGATCGTCGAGGCGACCGGCGCGGCGCTTCGCGTCGACGCCGATCGGGTGAGCGCATTCGATCGCGCGCCGACGCCGAAGCCGGTCGAGCTTCGCCCGCGCGATCCGCGGTGGCACGCCGAGGAGCCCCCGATCCGGCGGGCGATCCGGCTCGGCACGCCCCTCGACGAGCGGACCGCGCTGGTGGTGAGCGACGGCGACGCCGTCCGCGTCGACGTGTCGAGCGGCGAGATCGTCGGCGTCACGCCCGGCCGCCTCCCGCCCGACGCCACGTGCGAGGCGCTGCGCTCCGAAGGCGAGGTGCTCGTCGCGTGCACGCGGCCCAGCGTGCCGGGGGCGTTCGTCGCTTCGCGTGCCTTCGGGGACAAGGCGCTCACGATCGAGCAGACGTTCGCGGCGGCAGGGCAGCTCTTCGCGGGCGACGACGGCGCGCTCGCGTTCGGCGGGCCGTGTGCGCGGCCCAAGGCGTCGCGCCAGGTCGTTTGCGTACGGGCGTCGGGTGGCACATGGCAGGAGTTCGATCTCGAAGGGACGATCGCCGACGCCGGCGCCGGCATCGACGTCGTGCGTTGGGTGCCTCGCGCGGACGGCAGCGCTCTCGGCTTCGTGGCCGGAGCCCAGCCGGCGCTCCTCGACGCGCGCACCGGCGAGATGCGACCCTGGCGCACCGATGCGATGCCCGCACCCGCGCGCGCCGCGCTCACCGACGGACGGAAGCCTTCGCACGCTACGCGCGTGCTGGATCGGACGTGGAGCGTTTCGGCGAACGGCGGTCTCCGCGGCTGGACGGAGGCGGGCGCCGCGATCGACGTGTCACCCGAAGGATTCGTCACCGTGTCGCCGTTCGTGTTCGACCGCGCGGTGACGTCGGGTCGCTTCGCCTTCGCGCGCACGCGCGAGGGGCGCGTGTGGCAGACGGTCGACCGCGGGGCGAGCTGGGGGGAGGTCGCCCCGCCGCCGACGTCGCAGACAGGGCGAGGAGTTCCCGAGCCGCGCCTCTGCTCCGCCGTCGGGTGCGATCTCGGCACGTGGTACCGCGTCGGCTGGCCCGAGGTGCCGCCCGCGGGCGCGCCGCCGGCCGCCGTGGCCTCTCCACCGGCGCGGCTCCCGCGCCCGAGCCTGCCGGGGATCATGTGCCGCCGCGCCGGTGATACCAGGGTCACGAGCATCGCGCGCTCCGACGGGAGCCCGGACGATCTCGGGCTCGGCGCCGCCACCCTCTCGACCAGCGCCGACAACGGGACGCTGGAGACCGTACGGATCGCGGTCGCACGCCTCGCTCTCGTCCCGCCGCACGGTGGCACCGACGCGCGCGACACCGACTACGCAGCCCCGCGCCTCGTCGTGCATGGGCCGCAGACCGAGGCCGCCGGCGAGGATCGCTTCGTCGCCCTCGCGCCGAACAAGGATCCGATGGCGCTCCGCCGCTCGATCGCGTTCGTCTTGCCGTTCGATCCCAAGGCGCCTGTCCGGCAGACGCAGATCGGGACGACCGACGCCGTGGCGGCGGCACGCGCCTCCGGTCTGCGGGTCGCCGACGCGCTCCGCGAGGACACCACCGCGCTCGCGTCGGTCAGCCTGGTCACGCCGCTCGATCCCGCCGGACCGGGCGAGCTCCTCGCGTCCAGCCCGCTCGGCCTGCTCAGCGTGCTTCGCGCCGCCGCGAACCCGCGCGGTCGCGTCGCGCTCCGCGTGCGCTCCTCCGACGACGCCATCCTACTGTCGGCGGCGCAGACCGGCCCCGACGAGCTCGCCGTCCTCGAGGTCGAACCCTCGGGCAAGGGCGTCGTCTTCAAGGTCGGCGCCGGTGGCGTCTCCGATCTGTTCGATGTACCCGCGCCGCCGCGCGCCGGCCTGTATCCAGCGAACGCCGACGCCGTCGCTATCGGGCCGAAGGGGGAGATCGCAACGCTCCGCACGCCGAGCGGCGCCGATCCGCCGAGCGCGCTCGACCCCGCCGTGCTCGTGGTGCCGGGCGCGCCGCCCCTCGCGCTCGCCCCGTGGTCGACGCTCAAGACCGCTGACGCGCCCGAGTGCCGAGCGGAGGCGGGGGGCTACCGCGCGACGCTGGCGGTGCTGCGCCCGTGGGTGAAGGTGGCGGGCGACGCACGGGGCGAAGACGATGCACCCATGTTCGCGCGCGTGCGCTGGAGCGCGACGCGCGTGTGCCTCGAGGCGCTCGAAGCCCGCGTCGCCGACAGCGACGTCAAGGTGACGATGCGTGGGGACCGCCGCGAGCGCGCCCCGAAGGCCGCGCCGGCCCCCATCGACGCGCAGATCGAGACCTGGCTCATCATGCGCTTCACCGGGACGCCGGAGGCCGCGCGTGTCGCGATCGTTCCCGGCGTCGAGCTCCGTCAGCCGATGACGTGCGCGATGTGAGGCGCGCTCAGCCGCTCGCCCCTGAGCACGCTCAGCCCAGGAGCGCGGTGATCCCGTAGGCGCCGTCGATGATCGCGCCGAGCGCCATCGAGACGATCGCCACGATGAGCGACGTCTTCGCCTTCGCCCGCGCCGTCTCGAGATCGCCGGTCTTCTTCGCGTTGCTCGCCTGAAGCGCGAAGACGACGCCAACGATGCCGAGGATCGTCCCGAAACCGCAGCAAAAGATCGAGACGATGCTGAGGACGAGAGGCAGGGTCGTGTTCACGTCCCCGCCGGCGCCCGGCATCATGGGGCCGCCGGGAGGAGGGAAGCCGCCGCCGGGCGGACCAAAGCCGTAACCCCCGGGTGGGGGACCGAAGCCGCCGCCGGGAGGCGCGCCGAAGCCGCCCCCGCCGGGAGGAGGGCCGGCGAAGGGGCCGCCCGGCGGCGCGCCGTAGTCGCCACCGCCGGGGGGCCCATAGCCGCCCGCCGTGTGGAGGGATCCGTCCGGGCGTGTCGGGTCGGTCGAGGTCATGGGGGCTCCTGGCGGGCGCGCGAGCATCTCATAATCGGGTGGCCCACCAAATCCGAAAGAGGCCGCAGATCCGCGCGTGCGGAACGGGGTACGCTTGGCCGAGTGAAGATCTGCCCGCGTTGCTCCGAAGGGTTCGCCGACACGGCGTCCTTCTGCCCGACGTGCGGCGACGAGCTCAAGAAGAGCACCGATCCCTACCTCGGCCGGACGATCGCGGCGCGCTACCGCCTCATCAAGCGTCTCGGCAGCGGCGGTATGTCGAGCGTGTACCTCGCGCGCCACGTGATCATCGAACGGCTCAGCGCGATCAAGATCCTCCGGCCGGAGCTGAGCTTGAACCCCGCGCACCGCGAGCGCTTCCTCCGCGAGGCGCGCGCGGTCAATCGGATCAACCACGAGAACATCGTCGAGATCACCGACTACGGCGAGAGCGACGGGATCACCTACCTCGTCATGGAGTACGTGCAGGGCGAGACGCTCCTCTCCCACCTCGCGCAAGGCGCGCTGGCGTGGCCGCGCGCGGCGCGCATCGCGCTGCAGGTCGCCTTTGCGCTGTCGCGCGCCCACCAGGCCGGCGTCATCCACCGCGACCTCAAACCCGAGAACATCCTCCTCCTCGGAGATTCGGAGGCGGACGAGGTGAAGCTCACCGACTTCGGCATCGCGAAGCTCGAAGGCGCGCCCGCGCTGACGTTCAACGAGCAGCTCTTCGGCACGCCCGGGTACATCGCCCCCGAGTACGTGGAGTCGGGAACAATCACACCGCAGAGTGACATCTACTCGCTCGGTGTCGTCTTCTACGAAGCGCTCACCGGCAAGCTGCCGTTCGACGCGCGGGGTCAGGCAGACTTGCTGTTCTTGCCGCTCACCAAGGCGCCGATTCCGCCGAGCCAGCGTGTCTCCGGGCTGCCGCCCGAGATCGAATCGCTGGTGCTGCGCATGCTCGCGCGCGTGCCGGCCGACCGTCCGCGCGACGCGTTCGTCGTGTGCGACGCCCTGACCGAGGCGCTCCGGCACGCCGGTGGCGCGAGCGCACCGCCGCCGCCGCAGGGGGTCGGCCGCGACGAAGCGGCGACCGTCTTCGAGAAGGAGCGGGGGGCGCGCGAAGAAGACGACGGGGTTGCGCCGGTGGACGCCCCGGCCGTGACGCGCGAGATGTCGTCGCGCTGGCATGCCGCGCTGGTGGACCTGAACGCGTCGATCGAGCGCGCCCGCAAGAAGGGGCACACCGAGAACGCCGACCGCGCTGCCGTCCTCGTCGAGCGCGCCGCGGAGGTCGTGACGCGCCTCGAGCGCGCGTCGCGCACCTCTGGCGACCAGCAGGCCAAGGTGGATCTGCTCGAGTCGCATGCGCGCGAGTTCCGCGCCAACCTCGGCCGCGCGATCGACGTCCTCGTCCACGACCGCTCGCGCGAGCTGGCTCACCTCGACGCCCTGCGCGACGCAGCCATGCGGGAAGAGGAGGCGCACGCGCGCGCCGTCGTGGGCGACCTCGATTTCCAGATCGAGGCCCTCGCCCGTCAGCTCGAGAAGAAGAACGAAGAGCATGACCACGCGCTCGTCGAAGCGGCCGGCGCGCTGGAGGGCTCGCTCAGCGCGCTGCGGGTCCTCCAGACCGAGCTGATGCGCGTCGTCGACGAGGCTGCAGCCGCCGTCGCCAAGGCCAGGTAAGTAGAGGAAGCATGTCGAGCACGCCGGTCCGTGGAGAAACCGAGGTCAACGCGAAGGTCGCTCTCACCGAGGGGGAAGGGGTTCCCCGCCTTACTGCGGTGTCCGGGCCGGGCGCGGGTCGCTCGCTCGCGATGGCCCGCGCGCTGGCGACGGCAGGGCGGCACGCGACCAACGACTTGGTGCTCGCCGACCCGCGGGTCTCCGGCGTCCACCTCGAGCTCTCGCGCGTGGGCGGGCGCATCCACGTCCGCGACGCCGGCAGCACCAACGGTACGTGGCTCGGCGCGCACAGGGTGACCGAAATCGAGCTTGCCGCGGGCGCCGAGCTCACCGTCGGGGACACCGTCCTGCGCGTCGACACCGACGACGGCGCCCGGCCCGCCGCCCGCAGCGAGAGCGAATCCTTTGGCGAGCTCGTCGCCCAGTCGCAGGCGATGCGCGAGCTCTTCGCCACCCTGGAGCGCATCGCAACGAAGAACCTCGCGGTCCTCATCCAGGGGGAGACGGGCACCGGCAAGGAGGAGGTCGCCCGCGCCATCCACAGCCGCTCCGCCCGCGCGGACAGGCCGTTCGTCGTGATCGACGCGACGAGCTTGCCCGAGTCGCTCGCCGAGTCGCTCCTCTTCGGTCACGAGAAGGGGACGTTCCCCGGCGCGGATGAGCCGGGCGTCGGCTATTTCGAGGCGGCGGATGGCGGCACCGTGTTCATCGACGAGATCGGCGAGCTCCCGGCGGCGCTGCAGGCGAAGTTCCTGAAGGTCCTCGAGCGGCACGAGATCACGCGCGTCGGCGGTCACTCGGTCTCCAAGGTGGACGTGCGCATCCTCGCGGCGACGCACCGCGACCTGCGGCACGAGATCGACGCCGGCCGCTTCCGCGAGGACCTCTTCTTCCGCCTCGCGCAGACGCGCGTCCAGCTGCCGCCCCTGCGCGATCGGCTCGAGGACATCCCGGTGCTCTGCCGGAAGCTCCTGTCCTGCATCGCCGGCGAGCGGAGCGTCCTCATCGAGGCGAGCGCGCTCGCGCACCTGCAGACGCAGTCGTGGCCCGGCAACGTCCGCGAGCTCAGCAACGTGCTCGTCCGCGCCGCGGCGATGGCCACGGACGACGTGATCAAGCGCGCCGACGTCGCCGGCGAAGGTGACGGCTTCCGGGGCGCGCGCGAAGAGCGCACCGTGCTCGACTTGTCCGGCGAGTTCGCGCCCGCCAAGGACAAGGCGATCGAGCGCTTCGAGTCGGTCTATCTGGCGGCGCTCATGAAGCGATGCGCCGGCAACCTCTCCCGCGCCGCGCGCGAAGCCAACGTCGCTCGCCATCACCTCCGCGATCTCTTGAAGAAGCGCGGCCTCTACGGCGTCTCGTGGGATGCCAAGGACGACGAGTCCTGAAGTCGCGTTCGTATCTTCCAAGAATTGCAGACAAATTCAGCTCGTTGGCGAATCGAAGGTGGCACGATCCGGCCGCCGACTTCCCGCGTAGATTAGGGGACGTCGTGCAGATCACCCTCGCCTTCAACCTGAGCGGCCGCGCTGTGGCCTTCGCGGCGTCGGCTGTTGCCCACGCCGCGGTGTTCGCGGCGGTGGGGACGGGCTCCGGGCACGCAGCGGCGGCGCCGCCCGGCGAGACGATGCTCACGATCGACGTGGACGTCGCAGCGACCGTGCCCGCCGAGCGCGACGAGGACGAGGCGCCGGCGCCCGCAGCTCGCAACGTCGCCGCGACGGCGCCGAGCCTTCCGACGCACTCGCACCCGTACCCGGTCGCGCCCGATCACGACGATCACCCGCACGATCCGTCGCTCACGCACGACCACGACGCGCCGGAGCAGGCGAGCGCGCCCGCCGAGGCCCCGGTGGTGGTGGCGGCGCCCGTGGCGGCTCCGGCTCGCTTCGCGATGACGTTCGGTGGTGCCGGCAGTTCGCCCGGTGGGGCGGTCTCGGCGACCGGCATCGCGGGCTCGACGGGCGTTGCTGCCGGCGGAGGCGACGACGACGCGCGCGCGATCGTGCCGGAGTCGGGCGTCTCGCTTCGCGCGCGCCTCGTCGAGCGCGCCCCGTTGGCCTATCCGTTCGGCGCCGAGGATCTGGAGGCGGACGTGGGCCTCGAGCTCGTCGTCGGCGCGGACGGCGCGGTCGAGACGGCACGCGTCACGCGCCGCGCGGAGCACGGGTTCGACGAAGCGGCCGTCGCCGCCGTCCGCAAGTACCGCTTTACACCCGCCGAACGGACGGGGAAGCGTGTGCGCGTGCGGATGCCGTGGGTCGTGCAGTTCCGCCTCGCGCGGTGAAGACCCCGCCGAGCCGCGCGCGCGCGCTCTCGGGTGCGCCGCCGAGATCGGTGTCGCGCAGGTGGCGGAGGTTGACGAGGTTGATGGCGACGTGCGCCGCGATGGGGCCGGCGATGCTTCCGGTCAGCACGAAGATGCTCGCGAGGAAGAGGCCCGTGATGCCCGCCCACACCGCCCACGCCCATCGAGCCTGACCGCGTACCTGGTGGAGCAGCCCGAACGCGACGCTCGAGACGACGATGCCCACCATCGGCACGAGCAGCCCACGGAAGACGAGCTCCTCGGCGATGCCGCTCGCGAGGGCCATCCCGACGATCCCGCGGCCCGAAGCGTGTCGCACGGCGGGGCGCAAGTCGGCGTGAAGGGCGCGCGCCCAAGGCTGGGTGCGGAGCATCACGCGCGTCGTCACGATGGTGGCGCCGGCGAAGAGCGCGCCCATGACGAGGCTGGTCGCGAGGGCGAACACGCCGGACAGGCCGAGCGCGGAGCGGGTCGTCAGCGGATCGTACCCGAGCATCGCCGCCCCGCTCGCCGCGAGCAGCGCGAGGACCGCGTACGTGAAGGTTCGGAGGACGGGCTCGACCACGACAGGGCAAGACGCTAGGCCACGGCAATCCCGCGCGCAATCCTCACGAGACCGCGCATTTCCTGGTAGAGTCTCGGCCCTGGGATGACGACCCCCCACGACGAACGCCCGCGCGTCCTGATCGTCGACGACGAGAAGTTCATCCGCGACATCCTCGCCGATTTTCTCGGTATGGAGGGGTACCTCGTCCGCACGGCGGAGGACGGCGCCGCCGCCCTGAACGAGCTCGACCACGCCCGTTACGACCTCATCATCAGCGACCTCAAGATGCCTCGGATGGGCGGCATCGAGCTGCTCGAGGCCATCGCGACGCACGCCCCGCACGCCCTCACCGTAATCATGACCGGCTTCGGCACGGTCGAGACGGCGATCGACGCCATGAAGCGCGGCGCCTACGACTACATCCTGAAGCCCTTCAAGGTGGAGGAGGTCATCCACGTCGTTCAGCGCGGCCTCGAGAAGCAGCGCCTGTCGGCGGAGAACCTCAGGCTCAAGGAAGCCTTGAGCCTGTACAAGGTCAGCGAGGCGATCGCCGCGAGCCTGTCGCTCGACGAGGTCCTCGCCACCGTCGGCGACACCGCCGTCCACGAGATCCACGGCGACCTCGTCTCGACGTGGCTCGACGACGGCGAGGGCGGCTTCTTCGAGCGCCAGCGACTGCTGCAGCCCAAGCCCGCAGCGGCGAACACGGAGTACGGGCGCCTCGACCCCACGGCGTTCCTCGAGCACTTCGCCGGCGACTCGATGCTGCTCGAGCACGGCACCAAGGGGATGCGCTTCTTCAAGGAGCCGCCCGGCGTTGCGCTCGCGTCGCTCCTTGCGGTGCCGCTGCGCATGAAGCAGCGCGTGCTCGGCTTCATCGCGGTCGCGAGCTTCTCGAAGAGCAAGCGGTTCGACGAAGGGCAGCGCAAGCTACTCTCCATCGTCGGCTCGCGCGCCGCCGCCGCCATCGAGAACGCACGCCTCTACGAGGACCTGCGCGCCACGTTCCAGCAGACGATCCAAGGGCTCGCGAAGGCCATCGACAAGATGGACCGCTACACCGCCGGCCACTCCGATCGCGTGGCGACGTACGCGATGTACCTCGCCGTGCGCCTCGGCCTCCCGCCCGACATGATCGAGATCGTGCGCCAGAGCGCGCTCATGCACGACATCGGGAAGATCGGCTGCGTGATGAACCTGAACAAACCGGGCAAGCTCACGCAGGACGAATACGAGGTCTTCAAGAAGCACCCCGGCTACGGGCGCGACATCCTGGACCCGATCAAGTTCCTGCACCCGCTCATCCCCGGCGTGCACCTCCACCACGAGCGCTGGGACGGCCGCGGCTACCCCCTCGGCCTCAAGGGCAACGACGTGCCCCTCATCGCGCGCATCATCGCCGTCGCCGACACCTACGACGCCATGACGAGCGATCGCGCTTACCGCCGCGCGCTGCCGCACGAGGTCGCGGTGAACGAGATCGAGCGCTGCGCCGGCTCGCAGTTCGACCCCGAGGTCAGCGACACCTTCGTGGCCGGACTCGACAAGTACCGCGAGGCCGAGGTGGCCAAGGGCAGCCGAATCCCGGAGTAGGCTTTTTTTGGCGGGACCGCTCGCGCGGGAGGCCGGGGCGGACTAAGCTCCGGCGCCAAACGAAGGAGCCGGTCCATGATCGAAGACCACCTGCGCGAGGCGTTGACGTTCGACGACGTATTGCTCGTCCCCTCGTACAGCGAGGTTCTCCCCAAGGACGTCGACACGAAGACGCGCCTGACGAAGGGGATCGAGCTCCATATCCCGCTTTTGTCGGCGGCGATGGATTCGGTGACGGAGGCGCGCACCGCGATCACGATGGCCCGCGAGGGGGGCATCGGGATCCTGCACAAGAACCTGCCCATCCTCGGGCAAGCGCGCGAGGTCGAGCGCGTGAAGCGCGCCGAGAGCGGCATGGTCCTCGCGCCGGTGACGGTGCGGCCCAACCAGTCGCTCCGCGAGGCGCTCGCCATCATGCGCGAGCACGACATCTCCGGCGTGCCGGTCGTCGAAGGCGATAGCCCCGTCGGCATCCTCACGGCGAGGGACATCCGCTTCGAGCAGAACCTCGACCAGCCGGTGAGCGTGCTCATGACGAAGAAGCTCGTCACCGTGCCCCCCGGCGTCGACGTCGATCACGCCAAGCAGCTGCTCCACAAGCACCGCATCGAGAAGCTCCTCGTCGTCGAGAACGGCAAGCTCGTCGGGCTCATCACGATCAAGGACATCCTGCAGGCCGCGCGTAACCCCCTCGCCATCAAGGACAGCAAGGGCCGGCTGCGCGTCGGAGCGGCGATCGGCCCCGCGCCCGATCGGGCCGAGCGCGCGGCCGCGCTCGTGGCTGCGGGCGTGGACGTCCTCGTGGTCGATACGGCGCACGGGCACTCCAAGGGGGTCCTCGACGCGGTGCGCGCGACGAAGAAGGAGCACCCGGGCGTCCAGATCATCGCCGGCAACGTCGCGACAGCCGAGGCGACCGAGGCGCTCATCGACGCCGGGGCCGACGCGGTGAAGGTCGGCATCGGACCGGGCAGCATCTGCACGACGCGCGTGGTCGCTGGCATCGGCGTCCCCCAGATCACCGCCGTCAGCGACTGCGCGCGCGTCGCCGATCGCCACGACGTCCCCATCATCGCCGACGGCGGCGTGAAGCACTCGGGCGACATCCCCAAGGCGATCGCCGCCGGCGCGAGCAGCGTCATGGTCGGCTCGCTGTTCGCCGGGACCGACGAGTCGCCGGGAGATCTGGTCCTCTACCAGGGTCGCTCCTACAAGGTGTACCGAGGCATGGGCTCGCTCGGCGCGATGAAGAAGGGGAGCCGCGACCGGTACGGTCAGTCGGGCACTGCGGACGAGAAGCTCGTCCCCGAGGGGATCGAGGGGCGCGTGCCGTACCGCGGCTCGCTCCGGTCGATCGTCTACCAGCTCATCGGCGGCCTCCGCGCCGGAATGGGCTACACCGGCTGCACGACGGTCGCCGACCTGCGTCGCAAGGCGAAGTTCATACGCATCACGTCGCAGGGTCTCCGCGAGAGCCACGTGCACGACGTCATCATCACCGAGGAGGCGCCGAATTACCGCTCCTGACGCCCCCTCTGCGTCCGGCGGTCGCACCGTCGCGAGCGTCCGGCACGTTCGCTTCGAGTGGCTCGGCCGCGTTCGCTACGCGGACGCCCACGCGATGCAGGAAGAGCTCGTCGAGAAGCGGTTGCGCGGCGAGATCGGCGACACGCTGCTCGCGCTCGAGCACGACGCGGTCATCACACTCGGCCGCGGCGCCGACGCGCACAACGTCCTCGCCGACGCGCACGAGCGACGCAGCGAGGGGCTCGACTACTTCGAGACCGGTCGCGGCGGCGACGTCACCTACCACGGCCCCGGGCAGCTCGTGGTGTACCCCATCCTCGATCTCAAACCCGATCGCCAGGACGTCCGCAAGTACGTGCGCGATCTCGGCGAGGTGATGGTGCGCCTTGCCCGCGACCACGGCATCGGCGCGGGGTTGCCCACCGACCCGAAGCTTCTCGGCGTGTGGGTCGACCTCGAGCGCCCGCGCGCGCCCTGGTCCGCCGAGTGGGGGAACGCCCCGGGGGCGCGCATCGCCAAGATCGGCGCCATCGGGGTCCGGCTCTCCCGCTGGGTCACGATGCACGGGTTCGCCTTCAACGCGACGACGGATCTGAGCGCCTTCCGGCATATCGTCCCTTGCGGCATTCACGAGCTCGGCGTGACCTCCCTGGCCGCCCTGGGAGTCTCCCCGCCCGCTCTCGAGGCCCTGGCGAAGGCGGCGGCCGGCCATTTCTGCGAGGTTTTCGGGGCCGAGCTGCTGCCCCCGTAGGCGCCCGTCCGAGCAGCGTCGGCCGCGGGCGCGTATGCCGCTACGCAGGGCCCGGGCGCCGCTAATTTTTGGCTTGTTTATCCGCGTGCTAGCGTATGTTCGTTGCTTCCCGGACGCGTCCTCATCATCGAAGACGACCCGTGGGCCGCGAGTGTGCTCGCGAAGTTCCTGCGGGAGCGTGGCCACGACGTATTTCTGTGCGGTGACGCGCGGAGCGGCTTCGAGAAGGTCTGCGAGTGGATGCCGGACTGCATCGTCTGCAACGTGACGTTGCCCGACATCGACGGCTTCTGGGTCGCCCGCCGCGTCCGTACGGAGACGAGCGCCGTGGCGACGACACCGTTCCTCTTCGTCACGAGTGACGCCGAGCGCGACACACGAATCCAGGCGCTCCACGTCGGCGCCGACGCCTACATGACGCGGCCGTTCACCAACGACGAGGCGGTCGCGCAGGTCGAGGCGCTCATCGAGATGGCCCGGCGGCTGCGGGTGCGACGCGACTCGTTCGTGAGCGAGGCGCCCACCAACGGGCGAGGCGCGGCGTTCCGCGGAGACATCGCGCAGATGGCGCTGTCGACCGTGCTCATGGTGCTGGGCATGGAACGGCGCAGCGGCCGGCTCAAGGTCACGAGCGAGGGCCGCAACGCCGAGCTCCTCATCGCCGCCGACACGTTCGCGGCCGGCGAGCTCGACGGCGAGCAGAAGCCACCGCTCGAGGTGCTGCGCGTCGTCCTCAAGTGGAAGACGGGGACGTTCTACTTCCGCCCCACGAGCGACACCACGCCGGACACGCGGGCGTCGGTGAGCGCGCTACTCCTCGAAGCGATCCAGCTCGAAGACGAGCTCGCGGCCGGCAAGACGCGGTAGGAGGGGAGGCTACCTCAGCAAGCAGGTCGGGCACGTGGGGTCCCAGAGGACGTCCACGCTGCCGGCGGGAGGCGTGGAAACGCACGCCTTGTCGAGGGTCGTCGAGACCGTCGCGAGGTAGGGTGCCGCGACGTACTGCGGGTTGGCGGCGAGAAGGCTCTCGACCCGATGGTTCGCGTCGGTGCACTGCGAGTAGTACCACCAGGCGTTCGCCGCCTGGTTGGGCTGGTACAGCCTCGGCCTCGTGCAGCTCCACGCCGAGAGCTGGGCCTCGAGTGGATTCGTCAGGTCCCACGGCAGCACCCCGGTGGCCGTGCTGGCGCAGCACGTGTTGGTGATCTTGCACACGATCGTCATGACGGCTTCCTGCGACTGGCGGACATTTTCCGGCTCGCCGGCCGACGTTTCGGCGCTGCAGCCGGGGAGTGACGCCCACAACGCGAACGCGACGGCAGAGACAACGAGGGATCCGAGTTTTGGCATGGGCCTCCTGGGGGGGTTGGACGCGAACGAGGTCTCGTTCACGCAGCCCGAACGGCAGCGCCGCCGAGAACTTAAGCGACGATTCGCGCCGAGATCGGCCCTTGGCGCTAAAGAGCGCGCCGTATTGACCGATTAACGTGGGAAGGAATACCCGTCATGGAGGCCAGTTGCTGAAGCCGGGGGACGTCGTCGACCGGTACGAGATCGTCCAGTTCCTCGGTGAGGGGGGCATGGGGTCGGTGTACTCCGCACACGACATGCGGCTGCAACGGGACGTGGCGCTCAAGATCTTGCGGCCCCCTGCGGCCCCCGCGTCCGGCGCATCGAACGCACCTGATGCGAGCGTCGGCGCGCGGCTCCTCCGCGAGGCGCGGTCGGTTGCGCTCCTGGGTCACCCCAACGTGGTCTCGATCTACGACGTCGGCGAGGTCGAGACGCCCGCCGCGCTCAAGGGGACGACCTACCTGGCGATGGAGCTCATCGAGGGGCGGTCGCTGCGCGAGTACCTCGGCAACTGGTCGGTGCCGCTCGCGCAGCGCCTCGGCTGGCTCGCCGACGTCGCGCGCGCGCTGTCCGCGGCGCATGCCCGCGGGCTCGTTCATCGCGACATCAAGCCCGAGAACATCATGGTCCGCCAGGACGGCGTCGTGAAGGTGCTCGATTTCGGCATCGCCAAACGCTCCCCGTCGGCGACGGGGACGCGGACGAAGTCGAAGGGCCTCAGCCTGTCGACGATGACGACGCAGGGATTCATCGTCGGAACGCCGCAGTACATGGCGCCTGAGCAGATGCGCGGTGAGGCCGTCGACGGACGGGCTGACCAGTTCTCGTGGGGCGTCGTCGCGTACGAGCTGCTCTGCAGTGAGGCCCCATGGCATCCAGAGGACGGGGACACGCTGCAGCTCGTCGCGCAGGTGCTCACGATGAACCCCCAGCCGCTCGTTTTGCACAATCCGGACGTCCCCGAATCGGTCGCCGCGGTGGTCATGCGCGCGCTGTCCAAAGCACCGGACGATCGCTTCGAGTCGATGGACGCCGTCGTCGCCGCGCTGACAGCCTGTTCGGCACCGAACGACACGCCGGGGCCGATCGTCCTCCGCGCACGCGGCGACGCACGAACGCAGTCGGCGCGGCCCGCGTCCCCGCCAGCGGCGCCGCCCGCGTCGCGGCCAGCGGCGCCG
>JANYHK010000142.1 GCA_025359105.1 Myxococcales bacterium | reverse complement strand
GGCGCTGAGCGGCGATGCCGGCGATGTCGAGCCGGTGCTGAAGGCGGCTGACGCCGTCGTCGCGATGCTCACGGGCCTGATTCGCCCGTGAGCATCGGTGCTGCGGGCGCTACTTCAGCGCCCGCAGCATTCGCTTCAGCCTGTAGAAGCTACAACTTAATCTGACAAACGCCTTTCCATTGCGGCGTCCGCCGAGCTCACGGCGCCGATGGCTTCGGCCAGGTCCATCGCGGCCACGGTTTCGCAGAGGGAGCCGGCGGCCGCGGCGAAGTACTTGCGGCGCATACCGGCCGCGTCGAGCGGCAAGCCCTCGCTCAGCCCGCAAGAAGGTGCTCTTGGCCGCCCGGGTAGCCTGGTCCCGAAGCTCCGCATCCCGCACCGCACCCCGATGCACCACCACGGCAAGCTCCTTGGCGACCCGATACGCATCCAGTCGCGGAAACGACCCCGCCCCCGCCGCAAGCGTCCCCAAGCTGCCGCAAGCCCAAGTGCCAGGCTTCCTGCCTGGCACGGGCTTGACCAAACTGCGCCCCCCCGTCTCGTCGTGGTCGCGGTCGCGGTCGCGGTCGCGGTCGTGGTCGCGGTCGCGGTCGTGTTCGTGTTCGCGGTCGTGTTCGCGGTCGTGTTCGTGTTCGCGTTCGTGTTCGCGTTCGCGGTCGTGTTCGCGTTCGCGGTCGCGGTCGTGTTCGAGCCGCGTGGGACTCTGCTCGCCAACGCGTGCGACGACGCCGCCGGCGCGCAACTGGGCTGGGCCGTCGGCGGTGGCCGGTGGGATCTTCGCCGTGATGCGAGTGCGCAGGAGGGAGCTTACTCGTCGCCCGTCGCGGGGAGCGTCGCCGGTTCGACACCGCGCGTGAGCTCGTCGATCAGCGTCACGTACTCCGGTGCCCACGTCGGGAAGATCTCGCCCTCCTTGGCGCAGAGGAACGCGACGTACCAGCCGGTCGCGTTCCAGTACAGGTCGCCCGTTCCCTTCATCGTCGCCCCGCACTCGGGGCAAGCGCGCTCGAGCGCCGCGGTCCGGTCGCGATGCAGGATTCGGTAGCTCATGGTCCATTCGCTCCTTGCCGCCCGATCAGTGGAAAAACCCGAGGATCCATGGCGACCCTTGCTCCGCGTCCATCCGCGCCAGGATGTCGCTGGCGCGCTCGTGCATTCCTGCGATGTCCACCGCCTCACCCTGGCCTGCGCGCGGCGCAGCGCTCTCGACCTGGCCAATGAAGTCGCCGAGGCCGTAGCGCTCACCAAGCTCCGGATTCTTCGCGTTCACCGACTTGAAGAGATCGTAGTAGACGTCGTGCAGATCGTTGTTGAAATGCTTGCCGGCGGCGTCGCGCGCGGCCGCGAGGGAGTCAGGGATCCGAATGCCCTGGCCTTCGTAGAGGCTGGTCGTGGCGTCGGTGCCGACCTGCCACTCGTGGGTGAGACCGGTCTCGGCGTCGCGCAGGACGACATGGTAGCGCGAATAGGTCTCGACGCCGTCCGCGACGCGCGGGGCGACGACCTCCTTCACCTCGTAGCCGGAGTTGCGGAGCTCGCCCACGATGTCCTCGACGGCGGCGCGATCGGGCGCGTTGAAGCGGCCGCGGACCATGTCGTCCATCTGGCCGATGCGCTCGTAGCCTTTGCGCGCGCACTTCTCCTGGACGCCGCGCAAAAACTCCGCTTCGCCTTCGCGCTTGAGCAGCGACTTCGCGGTGGGGCGACCGGAGGGGGTGGTCTCGGGCAGCCCGAGCTTCGCCCGGATTCCGTCGGCGAGCGACTGCATGCGCGCGCGGGCGTCCTCGGCACCGCGAAAGAGGCGGGACTGCTCGGCGGCGCTCTCTGCGAGCTCGCGTGGCGTGAGCTCGGCGACGGGTTTCCGTGCCTTCGCGCCGCTGCAGGTCGGGCAGTCGTCGAGGGGGCGCCCGGTTCCGAGCTCTGCGGGGCGCGGCTCACCGGCGCCGCGCGCGACGAGCGGTCGATTCAGCGCGGGGAAGCGCTCGCCTGCCCACCCGGCCGCGCGCGTCGCGATGCGCGCGCTCTTCACACCACCGTAGAGCCCGCCGCCGACCTCACCGACCGTTCCAAGCAAATTTTCCCAGCGTCCGTCCGTTCGTCCGCCCAGCGCATCGATGCCGCGGCCGGCCGCGCCGAGCACGCCCTTGCCGATGGCGCCGCCCACGATGGACGCGCCGAACATGACGCCGGTGGCGATCACGCCGGCCGCGAGCACGCCCCCGATCAGGGCGACGGCGCCGCCCGCCAGCGCGATCGCCGGAAGCCACTTCGCCCACCCCGGGAGCTCGCTCGCCTCCTTGCCGCCCTTCGCACCGCCGATAAAGACCGTCGCGCAGTGGCTCACGAGCTTGCCGCCACACTCGACGCCGTCGGCATCGCGGGCGAGCATCCGCCGGTTCACGAAGACCGTGGAGCTCCCTTGCGCGATTCTCTTCGCGCCGTGCTTCGCGGTGTCGAGGCCCTGGCGGGCGGCCTTCCTCCCCTCGATGAGGACGTTGGGTGATCCGGTCGTTACCCCGCCGCACGGATTCGGCTTCGGGAAGGTGCCACCGAATTTCGCGCCGGCCATTCCGCCGACTGCGCCGAGGCTCACTGCGCCTCCCGCCATCGCCATGTAGGCGCCCACGAGCGCGGGCCCCGCGAGCCCGCCCGTGCCGATCGTCAACGCGACGGCGACCCCGAACGCGAGGCCGACGGCGATCCCGACCATCAGCCCGGTCAAAGCGTTCGAGTGGCAACCGACGTGGTCACCGATGCGCGCGGCGAGGGCGAGGCTCATGGGCGGCGCTCAGCGACGTCCGCTGCGGCCGAAGCCGGGCATCGGGAAGCTGGGGAGCGCGTGCTCTGCGGCCGCGTCGGGCGCCGCGACAACCATGGAGGCGCGCACCGGCTCGGGCGGGGCCGGCTCCTCGAAGCGCATCGTCTCACGCATGCGCGCGAACACGGCGTCGGCGTCGCGCGCGTCCTCGCAGCCTGCGGTCGTGGTCACGGTGGTCATGACCGCCTCGCCCTCGAGCATCGACAGCGCCAGGGTCATGGTCTGCTCGAGGGCCCCGACGTGGCTCACCCACGTGTACCGGAAGAACAGCGCAGGCGACCCCGCGAGCTCGGTGTCGCGCGACTCGATCAGCTCGAACTCCTCGAGCTGCGCCTCGAGCTCGATGAGCTGCCGGTTCCCATGAAGCCGCAGCGTGTCCCCGGGACGAACCGGCTCGCGCGTGATGACGATGCTCGGCGCCAGCGGCTTGGTGGACTCCGCCGGGCTGGTGTACGCGACCACGCTGCGATCGAGCCACCCCGGCGGCGGCGCGAAGGAAACTCCTCCGCGGGGGAGGCGGGCCCAGGGAGGTGTGGGGAACGGATGCTCCATGTCGAACCTACGCACCACCACCGACGGCGGATGCGTGCGGCGCTTCGATCAGCGCGGAGCGCTCGGAGCGTGCGCCGGCCAGGAAAAGCTGACCACCTTGAGAACGCGGCCCTCGCTCGTCAGCTGAAAGCGAACCTGCACGCCGCGCACGTCGAAGAGCAAGGTCGTCGTCCTCTCGGGGAGCAGGTCTGGCGTGCTCTCCACACGAGACGGTCCGTACGTGTGCAGCGTGAGATCCGCTTCGCGGATCGCCGCGCCCTCACGCGGCGTGACGACGAGCAGCGCGAGGCCGGTGGCGCGGTTCACGCGAAGCTCCGCCCGGACGAAGGGGCCGTCCTCGAGGTCGCCGTGGAAGTACTCCATCGGCCCGCTCGTCTCGGCGCGAAGGAGCGGCGTTCCCAGCCCGGTCCAGAGGCCCCCGCTCTTCGGAGGCATTCTCTGCAGAACGACGTGGTCGACAAGGGAGGAGATCCACTGGCTCACGGTCGTCACGTCCACCTCCCCGGCGCATAGCTGTCGAACGCCTTCGTCTTCCGCGGCGCGGGCGAAGCGGGCACCTTGCCGTGTCTACGTGCCTGCGACTCGGGCAGATCGGTCGGGGCGGTTGCCGTCCGAGCGCGCTCTTCTCGA
Source organism: Myxococcales bacterium (assembly GCA_025359105.1). GTDB lineage: Bacteria > Myxococcota_A > Polyangia > Polyangiales > Polyangiaceae > JANYHK01. The sequence continues at coordinate 20,783 of JANYHK010000142.1, read as the reverse complement.
CTGGCCTAAGTCCGCGAGCGCCGGGCCACGCACTCGACGATCCGCCAGCCGCACGCGGGCGTAGCACCCTCGAGATGCCCACCGAAGCTGCCGCGTGTCCGACCTGCGACACCGCGAAGAAGAAAAAGGAAAAAGAGGAGAAGGAGAAGCGAGACGCCAAGGTCGCCAAGATGACCGAGAAGCTCGATCCGAAGCTCAAAGAGGACGTGGCGAAGTCGCCGTCGCTGCAGAGAGATCTCGCCGATCTGCAGGACAAGGGGTGGAAGGTCGAGACAGGCGATGGAGACGGGGCCGGCGGCACGAACAGCGCCACCAAGACGATCCGGCTCACCGACGGCGCCGACACGTCCACCCTCGCGCACGAGGTGCAGCACGCCGAGAACTTCGAGAACGGCCGGTTCCAGACCCCGGAGTTCGGCACGATGAGCCGGTCCGAGTACGTGAACGCCGCGACCAGTGCGTCGATCGCCGACGAGCGCTCCGCGTTCGACAACCAGAACCTCGTGAAGGGCGAGATCCTCGGCAACGGGGGCCGCTACATCGGCCAGGATCGCGTCTTCGACGCCCGATACGATGCGAAGTACACGGCCTACTACAACAACGCGTATGGACTGGACTACGACCGCTACGCACCGAAACGGTGAGCCGGACGACCGCGACCGCGACCGAGCCCACGGCGCTCTCGCGCTTCTCTAACGCTTGATCGACGGCGGTGGGTAATCGGGCGCCTCCGCCATGATCGCGCGATACGCCACCTGGTCGTCGTGCATCCTCAGCATCACCCGGTACTTCTGCTCGTAGAACCCCGCCGCGTCGGGATCCGGCCGCACCGTCCGTCCCGGCCGCGCCATCTTCCCCATCGCGTCGAGCACGTTCGCGCGATCGCCAGACGCCACCGCGCCCAGCATCGCCGCGCCGAGGAGCACGGCCTCCTGCTCCTCCGGGACGAGGATGCGGCAGCCTGTCGCGTCGGCGTGCGCCCGCAAGAACAACGGGTTCTTCGTGTCGCCGCCGCACGCGATGAGCGTCGTCGGCGCGTAGCCCTTGTCGCGCATCGCGTCGAGGATGTGGCGCGTCCCGAGGGCGATCCCCTGGATGGTTGCAAGATACAACAATGCCAGCGAGTCCTCCGAGTCGGAGAGCCGTAGCCCGCTCACCATGCCGCGGAGCGTCGCGTCGGCGCGCGGCGAGCGGTTGCCGTGGTGATCGGGGAGGACGTGCACGTCGTTCGTGAGGCCGAAGATGGGGCGCCCTTTCGCCAGGGCGTCGAGGCGCTCCTTCAGGAGCGCGTACACGTGGGTGCCGTCCTGCGACGCCTGCGCCGCGAGTGCCGCGCCGCGCGTGTGCGTGTGCACGACGTGATCGATGAGCGCGCCGGTCGCCGATTGACCGCCCTCGGTGAGCCATAGTCCAGGCACCATGGCCGAGAAGTACGGTCCCCAGACGCCGGGGATCCACTTGGGCTCGCGCGACACCGCCATGTGGCACGTCGACGTGCCGCCGATCAGCGCGACCCGGGTCTCTAGCTCCTCGGCCGTCGGCGCGCCGATGCCCAGCATGCCGATGCCGCCCGCATGCGCGTCGATGATCGAGACGCCAACCGGGATGCCGGCCGCGAGGCCCAGCTCGCGCGCCGCGTCCTCGGTCAGCGTGCCTTGCCGCTCGCCCATGGGACGCACCGAGGTCCCGATCTTCGCCCACCCATCTGCCGCGAGCTCGCCGAGACCGATGCTCTCGAAGTACGACGCGTCCCAACGCGCTTCGTCGCCGCGGTAGGTCCACTTGCACACCGTGGTGCAGAGCGAGCGGACGTCGGTGCCGGTCGCGCGGTACGCAAGGAAATCCGGCAAATCAAAGAACTTGGCGGCGCGCGCCCACGTCTCGGGCAGCTTCTCTTTGAGCCAGGCGAGCTTCGGCGTCTCCATCTCCGGGGAGATGACGCCGCCGACGTAGCGGAGGACGTCGTGCTTTCCGAGGTTGATGCGATCGGCTTGCGCTTGCGCGCGATGGTCCATCCAGACGATGACGTTCTGCTCGTCCTGGCCGGTCGGGCTGACGGTGACCGGGCGATCGGTCTTGTCGAGGACGACCAGGGAGCACGTCGCGTCGAAGCCGATGCCGCGCACGTCGTGCGGTCTGGCGCGCGCCTGGGCGAGCGCGTCCTTTACGGCGGCGCCGCAGGCCGTCCAGATGTCGTCCGACGACTGCTCGACGAAGTCCTCCTCGGGTTTCCACGTCCGTATGGGGCACACCCCCATTCCATGCATCTTCCCCGTTTCGTCGAAGAGCCCCGCGCGCGCGCTTCCCGTTCCGACGTCGATGCCGAGGTAGAGTTTGGTCACGTCATTCCCCTGGGGTTGGCCTTGGCCCGCGAGGGTAACACCGCCCGGCGCGCGAGCAGCTGCGCATGAACCCGGCGGAAGCAGCGCGGGGGCGATGAGACCCCCGTCACGTGCCTACGGCTTGGATGCGCAGGACTGGCTGGTCGTGCAGCTGAGATAGGCGCCGCACTCTCCGCCGGCTCCTGCGCACTGCGCGTGCGAGTCGTCCCTGCACGTCGAGCCCTGGACGCACGTGGCGCACTCGCTCGTCGCCGTGCTCGGGTCCTGGCAGTAATTCGTGCCGCACTGGGTCTTGCAGGTGCCGGGCGACCTGCAGATGCACTCGGCGAAGAGGGCGACGAGCACGTTGTACCCCGCGGCGTGCCCGTTCGAGCAGCACTGGAAGCACGCGTCTTTGCCGCTCGTCGCGCCGCACGCGTCGTCGCCGCTGCCGGCAGCGTCGGCGTCGACCGTCGCGTCGCGTGCGCCTCCATCGCCTCCTCCTCCTCCTCCTCCTCCGCCGCCACCCGCCCCGTCGCCGCCAGAGGTGCCGCCGTCCGAGCCGGCGCCCGCAGAGCCGCAAGCTCCCGTCGTCGAGTCGGGCGCGCCGGGAGCCTCGACGATCGCGGAGACGAGCGGCTTGCTCGAGCTCGGGATCGGCACGGTCGTGTCGGGCAGATCGATCGGCTTGATGAGAGGGATGTTGAGGACGATCTGCGATTTGAGGACGAGCGTGCCCGCCGTGGTGATCTGCCCGGTGTACGTCGCCTTGCCGCCGTGCACCTCGACGCACGCGCCCTTGAACGACGTCGTGAGCTTCGAGCCGGCGACGACGGTGATCGACAGGTGACCGGGGACGGTCCCGAGCGGGATGTCGGGGAGCTTCGTCTCCGGAAGGTTCGCGTCGACCTGGGCAGCGGGGCCATCCAAGAGGAGGCCGTCGAACGGCTTCTCTCCACCGATGGGAACGTCGACCCCGGCGAGGCCTGGGATCGGGCCGTCGTACTTCACGGTGCCGGCGTCGACCTTGAGGGTGCCTTCCAGCTTCACGTGGACGTCGAGCTTCAGCTTGCCGCCGCCGGGGCGACCGGTGACCGCGGTGCCGTCGGCGGTCGCGGCGGCGTCGACGACGACGTTGCCCGCCGCGACGAGCTTCAACGACATGCGGGCGGGGCCGGTCGGGGGCTGCAGACCGGTGTCGTAGGAGAAGCCGGGCAACGCCGGCGCCTCGGCATGGAAGGCGAGGCTCGCCGGCGCTCCTGCGCCGCTGCCGCTGCCGTTGCTGCTGCTGCAACCGGCGGCCGTCGTGGCCGCGACGAAGAGCCCGAAGGCGATGCGGGAAGAGATGACGTTCATCTCGGCGCGCTAAAGCAACGCGCGTGCCTCGGCGGCGTGGGCCGAAACCAGAGGACAAAGGCCAGCGCCTTTTGCCCGATGGGCTCGAAAGCGTACACAGATGGGAGCCAAACCGCCCGTCGCGCCCGTGCGCCCTCCACCACCGTGGGCTATGCTCGCGCGGGATGGTGAACCGGGCCGCGCACGAGCAATCCACCCTCGAGCGGCCGAAGATCGCGCCGTCGTCGGTCGACGTGCCGAGCGTTCGCCTGGAGGTCATCGCGGGCCCCGACGCGGGCGCAGAGGTGACGATCGATCCCTCGCTCCCCGGCCGCGTCTACGCGGGGAAGAGCGAGGCGTGTCAGCTGCGCCTGACCGATCCGCTCGTTTCGCGTCGTCACTTCGCCATCGAGCTCGACGGTGCGCGCGCGCGCATCACCGACCTCGAGTCGAAGAACGGCACGACCGTGAACACGGTGCCGATCGCCGAAGCGTTCCTCCACGGCGGCGAGCTCGTGCGGGCCGGCGACACGACCATCGCCGTGCGCTTCGGCGCCGTCGTGAGCGCGCGCCTCCACGCCGGCACCCGCTTCGGGCGCGTCATCGGCGCGAGCCCCGAGATGCTCAAGCTCTACCCCATCTGCGAGCGGCTCGCCCTCTCCGACGTGCCGGTCATCCTCGAGGGCGAAACAGGTACCGGCAAGGAGCTCCTCGCGGAGGCCATCCACGAGGCGAGCCCGCGCGCGAGCGGCCCGTTCGTCGTGTTCGACTGCACGACGTCGCCGCCGAGCCTGATGGAGGCGAAGCTCTTCGGGCACGAGAGAGGCGCGTTCACCGGCGCGGTCTCCACCCGCCCCGGCGTCTTCGAGGAGGCGGCGGGCGGCACGCTGCTCATCGACGAGATCGGCGACCTCGACGTGGCGCTGCAAGCGAAGCTCCTCCGCGCGGTTCAGTCGGGGCAAGTGCAACGCATCGGCGGCGCGCAGTGGCTGAAGACCAACGTGCGCATCCTCGCGGCGACGCGGCGCGATCTCGAGCGCGAGATTCAGGAGGGGCGGTTTCGGGACGACCTCTACTACCGCCTGGCCGTCGCGCGCGTGGAGCTTCCGCCGCTCCGGCGCCGCCGCGGCGACGTCGCGATCCTTGCCGCGCACTTCTGGGCAGCGCTGTCTGCCGGTCAGCCGATGCCGGCCGATTTTTCGGCGCGCCTCCTGGACTACGCGTGGCCGGGCAACGTGCGGGAGCTCTACAACGTCGTCGCCAACCGCGTGGCGCTGGGCGAGCTCGCCGACATGAACGATGTGCTCCGCCCCCCGGCGACGCCGGGCGGCGCGTCGGCGCGCGATCTCATCGACGACGTCGTGGCGCGCGGCCTTTCCTTTCCACAGGCGCGCCACCACGTGCTTAGCGCGTTCGAGGAGCGGTACGTCGACGTCATGCTCGCCAAGTTCGGCAACAACATCTCCAAGGCGGCGGCCGCGTCGGGCGTCGCGCGCCGCTATTTCTACACCGTGCGCGCGAGGCACGGCCGCTGACCGATGGCCGCTGGCAAAGGCCTCTCCGCGAACGTGCGCGTCAACGAGCGCTACGTGCTCTGGGACGTGATCGCGTCGGGCGCGACGGCGACGGTGCACCTCGGGCGCTTGAGCGGCCCGCTCGGGTTCGGCAAGACGGTCGCCATCAAGCGGCTTCACCCGCACCTCGCCAAGAGCGACGCGTTCCGCACGATTCTCGTCGAGGAGGCGCGCCTCGCCGCGCGCATCAGCCACCCGAACGTCGTGCAGGTGCTGGAGATCGTCGAGTCTCGCGGTGAGGTCTTCCTGGTGCTCGAGTACGTGCACGGTGAGACGCTGCAGAGGCTCCTCACCCTCGGCGGGAGGCCGCCGGTCATGGTCGCCGCGGCGATCGTACGGGACGTCTTGCGCGGGCTCCACGCTGCTCACAACGTGCGAACGGCCGCGGGCGCGCCGCTCGAGCTCGTGCATCGTGACGTGACACCGCGCAACGTGATCGTGACCGCCGACGGCGCCGGCAAGCTCGTGGACTTCGGCATCGCCAGGGCCCGCGGGCGCGACAGTACGACGGGCGAGGACACCGTTCGAGGTACCCTGCCGTACATGGCGCCGGAGCAGCTGCAAGGAGACCGGCTCAGCGCGCGCAGCGATCTGTACGCGTGCGCGGTCGTCCTGTGGGAGACGCTCACCGGCGAGCGTCTCTTCGCGGGCGAGACGGAGGCGGCGATCGCCGCCAAGATCCTCGATCACGATGTGCGTCCGCCGAGCGCGGTCTCCGCGGACGTCCCCGCCGCGCTCGACGGGGTGGTCCTCCGCGGACTGGCCCGCGATCCTGCGCAGCGTTTCGCGAGCGGCCTCGAGATGGCCCTGGCGCTCGAGCAAGCCGTCACGCCGGCGGCGCCGGCCGAGGTCGCGGCGTGGGTGGAGCGAACGGCGCGCGAGTCGCTGCGCGCGCGCGAGGCCATGCTCGCGCGGCTCGAGGAGGAGGGTGAGGGTGAGGCCGAGCCGGCGGTGGCGATACCGACCGTGTCGGGGGCGAGCGAGCGGCGGCGCTGGCCGGCGCGCGCGTGGATCCCCGTCGGCGCGGTGCTCCTCTTCCTCGCGGCGCTCGGAGCGCGCGCGCAGATGACACAAGCGCCCGACGCGACCGTGGACGCGCCGCGGTCGCCTGGCCACGCTGCGACTGCTGCGACTGCTGCGACCGCTGCCACCGCCGCCCCCTCGGCGGCAGCGCGGGACGAGTCGCCCGCGGCGTCGCCCGCGCCCGCGACAGCGACGCCGCCGCCTACGAATGCGCGGCCGCGTCCGAACGCGATTCCGACCGCAGCGCCGCCGCCGGCCACCGCTGCCGCGCCCGCCGCGTCGCCGCCGTGCTCCCCCTATTACGTCGACGACGCCGGCCATCGTCGCTTCGATCGGCAATGCCTGACGCCATGAAGCGCTCTCGCCGTGCAGCGTTCCTCTTCGGGGTCGCCCTTCCTCTCGCGGTCTTCGCGCCGTCGGTAAGGGCCGCCGATCGCGCGTCCGAATGCGCCGATCATGCCGAGCAGAGCCAGATCCTTCGCGACGAGCGCAAGCTCGTGGAGGCGCGGGCGCTCATGGTCTCGTGCGCCCAGCTCGAGTGCCCCGCCGTCGTGCGCGGGTCCTGCACAGAGTGGCTCGCGGAGCTCGACAAGCGCGTCCCGTCGATCGTCGTGAGCGCGAAGGACGCCGAGGGGCGCGATCTGACGAACGTTCGCGTCACGGTCGACGGCAAGAAGGCGCCCGACGGAATCTCGTCGAGCGCCGTTCGTCTTAACCCTGGCGAGCACGTGCTGCGCTACGAGCTCGATGGCTACCGCGCCGCGGAGGAGAAGGCCGTGCTGCGCGAAGGAGAAGGCCTCCGCGTGCTGCGCGTCACGCTCGCGCACGACGCACCATTTCTCGCGCCGACGCCCGCGCCCGTGTCGGCAGCGCCTCTGCCCGGGCGCGCCGTATCGCCGTTCGTGTTCGTGCTCGGCGGCGCCGCGATCGTCGCCGCCGGCTTCTTCACCTATTTCGGGCTCAGCGGCGCCGCAGAATACCGCCGTCTCGAGGGGCAGTGCGCGCCGCATTGCGCGAGCTCGGATCTCGACGGCGTGCGTTCACGGTTCCTCGTCGCCGACGTCGCCCTCGTCACGAGCCTCGTCTCGCTCGGCGGAGCCGCCGCCGTCTTCTTCTTCGGCTCGCCGCGCGTCGAGGGTGCGCGATGAGTCGCGCGAGGGCGCTCGCCGCCGCGCTTTGTGTCGCTTCGTGCGGCGCGTGCGGCTTGTTCTTCGACGTCGATGCGCTCGGCCGCGACGCGCCGGGCGCCGCCGACGCCGCTGGCGACGCGACGAACCTCGATGGCGCCGCGCGAGCCCCCGACGCGGCGAGCGACGGCGCGACCCGGCCGGGCGATGGCTCCACGACCGACGCTTCGACCGACGCTTCCATCGATGCTTCGGGGTCGGATGGCCGCGGCCCCACCGGGCTCGACGACGGCGTCGTACTGCCCGATCTCGATGGCGCCGTCTGCGACCCGTTCGGCGGCATCGGCGCGTGCACCGTCACGGGCACGTGCCGCATCGCGACGCCCGACTCCGGGCGCTGCGAGACCTGCGACGGCGGCCGGTGCCTCGGCCATCCCAAAGATCCCTGCACCCACACCTACGACTGCGACGCGCGCCTCGGCTGCTTTCGCGGCACGTGCACGCCCGAGTGCCTCCTCGGGAGCACCGAGTGCGGCAAACCGGTCGACTGCGTCGACATCGGCTACCTCGGATACGGGCTATGCAATCCGTCCGCGCTCTGACGCGGCTCGCACCTGCGGCGGCACTCGCGTGCGCCGCCTGCGGTCTCGTGTTCGATCTGCGCGCCCTCGGTCCGGGAACGGACGACACGCAGGCCGACGGCGGCGTGACGGACGGCGCTCCAGACGGCTCGCTGCTCGGCGACGGCGCCGCCGACGGAAGTGTCCACGGCGCCGATGCGAACGGCGAGGCCGCGGCCACCGAGGCCGGAGAAGCCGGGTCTGCGTGCCCGTCGAGCCACGGACCGGCGCTGGTCTCCGCGGGCGGCGTCTGCATCGATCGCACGCAGGTCACCGTCTCCGACTATGGCGCGTTCCTCACCGCGACCCGGAACGCGCCGCCGCTCGCGAGCCCGTGCGATTGGGTGACGTCGCTCACCCCCGACGACTGGGCGGCGCAGTCGAAGACGCCGCGGCATCCCGTCGTCACCGTCACCTGGTGCCACGCGTCCACGTACTGCAAGTGGGCGGGCAAGAGGCTGTGCGGGCGCGTCGGCGGGGGCCCCGTGCTCCTCGCCGACGCCGGCGTCGATCCCGCGACGAACCAGTGGTACCGCGCCTGCTCGCGCGCCGGCGTGCTCGCCTACCCGTACGGCACGACGCCGCTGGCGGGCGCGTGCCCGGCGTACCCGGTCGTGGACGACGTCGGCACCCATCCGTCTTGCGAAGGCGGTTACCCCGGCCTCTTCGACATGACGGCCAACGTCGCCGAGTGGACCGACGGCTGCGACAACCAAGGCGGGACGAACCACTCGATCGACGCGTGCACCGCGATGGGTTCGAGCAGCACGAGCGGTGGGCGCGCCTGCGCCGACGCCACCGATCTGTCGCGTCACTGGGCCGATCCGAGCATCGGCTTCCGCTGCTGCGGCCCGTGACGGTCTGACGGTTCGCCAGAACGTTGACGCCCGCGGCGGCGGCTCGCGGGAATTTCGCTGCGATTCCCGATGGCACGCGACCTGCTCTGCCCGAGGGATGCGGTCACCGTTTCTCGACGACTTCATCGAACGAACGCTCGACCAATACGAGCCTGGTCAGGGCTCGGGCACACGCATCCGCTGCGCGCCCACCGCGCCCACCGCGACGACGTCGGCGCCCGAGCCGGAGCTCGTGGACCCGAGCGACGTCTTCGACGACGACGGAGGGGAGAGCGAGGAGAGCGAGCAGCCCGCGCCCTCGACCCCCGCTCGCGCGGTCTACGTGCCCGCGATCCGCCGCTTCGCGCCTCCGCGTCGAGCCTAGCCTCAGCGCGACCGGAGTGCGCGTGGCCTCCGCCTGCCATCGGCTCGGCCGATGCGCTGAATCGGCGTTTTGGAGGCATCGCGGCGCGCGCTACAGGTACCGGCCCATGTCCGATCTGACCCGATTCGCCGCTTCGACGTCTCTGTCCGTTCGCGCCTGGAGGCCCCTACCCATCCCGTGGGCCGCGATCGTTGCCGTGCCGCTCCTCGCCTGCGGCACACGCCCCGCGACGCCCGCCGCGGGCCCGCCGACCTCCACGGCCGCTGCCGTCGCGCCCGCCTCCCCGCGCTGCGCGGCGCACGAGTTCCACCAGTTCGACTTCTGGGCCGGCGACTGGGACGTTTACGATCGCGACGCGCCCGCCACGCCCGCGGCGCGCGCTCACGTGGACCCCGTCGTCGGCGGTTGCGCGCTCCGCGAGGTCTACGAGCAAAACGACGGGCTCGTGGGCGAGAGCACCACCTTCTACGATTCGTCGAACAAGACCTGGCACCACACGTGGGTGACCAACCGCGGCCAGGTGCTCGAGATCGCGGGCACGACGAAGGGGGACGCCGTCGTCCTCCAGGGAATGCATCGCGGCGGAAACGCTCCTGACAAAATCGTCCGGATGGAGTGGAAAGTGGAGAAGGACGGCGTGCGAGAGACCGCGGACTCGTCGATGGACGCGGGCGTCACGTGGAAGCCCATGTTCGATATGGTGTTCCGGCGCCACGTGCGCGAGGCGGCTCAGGGCAGCGCCGCCATCGCGAAGTGATCACGCGCGCTCGGAGCCGCCGCGTTGCTGGTCCAGCTCGTGCCATTCCACGTCCAGAAGTCGGCGAGATCGGTCGAGGCGATCCCGCCGACCATGAGGACGTTGTTCCCGAAGCCGATCATCCCGTGGTCGTAGCGCGCGGGCGGCGTGGGGGTGACGGTGCGCGCCGTCCACGCGGAGCCGTCCCACACCCAGGTGTCGGAGAGGTAGGTCGTGCTGTATCCGCCGAAGAGGACGATCTTGCCCGCCGCCGACGCCATGAGGACGCCGCTACGCGCCGTCGGCGCGGTAGGGGTGGAACGTTGTGTCCAGGTGCTGCCGTCCCACTCCCACGTGTCGTTCAGGACCCCGCTGGTCCCGGCGCCGCCGCCACCGAAGAGCACGACCTTGCCCGCCAGCGTCGCCATGGCCGCGATCCACCGCCCAGGCGGCGACGTCGGCGGCGTGCGCTGCGTCCACGCGTTGCCGTCCCACTCCCACGTGTCCTGAAGGTACAAGCCAGACGTGTCTTGTCCGCCGAACAGGACGACCTTGTTCCCGAGCGTCGCCATCGTCGCCGACATCCGCGCGGGCGGTCCTGCGGCCTTTTGCGTCCAGGTGCTGCCGTCCCATTCCCAGGTGTCCCCGAGCGCGACCGAGTCGTTGATGCTCCCGCCGAAGAGGACGACCTTGCCGTTCAGGCTCGCCATCGCGTGACGTGAGCGCGCGGACGGGCCGGTGATGGAGGCCGTGGTCCATGTCGCTCCGTCCCACACCAGCGTGTCGCTCAGGTAGGCGCTGCCGGTGTAGCCGCCGAAGAGGACGACTCTCGGCCCGCCGCTCGGTGGCCGGCAGGCGTTTGCCTGGCAGGTTTTGGGCGCGCTGCAGGAGGCGCAAGCGGCTCCACCCTGGCCGCACGCGTCGCTCGCCGTGCCGACCTTGCAGACGTTGCCGGCGCAGCAACCCGTGCACGAAGTCGCGTCGCACGCGCAGACGCCCCCGCTGCAACGTAGCCCTGTGCCGCACGCGCCGGTCTGGCAGACGGCGCTGCAGCCGTCGCTGTCCCCGCACGCCTTCCCGGCGCAGCTGGGCGCGCAGGCCTTGTTGCCGCACAGGTTCGGTCCTGCGCCACCGCACGTGAGCGCCGCCGGGCAAGGCGTGCACGTGATCGGCGCGCCGCAGCGGCCCTTCAACTGACCGCACTTGCCCGCGCAATCGGCAGCGTCGTTGGGCACGCAGGGGCCAGGCGGCCCGGCGTCGTCCGGCTTGGCCGGATCCGCATCGCCCTGCGGCCCCGTCCCGTCGAGGGCGCCCCCGTCGCCGTTCCCCGCGGCGGCAAACAGACCGTCGCCGGCTGCCCCACCGCACGCCGCGGTGATGAGGCCGCACGCAAAGAAGAGCGCGCCGGCGAGCTTCGAGGCGTCCGAGGTAGGGGTCACGCGCCGTCTTACGCTGCGCGCACCCGACTCCTTCCTTCTCGCATCTACGGGCCACCGCCCCGTGGCCGTGCTACGCCCACGCCCCATGCGTAACCTCCTTGCCCGCTCCTTCGCCGCTTCCGGCGTCGCCCTCCTCCTCGCGGCCGGCGGCTGCTCGTCGTCGTCCTCGTCGTCGTCCACGCCGGCGGCGTGCAACACCCAGCCGTTCACCTGCGCGGCCGGCACGACGTGCTGGCCCATCGATCAGGCGGCCGACTTCAAGTGCATCAAGAGCGGCGCGGGCAAGGCTGGGGATTCGTGCCTCAACACGCCGAACTCGGCCACGTGCGGGGACGGCTTCCTCTGCCTGCAGCAGACGCAGACCGACGGGCATTGCGTGCCGTACTGCGACAGCGCGCACACCTGCCCGACGGGCCAGGCTTGCACCGCGGCGCAAATCATCGGCACGACCCAGGTCACCCACGTGTGCTTCGGTGGCAGCCCGCCGCCGGACGCGGGCGGCGGTGGCGACGCCGGCCATTCGGGCGACGCCGCCGCCGAATAGCAGACCGATCGCGAAGTCACGCGGGCGAAGGTATCCTCGTCGCGGTGCCGGCACCCCTCCGCTACGCGCCGCTCCTCGTCCTCCTTCCGGGCTGCGCGGCGTCGGGGCGCTTGGGAGCGCAGACGAAGCTCCTCGCCGGAGATCTGACCGCGGAAGCGCAAGGTACGATCGCGGTCGGCGCAGCCGGCTCTCACGCCGGGAAGGGCGCCTTCGTGCCCGTTCTCACGCTCAGCGGCGGCGTGATCCCGCGGACCGGTCGCGGGACCGGCTCCTTCGAAGGCGGCGGTGACTACGCGTGGCTCGCCAGTCCGGCCGTCAGCTTGCGCCTCGGACCTCGCGTCGGCGGGGCGTGGGGAGGGGAGCCAGGGGGCTACCTCGGCCTGCGCGGCGGCGTCGCCGTCGCGCTCGAGAGTCCGGGCCGCGAACGGACCTATCCGGTCGTCCTGTTCGAGGCGCTCGCGGCGCCCGGCGTGGGGGGCGATCTCGCCGGCACCTTCGTCGGTGGGCTCGGCGTGTCGTTCGGCGCCGAGTACTACGGTCTCTTCCGCGTTCCCTCGGGGCGCCCGATGCGGAAGAGGGGCCGCGCGGTCGTCGCGCCGATCGTCGCGCGGCGCGCGTGGAGGGACGCGGCGAAACCGGCGCTCCGCGGGCTCACACCGGCCGTCCGTCGCGCGCTCGGCCGCGCGTGGCTGCGCGAGGCGCGCTTGGAGCACGCGTCGATCGCCACGTTCGCGAACCTCTCGATGCAGCTGCTCGCGTGCGGGGCGCCGCCGGAGCTGATCGGCGGCGCGCACCAGGCCGCCCTCGACGAGGTTCACCACGCGAAGCTCTGCTTCGGTCTCGCCGCGGCTTACCTCGGCGAAGAGGTCGATCCCGGCGCGCTCCCCGCGGTCGATTCCTGCAAGCCCTCGCTCGCGCGCCTCGCGGTGGAGTCCCTCGTCGAGGGCGTGATCGGGGAAGGGTGCGCCGCGCTCCTCGCGACCCGGCGTCGGCGTGCGGCGCGCGACGGAACGGTCAAGCGCGTCCTCGGCGCGATCGCTCGTGAAGAGCGCCGCCACGGCGAGCTCGCGTGGGCCGTCGTTGCGTGGAGCGTTCGCGAAGGCGGCGCGCGCGTGGCCAAGGCCGTTCGCGACGCGTGGGCGCGAGACCTCCGCCGCGCTCCCGCGTCGCTTCGCGTGGCGGACAAGCTCGCCGCCCACGGCCTCGCCACGTCGCGCGACCTCGCCGCGGCGCTCACCCTCACGCGCCTCCGCGCTGCGGGTCGCCTCGACGCGCTCCTCGCCGGCGCGCGCCCGCTCAGCCTCCCAGCACGCGAACCCTGAAGCCGAGCTCCTGAGACAGCGCGACCATCTCGCCGAAGACGTCCCCGTAGGCGACGGCAACGTGGTTCGAGAGGTAGTGCGCCATGAGCGTCTCCTGCGAGATGCCCATGTCCGCGGCCATGAACGGCCATTCGCGCGTCGTCCCCTCCCACCACGCGTCGCGCACGGCCGGCGGGAGCTTCACGACCTCGCCCTTGCCGACGTCCATCCAGAGCTCCCCCTTCTTGATGTACGCGCGCGCCCAGGTCATCGCGCCGGGGAGGCTCTCGCCGGCGAGGGTGCCGCCGGGTGTCGGGAAATAGAGCGAGGGCTGCCGGTAGGAGTGCGCGCCCTTCAGCGTCGACGGGTCGTGGTTGAACGCGTACGGGCCGCACGAGCCGCTGTTCAGGAGCACCCAGAGGAAACGACCGTCGTGCTTCGCGCCCCACCGCACGTCGTGGAACATGACGGCCTGGTGCAGGCCCTTCGCCTTGAGGAGGCGCTTCATCATCTCCATCGGCATCGCGTTGCCCTGGTCGGCCTCGGTCGCCGTCGCGACGGTGTCGCCATTCGACTCCGGCCGGCACGTTCCGTTCAGGAGCCCCTCGGCGAGATCGCTCGGCGGACGCAGCGGAATGAGCCCCAGCTGGTACTGCCAGCCGAGGCAGTCGGCCTTGTATTCTGCAAGCAAATCGACGGCCACGAGGTAGTCGCGCAGCTGCTCCTTGGTGGAGGCCTGATCGAAGTCGGCGTTGCCGTTCTCGCCCCAATGAAACTGCAGCCCCCTGGACACGCAGAAATCGAAGGCGTCCTGGATGCGCTTGTCGGCGATGCGTCGGCCGCGGTCGATGATCCACGCCTGATCGATCTTGTGCTCGGTGAAGCCGTGCTTGTTGAGCAGGCGCGGGCCGAAGTACCCGTTGATCATGCCCATCGACGTGTCGCCGAGCATCATGAGGAGCACGCGGCGCTTGCGGATCTGCTCGGCGACTCCCAGCGCGCGCGCCTGCTCGTCGCGGGTGATCGGCGCGCTGTAGCGGATCTGCTCCTCGCCGTAGCGAATCTGCCCGGAGGTGCACCACTCGTCGAGGCGCGCCATGAACCTGGCGTCGGTCGTCCAGTCTGCGGCCTCGGTCCACGCGCGCGAGAAGGGGCGTTCGACGCTCTCGAGGCACGCGCCGGTGTTGAGCAGACCCACGAGACCAGGCCAGCGCCCACTGAAGTTGCTCGCGAGAAGCAGCGGGTTGTCCTTGCCGACGACGCCGTCGGTCGTGTGCGGCCCGTAAAACCAGTGCACGCAGACGCCGATCATCGGATCGTCGATGGGGCCGAGCTTGTCGATGGCCTCGTGGGGCTTCGAGAGGAAGCCCTCGACCTGATAGGGCTCGCGCCCCAGCTTCTTCAACGCGCGAACGATCTGCGCGGTCGCCTCGACCATGTTCGGCGTGGCGAGCTCGTTGGGTTTGGTACGCGCATCCCCGGGCCAAAAGACGGCGATCTTCTTTGCCATGATGGGCAAGATGGTAAGCGCGAAGTCGGCCGGCGTCAGCAGGCGCGAGGTGTGGTAGCGACGTGAAGGTGCAGCGTTTCGGCAAAGGCGGCGCGTCCACGGCCTTCGTGCTTGCTCTCCTGCTCGTCGCGCATGCCGCGGCGGGTCAGGGGAATTACCGCTCGACGCCTACCGGGGGCCGTTCTGCGCTCCTCGGCGACACCGGCATTGCGCTGGCGACCGACGGCGCGTCGCCGTTCCTGAACCCCGCCACGATGGTCCGCATCCAGGACGCGAGCCTCGCGTTCTCGGTGAGCTTCTTCTCGTACACGACCGCGGGCTTCGGGCGCTGGCACCAGCCGGGGCCGGTCGACGCCGCGCGCTTCGGCCCGCTCTCGGTCGACGCGTCGCGCCAGACGACGAGCCGCTTCGACGCGATCCCGTCGACCTTGTGCCTCTTCTTCACCGTCGCCGGCTGGGGCGATCCCAAGGACGCGAGCCTCGCGAAGGAGCCGCGCGTGTGGGCGGCGCCGCGCACCGGTCGCCAGAAGCTCGCCGCGTGCCTCGGCACGACGGAGCAAGAGGAGCTCGACCTGCCCGCGGTGAACCTCCGCGCCAGCGTCCCTGGCGGATCGTCCCACACGGCGCAGTCGTTTCACCAGACGTTTCGCCGCGTCCACGTCGGGCCGAGCTACGGCGTCGACGTCACCGATGCGCTGAGCCTCGGCGTGTCGCTCCACGGCGTCATCAGCTCGTACGCGTACCTGTGGTCGTCCTCCGCGATCACGGGCGACGCGACGGGCTCCCCGGTGGCGACGAGCCTCGACGCGACCGGAAGCGGGCGCTCGATCGATCTCGACGCGATCTTCGGCGCCACGTACCGCGCGGGGCGGCTCACGTTCGGCGCGTCGGCGAAGCCGCCCGCCGCGCACGCCGGCGGCAGCTACGACGCGAGCCTCCACCAGCAAGCGAGCGCGCCCGGCACCGCAACGGCGCTCTTGTCCACGGCGTCGGGCAGCTTTCGCGCGCCGTCGCCCGCGCGCGTCGGCGTGGGCGTCGGCGCCGATCTCGGGCGCGCGAAGCTCGAGGTCGACGCCACGTACTTCTTCCCCCTCGATCGCGCGCTGAGCGCCGATCTCCACGTCGACACGACCACGATCGCCGGCGGCGCGACCGTCCCGTTGTCGAGCGACGCCACGTACTCCGCGCGCGCCCGTCCGGTCGTCGATGGCGCCGCGGGCGTCGAGTACTTCGTGTCGCCGACGCTCAGCGTCCTCGGCGGCGTGAGCTCGGACATCTCGAGCGCGGCGGATCTGCCGAGGGCGACGTCGGTCGGTACCTTTCACCAGGCGCGCATCAACCGCGTCGGCCTCTCCGCCGGCCTCGGCTCGTACGGCACCGGCGGGACGATTCTTATCGGCGCGCGCCTCTCGACGGGCTGGGGCCAGGCGCTCGCGGTGAACCCGTACGTCGTTCCGAACGACTACGCCACCGTCGAGGCGCGCACCTACGGCGCGATGCTCGTCATCGCGGGCTCGACGAGCTTCCAGGCGATCCGCGGCGTCGTCGACTCGGTTGGCGAAGCGGTGAAACCGAAGCGCGAATAGTCGTTTTTCTGGGTCGCCACCGCTCTACGGCAAGAACTCGCGCGTCAGGTTGCGGACCTCGGCGGGGCCGGTGACGACGACGTCGTCCTCGATGCGCACGCCGCCCATCTTGCCGAGCTCGCCGACGAGCGTCCAGTCGATCGCGCCGGCGTGCGGTCCCTCCTTCACGCCGGCGAGGAGCGCGTCGATGAAGTAGATGCCCGGCTCGATCGTGAAGACTTGCCCGAGCGCGATCGTGGTCGTATTGCGCAAAAACGGGTTCTCCGCCTTCGGCTTCACGAGCGCGCAGCCGACGTCGTGGCACTGCAGGCCCAGCGAGTGCCCGAGCCCGTGCGGGAAGAACGCGCGCGTGACGCCGCCTGCCACTGCCTCGTCGACGCTCAGCGTCGTGACGCCCGCTTCGCGGAGCGACACGCCGACCTGGCGGTGCGCCTCTTCGTGGAGCGCCTGGTATTCGTTCCCGATGGCGACGTCGGTGCACAGCTTCTTCTGGAAGTGCTCGACGCTCGCGACGAGGCTCCCGAACGCGCTCGCCGCGGCGCCGGCGCCCTTGACGAACGTGCGCGTGATGTCCGAGCAGTAGCCCTGGAACGTGGCGCCCGCGTCGAGGAGGAGCGCCTGCGCGCCAGGGGCCCCCGGCGATTTGCGGCCGTACTTGATGTGGTGGAGCGTCGCCGCGTTCTCGCCGAGCGCGACGATGTTCTTGTACGGGGTCTCCGGATCGTCCTGCCCGGTCACGCGCAGGTAGAGGAGGTGCAGCTCGAGCTCGCTCGCGTCGCCGGAGCGGAACGCCTGGGCCACCGCGTCGTGCCCGCGGGCGGCGCGGCGGTTCGCTTCCGCCAGGCACATGATCTCGTACGCCGTCTTCGTCACGCGGAGCTGATCGAGCGTCTGCGCGAGGCCAGCCGGATTGACGTCGGCCTCCGCGAAGCCCCAACCCGCGGCGCGCGCGCGATCCTCGCCGACGAACGCGGTGCGCTTGCCGGGCAGCTGCGCTTTCGCCTCCTCCGGCGTCTTCACGTGCACGATGTCGAACCGCGCGAGCCAGTGATCGGTCTCCTGCGCCGCCGGCTTCTCCCAGAAGCTCCCGTCGCGCAGCCACACGAGCTTCGCCTTCTTGCCGCCCGCGACGACGAGCGCGCACTCCGGCTCGTCGAGCGGGAGCCAGTGCTGGAAGTGCGGCGTGGCCCGGAGCGGCCAGTATTGGTCGTCGAACTCGGTGCGCTTCTTCAGCGAGCCGGAGTGGATGACG
The DNA here is from genome assembly GCA_025359105.1 of Myxococcales bacterium. Taxonomy (GTDB): domain Bacteria; phylum Myxococcota_A; class Polyangia; order Polyangiales; family Polyangiaceae; genus JANYHK01. The sequence goes on along the minus strand of JANYHK010000142.1, from coordinate 3,194 downwards.
ACGGCGTCGTACCCGGCGGCGGTAAGCGCCTCCGCGTACTTCGACTGGAGGTGGGCGACGTGGGCGGCGTAGAGGCGCGCGAGGTCTTCGAGGTTCACGCGGAAAGCCTAGTCTCCCGCGGCATGCACGCCAAGCCGCCCGGGGGGTCGCGTGTCCAATCACTCGTGAAAATAAGCCGATTGCTCGTCACACTCCTCGTCCTGGCCGCGACGATCGGAGCGGCGGAACCTCCTCCCTCTTCTCCCCCTCCCTCCTCACCTCCCAAGCTCAAGAACCAGAGCCTCTTCAGCCCTATCCCCGGCGGCATCCTCGGCGGCTGGAACGGCGACACCGGCCTCGACGTGTCCGCGAGCTTCCGCCCCGTGCACGCCATCGCCGCCGGCACCCTCGACTACTCGGAGAGCGGCCACACGCTGTGGAAACGCGGCAAGGACACGCCGAACAGCGTGCGCCTGAAGCTCGACGCGCCGATCCCCTGGAAGAAGGACCACCGCATCACCCACGTCTATTACACGCACCTCTCCGCGCTCGAGACCGTGCAGCGCGAAGGGGACACCGAGAAGAAGCACGTTGAAGGGGGTGACAAGCTCGGCGTCTCGGGCATCGGCAACGGCGTGCCGCACCTCCATATCGGCCTCCTGCTCGATGACAACGTGGAGCAGGACTCGTGGGACACGCTCCTCGTGGAAGGCGACGTGCGCAAGGTCTTCGGCGGCTACAAAAACGGTGAGCGCATCTGAGCGCACGCCTCGGCTCGCACGGCTCGGCGCGGCGCGGCGCGTTCCCGTCGATTTCGTGAGACGGGCGCGCAACGAGGCCCTCAAGGGATCGAACCCCTGACAAGGAGCCTGCGCATGCGCACTGCCGTTACCGTATCCACGACGCTGCTCTTCTTTTCGATCGCCGCAGCCGGATGTGCCAGCGACCCGCCGACGAAGGAGGACACCGGACAGGCCCGCGAGGCCATCTGCGGGACGGGCGGCGGGGGCGGCGGAGGCGGTGACCCGTGCACGAGCTCGACGGGCTACTGCCCCCCGGAGTGCGGGTACTGCTTCAGCTCGGTGTCCCAACGACTCCAGCTCCAGAACCTCTGGCAATGCGAGCCTGGCGGGGGCGGCGGCGGTGGCGGGAACGCGAGCTGCAGCGCGGATCAGGCCTACGGCGCGCACGAGCTCTACAACATGAACCCTGGGGACGATCCGGCCACGGTCCTTGCCGTTCTTTGCGACAACGCGCGGGCCCGCGCCGAGAGCGCGTGCCGAAACTCGGGGCGCATCTGCACTGCCCACGTCGGTACGAGCGCCCAGAGCGCCGCCGCGTGTGGGTCGACGGGCTTCTGCGAGTGCGACTGGACCACGAACTGCACGTACACTTGGCGCTGACGGGCGGAGGGGTCGACGGAGCCCGTCCCTTTCGAGGATCAGCTCCTCGGACGAGCGGGCGGCGGTACGTGTGAGGTAGAACTCGAGGGGATGAATCCGTTCGGCCGTCGCCCCCACAGCTACGCCATCGCGCTCCTCTCTTTGGCGCTTCACTGCTCGGGTAGCCCGGGCTCACGCGCACCGACGCCCGCGGTGACGCTCGCCAACGAGAAGATGAGCGTCAAGGTAGAGACGCAGCCGTTCGGCCTCACCGTGACGAACGCCGCCGGGGTGGTGCTCCTCTCCACGGTCGGCGCCCGGGCCGGGAGCTACGCCGGCTTCGGGGCGACGCATCGGAGCGTCGCCTTTCGCGCGCACATCCTCGAAGGGTTCGACTACCAGGATCAGACCGACGCGCCGTTCGCGCACCTCGACCACGTCGCGGTGGTCGCCGCGACCGGCACGACCGCGAGCCTGGATCTGGACGGCAACGGCGTTCGCGCGCACCTGGATCTGAAGCTGGACGGAGCGGAGCTGCGACTCGACGCGCGCGTCGACGGACCGGGCGCACCGCTCGACGGCGATCAGGCGCTGCCCGGCATCAACCTGGCGACCATGGCCTTCGACCTGGACAAGGAGGAGCACTTCTTCGGCCTCGGCGAGAGGCTCGTGACCGTGGACCATCGCGGACGGACCTACGAGTCGTGGGTCGAGGAGGGCGGGATCGGGCAGGGTGAGGCCAGCGCGCCGGGCCCCAACAACCCCGCGCCGAACGGACCGCAGATGTCCCACGCGCCGATTCCCTTCTTTCTCTCCTCGCGCGGCTACGCGCTGTGGCAGGACACGGGCTTCCGCACCGGGACGTCCTTCGGTGCCGAGCGGCCGGACGCGTGGCGCCTCTATGCGGCCGAGCCCGCGCTTCACGTCTCGATCTTCGTTCACGACGCCCCCGCCGACTCGATCGCCGACTTCACGAGGAAGACCGGCCGCGCGTCGCTGCCCGCGCCCTGGGTCTTCGGCCCGCGAAGGCGCATGGACACCAACGCGATGGTGCAGGGGGTCCCGGAGATGGAGCTCCTGCGGACTCGTCACGTCCCAACGACCGCCGCGGACGACGCGACCCACTTTCTCCCGATCGGGTCGCAGGTCGGTCGCGAAGCCGAGCTCAAGGATTGGGTCGGAAGGCTCCATCGCTGGGGCTTCAAGGCCATCGGCTACTACAACGCGTACGTCTCGGTGACCGACGCGCGCGCCGCGGCGGACGCACAGAAGGCGCGCGCTGCCGGTTACTTCCTGAAGATGGAGGACGGCAGCGAGGCCAACGCGTTCATGATCAGCGCCGGACCGCAGACGGTCGCGACCATCGACATGACCAACCCCGACGCCGTCACCTGGTACGGCACGATCCTCCAGCGCGCGCTCGACCTCGGCTACGACGGCTGGATGCTCGACTTCGGCGAGTACATCCCCCAGCACGCGCAGATGTTCGATGGCCGCACCGGCTGGGAGATGCACAACGCCTATCCGGTGCTCTACGAGAAGACCGTCTTCGAGTACCTGCAGAAGGTGCGCGGCGACGACTTCATGTTCTTCGCGCGCTCCGGAGGCGCCGGCTCGCAGGCCTACGCGCCGGTGATCTGGTCGGGCGATCCGGCCGCCAGCTACGACGACGAGAAGGGCCTGCCCGCCCAGGTGCGCTCGGGGATCAACGCGGGCCTCTCCGGCATCGCGTTCTGGGGGAGCGACATCAGCGGGTACGCCTGCGTCAACGATCCGCCGCCGGACAAGACGCTGTACCTGCGCTGGGCCGAGTTCGGCGCGCTCTCCTCGGAC
>JANYHK010000094.1 GCA_025359105.1 Myxococcales bacterium | reverse complement strand
CTGCTGCGTGAGAAGCACCTTGGGGTGGCTGTCCTTGAGCATGTAGGCGAGGCGGTCGCGCGGATACTCGGGATCGAGGGGCACCCAAGCTCCGCCCGCCTTGAGGATGCCGAGAATTCCGATGACGAGCTCGAAGGAGCGGTCCATACAGATGCCGACCAAGGTGTCTGCGACGACGCCCAGAGAGCGCAAGCGATGGGCAAGCTGGTTGGCTCGCTCTTCGAGCTCGCGATAGGTCAGTGTCTTTCCCTCGAAGTCGAGGGCGACGCCTTGGGGCGTCTGGGCGACCTGCTCCTCGAACAGCTCGTGTAGGCAGCGCTCCGAGCCGAACTCGCGGGCCGTGTCGTTCCACGTAATCAAGAGGCGCGTTGCTTCCGCCCCGGTCAAGAGGGGCGCCGTCGCTACGCGCCCCTGCGGACGCATCAAGAGACTCTCGATGAGCACCTCGAAGTTCGTCGCGTAGCGCTCGATGGTCTCCTCGTCGAAGAGGGCGGTCTTGTAGATCCAGCCGAGCTCGAAACCCTCTTCGGTCGGAAAAGCGTTGAGCATCAAGTCGAACTTGGCCGTCTCGCGATTCTCGCCAAACCCACTTACAGCCAACCCTGGCAGAGCAAGCGTCGCGTTCGGCGCATTCTGCATATTGAACATGACCTGAACGAGGGGAGAGCGACTCATGTCGCGTTCCACCTTGAGGGCGTCGACCAGTTTCTCGAAGGGGACGTCCTGATGCAGGTAGGCGCCCAACGTCATCTCCTTCACCTGCTCGAGGAGCACGTCGAAGCTCTCGTCGTCCTCGACGTGCAGGGGCAGCGCGAGGGTATTGACGAACACGCCGATGAGCCCCTCCGTCTCGCGTCGGGTGCGGTTCGCGCTGGAGGTCCCGACCACGAGGTGCTTCTGGCCCGAATAACGGCTGAGAAGGACGCCGAAGGCGGCGAGGAGGACCATGAACTCTGTCGCGCCGCGTGCTCGGGCGAGGGCGACAAGTTGCTGCTTTACCTCGGGAGCAAGGTCGCGGGTGAGGGTGGCGCCGCGAAAGGTCTGGACCGCGGGTCGCGGGCGGTCGGTGGGGAGCTCGAGCACGCGTGGCACGCCGTCGAGCAGCTCCTTCCAGTACCTTAGCCCGGTCTCGAGGACATCACCCTGGAGGCAGTCGCGTTGCCATGCCGCGTAGTCTGAGTACTGAATGGGGAGCTCTTCGAGGGGCGAGGGCCTGCCCTCGATGAGCGCGCCGTAGAGACTGGTAATCTCGTGAACGAGGACGGCCGAGGACCAGCCATCGGAGACGGCGTGATGGATGGTGAAGAGGAGGACGTGATCCTCGCTCGCGAGCCGAAGCAGCTGGACGCGGACCAGGGGATCGTTGGCCAGGTCAAACGGGCGAGCAGCCTCGGCGTCCGCTAGATCACGGACGCGGGCTTCGCGCTCTGCACTGGGTACCGCGCGCAGGTCGAGCGCGTTCAGCGGGATGGTGAAGCTGGGATGGATCCGCTGAAAAGGCTCGCCGTCTCGCTCGTCGAAGGTAGTGCGCAGGGCCTCGTGGCGTCGGATGACCTCGGCGATGCTCCGCTCGAGCGCAGGGACGTCGAGCTTGCCGCGCAAGCGTAGCGCCCCGGGCATGTTGTAGACGGCGGAGCCGGGATCGAGCTTGTCGAGGAACCACAAGCGCTCCTGAGCGAACGAGAGACGAGGTGAGGTGCCGGGGGCGCGCTTCGTGATGGCAGCGCCGAACGCGGGCGCGCGCCCGTAGATCCTCTGCGCGAGCGTTTGCACGTTGGGTGCCTCGAACAGCTCACGTAGCGCGACCTCGACGCCGAGCTCGTGTCGGACGCGCGAGACGACCTGCGTAGCCAAAAGGGAGTGACCGCCGAGCGCGAAGAAATCGTCACGAACGCCGACACGATCGAGGCGAAGGACCTGTTGAAATATCCGCGCGAGCGTCGCTTCATGCTCGTTGGCGGGGGCCACATAGGTGCTTGCCGCGTCCCTGTGCTCGGGGGCGGGCAGAGCCTTGCGGTCGACCTTACCGCTGGGAGTCACCGGCAGTGATTCGAGCACGACGAACGCGCTCGGCACCATGTACTCGGGCACCCTGAGGGCGACCGCTTCGCGTAGCTGTTCGCTGCTTGGCGCCAGCCCCTCCTTGGGCACGACGTAGGCAACGAGCTGTTTGATACCCGGGCGATCCTCGCGCGCCACGACGGCCGCGCCGCGCAACACTTCCAGCTGTTCGAGCGCGGCTTCGACCTCGGCAAGTTCGATGCGGAACCCGCGAACCTTGACCTGATGGTCCGTGCGCCCCAGAAATTCCAGATTGCCGTCTGCTTTGTAGCGCGCAACGTCCCCTGTCCGATACATCCGGGTCCCGGAGTGCACGTCGAACGGGTCAGGAAGAAAGCGCTCCGCGGTGAGGTCCGGCCGCCGCCAATATCCACGCGCCAGGCAGGTGCCGGCGATGTAGAGGTCCCCGCGAACGCCAATCGGTACCGGGTTGAGGTCCGCGTCGAGAACGTACATCCGGACGTTGGGAATCGGCTTTCCGATCGGCGGCAGCGCCGGCCAAGCGCGAGGAGCTCCCTCAAGGCGGTGCGCCGTGACGACGTGTGCTTCGGTCGGCCCGTACTGGTTGTGCAGCGTGGCGCCGGTTCGCTCGAAGAACTGGACGAGCTCGGGTGTGACCTGGAGCTGCTCGCCAGCGGTCACAATCTCGCGGAGGTGGCTCGGCACGCTCGCGCCGACCGCCGCGTCGGCGATTCCGCGGAGCGCGACGAAGGGCACGAAGATGCGAGCAACGCGTTGTTCTTCGAGCGTCTTTAGCAGCTTTGCCGCGTCGCGCCTTGTCTCCTCTGAGACGAGGACCAGCCCGCCCCCCGCCGCCCACGTAGAGAACATCTCTTGGAAGGAGACGTCGAAGCTGAGCGGCGCAAACTGCAGCGTTCGTTGCCCGCGGCGCACAGGAGACTCGTGGAGCTGCCAGGCGAGGAGGTTGGCGAGCGCTTCGTGAGAGAGTCCCACACCCTTCGGGCGTCCGGTCGAGCCTGACGTGTAGATGACGTAACAGAGGGACGCGGCGTCGACCGTGGGCCTCTCGACGACCACGGCGTCAGTCCACACCGCGTCGCAATCGTCGACGCAGACGACCTGCGCATCGTGTCCTCGGACGAGCTCGCATAGGCGAGCTTGGGTCAGCACGACGGGCGCTTGCGCGTGGTCGAGCATGAACCTGATTCGCTCGCGCGGGTAGGCGGGATCGATCGGTACGTACGCCGCGCCCGCCTTCAGGATGGCCAGGACCCCCACGGTCACGTCGAGGGAGCGAGCCATACACAAGCCTACGAGGGAATCAGGTGTCGCCCCCAGCTTCTGCAGGTGACTGGCTAGCTGGTTGGAGCGGCGATCGAGCTCGCCATAGGTGAGCGAGGCGCCTTCGAAGGTCGCCGCGATGTCGTCCGGGTATGCGTGGGCGTGCGCCTCGAAGAGGGCGTGAACCGGGACGCGTTTGAACGGGCCCTCCGTTGCATTCCACTCATGCAGGGTGACGACCTTCTCTGCGTTCGTGAGCAAGGGCAGGTCACGGCAGAGACTCGCCGGCGAGGAAGAGGCGTGGCGCAACAGGAGACTGAAGTGGTCGAAAAGCCGAACGACGGTCGCCCGGTCGAGGAGGTCCGAATTGAACTCGACCTCGACAGCGTACGTGTCCCGTCGGCTCTCTAGGGTCAAGAGCAGGTCAAACTTCGCGGTGTCGCCTCGGTCCTCGAGGGGGGCGACGTCGAGCCCGGGGAGCCGGAGCTCGGCGTCAGGCGCGTTCTGCATGACGAGCATGACCTGAAAGAGGGGCGAGCGACTCATGTCGCGCTCGACCTTCAGCGCGTCCACGAGCTTCTCGAAGGGTACGTCCTGGTGTGCGTAGGCGCCGAGCGTCGTCTCCTTCACGTGTTCGAGGAGCACGTCGAAGCTCGTGCCGGCGTCGACATGCAACGGAAGGGCGAGCGTGTTGACGAAGAAACCGATGAGGCCTTCGGTCTCGCGGCGCGTACGGTTGGCGATGGGGCTCCCGACGACGAAAGCCTTCTGCCCTGAGTAGCGGCTGAGCAGGACGCCGAACGCGGCGAGAAAGACCATGAACTCCGTGGCGCCATGGGCTTTGGCAAGTGCGGCGACGCGCTGCTTCACGTCACCGGGAATTTGGCGAACGAGGGTGGCGCCGCGGAAGGTCTGCACCGGAGGACGCGGTCGGTCGGTCGGCAGGTCGAGGACGTGCGGGACGCCTTCGAGCTGCTTTTTCCAGAACGCGAGCTGGGCGTCGAGGACCTCGCCTTGGAGCCACTCTCGCTGCCAGGTGGCATAGTCGGCGTACTGGATGGGGAGCTCTTCGAGCGGGGAGGGCTTGCCCCCGACGAAGGCTGCGTAGAGCGCGCTGACCTCTTGCACGAGAACGCCCATCGACCAGCCGTCGGACACGATGTGGTGCATCGTGAAGAGCAAGACGTGATCGTCGCCCGCGAGCCGAAGAAGCTGGACACGGAGCAGGGGGCCCGTGCTGAGGTCGAAGGGGCGCGCGGCTTCGGCGGCGGCAAGGTCATGGACGCGGGCGTCGCGCTCCGAGCGGGGGACCGAGCGGAGGTCGAGGACGCGAAGCGGGACGTTCAGGGCCGGGTGAACGCGCTGGAAAGCATAGCCGTCTTTCTCTTCGAAGGTCGTGCGCAGCGCCTCGTGGCGGCGTACGACCTCGGCGATACTCCTTTGCAGGGCAGCGACCTCGAGGTTGCCGTGGAGGCGAAGTCCGCCCGGCATGTTGTAACCGGTCGAGCCGGGCGCCAGCCTGTCGAGGAACCAGAGGCGCTCCTGTGCGAAGGAGAGCTGGGGCGCGGCGTTGGAGCTGCGTGGCAAGAGCGCAGGCCCGGTCGCCGTCGCGCGACCGCGGAGCTTCTGTGCGAGGCCTTCAACGGTCGGCGCGTCGAACAGCTCGCGCAGCCCGACCTCCACGCCGAGCTCCTTGCGGATGCGCGAGACGACCTGCGTCGCAAGGAGCGAGTGCCCGCCGAGCTCGAAGAAGCTGTCGTGCACGCCGACGCGCTCCAGCCGGAGCACCTCCTCGAAGACACGCGCCAACGTCTCTTCCTGCGCATCGCGCGGGGCCAAGTAAGCCCCGTTCTGGCTGCCGGCTTGGGGCGCGGGCAGGCTCCTCTTGTCCACCTTGCCATTGGGCGTTAGCGGAAGCGCTTCGAGTTTAACGAACACGCTGGGAATCATGTAGTCGGGAAGTCGAGCGCGAAGCGCGTCTCGCACTGCCCCAAAGTTCGCTTCGCCCACCACGTAGCCGACGATCTGGGCCGGTCCAAGGTCGCCCCTAGCGATGACGACGGCGTCGTGCACCCCGTTACACTGCCGCAGCGCCGCCTCGATCTCGCCGAGCTCGACGCGAAAGCCCCGTACCTTGACCTGCTGGTCGATGCGTCCGAGATACAGGAGCTGCCCGTCGGCGCGCATCTTGACCCTGTCGCCGGTTCGATACAGCCGACCCTTTCCGAACGGATTGGGCACGAACCGCTCGGCAGTCAGGTCGGGCCGGTCCAGGTAGCCCCTGGCGACGCCTTCTCCCGCGAGGAGGAGCTCACCGGGAACTCCCGGAGGGCAAGGGCTTCCGTAGATGTCGACGACGAAGCACTGCGTGTTGGCGACCGGTACCCCGATGGGGATCTCGCCGGGTTGCGGTTTGGTCAGCGCCGCCCAAGTGGACGCGACTGTGGTCTCCGTGGGCCCATAGGCATTGAGGAGGGTGACGTGCGGTGGCGCGACGCGCCACCAGCGCTCGACGGCATCTCGGTGTGCCTTCTCTCCGCCGATGACGACGGCGCGGGTCGTCCCAGCCAATGTAAGACCGCTCTCGAGGGCGAGGACGAGCTCGGACCAGTACGCCGTGGGCAGATCCAAGATCGAGATCCGCTGCTCGGCGGCCGAGCGGAGGAACGTCGTTGGGCTCTCGATCATATCGTCGGTGCGCAGGACGACGGTGGCCCCGTGGAGCAACGGTGCGAACAACTCCTCGACGCTCACGTCGAAGCTGAGCGAGGCAAACTGCAGCAAGCGGTCGCCAGGCGAGAGCCCGATCTCGTGTCCGAACGAGAGAAGGTAGTTGACGGCGGAGCGATGCTCTACGACGACGCCTTTCGGCGTCCCAGTCGAGCCCGAGGTGTAGATGACGTACGCTGCGGCGCGCGAGGAGACCGGAGCACCTTGCACGAACCCATCGGCGCCGGAATCGACGATCTTCTGGAGGTCGAGAGCGCCGTGAGGCGCGGCCGCACCCCCATCCGCGAGCACGATCCGCGCGCCCGAGTCGCGGAGCAAGTAGTCTCGCCTCTCCTTCGGGTACGCCGGGTCGACGGGGACGTAGGCGGCGCCGACCTTCAGGATTCCGAGCAGACCTGCCAACGCGTATGGTGACCGCTTCGCGAGTACCGCGACGCGCACGTCGCGCGTGACGCCCGCGCCGTGGAGGCCGGCAGCGACGCGTGATGCATGGCGATTGAGCTCGGCGTAGGTCCACGCGAGCGCGCCCTGCTCGACCGCCAGCGCGTCGGGCGTCTTGGCGACCTGACGCTCGAAGACGTGATGCAGGCACGCGTTGCTCGGGAAGGCGACCGCCGTGGAGCGGCTAGCGTCCCGCAAAGCGGCCTCCTCCGGTTCAGAGAGCAGGCTATGCGTAGCGAGCGCGACGCCGCGTCGCGAACCGAGGGAGCCGAGGAGGCGCTCGAAGCGCTCGGCCAGCTTGTCGATCGTCAGCGCGTCGAAGAGATCGGTGTTGAACTCCCACCGCAGCTCGAACCCATCTCCAGAGGCCGCGACGTCGAGGGTAAGGTCGACCTTGGCGACGCTGCCGTCGGACTCGGTGCTCGTGACATCGAGCCCGGCGATCGCCAGCGCACTCTCTGGAACATTTTGCAGTGCGAACATGACTTGAAAGAGGGGCGAGCGGCTCAAGTCGCGTTCGATCTTGAGCGCGTCGACGACCTTCTCGAAGGGGACATCCTGATGGGCGTAAGCTCCGAGCGTCCTTTCCTTGACGTCGTCGAGGAGTGCGTCGAAGGTCACATCGCCGTCGACGTGGAGCGGGAGCGCGAGGGTGTTGACGAAGAAGCCGACGAGGCCTTCGATCTCCCGCCGCGTGCGGTTGGCGATGGGGCTCCCGACGACGAGGTCCTTCTGGCCGGAGTAACGGCTCAGCAGAACGCCGAAGGCGGCGAGGAGCACCATGAACTCCGTGGCGCCGTGGGCTTTGCACAGCGCGGCGATGCGCCGTCTCACGTCGCCGAAGACGTGGCGAACGAGGGTAGCGCCCCGAAAGGTCTGGAGGGGCGGTCGGGGCCGGTCGGTCGGCAGGTCGAGGACGTGCGGGACGCCTTCGAGCTGCTTTTTCCAGAACGCGAGCTGGTCGTCGAGGACCTCACCACGCAGCCGCTCTCGCTGCCAGGCGGCATAGTCGGCGTACTGGATGGGGAGCTCGTCGAGCGGGGAGGGCTTGCCTTCGAGGAAGGCGGTGTACAGCGCGGTGACCTCCCGAACGAGGACGCCGAGCGACCACCCATCGGACACGATGTGGTGCATCGTGAAGAGCAACACGTGGTCCTGGCGCGCAAACCTGAGGAGCTGGGCGCGGACGAGGGGCCCTTTGGCGAGATCGAAGGGGAGCGCGGCTTCGGCAGCGGCGAGCTCGCGGACGCGGGTGTCGCGCTCCGACGTGAGGACCGCGCCGAGGTCGACGACGCGGAGCGGAATGCTGAGGCTAGAATGGACGTGCTGCAGTGCCTCGCCGTCGCTGTCGTCGAAGGTGGTGCGAAGAACCTCGTGGCGACGTACCACCTCGTCGAGGCTGCGCTGGAGTGTGCCCGTGTCGAGCTTGCCGCGCAGGCGGAGACCACCGGCCATGTTGTAACCCGCGCTGCCGGGGTCGAGCTTGTCGAGGAACCACAAGCGCTCCTGCGCGAACGATAGGCGAGCGGGCGCGTCAGGATCGCGCCTGGTGAGGGGCGCTCCTCTCGCCACGGCGCGACCGCGGAGCTTCTGTGCGAGGCCCTCGACGTTGGGGGCTTGGAAGAGCTCGCGCAGCGCGACCTCGATGCCGAGCTCCTTGCGGATGCGCGACACAATCTGGGTGGCGAGGAGCGAGTGCCCGCCGAGTGCGAAGAAGTCGTCGCGTACACCGACACGCTCGAGATGCAGCACTTCCTGGAAGACGCGCGCCAATGTCTCTTCCTGGGCGTCGCGGGGCGCGAGGTAGGTGGTGGCGTCGCCTCCACGGTCGGGCGCGGGCAGCGCCTTGCGGTCCACCTTTCCGTTCGGTGTCAGGGGCAGCGCGTCGAGCTTCACGAAGACGCCCGGCACCATGAAATCGGGGAGGGTGGCCTTCAGCTGCGCGCGGAGCGCGTCGACGCTCACGTCGGGCGAGACCACATAGGCGACCACGCGCTTGTCACCCGGTGTGTCCTCTCGGGCCAGCGCGACGGCGTCCCTCGCGCCGGCGGTGCGCAGCGCGCTCTCGATCTCTCCGAGCTCGATGCGGAACCCGCGCACCTTCACCTGGTGATCGGCGCGGCCTACATACTCGATCTGCCCGTCGCGCAAAAATCGACCGACGTCGCCGGTGCGGTAGATTCGTCCGCCCCACCTGTCGCCGAAGGGATTGGGGAGGAAGCGGTCGGCGGTGAGCTCGGGTCGACGGAGGTAGCCTCGCGCGAGGCCGGCGCCGGCGAGGTAGATCTCGCCTCGGACGCCGATGGGCACGGGCTGCAACTGCTCGTCGAGGACATAGGCGCAGGTGTTGTCGATGGGGCGTCCGACGGTGGGCCGCCAGCCTCTGCGCGTCGTCAGGACGAAGGTGGAGTAGGTGGTATCCTCCGAGGGGCCGTACAGGTTGAAGACCGCCTCTATGTGGGGCAGCTCGTAGAGCCTGGCGACGGTCTCCGCGGGGAGCGGCTCTCCGGCGAGATTGACGATGCGGACCGACGGAGGGAATCCCCCTGCGCGCAGGAGCTCAGCGGCGGCGGACGGGACGGTGTTGACGAGGGTGACTTCGTCGCGGGCCAGCAGCGAGGGCAGCGCGAGCGCGTTTTCGGCGACGAGCACCTTGCCGCCCGCGCCGAGCGTGACGAAAATCTCGAACACGGAAAGGTCGAAGCAGACGGAGGTCGCGGCGAGCACGCCTGCGAAGGCGGAGCGGTCGAAAACGCGCATCGCCCAGGTGGCGAAGGCGACGACGTTCCGGTGCTCGATGTCGACGCCCTTCGGTCGCCCCGTCGAGCCAGAGGTGTAGATGATGTAAGCGCGATCGCGCCACGTGAGCGTCGGGACGCGTGGCCCGGCGGGGGCGCGCTCTTCGGTGACGAACAAAGCACGAGGAGCGAATTCGCCGAGGCGCTGGACGAGAGACGGCCGGGTCAGCACGACGGGGGCGAGAGTGTCCTCGAGGACGAACCCGACGCGCTCCATCGGGTAAGCCGGGTCGATGGGGGCATAGGCAGCGCCCGCTTTGAGCACGGCGAGCAGGGCAATGACGAGCTCCGCGCTCCTATCGAGCATGACCGCGACGATGTCCTCGGGGCCGACGCCTGCGGCGGCGAGCCGGAGCGCGAGCGCGTTGGAGCGCTCATCGAGCTCGAGATAGGTCAGGCGTCTGGCGCCGTCGACGAGAGCGGTCGCCGCGGGGGTTCGCTTGGCTTGAGCCTCGAAGAGGCCGTGAAGCGTGCGCTTGTCGAACCGAGCGTCGGTCTCGTTCCATCCGCGGAGGACTCGTTGCTCCTCCACGGAGGTCATGATGGGGAGTCGAGCGAGGGGTCGCGGCTGTCCATCGAGCGCGGCGCTGAGAAGGACGGCGAAGTTGTTCGCCATCCTCTCGACGGTGGCGTCGTCGAAGAGATCCAGGTTGTACTCCCAGCGGAGCACGTAACCGTCGGAGCGCGAGGCGGCGTCGAGGGTGAGGTCGAACTTCGCGACGTCTCGGTCGGCGTCGAGCGGCTGCACCTCGAGCCCGGGGAGGCGGAGCTCTGCATCGGGCGCGTTCTGCAGGACGAACATCACCTGGAAGAGGGGCGAGCGGCTCATGTCGCGCTCGACCTTGAGGGCATCGACGACCTTCTCGAAGGGGACGTCCTGGTGACCGTGAGCGCCGAGGGTCCTTTCCTTGACGTCGTCGAGGAGTGCGTCGAAAGTCTTGTCGCCGTCGACGTGCAGCGGAAGGGCGAGGGTGTTGACGAAGAAGCCGATGAGGCCCTCGGTCTCGTGGCGCGTACGGTTGGCGATGGGGCTCCCGACGACGAGAGCCTTCTGCCCTGAGTAGCGGCTGAGCAGGACCCCGAAGGCGGCGAGGAGCACCATGAACTCGGTGGCGCCGTGGGCTTTGGCTAGCGCGGCGACGCGCTGCTTCACGTCACCGGGAATTTGGCGAACGAGGGTGGCGCCGCGGAAGGTCTGCACCGGAGGGCGCGGTCGGTCGGTCGGCAGGTCGAGGACGTGCGGGACGCCTTCGAGCTGCTTTTTCCAGAACGCGAGCTGGTCGTCGAGGACCTCGCCACGCAGCCGCTCTCGCTGCCAGGCGGCATAGTCGGCGTACTGGATGGGGAGCTCGTCGAGCGGGGAGGGCTTGCCCCCGACGAAAGCCGCGTAGAGCGCGGTGACCTCCCGGACAAGGACCCCGATGGACCAGCCGTCGGACACGATGTGGTGCATCGTGAAGAGCAGCACGTGGTCCCTGCTGGCGAACCTGAGGAGCTGGGCGCGAACCAGAGGGCCGTTGGCGAGGTCGAAGGAGCGCGCGGCTTCGGCAGCAGCGAGCTCACGGACGCGGGCGTCACGCTCCGAGGTGAGGACCGCGGCGAGGTCGACGACGCGAAGGGGAACGTCGAGGGTGTGATGAATGCGCAGAAGGGCCTGGCCGTCGCTCTCCTCGAAGGTGGTCCGAAGGGCCTCGTGGCGTTGAACGACCTCGCCGATGCTGCGCTCGAGTGCACGTACGTCGAGGTCGCCACGCAGGCGCAGCCCTCCGGGCATGTTGTAGCCCGCGCTGCCCGGATCGAGCTTATCGAGGAACCACAGGCGCTCTTGCGCGAAGGAGAGGAGGTGCGTCTCGCGGCCTGCTCGGCGGATTCGCTCGCGTTCGAGCAATGCCACCAGCTCGTCCTTGCGCTGCCGCAGCTGAGCGAGGGTTTCCTCCGACAACACGTTCGGCGGGGCCCGGTAACGAAGCTTCTCGCCGTCGAGCCAGAGCGTCACGCCGAGAACGGAAAGGCGCGCGAGCAGCGCCTGCGCGGTCTCTGGCTTTGTCTCGGTGGCCTTCAACTCTCGTCTTCCTGGTTCATTGGGTCGCAGAACTGCACGTAGGGCTTCGCCGCGTTGGGATTCTCGAAGAGCGCGCCCACGCTGACGTCCACGCGATGGTCGCTACCAATCCGAGCAACGAACTGGGAGGCGAGGCACGAGTGGCCGGCCGGTTCGAAGAAGCTTGTCGTCGACTCCGACGCGCGAGGCTCGAAGCAGCTCTGCTGCGATTCGACACATAGCTCTTCCGCCGCCGTAGTCGGCGCCATGCAGGCCGCCGTCCCGTCGATGCGGGCGGGCGCCGCAAGCGCGCGTCGGTCCTTCCCATTCGACGTCAAAGGGAACGCGTCGAGAAGCAAGACGCCTCACGGTACCACGCATTCGGCGCCAAATGTACCCATGACTCCGCGCACAAAAAGTTCCCGGCCGGAAGCCTGGTGTCGGTCTGGGGCGCGCGGATATATCACGACAGGGGAGTAGAATGACGCGTTTGCGGCGCTCCGCGCCACCCGGGCGATCCCGCGCGGCAGAGGGGGTTCAGGCGGACCAGCGACGACCCACGCGGTCGTCGACCTCATCCCCGCCCACTCGACGACGACGGCTCCTCTCCCCCCAGCTCCTCGCGCGACACCCAGCTCCCCCGCCCCGGGCTCCGCCTCACGCTCGACGGCGACTCGTCATCCGTCACCAGCACGAGCCCCGGCCGAAGCGCCGCCGCGATCCTCCGCAGCTCCCCGTGAAGCTCCCGCGCCGACATCCGGTGATCGACCTTCGGGCTCAGCGCGTTGTGCACCGCCCACCCTAGGGCCGCGGGCGCGTCGGGCCGGTCCCCCAGCAGCCAGCGCCGGTCGCCCTGGACCACCGCCCGCTCTGTCTGCACCACCGTCGTCCCGCGGAACGGGAGCTTCCCCGTCAGCATTTCGAAGAGCACCATCCCGCACGCGAAGATGTCGCTCCGGTCCGTCCCCTCGCCGCCCAACCGGACCTCCGGCGCGAGGTAGCGCCGAGTGCCGACCCTGAGGCCGGGCGTGGTCAGCCTGGACATGAACCCATCCGTCTTCCGCGCGTAGCCGAAGTCGAGCACCTTCGCGATCGGCGGCATTCCGTCGTGGCCGGTGACGAAGATGTTGCTGGGTTTGATGTCTCGATGGACGACGTTCATGGAGTGTGCGGCATCGAGGGCCGACAGAACCTGCATCATCAGGTGAAGCGCCAGATCGATTGGGAGCTGGCCGCTGTCCCGAATGCTTTGTGCGAGCGTCGCGCCGAAGAGTCGCTCCATGACGAGGTACGGCCCGACACCAGCGAGCCACCCCACATCGAGAAGGGAGCAGATGTGGGGATGGCGGAGCGCGGCGATGAGCGTCGCCTCGCGCTCGAGGCGCAAGATGGATTCTGTGGCAGTTGGCTCGACGACGACCTTGATCGCGACGTGGCTCTTCGTCCGCAAATCCTCCGCGCCGAAAACGAACCCCTTGCCGCCGTGGCCGATGAGCTCGCTGACGCGGTAGCGTCCTTCGACGACGCGCCCGAGCAGCGGGTGGCCCTTGAGCGCCGTCTTGTTCATCGCGCGGTCGAGCGCGACGCCGGTCGCGGGGCAGAACCGCACGCGGAGCTCATGCGGATGGCCGCAGTGTGGGCACCAGAGGAAACCGTGATTCAAGCCATGCTCCTTTTCGTACCGACGGTCGGGCGGGTCACCGGATCCCTAAGAGCAAGCGACGGGCCTGACGTCGTTTCGGGCATCTAGATGGCCGCCGAGTGCCCATGTGGCTCGGGCGTCGACAGCAACTTGCGGCCTGGCGGGAGCAAACGAGGAGCAATAGCCGCGAACCGGGCATGTCGGTCTTGTGGCGCCCCACGCACCGAGTCGACGGGCGCACCACTACCATCCAGCCTGATTACGTGCACTTGGCAGGGGCTCCGGCTAGGAACGACCCTTGCTCAGAGGGTCACATGCCTCTCCGTGGACTTTCACGATGACACCTGAGCGACTCGCGCTCGGCGCGCTCATCGCGCTCGTTTCCGGACTCCTGCTCCTCATGTGGGCGCTGCGGGAGGGACGACGGAGAGAACCAATCGTGGCCGCTCCGATCGGCCCGCGCGTCGTGATCGGAGCGCATGTCGAGCCCTCCGACAGCCTGCCGCTCATCGACTTCGACGAAGGCGAGGAGGACTACGACGAAGTGACGCGCCACTCGGACTTGGGCGACGTCGAGGAGAGCTGCCCGGCCATCCCCATCGCGTTCGACAAGTATGCGCTCGATGAGGAGGACACGTCCCTCCAGCCGCATTTCCTCCTCGCGGCCGTGGGCCGCACGGACCGCGGGCGCCACCGCAAGCACAACGAGGACACCGTTCTCGTTCGCTCCGACGACGGTCTGTGCGTCGTGGCGGACGGGATGGGCGGCCACAACGGTGGCGGGATCGCCAGCGGGTTGGCGGTGGAGACGATCGCGAAGGCGCTCGACGAGAGGACGTTCGAGGGCAAGGAGCACCCGACGTTGCCGCGTCGAGGGAGCGAGGTCGTGCGGGCGATTCAGGCCGCGAGCTCCCGCATTCGCCAGGTCGCGAAGGAGAAGCCCGAGTTTGCGCAGATGGGCACGACGGTCGTGGCGGCGCGCTTCTCGCCCGACAAGAGACGCGTCTACATCGGTCACGTCGGCGACAGCCGCTGCTACCGCTACCGCGACGGCGTGCTCGAGCGCATGACGAAGGATCACACGATGGCGTGCTACGGCGTCGTCGGCGAGGGGTCGGGGCTCCTCAGCCGCGCGGTCGGACCGAGGGCGCGCGTGCTCACCGATCTCGTCGTCGGCAAGCCGGAGGTCGGTGACGTGTACCTGCTTTGCTCCGACGGGCTCACGAAGATGGTGCCCGACGATCTGATCCGCGACGTGCTCGCGACCATCCTCGACGTCACACGGGCCGCCGACTGCCTCGTCGAGCTGGCGAACGGACGCGGCGGGCTGGACAACGTCAGCGTCGTCCTCGTGCGCGTCGGCGGGGCCGAGCTCGCGGTGGCCTGACAGCGCGCTAGCAAACCCTCAGCCCAGGATCGCCGCCGTCACCCGGTCTGCGGTCGTCTTCGCCAGCAAGATCCCGTTCCGGTGATGCCCCGTCGCCAGAAACAAGCCCGGCAGCGGCGACGCCCCGACCAGCCACGGCGTCTCCTCCCCCGCGTACGGCCGGAAGCTACTCCACGTCGCCCCCAGCTCCGCGCCCGCGAGCGACGGCACCGCGCGGATCGCCGCATCGAGGATCGCGCGCACACCGCCCGCCGTGACGGCGCTCGCATACCCGGCGTGCTCCATCGTCGAGCCGCACACGACGCGCCCGTCGCCGCGCGGGACGACGTAGCCGGCCGCCGTCTTCACCATCGTGCGCACGCGCGGCGGCCTTTCGTCGAGCTGCACGATCTGACCGCGCACCGGGACGACGCGGGGCACGGCATCCGGCACGCCGGGCACGAGCGACGACCAGCTCCCCGCAGCGAGCACCGTCGCGTCGGCCTCGAGCGTCTCGCCGTCGAGCACGACGCCGCGGCAGCGCCCGTCCGTCTCCGCCAGCCGCTGTACGACCACCCCGCTGCGCACGACGACACGCGACCGCGCGATGCCGGCGACGAGCGCGCGCAGGAGCGCCCGGGGATCGACCTGCGCTTCGTCCGGGAAATACGCCGCGCGCGCGACCGGCGCGAGCATCGGCTCGATCGCGCGCGCCTGCCCGTCGTCGAGCGATTCGGCGCGGAGCCCGGCCGCGGATTGCCAGGCGGCGGTCTTGCCTACGTCGTTCGCCTCCTCCTCGGTGAACGCGACGCGCAGCATGCCGGAGACGCGGTACCCGATGTCGAGCCCCGTCCTCTCCCGCAGCTCCGCGGCCCACCCGGCGTAGTCGGCCCGCGCGCGCACGAACGTCTCGAGCAGCGCGCTCCCCTCGCGGCTCTCCACCTGCGCGCCGAGGATGCCCGCCGCGGCGCTCGACGCCTCCGCCCCCGGGACGCTCCGCTCGAGGAGCACCACGTCGGCACCGCGCGCTTCGAGCGCAAGCGCCGTCGCGCACCCCATCACGCCTCCGCCGATGATCGCGACCCGCATGACCACGGCATATTCCGTTGACGGGCGCGCGGCAACGGCGTGCCATGGCCCCATGCGAAACGTCGCGGCGCCCGTCCTCTCACGCCTCTCCCTCCCCTCGCTCCTCTCCTGCGTCCTCGGCCTCGTCCTCGCGTGCGCGCCGCGGAGCGCCGCGGCGTTCTGCGGCTTCTACGTGAGTGGTGCGGACACGAAGCTCTACAACAACGCGACCATGGTCGTGATGATGCGCGACGGCCAGCGGACCATCCTCTCGATGCAGAACAACTACCAGGGGCCACCCGAAAAGTTCGCGATGGTGGTGCCGGTGCCGGTGGTGCTGCAGAAGGAGAACGTGAAGACCCTCGATCGCGCGATCTTCGATCGGGTGGATCTGCTGGCGGCGCCGCGCCTCGTCGAATACTGGGAGCAAGATCCCTGCGCGCCGGAAATGGACATGGAGGGCAGCAAGGGGGGCCTGAGTCTGCGAGGCGTGGGAAGCGGCGGAGGCGGCGCGGGCAAAGCCGACCTCGGCGTCACCGTCGAGGCGCAGTTCACCGTCGGCGAGTACGAGGTCGTGATCCTGTCGGCAAAGGACGCGACCGGCCTCGACACCTGGCTCAAGCAAGGTGGCTACAAGATCCCCGACGGGAGTGAGCCGTATCTCCGCCCGTACGTGCAGAGCGGGATGAAATTCTTCGTCGCGAAGGTCGACCCGCAGAAGATCAAGTTCGAGAACGGCATGGCGATGCTCTCGCCGCTGCGGTTCCACTACGACACCGAGAAGTTCAACCTGCCCATTCGACTTGGGCTCGTCAACGCGAAGGGCGCGCAGGATCTCATCGTCCACATCCTCGCCAAGGGCCAGCGGTACGAGGTCGCGAACTACGCGAACGTCACCATCCCGACGAACTTCGACGTCTCGGAGAGCGCGCGCGGGCAGTTCTCGACGTTCTATGCGTCGCTCTTCGATCGCACCCTCGAGAAGACGCCAAAGGCAGTGGTGACCGAGTACGCCTGGGACGCGTCGACGTGCGATCCGTGTCCGACGCCAGCGCTGACGTACAACGATCTCGCGACGCTCGGCGCCGACGCGTTGCCCGACGCTCCCGCGACCCCGCCGGCGGGCGGCGGAGGGACCAAAGGAGGACCGGGCCTGCGGCGCACGCCGTGGTTCTCGCCGAGCGGCTTCGTCCTCACGCGCCTGCACGCGCGGTACACCAAGGAGGCGCTCGGGGAGGATCTCGTCTTCAAGCAGGCCACCGCGATCACAGGAGGCCGCGAGGTCCGCATCAAGGACGACGAGCTCGAGCACGGCGCGACGTCGTCGTCGGTGAACAACTTCCAGGGTCGCTACGCGATGCGCCATCCGTGGATGGGTCCCATCGCCTGCCAGGCGCCGAAGCGCGGACGCTGGGGCGGCCCGCCGTCGGGCGTCAAGGGCGACACGCAGCCGAAAGCGGCGACGAACCTCGCCTTCGCACCGCGCGGAGGGGCGCCGCTCTCGTCGTTCCTCGCCGCCGCGGTGCCGGAGCTCGACGCGAAGCCCGCGCCAATGGGCGCACTGCCGCCCGCCTCCGCCTCCGACGCATCGGCGCCGCGCGACGCGAGCGCCGTCCCCGCGGCGCCGGCCCCCTCGGCCGCGCCAGCCAAGAGCGGAGGTTGCGCCGTGAGCACGGCGAACGAGTCGGTTCCCGGTGACCGACTCGCCGCTCTCGCCGGCGTCCTCGGGCTCGTCGCGCTTCGCGCGCGCAGGAAGCGCACGGCGTGCACACCGCGCGTTCGCGCTGCACGATAGCCGCGGCAAGAATCCGCGCATCCCACGCAGATCACGCTCGGCACGGCGCCTGCACGACCCCGTGCACGATGAAATGCCTCCAATGCGGCGGCGGTCTCGAATATGTGCAGAATGCACAATTCGCGCGCTGCTCCCACTGCTGCTCCCTCTTTCGCAACGACAACCGCCACCTCTCGCCCGTCGGCCCGCCCGATCCGGACGGGAGCGCCGCCTACGCCGCGCAGCTCGGCTTCGCGCCGCGCAAGGCCAACTTCACGGTCGTAGGTGTCGGCGGGGGCGTGAACCTCAAGATCAACACCGGCAAGATGGAGCGGGACCTGAAGAACAAGGTCTCCTCGATGATCTGGGGCTGGGTGATCGGCGCCGTCATCCTCGGCCTCATCGCCGTCATCTTCGTCGGCGTGGGGATCTGGGTGTACGCGCAGTCGAAGAGCGCCGCCGCGAGCACCGGCGGCAGCGCAGCTCTGAAGTCGGTGACCTGGGACGGCACGTCGCCGTTCACGTGCGGCGGCGTCGACGTCGTGAAGCTCGAGAAGGTGAAGGCGAACGTCGCCACCGGCACCGCGATCACCGCCGGCGGCAACTGCCAGCTCACGCTCGTCAACGTCGACGTCACCGCGCCGCTCCCTATCGACGCATCGGGCAACGCGAAGGTCACGATGACCGGCGGCAGCCTGAAGGGCACACCGGAGGCGATCGTCGCGTCGGCCAACGCCAGCGTCACCGTCGCCGGCGCGAGCATCACTGGCAAGACCAAGGCCTCCGGCAATGGGAAGATCCTCGGAGTGAAGTGACTTTGTCCCCGCAGTTCGCGGCGGTTGACGACCGCGTAGGAAAGGCGGTCCCATACGCCCCATGCGAAAATCACTGGGGATGGTTCTGGCGTGCGCGGTGGCGGCCGGCGGGGCGCTCGCGCCGGGCGTGGCGGACGCGTTCTGCGGCTTCTACGTGAGCGGCGCGGACGCGAAGCTCTACAACAACGCAACGATGGTCGTGTTGATGCGCGAGGGGCAACGCACCGTCCTCTCGATGCAGAACAACTACCAGGGCCCGCCCGAGAAGTTTGCGATGGTGGTGCCGGTTCCCGTCGTCCTCCAGAAGGAGAACGTCAAGACGCTCGACCGGAGCATCTTCGACCGCGTCGACACGCTCGCCGCGCCGCGCCTCGTCGAGTACTGGGAAGAGGATCCGTGTGCGCCCGAGATGCCGATGACGGCGATGGCGCCGGGCGCGATGCCGCCCCCCTCGCCTTCCCCGATCTCGAAGAGCGCCGCCGATCTCGGCGTGAAGATCGAGGCGCAGTTCACGGTGGGCGAATACGAGATCGTCATCCTGTCGGCGAAGGACTCGACCGGCCTCGATACGTGGCTGAAGCAGGAGAAGTACAAGATTCCCGAGGGCAGCGAGCCCTTCCTCCGGCCGTACGTGCAGAGCGGGATGAAGTTCTTCGTCGCGAAGGTCGACATCACCAAGGTGAAGTTCGAAGGGAACCAGGCGATGCTCTCGCCGCTCCGTTTCCATTACGACACGGAGAAGTTCCAGCTGCCGATCCGGCTCGGCCTCGTCAACTCGAACGGGACGCAGGATCTCCTCGTGCACATCCTCGCCAAGGGCCAGAGGTACGAGGTCGCGAACTACCCGAACGTCACCATACCGACGAACTTCGACGTCTCCGACGCGGCGAAGGGGAAGTTCTCCACGTTCTATGCGTCGCTCTTCGATCGCACGCTCGAGAAGAACCCGAAGTCGGTCGTGACCGAGTACGCGTGGGACGCGTCGACGTGCGATCCCTGCCCCTCGCCGGCCCTCAGCTACAACGAGCTCGCGACGCTGGGCGCCGACGCGCTGCCGAGCGCGGGCGATCAGGGCGCGACGCCGCCGCCACCGCCGGGCTTGCCGCGCCAGCCGATGCCGCTGCCCACGATCGCACCGAAGCCGGGCAGCAAGCCGATGCCGTCGCCGATGCCGCCGTCGCCACCGATCATGCGTCGCCCCTGGTTTCAGCCGAGCGGGTTCGTGCTCACGCGCCTGCACGCGCGGTACGGCAAGGAGTCGCTCGGCGAGGATCTCGTGTTCAAGGAAGCGCCGCCCATCACCGGCGGGCGCGAGGTGCGCGTCACGGACAACCAACTCGAGCACGGCGCCACGGCGGCGTCGTACAACAACTTCCAGGGGCGTTACGCGATCCGCCACCCCTGGACCGGGGCCATCGCATGCCAGAACCCGAAGCGCGGCAAATGGGGCGGGCCGCCGGCCGGCGGCAGCGCGCAGGCCACGGGGCCCAAGCCGGCGCTCAACCTGGCGTTCGCGCCTCGCGGCGCACAGCTGGGGACGTTCCTCGCGGCGCCCGTGCCGGAGCTCGACGCGAAGCCGCTCGCGGCGGGTCCGAATTCGGCGCCGCCGTCTCCGGCCGGCGCGGACGGAGGGAACAGCGCGGCGCCGGCGGGAACGGCGCCTGTCGGCGCGCGCGGATGCGGAACCTGTGCGGCGGCGCCGGCGGACGGCACCGGCGCGCTGGCGCTCGGCCTCGGCGTCGTGGGGGTGCTCGCTGGGCTGCGCAGGCGTCGGAAGTAGTCACACGTGAGCGCGGGGCACAGCGCGATCGCGATCGCGATCCTCGGGGCGTTCGTGGCGTGCGCGTCGGGCGCCCACGACGACGCGACGGCGATCGCTACGCCATCGCGCGCGCCTCCCGCGCTGCCCGCCGCGATCCTCCCGAACGGCGACGGCGACTTCGCGCCATCCCTCTTGCGCGTCACGCGCGCGGGCGGCGCCGCGAGAGGCGGCGCCACGCTCGCCGACGTCGAGACGTGCGGGGACTGCCACGGCGACATCGAAGCCCAGTGGCGCGCGAGCGCGCACGCGTTCGCGTCGTTCAACAACCCCATCTACCGCACCTCGGTGGACCGCCTGCGCAAGGATCGCGGGAACAAGGCGAGCCGTTTCTGCGCCGGGTGCCACGACATCGCGCTCCTGGTCGACGGCGCGATGGACGCTGAAATCGAGCCCAAGGACCGCCGCGCGCACGCCGGCGTCTCGTGCCGCGTCTGCCACGGCGTCGTCGCGACGAGGCCCGACGGCAACGGGAGCTACACGCTGGACGTCGGGGACTTTCCCGTACCTAAAGAGGGCGACGCGGAGAGCGTGCGCAAGCACAAGGCGCGCGCGGCGGCGTCACCGCTGCGGACGGCGTCGCTCTGCGCCGGCTGCCACAAGGCGTTCCTCCACGAGGGCACGGGCAACGACCACTTCATGATCGGCCAGGACGACGCGACGCCGTGGTCGCGCTCCGCCTACGCCGGCAGCCTCGGCGAGCGCGTCGACGCGCCGATCGCGCAGAAGGAGTGCCGCACCTGCCACATGCCGCCGGAGGACGCGAACGATCCGACGGCGAAAGGCGGCAAGGTCTTTTCGCACCGGTTCGCCGGCGCGCACACGTGGCTCGCGCAGATGCGCGGCGATCGCGATCAGCGAAGGCGCGTCGAAGAGCAACTCGCGAGCGCCGTCACGCTCGACGTCGCCGCCGTCGTCCCCGAAGGCGCCGCGCGCGTGCTCCCACCCGAGGACGCCGTCCTGACGGCGGGGGCGCGGGCGATCGTCGAGATCGTCGTGCGCAACGTCGGCGCAGGGCATCGCTTCCCCGGTGGCGTTCTCGACGCGCAGGACACGTGGCTCGAAGTGATCATCGAAGACGCCCGCGGGCAGCGCATTGCCGAGGCGGGCACCCGGCACGAGGCCACCGGCGATGATCCCACCGCGCACCGCTTCACGGCCGCGGTCGCCGGCAGCGACGGCAAGCCGCTCCTCGCCCGCGAGACGCACCTGTTCGAAGCGGGCGTCTACGATCACACCATCGCGCCGCGCGACGCCGACGTGGCGCGCTTCGCCTTCGACGTGCCGCGGTCAGCCGGCGGGCCGCTCCGCGCCGTCGCGCGCCTCCGCCACCGTTCGCGACGGCTCGCGCTGCAGAAGGCTGCATGCGACGACGCGCGGAGCGCGCGCGGGAGAGCCTTCGGGGCCGAGGGCCTTCGCCGCGTGGCGCGCGCGATCGATCCCTGCCCGCCCGAGCCCGTCACCGACCTCGCGCGCGCCGAAGCGCTCCTCGGGGTCGGCGCGCGCGCGGGGACCGGCGGCGGCGAGCGCGTGGTGCGGGGCGATACGCGCGCGTTCCAGCGCGCCTTCGACCACGGCCTCGCAATGCTCCACGAGGTCGGCGAGCGCCAGGGCGAGGCGCGGCCGAGCCTCGAGCGCGCGCTCACCTACGCCAGAAGCGATCGCGAGCGTGCGATGGCTACGGGGGCGCTCGCACGACTCGCCCAAGAGCAGGGCCGCACCGCCGAAGCGCTCGAGCTTCTGACGAAGGCGGACGCCCTCGTGCCGGCGCACCCTGCCCTCGCGCGCCTCCGTGGCGAGACAGAGGCGATTTCGTGGCGATGGAGTGACGCGGCGCCGCACTTCAAGGAGGCCGCCGTCGGCGCGCCGAAGGACGACGCCGTCTGGGCGCGGCTGGCGGTGATATGGGGCGGCGCCGGGCGCGAGCGCGACGCGCTCGAGGCGGCGCAGCGGGGCCTCCTCCTGCAGCCCCGCGACGCCGACATGCTGCGAATCCAAGCGCTGTCGCTGCGGACGCTCGGTGCGGCGGCAGACATCACGGGCCACGCCGACGACGCATTTCTCGCGCACCGCGCGCCCGACGTCGCGCCGCGCGTGCGGTCGCGCTGCACGCAGGACGTCCCTGGCTGCGCCCTCGAACGCTTGCCGGTTCACGTCCACGAGATGCGGCGCTGAGAGGACTTCCTTGCTATAGAGCGAGCGTCGTTCGACGAACGGGCAAACGACGGTGGCGGCCCAGAAGAGCGGGCCAAGGAGGTCGCGATGGCTCGAATCCTGGTGATCGAAGACGAGGCCGATCTCCGCGAGGTCCTGAGCTACAACCTGACGCAGGCCGGTCACCAGGTGCGCCTGGTCTCCCGCGGGCGTGAAGGGCTGCAGATCGCGCGGGCCGAGAAACCCGACGTCATCCTGCTCGACCTGATGCTCCCCGACATGGGCGGCGTCGAGGTCTGCCGCACGCTCAAGGGCGATCCGCAGACGCGCGGTCTGCACATCATCATGGTGACCGCCAAGGGTGAGGAGATCGACCGCATCGTCGGCTTCGAGCTCGGCGTCGACGACTACGTCGTCAAGCCGTTCAGCGTGCGCGAGCTCCTCCTGCGCATCCAGGCCGTGCTCCGCCGCACCGATCAGAACGACGACGACGCGCCCATCGTGCATATCGACGGCCTCAAGATCGATCGAGGCGCACACCGCGCGTGGGTGGCCGGTGAGGAGATCACCCTGACGGCGCTCGAGTTCAAGCTGCTCGTCACGCTCTGCGACCGTCGCGGGCGCGTGCAGACGCGCGAGCGCCTGCTCAGCGACGTGTGGGGCATCGACGCCGACATCACGTCGCGCACGGTCGACACGCACGTGAAGCGCGTGCGCGAGAAGCTCGGCGCGGTCGGTGAACGGATCGAGACTGTGCGGGGCGTCGGGTACCGCTTCTCCGACGAGCCGGCGCCTCCCGGCAGGGCCGGATGACGTTCCGGTTCGGCGTTCGCCTCAAGCTTTTCCTGGTGTCGATCGCGCTGATCGCCATCTCGGTGGTGGCGGCGGACGCGTACCTGACGCGCTCGACCGCGCAGCAGGTCACCGAGACGGTGCGTGACGATCTCTACGTGCGGGCGGCGCTCGTCGCACGCGAGGCGCTCGCGACGGGTGCGGCGCGGGACGATCTCGCCACGTGGGATGCCCTCGCCGACAGCCTCGGCCACGCCGCCGCGGCCCGGGTCACGCTGATCGCGCGCGACGGCACCGTCCTCGGCGACTCGGAGGTGCCCGTCGGAGACCTTCCGCGCGTCGAAAACCACGCGTCGCGCGTGGAGGTGGCCGGCGCCCTCGCGGGCGAACCCACCGACAGCGCGCGCCTGAGCGCGACCGTTCAGCAGCACATGATGTACGTGGCGGTCCCCGTCGCCGGAACAGGCGCAGTGGCTGTCGCGCGCGTGGCGACGCCGCTGGGCGTCGTCGACAAGGCCGTTGCCCAGTCGCGCCGCGCGATCCTCGTCGCGTCGCTCCTGGCGCTCTCGCTCGCCGTGCTCCTCTCGAGCGTCGCAGCGCAGCGCATGTCGCGGGTCTTCCGCGAGCTCACCGACGCCGCGCGGCGCATGACCGAGGGCGATCTCGCCGTCCGCACGCACGTGCGCGGCACCGACGAGGTCGGCGAGCTGGCCTTCGCGCTCGATCAGCTCGCGGGCAGCCTCTCCGCGACGCTCGCCGAGCTCAAGGGCGAGCGCGATCTCCAGGGCCGCATCCTCGAGGGCATGCAGGAGGGTGTCCTCGTCGTCGACAAGGAGGGGCGCGTCGTCCTCGTGAACGGCGCGCTGCGTTCGATGCTCCTCCTCGGCCCCGACGCGCGCGGGCGCCTGCTTCTCGAGGCCATCCGCCACGCCGAGCTCGAGGAGCTGCTCGGCCGCGCCACCGCGGTAGGCGGCACGACGCAGGGCGAGCTCGATCTGCCAGGGCTCAAGCCGCGACGCCTCCTCGTACACGCCACGTCGCTGGCCGGCGAGGCGGGCGGCCTCCTCGCCGTCTTCGTCGACGTGACCGATTTGCGTCGCCTCGAGTCGCTGCGTCGCGATTTCGTCGCGAACGTGTCGCACGAGCTGCGCACGCCGGTGACGGCGCTGCTCTCGGCGACCGAGACCCTCCGCAACGGTGCGCTGCAGACGCCGGCGGCAGGGCGCTTCCTCGACATCGTCGATCGCAACGCGCACCGCCTGCAGAACCTGATCGAGGACCTCCTCGAGCTGTCGCGCCTGGACGCCCACCAGTACAAGCTCAAGAAGGAGCCGGTCGATGTCATCGGCCTCTTCAGCATCGTGCTGGGCCTCTTCCGCGAACGCGCCGACGCCAAGGGGGTCCGGCTAGCCACGCGGATCGCCCCCAGCCTGCCCAAGCTCGAGAGCGATCCGCGCGCGCTCGAGCAGGTGCTCGTGAACCTCGTGGACAACGCCGTGAAGTACTGCCCGAGCGGCGCCACGGTGACCGTCGCCGTCGACCTCGAAGATGACGGCGGCCTGCGCTTCGCCGTCGAAGACACCGGCGCCGGCATCGAGGCCAAGCACCTGCCGCGCATCTTCGAGCGATTCTACCGCGTGGACAAAGGCCGCTCGCGCGACGTCGGCGGCACGGGGCTCGGGCTCTCGATCGTGAAGCACCTCTCAGAAGCGATGGATGGCGAGCTCACCGTCGACAGCACGGTGGGCAAGGGCTCGACGTTCGCGCTCCGCCTCAAAGGGAGGGCGGCGCACAGCGACCCACCTCCGGCGAGCGGCGAAACGGCCACCGTCGCGTCATGAAGTTGTATTCTACAATTTTCCGTCGCTTCACCGTCGCGTAGGTCTCGCGTCACGCGGGTGCGCGACGCTGGGCGGGTGAACCTCGAGACAACCCTCGTGCTCGCGCCGGCCGCGATCGCGCTGCTCGCGTACCTCACCATGCAGGCGCTCTTCGCGATCGCCCTGTCACGACACCGGGCGCGGCGTGTGCCGCCGCGTGAGGCGTGCGCCCGCGCGCCCGGCGTCAGCGTCCTCAAACCGCTCGCGGGCAACGACGACGATCTCGAGAAGAACCTCGAGTCGTTCGCCCGGCTCGATTACCCGGTCTTCGAAGTCTTGTTCGGGGTCGCCTCGACGTCGGATCCCGCCTTCGCGGTGGCCGAGCGCTTCGTCGCGCGCCACCCCAGCGTGCGGGCGCGCGTCGTCGTGACCGATCCGGACGCGGCGACCAACCCGAAGGTCGCGCAGCTGATCGCGCTCGAGTCCCGGGCGGTGGGCGAGATCGTGGTCATCAGCGACTCGAACGTGCGCGTCCACCCCGAGTACCTGTGGAGCCTCGTCCGCGAGCTCGAGGAGCCGGGGACCGGCCTCGTCACGAGCGTCATCGCCGGGACCGGCGAGGAGACGCTCGGCGCCGCCCTCGAGAACCTGCAGCTCGGCGGGGTCGTGACGCCCGGGATCGTGTCGTGCCAGGTCATGAGCGGCGTCCTCGGAACCCGGCCTCTCACGGTCGGTAAATCGATGGCGATGCGCCGCGGTGATCTCGCCCGGCTCGGCGGGTTCCGCCCCCTCGGCGGCGTGCTCGCCGAGGACCACGTGCTCGGCCGCACGTTCCTGGCGGCCGGCCTCGCCATTCGCACGTCGCTCGACGCGGTGGAGAACCACAACGTCCGCGGCGGCCTCGCGCGGACGATCGAGCGGCACACGCGCTGGGCGAAGATGCGGCGCGCGATCTCCCCCGCCGGGTTCCTCTTCGAGCCACTGCTCTCGCCGCTCGCGGTGGCGGCGGCCACCCTCCTCCTCTGCCCGACGCGCCCCGTAGCGGTCGCGGTGGCCTTCGCCGCGATCGTCCAGACCGTGGTCGGCTTCGCGGCCACACGAATGCTCCGCGGCCGGGCGCTCGCCTGGTACTACGCGCCACTCGAGATCGTGCGGACGTTCCTCGCGCTCGGATGCTGGGCCATGGCCTTCGCGAGCCGCCGGATCGTGTGGCGCGGGCACCCGTTCGTGCTCGGCGCGGATTCGGCAATAACACCTGCCGAGCGCCCTCGAATTCGCGGACTATTCACAAGGACGTAACAATCGGGATAGATGGTGGTTCCCAATCATGCGCTCCTCCAAAGCCCTCCTCCCCCCGCTCGCCGCCCTCCTGACGTTCCTCCTTCCGCCCGCCCGCGCGGCGGCTCAAGAGCCGGTTCCGCCAGCGCCGCCCGTCGAGCCGGCCGCTCCCGCGCCGCCGGTGCCGCCGCCACCGGGTGACGCGCCCGGCACGCCGATGGCCGGCCAGATGGCCGACGTGCCCGCGGACGGCGCGGCGCCGGTCGCCGCCGCCGCGAGCGACAACTCGGCGCTCGCCATCGACGGTCACCCGCTCGCCGGCTACCACAACGGCCTCTGGTACCTGCGTGACGCGAACGATAACTTCCGCCTCCATATCCAGGGGCGCGCGCAGGTCGACGCGTACTCGTACCTGGGCGCAGGCGTGCCCGACACCACGCTGAAGCCGACGCTGTTTTTGCGTCGCATCCGGCCGGAGGTCACCGGCGAGCTGTTCCACCGGTGGTGGTTCTCGATCGCCGGCGACTTCGGCGCGACGGGGCTCGACAACCCGAAGGGCACGAACGCGGCGAACACCGGCGATCCGAGCAAGGCGCCCGACGCCGCGACCGGCCTGCCGCCGCAGACGAACCGCTACGGATCGGCGCAGACCCCGCGCATCTCGGCGCAGGCGACGGACGTGTACCTCAACTACCGCGCGCACCCGTTCGTCAACCTGCAGTTCGGCCAGTTCGACGCCCCGTTCACGATGGAGAACAGGATCAGCGACAAGTACCTCCAGTTCATGGAGCGCTCGCTCGCCGTGCGGGCCGTCGGTGTCCCGACGAACAAGGAGATCGGCTTGATGGCGTGGGGCGAGACGGGCGACCGGCTCTTCGCCTACTCCGCGGGCCTCTTCAACGGCGAGGGGCAGAACCGCCTCGCCGCCGACAGCCGCCCCGAGGTCATGAGCCGCGTCTTCGCGCACCCGTTCGTGAACGCGATAAGCGATCCGGTCCTCAAGGACATCCAGATCGGCGCGAGCTTTCGCTACGGCTCGAAGGACAAGCAGTTCATCGAGTACGACTACCCGGGCATGACGACCCAGGGGAATTACGCCTTCTGGAGCCCGACCTACAAGGGCGCCGCCGGCTACACGCACATCATCCCGAACGGCGACCAGATCGGCTTCGGCGGCGAGCTCCGCGTGCCGGTGTCGCTGTTCGATCTGACCGGCGAGTTCATCTACATCAAGAACAACACCCGCGAGGCGCTCGAGGGGTACGAGACCACGAACACAGAGCGCCTGGGCGACATGTCCGGGTACTCGTACTACGCGCAGCTCGGCTTCTGGCCGGTCGGCAAGCGCGACATCAACGGCGCCCCCGGCTACCAGAACATGCCGCACGTCGACTTCAGCAAGCCCGATCCGGCCACGCCGCCGCGCGCGCTCCAGCTCCTCGTCAAGTGGGAGCAGCTCGCGCTCAGCTACGCGAGCGCCAGCCGCTCGGGCGTCGCCGACGCGAAGAACATCGACGGCGACATCAAGGTGAACGCCTTCAGCATCGGCGCGAATTACTGGGTCACCAAGCACATCCGCCTCACGGCGAACTACGTGCTCAACATGTTCCCCGACTCCGCGCCGACGTCGGCGACGGCGCAGGGCGGGCCGGTCCAGTCGAGCGCCAACCGCGCGATCGCGCCGGGCAACACGCTGGGCAAGGGCGTCAACGACAACGCGCGCGACACCGCGCACGAGGTCCACGAGATCCTGTTCCGCGCCGCCGTCGCGCTCTGATCCCCCGCTCGCACCGCTCACCCAGCGCGACGAAGCCCATCCCGGCAGCGGGGTGGGCTTCGTTGTATTTTGCACAAACGTTGCGGTCGCGGACGGGTCCCCTCACGCGGACCCTCGATAAGGGGACATGCAACCCTCTATCACCCGTATCGCGCACATCTCCGATGTGCATTTGCTGGCAGAGCGTGCGCAAAAACACCAAGACCTGCGCGTGCGCTTCCTGAGCTTCGGGCGCGTCCTCGACGCCGCCGCCCGGATTCGAAAGCTGATCGCCGCGCTCCGAAAGGCAGTGCGGTCCGGCGCCGACCATGTCCTCGTCTCCGGTGACCTGACCGAGAGCGGGACACCCGAACAGTTCGAGACGCTGGCCAGCGTCCTCGACGAGCTCGGAATCGATCCGGCGCGCCTCACGCTCGTCCCCGGCAACCACGACGCCTACACGTCGAAGGACGGCTGGTCGAAGGCGCTCGAGGGCCCGCTCCGGCGGTACCGAGCGCAGGCCGCGACCGACGCCGGCAAGGTCGTCGAGCTCGGCGACGTCGCCATCCTCCCGCTCGACGTCGCCTGCCACCAGCCGGTGACGCGCTCGTCGGGAATGGTCACCGACGACGCGCTCGAGCGCCTCGAGCGCCGCTTACAGGATCGCGCGATCGCGACGCGGACGACGCTCCTCGTCCAGCACCACCCGCCTTACGTGCACGGCTCGCGCGCGTGGCAATGGGTGGACGGGCTCTCCAACGCGGGGCGGCTGACGGCGCTCCTGGCCCGCTTTCCCGAGACCCACGTGATGCACGGTCACCTCCACAAGTGCGTCGACAAGACCATCACCGGGACACGCACCCGCGTGTTCGGCGCGCCTGCGCTGGTCGAGGACGACGAAGAATCCACGCGGGTGCGCCTGTACGAAGTCCGCAGCGGGCACGTCGCGAGCGCGGGGCTGGCGGCGTGAGCGCCGCCGGTCTGGCCACGGCGGCTTGGCTGAGGGGGGACCTGTTCACTCAAGCGTCACGATGGCGCCATGGTTGCGCCTCACCCCCCCGTTAGGAACACACGAATGGCACGAGTGCTCGTCGTCGAGGACGAAGCGGATCTCCGCGACATCCTCGAGTACAATCTCACGGAAGCTGGCCACAAGGTCATGCTCGCGGCGACCGCGGGCGAGGGCCTGCGCATGGCCCGCGAAGGCCGGCCCGATCTGGTCCTCCTCGATCTGATGCTGCCCGACATGGCGGGCACCGAAGTGTGCCGCGCCATCAAGGCCGATCCGGCCACCCGCGGCACGCGCGTCGTGATCGTCACCGCGAAGGGCGAGGAGATCGATCGCGTGGTCGGCTTCGAGCTCGGCGCCGACGACTACGTGGTCAAACCGTTCAGCGTCCGCGAGATGCTCCTCCGCGTGCAGGCGATCCTGCGCCGGTCCGCCGAAGAGCCGGCGACGGGCCGCGCGATCGAGTTCGGCAAGCTGCGCGTCGACCGCGACGCCCATCGCGTCGTCGTGGGAGGCGAAGAGGTGCTGCTCACCACGCTCGAGTTCAAGCTCCTCGTCACGCTCCTCGAGCGAAAGAACCGTGTGCAGAGCCGGACCGTGCTGCTCAACGACGTCTGGGGCATCGAAGCGGACATCACCTCGCGCACGGTGGACACGCACGTGAAGCGTCTGCGCGAGAAGCTCGGCGACGCCGGGCAGTACGTCGAGACGGTCCGGGGTGTCGGCTACCGCTTCAGCGAAACCCCCGAGAAGCTCTGATCTCACTGACCTCGTCACACGATTGTCACAGAGCTTTCACCGCCTCCTCCCAGAGGAGGCCCACAGTGCCCTCGTGAGAATCGCGGCGCTCAAATCCGACGGCCCCACTCCGGTCAAGATGCAGGCAAAGGGCCTGACCGTGAGTTACTCCGCAAAAGAGGCGGTCAAGGACGTCACCATCGACGTCCACGAGAACGAGGTGCTCGCGCTCATCGGCCCGAGCGGCTGCGGCAAGTCGACGTTCCTTCGGGTGCTCAACCGGATGAACGACACGATCGACGGCGTTACGGTCAAAGGCTCCGTCACCCTCGATGGCCAGGACATCTACGCGCCCAACGTCGATGCGGTGCTCGTGCGCCGGCGCGTCGGCATGGTGTTCCAGCGATCGAACCCCTTCCCGAAGAGCATCTTCGAGAACGTCGCCTACGGCCTGCGTATCGCCGGCATCCGCGAGGGCGGGCTCATCGCCCAGCGCGTGGAGCGCGCGCTCCGGCAGGCGGCGCTCTGGGACGAGGTGAAGGACCGCCTCACCGAGTCCGGCCTGAGCCTGTCCGGCGGACAGCAGCAGCGCCTGTGCATCGCGCGCGCGCTCGCGGTCGAGCCGGAGGTCCTCTTGATGGATGAGCCCGCGAGCGCGCTCGATCCCATCGCCACCGCGAAGGTCGAGGACCTGGTCGCCGAGCTCCGCAGCGATCTCACTATCGTCATCGTCACGCACAACATGCAGCAAGCGGCGCGCGTCTCGCAGAAGACGGGCTTTTTCTACATGGGAAAGCTCGTCGAGGTCGGCGACACCACGACGCTGTTCACCCGCCCGAAAGAGCGGGCCACCGAAGATTACATCACCGGGAGGTTTGGATGATCTCGCTTCGCACGCTCGGCGTCACCGCCGGCTTCGTCGTCGCTGCTGCCGCATGCACCCGCACCGAGTCGCAACCGTCGCCGAGCGCGAGCTCGTCCACGACAGGCGCCCAGCCGGTCGCGGCCAAGACCGCCATCTCGATCAAAGGCTCCGACACGATGGTCATCCTCGGCCAGCGCTGGGCAGAGACCTACATGAAGGAGAACGCCGGCATCACGATCCAGGTAACGGGCGGCGGCTCCGGCACCGGCATCGCCGCGCTCATCAACGGCAGCACCGATGTCTGCGAGTCGAGCCGGCCGATGAAGGACAAGGAGAAGGAGGACCTCAAGGCAAAGCGGAGCGCCGAGGCCGTGGAGACGAAGGTCGCCCTCGACGCGCTCGCCGTCTACGTCAACGCCAAGAGCCCGATGCAGGAGATCTCGATTCCGCAGCTCGCGAAGATCTACCTGGGCGAGACGAAGAACTGGAAGGACATCGGCGGCCCCAACCACGCGATCATCCTCTACGGCCGCGAGAACAACTCGGGTACGTACGGTTACTTCAAGGAGCACGTGCTCGTGAACAAGGACTTCGCCGCCGCGACGCAGACGCTGGCCGGCACGTCGGCCGTCGTCAACGCCGTGAAGGGCGACGAGTTCGGCATCGGCTACGGCGGCATCGCCTACCTCGAGGGGATCCGCGCGCTCAAGGTGAAGAAGGAGGATACGTCCCCCGCGATCACGCCTTCGCTCGAGACCGCGCAGGACGGCACCTACCCCATCGGGCGCTTCCTCTACTTTTACACGGCCGGCCAGCCCGAGCCGACGACGAAGAAGTTCATCGGGTGGGTCGTGAGCGAAGGCGGCCAGAAGGTGATTGGCGACGTCGGTTACTACCCCCTGCCCAAGGGCAAATAGGCGACCGTGCAGGACGTGGCGACCATCCCCCGCGAAATCGAGAGCACCCGCCCGAGCCGGTCGCTCGTGGCGAAGGGGCGCATCGTAGAGCGACTCGTCGAAGGCCTCATCAAGCTGGTGGCCCTGGTGTCGATCGCGGCGGTGCTCCTCATTCTCCTCTTCGTCGGCAAGGAGGCGCTGCCGGTCCTGACGAGCGCGATCGTCCAGAAGGAGGTCACGCTCGGGGGGATGTTCGCCTCGCGGGAGGGTCTGTTCAGCTGGCAACCGGTCAGCGACATCCCCAAGTACAACATCCTGCCGCTCCTCGTCGGCAGCGTGAAGGTGACGCTGATCGCGCTCGTCTTCGCGGTGCCGCTGAGCGTGTCCGCCGCGCTGTACGTCTCGGAGATGGCGGGCAAGCGGACCCGCGAGCTCCTGAAGCCGGCGATCGAGCTGCTCGCCGGGGTTCCAAGTGTCGTCATCGGATTCTTCGCGCTCGTCGTGCTCTCGTCGTGGGTGCAGGCAGCGTTCGGCACCGAGCACCGGCTCAACGCGCTCGTCGCCGGCCTCGGGCTCGCGTTCGCCATCTGCCCGATCGTGTTCAGCGTCTCCGAAGACGCGCTTCGCGCCGTACCGGGATCTTACCGCACCGCAGCGACCGCGCTCGGCTCGTCCCGCTCCCAGACGACCCTGCGTGTCATCCTGCCGGCCGCGGGACCCGGCATCGCCGCGGCGATCGTCCTCGGCTTCGGTCGCGCGATCGGCGAGACGATGATCGTCGTCCTCGCCTCCGGCAACGCCGCGCTCCTCGACGGCTCGCTCGACCACTCGGCGCGCACGATCACGGCCACGATCGCGCAGGAGCTCGGTGAGGTCGTCGTCGGGAGCCCGCACTACCATGTGCTCTTCTTCCTCGGCGCCCTCCTGTTCGTCTCCACGTTCGCCGTGAACTTCTTCGGTGAGCGCATGGTGCATGGCATGCGCGCCAAGCTCGGAGGCTCGCGATGACAGCGGACACGTCGGCCGGCACGAGCGCGGCGACCGCGGCGTGGGCGACGCACAAGCGCAGCCACGTCGGCGACCGCGTCCTGTCTGCCCTCACCGTCGCGGCGACGCTAATCATCCTCGCGATGCTCGTGGTCATCCTGGGTGACGTCATCATTGGCGGCGCGCGGGTGATCTCGTGGGAGTTCGTGAGCGCCGCACCGACGAAGGGCATGACCGCGGGCGGGATCTTCCCGGCGATCTTCGGCACCGTGGCCCTCACGCTTCTCATGACGATCGCGGCCGTCCCCGCTGGCGTCGCCACCGCGATCTACCTCGCCGAGTACGCGCCTGCGTCGTCGCGGCTCGCGCGCGCGATCCGCGTGTGCATCGCCAACCTCGCCGGCGTCCCCTCGATCGTCTTCGGCCTCTTCGGCCTCGGGTTCTTCATCTCCACGGTCGGCAAGGGCATCGACGACGTCGCCTATGGCGGGCAGGCCACCTACGGCAAGCCATCGCTCATATGGGCGGCGCTGACCTTGGCGATCCTGACCCTGCCGGTCGTCGTCGTCGCCACCGAGGAGGCCATCCGCGCCGTTCCGCGCGACGTGCGCGACGCGAGCCTCGCGCTCGGCGCAACCAAGCTGCAGACGGTTTTCCGGGTCGTGCTCCCCGAGGCGCTCGGCGGCATCCTGACCGGAAGCATCCTCGCGGTGAGCCGCGGCGCCGGCGAGGTCGCGCCCATCCTTTTCACCGGAGCGGCCTACTTCCTGCCGTACCTTCCGACGAACCTGAACGATCCGTTCATGAGCCTGGGCTATCATGTGTACGTCCTGGCAACGCAGTCGCCGGACGTGGACCGCACCAAGCCGCTCCTCTACGGCACGGTGCTCGTCCTCCTGTCGCTCACGTTCCTCTTGAACTTCGTGGCCGTCGCGATCCGCGCGCGGACACGCCGCCGCCTGCGGGCGTCACTCTGAGGAGGCTTCATGCCGTCATCGCATTCGAGCAGGGATTTCGAAGCCGAGCTACGTGAGCTCCGCGCGCATACCCTTGCGATGGGGGCCCGCTGCGAGCGAAGCCTGCGCCTCGCGCTCGAGGCGTTCTGGACCCAATCGCCCACGACCGCCGCCGAGGTCAAGGAGCTCGACTACAAGATCGATCGCGACGAGGTGGACATCGACGCGCTGGTGCTCCGCATTCTCGCGCTGCGTCAGCCGGTCGCCTACGACCTCCGCCTCCTCGCCACGGCGCTCAAGCTGGTGACGGATCTCGAGCGCATCGGCGACGAGGCGGTCAACATCGCCGAGCGCGCCGAAGAGGCGCACGGCCAGTCGAAGGAGCAGGTTCAGGGGGAGCTGCGCGCGATGGCCGACCACGCTCAGCAGATGCTCCGCGACGCGCTCGATGCGTTCGTCGAGGGTGACGTGCAGCGCGCGGCACTCATCCGCTCGCGGGACGACGCGGTCGACGAGCTCTACGGCGAGATCCTCCGCGCGATGACGAAATTCATGGAGGGGCACCCCGAGGAGGTGCTGCCGGCGGTGCGCGTCATCAAGGTTGCAAAGTACATCGAGCGGATCGCCGATCACGCGACCAACATCGCCGAAGAAGTGATCTTCATGGTCCAGGGCGACGACGTTCGCCACCAGACCTACCCGCCGCCCACGGCCTCCGCCAAGGTGCTGGGCGGCAGCAAGTCCTAGCGGGCCCGCCAGGAGCGGCAGGTCGCGAAGAACGCTGCTACCTTCGCGTGAGGATGAGCGAGGAGCAGCCGCCCCAGGAGACCCGCGTTCGCCCCGGCGTCCTGGCGTACGAGAAGCCGGAGCTGGGCCGGCACTTCTGGGTCAAGGACAACGCGCTCGCCAGGCCCCTCGAGGTGACGAAGCGGTGCCTCCTCAAGGAGCGCTGGATCCTCGGCGCCCCCTACCGCCCCGAGAGCTGGCCAGGCCTGCGCGCGCCGGACGCTCTCAACCCCGCGGAGCTCGCCGAGCTCGAAGCGTGGATCGTGGCGCAGCTCGGCGTCCGCGCGCTCGAGCCGCCGGCCGGGACGCTCTCCCACAACTACGTGCAGCTCGTCGGCGGCGGTGAATCGATCGCGCGGCCGCACGTCGACTCACGCGCGCTGTGCGATCTGGCCGCCGTGCTCTACCTGCACCCGTACCCGGCGACGAAGCACGCAGGCACCTCGTTCTTCCGGCTACGCCTCCCCGACGGAACCCTCGATGGCAACCTCTGTCCTCCACCCCACGACGGCCTGGAAGACGCGCTCGGGATCAAGAAGGTCCCCGTCCACGCGTGGGTCGAGGAGGTCGAGGTCACCAACGTCTACAACCGCCTCCTCGTGTACCGCCCCGATCTGGTCCACTCGGCGACGTCGTATTTCGGCGCAGAGCACGCGCAGAAGCGCCTGACTGCTGTCTTTTTCTGGCGAGTGAGTCGCTAGGCGCGCATGCAGCGAACGCTCGCACATCGACGTCCAAGCGCACACGCAGTGGTTGCGTGTAGGCAATAATCTAGAACAATTTCGGCTGGTTGGAAGAGCGCGGCGTGTCGCTTTTGGGTTGCGGCCGCGACCCAATCGCGGCAGTGAGATCGCGCCTCACACGAGCCCGGATGTCGGACCACGCACGCACACGCGGGCGGGGGTTCCGGGCGGCGTGACGAACGAACGAACCGCGCTGAGCGAAACGCAAAGCGCGAGCAGGGGTCCTTCATGAAGCTTCGAACGTCGCTCAAGCTCCTTGGCGCTGTCGGTCTGGCTCAGCTCATTTTCGTCGGGTGCTCGGCTTCTCAGGACGAATCGTCCGATGACACGTCCGCCGCGTCCTCGGCGGGGAAGATCACCATCGTCGACGTCGATCAGGACGGCGTCGCCACCTTCGTTACCGGCAGCCTCGGCGCGGCCCCGAGCGCGCACGCGCTCGCGCCGAACGCGCTCATGATGCCGCTCGCGGCGCTGATGCCGACGTTCCACGCAAAGGCGTCGAGCCTCCTCTTCCTCGGCGCGCACACCGACGCGATCGGCGACACGCACTACCGTTACCGCCAGCAGCGTGACGGCCGCGACGTCATCGGCGCCGAGCTCATCCTCCACGTGCGCAACGGCGCGGTCTACGCGGCCAACGGCTCGGTGCGCGACGATCTCCTCCCCAACGCGACGACGGCGACGCTGGCCCACGTGGACGCGCTCGCCGCGGCCAAGGGCGGAGCGGCGAGCCTCACGAACGTCGCCGCCGGCGGCGCCCCCGATCTGGCATACCTGCAGCTGCCCGGCTCCGTCGTCCTCGTCTACCGCGTCGACATGACCGGAACGAAGACGGACATGACGCCGGTGCACGACACCGTCCTCGTCGACGCGGTCAACGGAAGCATCGTCGGCCGCATTCCGCACATCCACACCGCCGAGAACCGCCAGGTCCACGACGCCAAGAACGGGTCGGCGACCCCGGGCGTGCTCGTGCGCGCCGAGGGGCAAGCCCCGACGGCCGACACCACCGTCAACGGCAACTACGACAACCTCGGCTTCACGTACGACTGCTACAAGCAGCTCTTCGCGCGCGATTCGTTCGACAACAAGGGCGCCGCGCTCATCAGCACCGTCCACTACTCGACGAAGTACAACAACGCGTTCTGGGACGGCACGCAGATGGTCTACGGCGACGGCGACGGCGTCGTCCTCGCCAACCTCGCGACCGAGGTCGACGTGACGGCGCACGAGCTCACCCACGCGGTGACCGAGCGCACGTCCAACCTCATCTACTCCGGCGAGTCGGGCGGCTTGAACGAGTCGATGTCCGACATCTTCGGCAACACGTGCGAGTGGTTCAAGGACGGCAAGCCCGCGACGCCGCCCGACGGCGTGTGGCAAGTCGGCGAGGGGGTCTATACACCGGCCACCCCGGGCGACGCGCTCCGCTACATGAACGATCCGACCAAGGACGGCAAATCGCTCGACTACTACCCGGACTACACGAGCGGCATCGACGTCCACTACAGCTCGGGCATCTCGAACCTCGTCTTCTACCTTCTTTCGCACGGCGGTTCGCATCCCCACGCCAAGACCACCGGGGTCGTGACCGGGATCGGGATCGACAAGGCGTCGCAGATCTTCTACCGCGCCAACACCACCATCTTCACGTCGTCGACGACCTTCGCCGCCGCCCGGACGGCGACGGAGCAGGCTGCGTCGCAGCTAGGCTACACCGCCGCCGAGATCGCGTCGGTGAGCGCGGCGTGGGCCGCGGTCGGCGTCGGCAAGACGGCGCCGCCCCAGGACGGGGGCACCGACGCGAAGCCCCCGACGGACAGCGGCAAGGACACGGGGACCGACAGCGGCCCGAGCACGTGCGCACACGACAAGTGCTCGAGCGGCACCAAGCTCACGAGCACGTGCGATCCGTGCGTCACCAAGATCTGCGCGGCCGACTCGTTCTGCTGCGCGACGTCTTGGGACTCGATCTGCGTCGGCGAGGTGAAGTCGATCTGCGGACAGACCTGCGGGGCACCGCCGCCGCCGCCGCCGCCGGACGCCGGCCCTCCCCCGAACACCTGCAGCCACCCGCTCTGCACCGTGGGCGGCAAGCTGACGAGCACGTGCGATCCGTGCGCGACGAAGATCTGCAAGGTCGACTCTTTCTGCTGCAGCACGAGCTGGGACTCGATCTGCGTGGGCGAGGTGAAGTCGGTCTGCGCGCAGACGTGCAACTAGCATCCGCCGCGTAACGAAACGGTCGGACGGGGCGGGCACCGCGAGGCGCTCGCCCCGTTTTCGTTTGTGGCAGACCGGCGTCGTGCTTCGAAGCGTGGACGGCGGCTCCAATGTGCGCCGTGAACCTTCGCGTGATCGTGTGGCTCGCTCCCGACGCCCCTCGTCATTCGCCCTCAAGTCCTGCAGCAGAGTTGCCGTTGAAGGGAAGCGTAGGCGCGAGTTGGCAGATGCCGCGCCTACCCGGGGAGACGCAATGCGAGGGATGAGGGTGTTTCAAGGCTCGTCGCGGGAGGAGAACGGCGCGGAAGCCGTCGCCGAGGCCACGCGGGGGTGGGAGGTGCCCCCCGAAGGGCTCGACCTCGTCATCGCCTTCGCTTCGACGCGGCAGGACGCGAGCGAGGTCGCGAAGGCGCTCTCCGCCCGCTTCGGCGCGGTGCCCGTCGTCGGCTGCACGACGGCCGGTGAGCACCTCGGCGCTGCGCACATGAACGGAAGCCTCGTCGTCACCGGCCTACGAACGCCGCGTGTGCGATGGGCCACCGCGGTGGTCGACGTGCGCACGTTCGACGAGGCCAGCGCGCGCGCCGTCACCGACGCCCTCGTCGCCAAGCTGGGAATCGTGCGGGAGGACCTGAACCCGGAGAAGCATTTCTGCCTGACGTTCATCGACGGGCTCTCGTGCAAGGAGGAGGTCGTGTCGTCCGTGATGGCCGACGCCCTGGAGGGCGTCCCGCTCCTCGGCGGCAGCGCGGGCGACGATCTCAAGTTCGCGAAGACCTTCGTGCTGCACGGCGGTGAGGCCGTCCCGTCCGGTGCCGTCTTCGCGCTCGCAGAGTCCGCGGTCCCCTTCCAGGTGATCAAGCACCAGCACTACACGACCACGCCCGCCTCGCTCGTCATCACGCGCGCCGACGTGCCGACGCGCCGGGTCTACGAGATGGACGGATATCCGGCGATCGAAGCCTACGCGCGCGCCCTCCGCATGCGGGTCGAGGACGTCACGCCCGACGTGACGTTCATGAACCCTCTCACGTTCGTCTGCAACGAGGAGATCTACGTTCGCTCGATCCAGAGGGTGGAGCCTGACGGATCGATCATCTTCTACTGCGGCGTCGAGGAAGGGATGGTGCTCTCCGTCGGCGGCCACGCGGACATGATCGCCGCGCTGGAGGAAGAGTCCAGCAAGGCCCCCCAGGCCGAGCTGTTCATCGCCTTCAACTGTATCCTGCGCGCGCTCGAGGCCTCGAAGGGCAAGCACGAAGCGGCGCTGGGGCAATCGCTCCAGCGCTTCGGGCGCCACGTCATCGGCTTCGACACCTACGGCGAGCAGCTCGCCGGTCTCCACATCAACCAGACGTTGGTCGGGATCGCCTTGCGCGACGCGGAAGCATGAGCGCGCACCACCCGAATTCCTCCGAGCTTGACGGACGGCGAACCGACGCCCGCCAGCTGGCAAGGCGGACCGACGCGGCCGAGCGCACCGTCGAGGTGCTGAAGCGGAAGGTCCATGACCTCTACAACGGCGGGACGTCCGCGCTCCACCGCCAGCTCGAGAAGGCCCGCGCGCGCGAAGAGAACAACCGGCGCAAGCGCGAGCTCGTCGAGGTGCGCGCGAACGAGCTGAAACGCTACAGCGAGTCGCTCGAAGTCGAGGTCGCCCATCGCACCCTGGCACTCAAGGCGATCCTGGACAACGTGACGTTCGGGTTCATGGTCGTGAGCCGCGAGCTCACCGTCCAGCCGGGGTGCACGCGCTCGTGCTTGGCCCTCTTCGACGCCACGCAGGTGGAAGGGGCGAGGCTGTGCGAGCTGCTCGGGCTCGGCGCGCGCGCGCGCTCCGAGCTCCTCCTCGGCGTCGATCAGGTCTTCGAGGACCTCCTGCCGACCGAGGCATCCCTCGCGCAACTCCCGCGCAAGGCCCGCATGAAGAGCGGCACCACGCTACAGCTCGATGCCAAAGTGCTCCGCGGCGCCGCGCAGGAGGTGACCGGTCTGCTCTTCACGGTCTCCGACGTCACCGCGCTCGAGGCGGCGACCCGCGAGAGCAACGTCAACCGTACGCTCGTCGGCATCTTGAAGCAGAAGGACTCGTTC
Source organism: Myxococcales bacterium (assembly GCA_025359105.1). Classification (GTDB taxonomy): domain Bacteria; phylum Myxococcota_A; class Polyangia; order Polyangiales; family Polyangiaceae; genus JANYHK01. The sequence goes on along the minus strand of JANYHK010000094.1, from coordinate 80,613 downwards.
CGCACCTTCGTGCTCGAAGCCAAGTACCAGCTCGCAGGAGCGCGCCGCGCGCTCCTCGAGGGGAGCGAGAGCCCCGCGCGCCACGCCATTCACACGGTGAAGGGCAACTCGGCGTCGTACGGCCTCGACGAGGTCGTCGACGCCATTCATCGCGTCGAGGAGTCACCGTCCCTTACCCCGGGCCACGTCGACGAGGTCGCTGACGCCCTGCGCGGCTTCTTGAGCGCCAACGCAGGGGTGCTCGAGCTGACCTACGACGAGCTCGGCGACGAGGGGTTCGCCGTGACCAAAGAACAGATCAGTGACCTTCGTGTATTGATCTCGTCGATCCCGGGCGCGCAAGCGGCGGAGCTCCGGCGCTGGACGGCGCACGTGTTCCGGCGCCCGGCATGGCAGCTGCTCGGTCCGGTCGACGACTTCGCGCAGAAGCTTGCGGTTCGCCTCGGTAAGAGCATTGCGTTCGAGCTCGATGGAGCCGAGACGACGCTCGACGTCGAGACCGTGCGCCCGGTCTTCCAGGTCGTCTCGCACCTCGTGCGAAACGCCATCGACCACGGCATCGAGGGCCCGCTGGGGCGCGGCAGCAAGCCCCCTCGAGGTCTGGTGCGCCTCGCCATAGGCGAGAACCGCGCGGAGTACGTCGTCGAGTGCACGGACGACGGACGCGGCATCGACGTCGACGTCCTCGGCCGACGCGCCGTGGAGATAGGGGCGCTCCCGGCCGCCACGCTCGCCGCAATGACGTTCGAGGACAAGCTCGGGCTCGTCTTCGTCGACGGCCTCTCCAGCGCGCCGGTCACGACCAGCATCTCGGGAAGAGGAATCGGCATGTCGGCGGTGCGCGCTGCGGTGCGCAAGGCAGGTGGCGAGATCTCGATCGCCTCCGGAGGGGGAAAGGGCACTGCGTTCGTCATCCGCATCCCCAAGCCCGACCACGCGCGCCACGTTGGCGCGGAGGCGGTGACCGCATGAAGCTCCTCGAGTCGACCGCGCGATTCGTGCCGGTCGCGTGCGTCGACCTCCTCACGATGATTGGCGTCCACGCCACGCCTCGAAGCGGCGGCGACCTCAGGAGCGTCGTCGAGCGCCCCGACGAACACGCGGCCGGGATCATCGATTTCTCCGGCGAAGCAATGACCGGCCAGATCGTCTTTCTGAGCACGTTCGACTTCTTCGCTTCCTCCCGTCCCGGAAGCGGGCGCGGCGCGAGGCTGATGCCGAGCTCCGCCGCCGACTGGCTGCTGGTGCGTGACTGGTCGATGGAGCTCTCCAACCAGCTGCTCGGGCGCGTCAAGAACCGGCTCTGCACGCTCGGCGTCACGGTCGAGACCAGGCTACCCAGGGCCGTGTCCGGGCACTCGCTGCTCGTCACGGTCCGCGGACGCAAGACGGCACATCAGGCCTTCCGTGCCGGGGACCACGAAGTGTTCGTCTGGTTCGAGGCGACCGTCAGGGAGCCGGAGAAGACCGGGCCGGCCCTCGAGCCAGTGCCCGAAGGAAAAGTCATTCACTTTTGAGAGGGGCGTTCGCGCTTCGAGGAGATGTCATGGCGTCGAAGATTCTGATCGTCGAGGACTCCGCCATCGTGCGGCAGCAGCTTACGTGGGTGCTCATGCAAGCGGGCTACGAGGTCCTCGAAGCGGTGGACGGACAGGACGGTGTCGACCGGATCGTGGCGACGCCCGATCTCGCCATGGTCTTCTGCGACGTCACCATGCCGCGGATGAACGGTATCGACCTTCTCGCGAAGCTCGCAGAGAAGAAGATCATCCCGCGCCTCGCCGTCGTGATGCTGACGACCGAGGGGCACCCCGAGCTCCTGGAGAAGGCGAAGGCGCTCGGGGCCCGGGCCTGGATGGTGAAGCCGGTGCGCGAGGAGATCATCGTGGCGACCGTCCGGAAGCTGACCGCCGCCGCCTGACCCAGGGAGTCCCGCGGCTCAGCCCGTCGTGCGATGGACGACGAAGAGCAGCGCGAACGCGAACGCGACCACCCCCATGGCTTCCAGAGCGCTCATGACCTGCAGAGCCTGCGCGGTGCTGGTGACGAGCGCGTGAAGAGCCCGGGGAGACCTCGGGACTTTGCACAAACGTCACACGGGCGACCCCGCCGCGACGAGGACGCCCCTCACATTCGGGGCCGAGATGAGCACCGCCCGCTTCGCCGCGATCGACGTCGGCTCCAACGCGCTCCGGCTTCGCATCGTCGAGGCGGACGGACCGGGGAGCTGGCGCGAGGTGGTGCAGCTTCGCGCTCCCGTGCGGCTGGGCCGTGAGGTGTTCGTCACCAAGCGTCTGTCCGGCGCGGCACTCGGCGACGCGTGCAAGGCGCTGAAGAGCTTCCGCGAGCGGATGGACCTCGAGCGGGTGGTCTCCTACCGTGCCGTCGCCACGAGCGCGGTGCGGGAGGCGGAGAACGGCGCCACCCTGGCCGAGCGCGCCCGGCGTGAGGCAGGGATCGACCTCGAAGTCATCGAGGGCATCGAGGAAGCGCGCATCGTGCAGGAGGCGGTGCTGCGCGAGCGCACATTCGACGGCCCCACGCTCCTCGTCGACGTCGGCGGCGGCTCCACTGAGCTCACGGCGATCGAGGACGGCGCGGCGACCTTCGCCGTCTCCCTGCCGCTCGGGACGGTGAGGCTACTCGAGACGTACCTCGCCGGCCGTGGCGTCGTCGACAAGCGCGCCCAGCGGCTCGTCCGCGAAGCGATCGACCGCGTTCTCTCGCCCATCCTCCCGAGGCTCCTGCGAGCCCGCGTGGTCCACGTCGTCGGCACCGGCGGCAACGTCGACGCGCTCGCATATTTGTGCCCGGGCCGCGGCGGCAGCGCCGACGTCGCGAAGATGAAGACGCTGCTCGCCAAGCTTGTGCAGATGACGCCGGCGGCGCGGGAGCGTGCGTACGATCTCCGCCCCGACCGCGCCGACACCATCGTGCCCGCCGCGATGATCTTCGGGCGGATCGCCGACGCGCTCGACGTGGCCGAGATAGCGACGCCGGGCGTCGGCGTGAAGGAGGGCATCCTCCACGAGCTCGCGCTCCGTCACTTCCAGGCCTGGGACGCGCCCGGGCACGACGCCGCGGTGCTCGAGGCGTGTCGCCGACTCGGTCGCAAGTTCGAGTGGGACGAAGCGCACGGCGAGAAGGTGAGCGCGCTCGCCTGCCGCCTCTTCGACGATCTCGCGGACCTCCACCACCTCGGCGCGCGCGAGCGCTTGCTGCTGCAGGCCGGGGCGCTGCTGCACGACGTCGGCGACTTCGTCCGCTACGACGGGCACCACAAGCACGGCTACTACCTCATCCTGCACTCCGACATCATGGGGCTGTCGCCCGAGGAGCGCGCGGTCGTCGCCAACGTCGCCCGCTACCACAGGAAGAGCGCCCCCAGCGAGGCGCACCCCAACTTCCGCGAGCTCGGCAACGAAGCGCGCGCCGCCGTCCGCGGCCTCGCCGCCATGCTCCGCATCGCCGACGCGCTCGACCGCGAGCACAAGGGCAAGGTCTTCGGCCTGCGCGCCACCGCGGGCAAGAGCCGCGTTCGTCTGGAGATCGCGGGCGCCGAGGATCGCGAGCTCGAAGAGTGGACGGTCCTCGAGAAGGCCTCCTTGTTCCGCGACGTCTTCGGGCTCGACGTCGTCCTCGAGCCCGCCAAGAACGTGCCGCCCTACGTCGCCACCACGACGCAGTTACGGCCGGCGCGCTTCGCCTCGTAGAGCGCCGCGTCGGCGCGGGCCACCAGCGTTTCGGCGGCGCCCTGGCAGTTGGGCCCCTTCACGATCGCGACCCCGAAGCTCGCGGTCACCTTGAGCGGTCCCTTCGGGCCCGCCACCTCGGTCGCCTCGAGCGCCGCGCGGATACGCTCGGCGACCACGCGCGCCCCTTCGGGATCCGCTCCGGGCAGGATCGCCGTGAACTCCTCCCCACCGTAGCGCGCCGGGATGTCGCCGACGCGCACGCTCCTCTTCAGCACCGCGCCGACCGCCGCGAGGACCAGGTCGCCCGTCCGGTGCCCCCACGTGTCGTTGAACTTCTTGAAGTGGTCGACGTCGAGCATGACCACCGCCAGCGACGTGCCGGCGCGGTCGGCGCGGGCCACGTCGCGCGCCAACGCGTCGACGAGGTAGCGCTTGTTCGGCAGACCGGTCAGCGCGTCGGTCGTGGCGAGGCTCGTGAGCTCGGCGTTCGCTGCCTTGAGCTCGTCGGCGAGCACCTGCTTCTCCCGGAGGAGCGCTTCCATGCGCCGGACGAGCTGCTCGTAGCCGAAGTTGAGCTCGACCAGGCGAGCGTTCGCGTCCCTGGCGAGGTCCTCGAGGTCGGTCTGCGCGTCGATCGGTCGATTGAAGGTCCCGGCCGCGGCCGTCACGAGCTCGGGGATGCTGCGGAGCAGTCCTTCGACTGCCGCCTCGGAGACTCCGACGGCCGTGAGGGCCTTGACCGCGTCCTGACGGATGCCCTCGACGTCTCCGCACTCCCATGCGCCGGCGACCCGCTCGGCCGCCCAAGCAATCTTCGCGAGCTCGGACGAGGGCACGACGGCGTCGTGGTGCCGCGCAATCGCTTCGACCACGCCGGGCGCCAGCTTCATTTTCTCGCCCAGCGCGGCCCCGGCAGCGGGGTGTTCGTCGTAGCCGAACGCGCGCTCGACGACCAGACGGTGCGCTGCCGGCATGCGGGCGACGTTCGCCGCACCGGCCACGTCGGTCCGCGCGAGCGCGAGGGTCCCGATCTCGAGGAAGAGGCCGACGGTGAATGCGTCGTCGACGTAGCTACTACCGAGGGTCTCGGCGATGAGCCGCGACGCGACCGCGCGACGAAGCGACGTCGTGAGAAGCACGGTGCCGTCGTCGCCGGTCGGGACCATGTCGCTGACGACGAGCGCGAGGGCCACGTTGCGAAGGCCGCGAACGCCGAGCAGCGAGCACGCCTGCCTCACGTCCGTCACGGCCCTGCGCTGGCCGTACGCGGCGCTGTTCACGATCGTCACCACGCGAGCGGCAAAGCCGGGGTCGGACATCGCGAGCCTCGAGAGGTCGGCGACCGACACGTCCTCACCGACGGCCTCCTGCACGATGCGGGCCGCTATCAAGCTGAGCGGCGCCTGGCCGGGCTCGGCCCGCTTGCGCGCCCCGTTCTGGGTCGTCGGTTCGCGGGACCACGTGGTGGCGACGGCGGACTTCACAAACAAGTAGACGGCTTGGCGAACGAGATCCTTGAGCGCGAAACGATTCTCCAGGTTCGCTTCGTGCCACCGCTGGAGGACGTCCGAGTGAAGGGCAATGTGCGCGAGCCCGCGATGGAGCTCAGAACATCCAGATGGTCCCGAAATCCACGCGCCGGTTCACCGCGCGAACGCCGTCCGCGTAGCGGTCGACGTACACGGCCCCCTCGAAGCCGAGGCGCAACCCGTCGACCGGCTCGCCGAACACGTTGACGTCGAAAAAATCGATCGAGTCGCGGACCTGCGTCGCCGACACGTAGTACGCCGCCTGAGGATCGGGCAGGGTCGCCGCGTACGGGCGCGTGAAGCTGCGCGCGTTGCTCGACTCCATGTGCGCGTAGTTGATGGCGAGCCAGAGGCGTCCGTCCGTCCCGTGCACGTAGTACTGGGCGCCGGCGATGAGCGTGGTCCATTTGACCGCGCGGAGGTTGCCGTCCAGGTCGAAGACGACGATGCCGTTGTCGATGTTTTGCGGGTAGGTCGGCGCCGGGTTCAGGCCCGTATTGTTGGCGACGTTGGGCATCGCGACGCCACCGATGCCGTTCGTGTAGAGGTCGGCGACGCCCTGGCCCAGGACGAGCTCGCCGGTCATGCTGAGCGCGTCGTCCTTCTGCGTCTCGGTCGCGGGAACGATGGGCACGTAGGCGTCGAAGGCGACCGAGGGCATCGTCTTGGCGATGGTGTCCTTCGGCAGCGCCGTGAACTCGGGGAGCGCGACATTCCTGAAGTCCCCGGTGATCGCGACGGAGAGCGGCTGGATGGACGTCCCGGTCGCGCCAGCCGTCGTGAGGCCGGTCCATCCGGGGAAGAGCACGCGCGCGCCGCCGGCGAGCTCGGGCATGCCCGAGTCGCGCTGAGGAGGACGCAGCACCGCGAGGGCCGCCTCGACGCCGACGGCCGCCCCTACCATCGACTTGGAGACGCGCAGCTGCGGCGAGCGGTTGTAGAGCTGGCCGGGGAGGCCTTGCGCCTGGACCGACGCCGGGTGGTAGGTGTTCTGCCAGCCGAAGACGTGCCACGTCTGCCCGGCGAGGAAATCGACGTACGGCGTTTCGAGCTTCACGTAACCGTGGCGCATGCGCGGCACTGGCGTGGTGAACGTCTGCGCCTCGGTCGCGGTCGCCGGCAGCGTGCCGAAGAAATCGAGCTCCAGCGTCGCCGAAGGCCGCACGCGGGCCGTCTCTGGCGCCTTCACGCGGATCCCGAAGCGCGAGTCGCGCAGACTCAGCTGCGCGCGCGGATGCTCACCGCGAAAGTTGATCGGCGTCGCCGGCGGGGGCGGCGGATGCCCGTTCGGTCGCTCGACGAGACCGCCACCGGCGAGATCGCCGAAGCTCTGCGTGGTGTCGTAGAGAGCGTCGGCCTTCAGGAATCCGTAGAGCGTCGTCGCCCAGCGACCCACCACGAAGGTCGCCTCCCGCGGAGTCGGAGTCGGACTCGGACTCGGACTCGGAGTCGGACTCGGACTCGGACTCGGAGTCGGAGTCGGAGTCGGACTCGGAGTCGGACTCGGGATCGCGTCGTCGGCCGCGGCGGGCGACGCGAGGAGAAGCGCCGCCAGGGAAGCGCCCAGCGCGAGCGAGAGGCGCCTCATGGTCATTTCGTCAGGGTGAGCGTGTCGAGCTCGTCGTCGGCGCCCGAGGTGCGGAGGCCATAGCTCTTGAGGGTCAGCGTCTTTCCCTCGACGGTCATGAGCGCGTAACAGCCGATGTACGGCGTGCCGTCGCCGAACTGTGTCGCGAGCGGGCTGCCATCGGTGCGCACGTCCCGCGTGTTCGACGCGTACGTACCGACCTTGTACGGATCGGCGCCGGCCCCGGCGTTCACGACGTAGATCGTTCCGTCCGCCGGCGTCGCGCCGATGACGGGCGCGGCCGCCGGATCGGGGCCGGCCTTGAGGGGCTTGCTCCGCTCGAACTCGTGGTCGTGGCCGTTGAGCACCAGATCGACGTGGTACTTGTCGAAGATCGGCACGAGAGCGGCGCGCGTGGTGTGGATGTCCCCGTCGTTGGCGTGGAGCGCCGTCGTGAACAGCCCGCGATGGCTCACCGCGACGATGAACGGGTGCGCGGCCTTGTCGGCGGCGGCCTTGGCGAGATCGGCGTCGAGCCACTTCAGGATCGCGGCGGCCTGCTCGCCGGTGGCGCCTCCAGAGATGGGCTGATCGTCGATCAGAACGACGTGCGTGTTGCCGACGTCGAACGACGCGTACTGCTCCATGTCGCCGGGGAGCGCAAAATTCGCATAGAAGCGGGCCGCCTCGTTCTCGTGGTTGCCGGCGATGGGCACGATCATCTGCTGCCCGAGGGTGACCAGCTTGCCGCTGCCGTCCTTCCACGCGGCGTCGAGCCACGTCTCGTACAGGGCCTCGCTCGCCCCGAAGTCGACGATGTCGCCGCTCATCAGCTGCATCGCGACGGCCGCGTCGCGCATGCGCGTCTGGACGAGGCGCCAGGTGTCGACCTTGTCGCGCGCGTCGCCGAGGACGCCGACGGTGATCTTGCCGCTCGCCGGCACCGTGGTGAATTGCTGCGTCGCGCTCCACGCTTCCTTGCCCGCCGCGCCACCGCCGACCTGGTAGTAGTACGTCGTCGCCGGCTGGAGGCCGCAGACGTGCACCTCGTGCATGTACGTCGCCGGCTCGTTGGTGCCGAAGCCCAGCGTCGGGGCGGGCGTCGTCCACGAATAGCCGGCATGGACGTCGGAGAGGGCGGCTGCGTTCGTCCCCATTCGGACGCGCGCGGCCTTGCCGGACGCCGAGGTCTGCCAGGTGAAGACCGCCGAGGTCGTCGGATCGGCGTACCCGGGCCCGGCCTTCGTCGTGCCGCCGCCGAGGCCGAGGCGCACGCGGAGGGGCGTGGCGCCCGGCGCGTCGGCGCTCGCGGCGGCGTCGTCGAGCGCGAGATCGGCGAAGGCGCGCGTGTCGGGGGGCGTCACGGTGTACGCGCAGCCCTGCGGGGAGTACGTCAAGCTCGCGCCGGCCGCGTCTTGGTCGGGCGCGGTCTTGCTCTTGGCGTCGCCCGAGCTACAGCTGGCGAGCACGCCCGCAGCAAAGGCCACGAGGGTGCCGCCGACTCCGATTATCCCGAGCGAAGGCATGCGCATGCGGGGCATGATAGCCGACGGAGGTGGCTGCTCGGTGCCGCAAACGTATCGATCGCCACATTGTGACGGAGTCCGCCGCGCGCAATCTTCCGAGAGCTCACCGGGAGTTTTCGGGCCCGCTACGTTGGCCAGGTATTCCTTCGCGCATGCCGATCGAATTCGTCGTCTTCGACTTTGACGCGGTCGCCGATCTCCGAGCTGAATCCCTCCGCGAGGTGTTCGACGCCGGCGCTGCGCCGCCTGCGCGCGCGCGGGCTCAAGGTCGCGCTCACGACGGCTCGTCCGCGCATGGACGCGCACGACGCGCTCGCGCGGCTCGGCTGGCTCGGCGGCGAGCTCGTCGACGTCTGCGTCACCGCGAGCGACGTGCCGCGCCACGCACTGTTCCCCGACATGGTGCCCCACGCAATGCGCGAGCTCGACGTGCGTGATCCGGCGCGGGTCGCGAAGGTCAGCGACACACCGCTCGGGCTCCTGCAGGGCGCGACGGCGGGTTGCTCGATCCTCATCGGCGTGCTCGATCGCGGGCAACGCGAATCCGTCCTTCGCGGCGGCCCCTGCACGCACGTCGCGCCGACGGCTGCGCTCGTGCCCGAGCTGCTCGAGCGCGTCTCCCGCGTCGCCACGAGCGCGGTCCCGTCCTCGGCGACGGCGTAGTCGCTGGCTGGCTGGCTTGCTGGCTAGCTTAGCTAGCTAGCCAAGCTGGACCGACCCTGCTCAGGACCTCACGCGGCGCATCAGTCGGGCGATCGCCGCGGCGTTCCACATCGCGAAGCCGAGGAACATCGCGACGAGCGCGACGGCCCACCGCGCCTGCTCTGGTGCCTCGCCGTCGACGAGCAGCCACGCGTTCGCCGGCACGGGCGTCCCCGTGCGCTCGGCGATCGCCGCGCGGAGGCCGCGATGACGCGGGCCCGTCGCGTCGAAGCGCATGAGGCGGCCGTGGAGCTCGGAGGGCGGGACGTAGCGGGAGGTCTCTTCGCCGGCGGGGACCCGGACCTCGACGTAGACGTCGGGCCGGCCGGCCACCGGCGACACGCGGAACGAGTCCGCGGCAAAGGGGCGCTCGTAGCGAATCGCTCCGGCCGCGCCGAGCATGCCGCGGGCCTGGACGAAAGCGTTCGGGGCGAAAGCCGACGCGGGCGCGCTGCGCAGCTCGCCGAGATCGGCCTCCCGCGAGGCGGAGAACGCGTAGGCCGCGTCCCGCCAGAGCGAGACCACCATCGCCCCCGACGCCGCGGCCGTCATGGCGAGGACAAGGAGGGTCACCCGCCGCTCACCCCGTGGGGGGTCCGGAAGAGAAACGAGCTCCGGATCGACCTCGTCAGAGGCCTTTCCTAGCAATTCCAGCGAGTTGTCTTGGGTCGTCGCGTCCGAGGGCACGGGATTTCGCTCCAGAGTATAGCGTCTTCGGAGGTTGGGACACCGCCTTGGCGCGAATGTTCCGGCACGGGAGCGAGACGGGAGGGTCCCCCGAGCGCTCTGTTTGCGAAATGGCCCGAACCCCTTGTAGGCTGGCCCAGTCATGGCCTCCGCCAAAGCCGTCGCCTGCCCTTCTTGTGGCTTCCAGAAGAACCCTCCGAACTCGAGCCGCTGCGCCTCGTGCGGCGCAAAGATCGAGGCCATCGGCAAAACGCAGCGCACGCGCGAGGAAGAGCTCGAGCGCCGCTACCAGCAAGAGGGGGTCAGCGTTCAGTGGATGTTCATCGCGCTCGCCGTGCAGGGGGTGCTGACCGCGGCGCTCGTGTTCGGCTTGCCGATGGTCATCACCGCGATCGATTTCGAGGGAGGCAACGGCATGGCCGTCTGCTTGCCCGTGTGGTTCATCGGCGGCTTGCTCGTCGGGATGATCTCACCAGGGCGCACCTTCATCGAGCCGATGGTCGCGAGCTTCATGGTCGCGATTCCCTCGACGCTGCTGCTCGTGCAGAGCCAGACCGTCCGCATGATGCCGACCTTCCTCTACGTGATCTTCGCCGCCATCGGCATCCTGATGAGCCTCATCGGCGCGTACATCGGCGAGCGCATCCAGCTCGGACCGCCGCCGAAGCCGGCCGATTGAGGTAGCGGGCGGTGGCTGCACCGTTCGTCGTGATCGGCGGTGGGCCGGCGGGTGCCGTCGCCGCTGCCCGCCTGGCGCAGCGCGGCGAGTCCGTCGTCGTGCTGGAGAAGGAAGCGTTTCCGCGCTTCCGCCTGGGGGAGTCGCTGCTCCCGCAGTCGCTCCACGTGCTCGAGGCGATGGGCGTCCTCGAGGAGGTGCGCGCGCGGTTTCTCGTCAAGAAGGGGGCGCAGTTCCACGACGACGCGTCGGGAAAGGCCACGCGCTTCTCGTTCGACGGCGCGTTCGACCATCGCTACGACTACGCGTTCCAGGTGCCGCGCGACGAGTTCGACGCGCTGCTCCTCGCGCGCGCCGCGTCGCTCGGCGCCGACGTTCGCCACGGGTGGACGGTCACGCGCGCGCTCGCCTCAGCGGGTGGCGTGGCCGGGGTCATGGCGCGCGATCCCGACGGCCGTGAGCACGCGCTCGATACGCGCTTCGTCATCGATGCGTCCGGCCGCGACGCGCTCTTCGCCCACGACGGGCGCGCGACCGAGCGCCTCGACGGCCTGGAGAACACCGCGCTCTACACGCACGTGCGCGGTATGGCGCGCGAGCAGGGAGAGCGCGAAGGCGACGTGCACATCGTCCTCTTCGACGGCGGCTGGCACTGGGTGATCCCGTTCAAGGACGGGCGCTCGAGCGTCGGCGCCGTCGTCTCGCGCGCGTGGATGCGCGCCAACGCGGGCGTCGCAGGGGATGCAGGGCGGGATGCCGACCACGCGCCCGCGTCGCTGGATCGATTGCTTTTCAAGGCGATCGCAGAGTCACCGGCGATGACCCGTCTCATGAACGGGACCGAGGTGCTGTGGCCGGCCCGCGCCGCCGCCGACTTCAGCTACCGCGTCGGCCGCTCGTACGGCGACGGGTGGGTCGCCGTCGGCGACGCCGGCGGGTTCATCGATCCGCTGTTCTCGACCGGCGTGCACATCGCGATGTGGGGCGCCTTCGAGGTCGTGCCCGCCATCGTCGCCGGCGAGCTGCCCGCCTGGGATGCGCGCGTCCGTGCCGGCGCCGGGATGTTCCTCACGGCCGTGCGCGGCTTCTACAAGGGCGCCCTGCAGCCCTACATGTTCACGGAGAACTCCCGCACCTACCTGCGGCGCGCCATCACCTCGATGCTCTCGGGCGACGTGTTCAGCGACGAGCGCTGGACACGCGACATGCGCGAACGCCTCGTCACGCTCGTCGGCGCTTAGCGAAGCTCGGGACCCCCTCCGTATGCTTCGCACTCGCGCTGCGCACGAGAGGAGAAGGCGCATTCCATGACCGGTAACGCTCTGTAGGCAGTAGGCGATCGAGGTTTGCGCCATCTTTCAAGAAGCCTCGTTCCATCGGGCAAGGTGCCTCGTTCCATCGGGCGAAGGAGGTGTTGTAGCTCACACCTGGAGACGCGCAGTGGGGGCGAACCTCAAGGTTGTTCCGGGGCGTGAGATCGATCCCAAGACGACGGTGCGGGCGTGTAGGCCGCGCGCGCGAGGCGCTCAAGTCCCGTCCGCCGCGACCGTTCTCGTGATTCGGATGAATGCCGCCCCGATGATTCTGCAGCCCGCCGCGACCCCCTCGGTGACCGTCGGCGATCTCATGTCCCGCCGCCTCGTCACCATCGATCCCGACGCGCCGCTCTCGCACGCCCGCGACCTCTTCGAGCGTCACCGCTTTCACCACATCCTGGTGACCGAAGGCGCGCGCCTCGTCGGCATCATGAGCGACCGCGACCTGCTGAAGGGCCTGAGCCCGTTCCTGCAGACGATGGCCGAGCGCACCATCGACGTCGACACGCTCAGGCGCAAGGTCCACACCATCATGCAGCGCAAAGTGATCACGACGCCACCAACGGCCACCCTCGATCACGCCTCGGCCCGCATCGTCAAACACGGAATCTCGAGCCTCCCGGTCGTCGACCCCCAAGGCGCCCTCCTGGGCATCCTCACCTGGAAGGACATCCTCCGCTGGCTCGTCCACGCCGCCCAAGGCCCCGCCGGCCTCTCCCTAGCCCCAGGCCCCCGCTAAACTCCCCCTCCCTGCTCTCAGGCGTAGGAAGGCGGCGGTTTTCGCCGAAACCAAGCGAGGCCAAGGAGGGCCGAGGAGCCGTAGTTCCTCTACAGTGACGACGCCCGACGCCGGCATCGCGCCGGGATCGGCGAAAAACGCCGCCTTCCGCTCAGTTGTCTTTGGCGTCGCGGACACGGGCCGCCTTGCCCTGCAGCTCGCGCAAGTAGAAGAGGCGAGCGCGGCGGACGACGCCCTTGCTCACGACCTCGATCTTTTCGATGCGAGGCGAGTGCGAGAGGAAGACGCGCTCGACGCCGACGCTGAAGCTGATCTTGCGCACGGTGAACGTGCTGCGGGCGCCCGCGCGGTGGCGCTTGAGGACGACGCCCTGGAAGACCTGGATGCGATCCTTGTCGCCTTCCACGATCTTGTAGTGGACGCGCACGGTATCGCCGACGCGGAACTCGGGCAGCCCGGTCCGAAGCTGCTCGGCTTCGATCTGCTCGATGGTGGTCAGATTCGCGGGGCTGTTCATCGGATCGTCTCCCAGTGCCTTTTTTCGTAGAAGGGGCGCAGCTTAAAGCACGCACCTTGCCCCCTGTCAACGCGCGGCCTATGAAGAGCCCCGTGAGCCTTCAAGTCGGCGCCAAAGCCCCCGAGTTCGATGTCACCGCCCACGACGGAAAGCGCCTGCGGCTCGCCGACTACGCGGGGAAAAAGAACGTAGTTCTCTACTTTTACCCCAAAGACTTCACCACGGTCTGCACGGCAGAGGCGTGCGGCTTCCGGGACATGTACGACGAGCTCCTGGGGAAGGACACCGAGGTGATCGGCGTGTCGGTGGACGACGACGCCTCCCACGGGCGATTCGCCGAGAAGCACGGTGTCACCTTCCCGCTCGTCGCCGACCCGAAGAAGGAGCTCGCCGGGAAGTACCAGGCCACAGGCTTCCTCAGCGGCCTCCTCGGCGCGACGAGGCGAGTCACCTATGTCATCGACAAATCTGGCAAAATTGCCGGCGTCTTCGACAGCGCCATCCGCGCGAGCCAGCACCTCGACGGCGTGAAGAAGACGATCGCCGGCCTGGCCTGACCGCGTCGGACGCGCCCGGCGCGCCCCAGCCCGAAAAATCGTCACGAGGGGCCGATTTGCCGATTTGCAATCGCGCGGTTTGAACTAGATTCCCGCCCCTTCCTATCGGCGTGGGGTTTTTGCCCCTCGGTCTTGCGCTCCCAGACCGGTCCACCGCGAACGCCGTGCGGAGTTGCCTCGAGTCAGCCCTGCAATCCGCGGAGCGCCGCGACGGAGAATCGCCATGAACCAGAACCCCGGAATCTACGGCCGCAAGGTCGGCAACACCCAGCTCTACACGCCCGAAGGCAACGTCAGCCGCGTCACGGTCGTCCAGGCGGGCCCCATCCACGTGCTCAACAAGCGCACGCCCGAGAAGGACGGCTACACCGCCCTCGTGTACGGCTTCGAGGAGCGCAAAGAGAAGCACACGACCAAGCCGATGATGGGCCAGTTCAAGAAGGCGAACACGGCCCCGCGCCGCGTGGTGAAGGAGCTCCGCTGCTCCCCCGAGTTCGCCGCCAAGTTCGAGGTCGGCGCCGAAGTGAAGCTCGACCAGATCTTCGAGGTCGGCATGTTCGTCGACGCGCGCGGCACCACGCGCGGCCGCGGGTTCACCGGCGTCGTTCGTCGCTGGGGCTTCGCCGGCGGCGTGCAGACGCACGGCACCCACGAGTACCGCCGTCACGGCGGCTCGATCGGTACGAACATGACGCCAGGCCGCACGCTCCCCAACATCAAGATGGGCGGCCAGTACGGCAACGAGACGATGAGCACGCTGAACCTGAAGATCTCGCGCATCGACGTCGACAAGCACCTCCTCATGATCGAAGGTGGCATCCCGGGCGCGAAGGGCGGCCTCGTCCTCATCCGCACCGCCGTCAAGAAGCACAAGCAGAACAAGAAGTAGTCCAGCGAGAGCCGCGCGGGCGTCGACCTTCAGGGGTCGATGCCCGTTTTCGTTCCATACTTCTTCGTGCGCCAGACGCCGAGTCCCTCGTCGAGGACGGTCACCTTCTTGAAGCCCTTGGCGATGAGCTTCGCCGCCAGCGTGCTCGACTCGGCGTGGGGGCAGGCGCAGTAGCAGACCAGCCAGGCGTCGCGCGGCAGGCCCGCGAAGTACGGATCAGGATCGTAGAAGGGGACGCTCACCGCCCCCTTGATGTGGTCGTTCAGGTAATCGGAGGGCGCGCGCGCGTCGAGGAGGGCCATCTTCGCGCCGCGCTCGAGCTCGTGGTGGACGATGTCGGCGCCGGTCGTCTGCGGATGCATGCGGAAGCCGACGGGCTCGGGCCCCTTCGGGTTGAGCGGCACCGGCCCCAGCGGGATCGGCGGCGGCTTCGCCGGAGCGAGCGGCGGCGTCGTGGGGCTGCCCGCTTGCCAGGTGCGGAGCAGGGCGATCTCGTCCTCGACAGCGGCGTCGCCCAGCGGCGCGCCGAAGCCTGCCATGGGCGTTCCGGCGCGACCGTAGCGGATCGCATGGCGCAAGAACCCATTGGACGCGAGGGTGAGCAGCTCGACGTTGCCGATCCCCACGTGGGGGCCGCCGGTGCCGTGCGCGCCGTGGCACTTTGCGCATTCGGCGGCGAACGTCGCGGCGCCGCGCTGGGCGTTGCCGGTGGTCGTGCGCTCGTCCTGCTGCAGTTGCGGTCGCGTCTGCCAGGTGCGCATGAACGCGATGACGGCATCGACGTCGCCGCGCGGCAGCGGGCCGCCGCGCTCGGTACCCCACGCGGACATCGTCGTTCCCGAGCGCCCGCGCGTGATCGCGGCGCGTAGGAACTCGTCGGTCACCGTCGCGAGGAACTCGGGGTGCCGCAACGTCGGCGCCTGGTCGGCCTTGTACCCCTCGCCGTTCGCACCATGGCAGACCGCGCACATGCGACCGTAGAGCTCCGATCCTCGGGCCTGCGCGTGCGTCTGGACACGGCGACCGCACTCGAGCGAGCCGCTCGCGATACACGTGCCGAGCACGGCGAGAAATGCGACGAGCTGGGTCCGGACCACCACCGCGGCGCAGCGTAGCAGGGGACCGCGACGACGCCGTCGAGTATCGTTCGCTGCATGAAGCACGCGACCCTGGCCCTCGCCGCGCTCGCGCTCGCCGCTTGCGGCGCGCCGGCCACGACCCCTACGGCTGCACCCGCCGCCATGCCGACCATGAAATGCAGCGCCGGCAGAGCGCTGCCCGCCGAGCGCGTGATCCGGTTCGACGTGCTGGCGATGGGGCAGAAGAAGACGGGCGAGAGCACCGTCACCGTCCACCCGAGCGGCGACCGCGCGGCCACGATCGAGTTCAACGATCGCGGTCGTGGCCCCAAGCTCTCGCTGCACTTCCAGACGGACGCCGGGGGAGCCCCGAGCGCGCTCGAAGTGCTCGGCGTCGACTACCTGAAGGTGCCCGTCGACGAGCACCTCGTCGTCAACGACAAGAAGCTCGCATGGAAGAACCGCGCCGAGGCGGGCGAGACGGACGCGGGCTCAGGCGCGTTCTACGTCGCCTTCGACGGGCTGCCCGAGCTCGACGCCGCCCTCGCGCGCGCGATGATGCGCCGACCGGACCACGCGCTCGCGCTCCTGCCCAAGGGGCAGGCGCGCCTCGAGAAGGGCACCGACCTGACGCTCGGCGAAGGAGAAAAGAAGATCCATGTGACGCGCTGGGATTTCATCGGCGTGGATCTGACGCCGTCGCCGATCTGGCTCGACGACGACGGCGAGCTCTTCGGCGAGGTGTCCGAGTGGTTCAGCGTGATGCGCAAGGGATGGGTCGAGGACCTTCCGAAGCTCCTCGCCGATCAGAGCGCTGCCGAGACGACGCGGCTCGAGCGCGACGCCAAGTCCCTCGCGCATACGGCGCCGGCGGCGGGCCTGGCGCTCGTCAACGCGCGGATCTTCGACGCGGAGAAGAAGACGACGCGGACGGGAACGATCCTCGTGAAGGGAGACCGCATCGTCGCGGTCGGCCCCGCGAACGCCGTGAAGATTCCGGCGGGGGCCGAGACGCTCGACGTGGGCGGCAAGACCGTCCTGCCGGGGCTATGGGACATGCACGTGCACGTCGGCCCCATCAGCGGGCCGCTCCACGTCGCCGCCGGCGTCACCACCGTGCGCGATCTCGGCAACGACGTGGAGCTGGTGAAGCGCCTGCGCCAGAGCTGGGATGCCGGCAAGACCGTGGGGCCGCGGGTACTGACCGCCGGCCTCATCGACGGCCGCGGCCCGTTCGAGGCGCCGACCAAGACCTTCGCCGACACCCCGGAGGAAGCGAAGGCGCAGGTCGACGCCTTCGCTGCCCGCGGGTACGCGCAGATCAAGATCTACAGCTCGATCAAGCCGTCGCTCGTACCTTCGCTCGTCGCCGCAGCGCACGCCGACAAAATGCGGGTCAGCGGGCACGTCCCGAGCGGGATGAACGCCGCGCAAGCCGTGGAAGCAGGCTTCGACGAGCTCCAGCACATGAACTTCGTCTTCTTGAACTTCCTCGCGAAGAACGACGAAGACACGCGGACGCCGCTCCGCTTCACGCGCGTCGCCGAGAAGGGGATGACGATCCTTCCCTCGTCACCGGAGGCGAAGGCCTTCATCCAGCTGCTCGCAAAGAAGAAGACGGTCGTGGACCCGACCGACAACATCTTCGAGTCGATGTTCACCGATCGGAGCGGGAAGCTTCCCGCCTGGGCGGCGCGTGTCGAGGGCCGCCTGCCAGTTCTCACGCGCCGCGGCCTCCTCGGTGGAGGCCTGCCGCTGCCCGACGACGGCGCCGACGCGCGCTACAAGGAGTCGTTCGCGGCCATGCTGGTGATGACGAAGGCGCTGTTCGACGCGGGGGTCCCGCTCGTCGCGGGGACCGACTCGTTCTCCGGTTTCGCGCTCCACCGCGAGCTCGAGCTGTACGTGCAAGCAGGTATCCCGGCCGCCGACGTGCTGGCGATCGCGACGATCGGTGCGGCCCGCGTGATGAAGCAGGACAAGGACTCGGGCTCGATCGCACCCGGCAAATACGCCGATCTGGCGATCGTCGACGGAAAGCCCGATCAAGAGATCGTCGACATCGAGCGCGTGACGACCACGATCAAGGGCGGCGTCGTCTTCGCGACGAAGGACGTCTACGCGACTGTGGGCGTGGGGCCGTAGCGAGCGCCCCCACGGCGAGGTCGTCAGTTGCTCGGCGGCAGCGGGATCCCCGGGATGCCCTCGGGGATCTTGCGCATCGCGAGGCTCCCCTCCCCCCGCCCGCTCGAGATGGATCCGATCAGCACGTCGTCCGCGCTGATGGCGCCGGTGCCGCGCACGAGCCCCGCGGCGTCGACCGAAAACGTCGACGCGAAGCGCGTGTTCCGCAGCGTGACCTGGGGCGACGGCACGTCGACGTCGACCGGAAGGTTCACGTACGACGCGGTGCCGTCCGTCAGATCTTCGGCGCAGCCGTGCACCGTGAACGAGTATCCGGTCGGCAGTCCCGGGTCGGGGACGTAGTCCGGGAACTCGTCGACGGTCCCTGCCCGCTCCGACGGGATGACGCACGTGGGCACCGGCAGCGTGCGGCAGGCCTCGGTGGACTTGCAGGCGAAGGGGCAGCGCCCCGCGTCGGGGTTGCGCTTCGCACGGGTAAATTGCCCGAGGATCTCGCCGGTGGGCAGCGCGTGCAGCACGACGAAGAGCTGCACCTGGGTCGAGATCGGCTTCTTCACGTCCATCAGGTAGAAGTAGTTCCCGCTCGCCACCACCTTCGACGGCTTGGTGCACGAGAGCTTCACCTCGAAGCCGAAGACCAGCTTGTGGCGCGCGCGGGTGACGCTCCCGCCGATCTCTCGCAGGCCCGGCTCGACGACGAGCACGATGCGCGGCGTGATGGGCAGCGGCGTCTTGGGCGTGATCGTGACGGTGGTGGCGTCGGGCGAGAGCTCCAGGGTGCCGCCCTTGTCGCCGTCGTCGGAATCGTGCGTGAAGAGGGTCGAGAGCCCGGTGGGCGGATCGGCCTCGTCTCCCAGGTTGCCTTCGATGTCGACGAGGTTGCGGGCGAGGGACAGGCGCAGCGTCGCGAGCTCGATGGGCTTGGTGAACTTCACGACCACGGGCGCCGCCGGATCGGCGAGGAGCCCGTCCGCCGCGTTCGGCAGCGTCGGCGTGGGCGGCGCGTCGTACTTTTCGCATCCGGACGCGACGACGAGCGCGAGGAGCCAGAGACCGAACAAGAAGAGGAGGGCGCTTCGTTTCATTCGTCGTCCTCTCAGAAGTAGAAGGTGGTTCTGGCTTGAACGAGGACGCTACGCGCAGCGTAGCCGTCGGCGTCCTCGAGCGCGCTGCCCGGGAAGAGCACCGCCCCCTCGAGATCGGCGACGAAGTGCTCGTAGACGCGGTACTGGATGCGCGCGTCGAGCTCCGTGCCGTAAAACCCGCCAGGCTTTCCGCCAGCGAAGTTCACGAGATCGTCTTTGATCGTCAGACCGTCGCGCGCCTGCAGCGACTGGATGGGACTCACGACCGGCGACGCCGCCCACGCGACGAGGGCGCCGACGCGGAAGAGCCACGCGTCCCACGGACGCAGATCGAACTGCGGGAAGAGCGCGAACGCGTTGGAAAACGCGCCGCGCGTGTTGATGGACTCGGCGGGGAAGCTCCGCGCGCCGAGGCGCTTCAAGAGCTCGACGCCCGCGAGCGAAGAGCGCGCCGTCTGGTATCCGAGCGCGTGCTTGAACATCAGGAGGCCGACGTTCGTGTCCTCGGCGAACGTGAAGTGCGTGAGCGGCGAGCGCGGGGTCGGGTCCTCGTCCCCTGACGCGTAGTCGGCCTCCATGTACGCGGTGAAGAGGGGCTTGTCGTAGCGCACCACGCCGCGCGCGCCGAACTGGCGCACCGTCTGGTCGACGGCCGGATCGCCGGTGATGGTGCGGTACGCCTCGCTCACCTCGCGCGTGCTGCCGAGAACGAGCGCGGCGTCGAAGCCCGCTTGAAAGTCGCCGAAGCGTGACATCCCGCGCAGCCCGAAGCTGTCGATGGCGCTCTCGAACTGCCGATCGAAGCGATGCACGTAATAGCCATTGACGCGCAAATCGCGCCCGAGGGGATACTCCGAGGCGAGGTAGCGAACGCCCAGCGACACCTGGTGCACGTCGTCCTTGAAGGAGGCGGGCTGGTCGGTGACGAGCCGATCGTAGGTCACGCCGACGAAGAGCCCCTCGGTGGCCGAGCGATCGCGCTCCGCCTCCGGCTTGAACGCCTCCAGCGGCTTGGTCGCGAAGAGCACGCGATCGGTGATGTTGCCGGTGTGCGCGACGCCGAACCGGTTCGCGCGCCCGTCGCCGTCGGCCGATTGCACGCCCATCCCTTCGTTGGTCGACTGGCGGCCGATGCGGAGCAGGCCGAACGGCAGGAGGATCTCGCCGTAGGCCTTGCGGACGAAGAGCGGCGTCGCCGGACAGAGCGTGTAACCGTAGGACTCGGGGAGGAGCGGATCGCCACCGCGGAGGCCGATGCACGCGACGGCGAGGTTCGGGTTCTTCGCCGAGATGTTCGCGCCGGCGTTCGGCGCAGGCGACGAGCCGAGCGTGCCGTTGTCGCCCCAGAGGACGCCGTCGAGGACGTCGGCCGACAGGATGAGGCGGACCTTGTCCTGCCAGTCGACGCCTGCGTCGAGGCGCAGGCGCTGGTCGATCCAGCCGACGCCGCGCGCGTTCTCGTCGGACAGAGCGATCGGGTTCACGAAGAGGGCCTGCGTGCGGTACTCGGCGGCGCCCTTGAATCCGAAGTCCCCGAGCTCGGCGCGCGCCGGCGGTGCGGGCGGGTCGGCGTCGGCCCACGGCTCGGCCGCGCCGGCCGGGCCCGCGGCGAGCAGGCAGGACAGACCCAACGCACCGATGATCGACGTCGCCCCTCTGCGCATGAATCCCTTCCCGACCGGAACGCCGCTACATAGCGCAACCGTTGCGACGGCGCCGCAAGAATTTACATCGTAAGGAGTTGCGCTACCCTGCGCGCAATGGCCACGAAGCAGAAGCGCGAGCCCCTGTCGCAGGAGCGGATCGTCACCGCGGCGCTCCTCCTCATCGACGCCGTCGGGCTGGCGGCCTTCACGACGCGCGCGCTCGGCAAGAAGCTCGGATGCGAGGCGATGGCCATCTACAACCACTTCGCCAGCAAGGACGAGCTGCTCGACGCCGTCGCCGACCGGCTCATGTCCAAGACCGTGCTGCCGAGCGAAGGGAGCTGGCGTGAGCGCGCCCGGGCGCTCGCCAACTCGTACCGGGCGCTGGCGCGGGTCCACCCGCACGCGTTTCCCCTGCTCGCGACGCGGCGCGGCACCCTCCCCAGCGCCTACGGGATGTACGACCGCGTCTTCGCGGCGACGATGAAGGAGGGGCTCGATCCCTTCGCCGTCGCCTGCGTCTTCCGCGCGCTCGCACATTACTGCACCGGCACCGCGCTCTACGAGATCAACACCACCGCCGCCCACGCAGACGGGAGCGCCACCGAGCTGCCGCCCGAGGTCGCCGCCAGCCTGCCGAGCCTGGCCAAGGTCGCGGTCTATTTCACGCCCACCCACTTCGACGCGCTGTTCCAGTTCGGCCTCGAGGCGCTCCTCGACGGCTTCGAGCGGGCCCTCCTGCGACGGGCGGCCGAGCAGGCGTGAATTTTTCGGGCTCGCGCCTTGTTTACATCGTAAACCTGTGTCAAAGAGTAGGCGCTGCTGGAACGAGGAGCCACCCCCATGGAAATGACCCGCACCTTGGATGCCCCGACCGCCCCGACCGCCCCCGCGCCCCTCGCACCGGCGACCAACCGGACGCTGCACATGCCGGACTTCGAGCTCGGCGAGCGCCTCACGAAGGAGCAGCTCGAGTACCTGGACACCTACGGCTTCGTCCGCTTCAAGCGGTTCGCCACCAAGGAGAAGGTCCGCGAGCTTGCGGAGGAGGTCGAGGAGATCGACCGCCGCCTCGTCGCGGAGGGACGCACGCACGTCAACGGCGTCCCGCTCATGCTCGGGTCGCGGCGCGACGGCACGCGCTTCGTGCAGCGCATGGTGTTCGCGTCGACGTTCGGGCCGCGCCTGCACGCCTTCCTGCAGGATCCGCGCTTCCGCGCGATCACGGACGTCGCCGGCCCCGGCTACCGCATCGGGGAGCGCGAGCGCGACGGGCTCGTCGTCAACCACTACCGGCGTGAGGCCGGCTCCGCGTTCAAGAAGCTCGGCTGGCACACCGACAGCTTGCGTGATCTGTTCTACCTCGAGAAGCCGCGGCGCTACCTCAACGTCGGCTTCTATCTGGACGACTCCCCCCTCACCAAAGGCGGCGTCCGCGTCATCCCCTTCTCGCAGGACCAGAGCATCTGGTCGATGCTCACGCGCAAGATCCACTTCATGGATCACGCGCCCGATCCCGCCGAATACGCCATCGAGGCCGAGGCCGGCGATCTGACGATCCACGACGGCCGCATCTGGCACCGCGTCGCCGAGGCCACCGCCACCGGCGACGCCAGCCAGCGACGCGTCATGTACATCCCGCTGATGGATGGGCCCCTGAAGGAGAAGCACGACAAGAGCCCGACCCCGTTTTATTTCCGCCTGAAGCGCTTCGCCAAGTTCTGAGATACGACGGGCCCCATGATCCGCACGCGAAGCCCGGTCCTTCCCAGCAGCCGCACCCTCCTCCTCCTCATCCTCCTCCTGGTCGCCACGACGCAGCTCGGGTGCATCGAGTCGATGCTCACGAACGGGCAGATCGCCGCCACACGGCGCGCGAGCGGCGCGTTCAATACGATCGGTGACTACGAGCTCGCGCGCGGCGCCGCGTCGGCCGGGCTCGTGCAGTTCGAGGGAATGCACCGGCTCGCGCCGAACAACACCGACGCGCTCTTCATGCTCACGCAGGGCTGGGGCGGCTACGGCTTCGCGTTCGCCGAGGACGACATGGAGGTCGCCGAGGCCGCGGGCAACGACGAGCTCGCCGAGTACCACAAGAAGCGCACCCTCATGGCGTACGACCGGGCGATCATGCACGGCCTCGCGCTCCTCGCCCACGAGGACGCCGGATTCCCGGCGGCGCGGAAGAACTCCGAGACGC
Organism: Myxococcales bacterium; assembly: GCA_025359105.1. Classification (GTDB taxonomy): domain Bacteria; phylum Myxococcota_A; class Polyangia; order Polyangiales; family Polyangiaceae; genus JANYHK01. Next base: position 58,058 of record JANYHK010000094.1, on the reverse strand, counting down.
TGAAGAAGTGGCTGACCGAGCACTTCGACGGCAAGGAGGACGCGCCCGGCCTGTTCTGGACGGGCTACGCGTGGCTCCTTCGCACGCAGCTGCTCCGCGACGTGCCCGAGGTGGTCGCCGATCTCTGGGTCGGCGTCGCCATGATCGAGCGCAGCGTCGAGCTGGACGCGGAGTTCATGCACCGCTCCGGCACCGTCGCCCTCGCCGCATACCACGCGCGCGCGCATTTCGCGGAGCTCGCCGAGTCGAAGAAGATGTTCGACGACGTCCTCGCCAAGACGCAGCACAAGGCGTTCGTCGTCCAGCTCACGTACGCGCGCACGTACGCGTGCGTGACCGTCGATCGGAAGCTCTACGAGTCGCTGGTGAAGGAAGTGCTGAGCACGGAGGATCCGGATCCCGAGCAGCGCCTCAACAACACGATCGCCAAGCGACGCGCGAAGCGGCTGCTCGCGAAGCAGCGGATGATGGACTGCGGATTCGACATGTCGGACGCGACGCCGGCGACGACCCCCAAGAAGTAGCTCAACGCTGGAGGATGATGTCCCCCGGGTCCCCCGACGGGAGCGCCGGGCGCGAAGGGCGGCGCGGTGGCCTGGGGCCCACGGGGCCGCGGGGCGGCGACGCGTCCAGGATCGGCGACGCCGGTGAAGCGAGCGGCGACGCCGGTGAAGCGAGCGGCGACGCGTCGCTCGCAGGGTCCCCCGAGGGGACTGACGGGACGACGGTCGGGGCGATCCCGGACGGAGACGCCGCGAGGGTGGTCGGCGCCGGAACGGTCGATGCAACGCTCGATGCAGGGGCCCTCGCCGGCGAGCGCAGGCGCAGCGCCAGCGCGAAGCCCAGAGCCCCCACCGCGGCCAGGCAGACGAGCGCCGCGAGGGCGAGCAGCAGCCTCTTGCCCCGCCCGCCGGGCGGTGGAGCCACGGACGCCGTCACGCTGATGCTGGAGAGCTGGCTGATCGGCTGCGACGGCCTCGGGAGGATGCGCGTCTGGACGAAGCCCATCTCGGAAGCCACCCCGTCACGCGGCAGCTCGCGCGCGGAGCCGTTCCCGCCTCGCGCGTCGAACACTGGGCCGGGCTCGTTGGCGCTGCGCGGGCCCTGCAGGTTCGACGGCGGCGGCGGACCGTGCGACATGGGAGGGCGGCTCTCCGTGTCGCGCAGCATGGCGTCGCGCTCGGCGAGCCCCTTGGCCGCCGCTTCTTTCACCCACGCGCTGACCTCCGCGAGCGGCGCGGGGCCCAGCTGCTCGAGGGCGACGGCGAACTCGAGCGCGGTCGCGTAGCGGGCGTTGGGATCGCGCATGAGGCCGCGGAGCAAGATCTCGTCGGCGACGGGGCCGAGCTCCTTGCGTCGCGCGCTCGGGCGGGTCGTCTCGTCGGACAGGAGCTGCGTGATGATGGCGCCCGGCTCGTCGGATTTCGCGAAGCGCAGGCACGTCAGGAGCTCCCACGCCACGATCGCCGCAGAGAAGATGTCCGAGGACCGCGTGACCTGCTCGCTGCGCAGCTGCTCGGGCGACATGTAGCGGAGCTTGCCCTTGAGCTGCCCGTCCTGCGTCGTCTGCGCGCGGTTGGCGGCCTTCGCGACTCCGAAGTCGAGCACGCGCGCGAGGCCATCCGCGCCGACGATCACGTTCTGCGGAGACATGTCCCGATGGACGATGTGAAGCGGCTCCCCCATCTCGCTCTTCGCCTCGTGCGCGGCGTGCAGCCCGTGGAGCATGCCGATGGCGATCGAGACCGCGACCGGCACCGGCACCTGACGCCCCGCGGCCGACGTGTTTCGGATCAGGCGCCCGAGCGACTCGCCGTGCACGTAGTCCATGACGAGGAAGATCTCTTCGTCCTCGACCACCACGTCGAGCGTCGCGACGACGTTCGGGTGATTGATCCTCGCGGCGAGGCGCGCCTCGTCGAGGAACATCGCGACGAACTCGGGATCCTTCGCGTGCTGCGCGTGCAGGCGCTTCACCGCGACCGTGCGAGAGAACCCTGCCGAGGCCTGGAGTCGGCCGAGGTGAACCGTGGCCATGCCGCCCGACGCCAGCTCGTGGAAGAGCGCGTAGCGGCCAACCATGCGGGGCTGCGAGTCGGATTGAAAGTGGCGAGCCAACCGGAGGATTATAGCTCCAACTGACCGAGTCCGAAGACGCGAAAGGTCAGTCGGCGCACCAGCCGCGCGCGCGGTGCCAGCTCTCGACGCTCACGCCCGGCGAGCTGTCGCTCGAGGAGCTCTGCCAGTCGTGGCCGGTCTCGCCGTCGTCCTCCCACTCGATTTCGAGGTCGATGCTTTGACGCGCCGCCTGCCGGACAGGGGCCGCGTACTCGGTCGAGGTGGCGCGGAGCTCGAACAGATCGACGAGGGTTTCACGCATGGTGAACCTGTATTGAGCAAAGGCCGGGCCAGGTCTCCGCCGGGTCTCCCGGAGCGATTCCCTCGTGGTTTCAAGGTGTAGGATAATGTGAATCGAGCCGCCGGGTGGTTCGCCCGAGATCCTCGGCGATCCGCCGTGCCCCAGTGGGATAACGTCCGGAAACCATAGCGGTGAACGGTTACTGCCTGACGGCAATGGTCGGACGACGATGTCGAAGCGCAATCCCTACAAAGGCCCCGACGCCAACACGCTGCGCGCCAAGCGAGATGGGTACCCCGCGCGGAGCGTCTACAAGCTCGAAGAGATCGATCGCCGCGTCCGGCTGTTCCGACCGGGCATGAGCGTCCTCGATCTCGGAGCGTCGCCCGGGAGCTGGAGCCTCTACGCGCTCGAGAAGGTCGGCAAAGGCGGCAAGCTCCTGGCGATCGATCTGAAGCCGCTCGAAACGGCGCTCCCACCTTCCGGCACCTTCCTTCTCGGGGACGCACGAGAGACCGCAGCGCTTTCGACGTACGCGCCGTACGATGTCGTCCTGAGCGACATGGCCCCGAACACCTCCGGCAACCGCATGGCCGACCAAGCGCGGAGCTTCGAGCTTTTCATGTTCGCGCTCGGCGTGGCCGCGAAGCTCACCAAGGAGGGGGGGAGCTTCGTCGGCAAGATCTTCATGGGCGAGGACTTCACCCTGGCGCGCACGGAGCTGAAGAAGCACTTCGCGACCGAGAAGATCGTCCGGCCCGAGGGCACGCGGAGCGTGAGCTACGAGATCTTTCTCGTCGGTCAAGACCGGCGAAAGACGGAGCCGGTCAAGCCGTGACCGCGTTCGTGGAGCACGTGACGCTGGGCGGGCGCTTCGTCGTCGAGCGCGAGGTCGGCCGCGGCGGCGTAGGCATCGTGTACCGCGCGCTCGATCAGATGACCGGCCAGCCGGTGGCGCTGAAGGTCATCGCGATCTCGGGCGTCGACGCCAGCGAAGAGGCGCGGTTCAACCGCGAGGGGCGGGTCCTCGCGGGCCTCGCGCACCCGGGGATCGTGCGGCTCGTGGCGTTCGGGCAGCTCGACGAGGGGCAGCCCTACGTGGCCATGGAGTGGCTCGAGGGTGAGGACATCGGCCAGCGCCTGAAGAGGAAACCGCTCACGCTGTTCGAGACGCTCGACGTCGCCGCCCAGGTGGCCGAGGCGCTCGCCTTCGCGCACGACGCGGGGATCATCCATCGCGACGTGAAACCGTCGAACATCTTCCTCATCGGCAGCCACGCGGGGAGCACGGAGGCGCTCCGCGCGAAGCTCGTCGATTTCGGTGTCGCCAGCGCGGACGACGCGAAGCTCACGCGCACCGGCGCGATCATCGGCACCCCTGCGTACATGGCGCCCGAGCAGGCGCGCGGCGACGCAGAGGTCAGCGCGCGCGCCGATCTCTACGCGCTCGGCGCGACGCTCTTCGAGATGATCACTGGGCGCCCGCCGCACGTGGGGCCGACGCCGATCGCCATCCTCGCGCGCCTCGTGACGACGCCTGCGCCGCGCCTCTCCGACGTGACCGAGGACGCGCCGCCGGGGCTCGACGAGCTGCTCGCTCGCATGCTCGACACGCACCCCGAGGAGCGGCCGGAGTCGGGGCGGGAGGTCGCGAGGGCGCTGCGTCGCATCGTGACCGAGATCACCGCCGACACGCCGGAGCGCCTGAGCGGCGTCGATCAGCAGCCGCTCAGCGTGATGGGGTCGGTGATGCCGGACATCGCCGCGCGCTCCGGCGCGGGCGGGACGCGCCTCGTCACCTCGATCCTGGCGACGTCGGTGCCCAAGGGCCCGGTGCGCGGGCGGCTCCTCGCCAACCTGCGCGCGCGCGGCGCCGACGCGACCGAGCTCGGCGGCGACGCGATCGTCGCGCACCTCGGGGTGCGCAAGGCGATGGGGGACGAAGCGGCCCGCGCGATCGAGCTGGGGCTGCGCCTCGCGCGGACGACGGCGCAGGTCGGGGTCGCGACGGGGCGTACGCGCATCGACCGGACGCGGCCGCAGGGCGAGGTCGTCGATCGCGCGGCGGCGCTCGCGCGTGACGCGCAGCGCGGGCAGGTCCTGGTCGACACGACGACGGGCGAGCTGGCGCGCGGTCGTTACGAGCTCGCGGCGCGCGACGATGGCGCCTCGCTCGTGCTCGCGGAGTTGCCAGCCAAACGCGAGCAGATCGCCGGAGCGCCTTTCGTCGGACGCGAGGCCGAGCTGGGGCAGCTCCTGTCGAGCTACGAGCGATGTCAGGAGGACCTGAACCCGCTGATCGCGACGGTGACCGGGGCGCCCGGCATCGGCAAGACCCGCCTGCGCCGCGAGGCCCTCTCGCGCATCTCGTCCCACGCCGCGTCGCCGCGCATCGTGCTGGTGCGCTGCGAGTCGTTCTCCAAGAGCCACGCGCTCGGCGTCGTCGCCGACGTGATGCGCGGCCTCTCCGGCGTCGCCAAGGGCGTCACGCTGGAGGCGGCGCTCGAGGCGGCCAACGCCCTCATCAAGCGGGGCCCGTCGACGCAGGCCGATCCGCGGGAGCTCGTCGCGCGCCTCCTCGCGAACGAACCGCTCCCCGATCTCGACGCGCTGCGCGGCTCCCGCGACGCGCTCTGGGTCGCGCTGACCGACGTGGCCCTCTCGGCCGCCGAGACCGCGCCGCTCGTCCTCGCCCTCGAGGACGCGCAGTGGGCAGACGCGGAGAGCCTCGCGTGGGTCGACCACCTCCTCGGGCGCGCCGGCGGTCGCGCGGTGTGGGTGCTCCTCACGGCGCGGCCGACGTTCTGGCGCGACGAGCCGACCCGGTTCTCGGGCCGCGATCACGTGAAGATCGAGCTGCGCCCGCTGTCGAGAAAGACCGTTCGCACGATCGCCAAGGCGATGCTCGGCGAGCACGCGACGGGCGAGGCGGGCGACGCGCTCACCGACACGATCGCCCAGCAGGCCGCGGGCTCACCGCTCTTCGCCGAGGAGCTCGCGCGGCTCGCCGCCAAAGGGCAGGACGCGACAGCCGCGGCGACGATCGAGGCCGCCATCCAGGTGCACCTCGACGCCCTCGACGACTCCGCGCGCGAAGCGGCGACGAAGCTCAGCGTCTTCGGGCTCGTCGGCTGGGACGGCGGCCTCTCCGCGCTGGGCGTCTCCGGCTCGAACGACATGCTCCGCGCGCTCTCCGGCGCCGAGGTGCTCGTCGAGCAGGCGCAATCACGCTTCCTCGACACACGCGAGTGGGCGTTCAAGCACGCGCTGATGCGCGAGGTCGCGTACGCCTCGCTCGGCGAGGACATGCTGAAGGAGTGCCACGCGCGCGCCGGCAAGTGGCTCGCGAAGGTGGGCGAAGACGACGCCACCGTCGCGCGTCACCTCGAGCTCGGCGGCCGCGGGGAGGAAGCGGCCGGGTACCTCGAGAAGGCCGCGCGGCGTGCGCTCTCTGCCAACGCGCTCGCGCAAGCCGTCAATTTTGCGGAGCGGGCGCTCGCGTTCGCCGACGACAAGCCCACGCAGTTCGCCCGCGCCCTCATCCTCGACGAAGCATGGAACCGCCTCGACGGGCGCGCCGGAGAGCGCGACACCGCCGTCCGCGCGATGGAGGACGCCGTCTACGACGATGCCAGCAGCGTCCGCGCCCGCGGGGCGCGCGTTCGCTACGAGGATGCGCGCGGCGGAGACAGCGAGACGAGCGCGAGGCTCGAGCAGATCGTCAAGGACGCGCGCGCCGCCGGACTCGTCGACGAGGAGGCCCGGTGCGCCGCTGCGCTCGCCGCGAGGTACGCCTTCGCGGGCGAGCTCGATCGCGCCGCGCAGGTCGCCGACGAGCTCCTGGCCATGGCGCAGCGCCAGGGCATCGCCGGCGCCGCGGTGGACGCCTGGCAGACGCTCGCGGTCGTGCGGCAGACACGCGGGGACGTCGGCGCGGCGCTCGAGGCGCGTCGGAGCGCGGCCAGGGCGGCGAGCGAGGCGGGCCTCAAGACCCGCGAGGCGACCTTGACCATCAACGTGGGGTTCGCGCTCACGACCCTCGGCGCCAAGGTCGAGGCGCGCGAGGCGCTGAACAGCGGCATCGCGCTCGCCCAGGCCGTCGGCTCACCAGGCACCGTGCGCCACGGACAGATGAACCTCCTCGGCTGGACCGCCGCGTTCGGCGCCGACGCCGCCCTCGACGCGCTCCTCGCCGAGCCCCGCCAGATCGCCGACAACGCCCTCAGCGGGAGCTGGGTGCCGCACGATCGCGCGACGCTGGGCGTCCTCTTCTACCGCGGGGTCGAGATCCTGCGCGGCGACGCGGGCGGCAACCCCGAGCACGCGCGCACCCTCCTCCGCACCGCCGCCGAGGGGTATCGGGCGACGAAGATGCTCGACGTCGTCCCCGTCGCCCTCGGCTTCTGGAGCGAGGCCGAGCGACGGTGCGGCCAGCCGGTGCGCGCGCACGAGCTCGCGCTCGAGGCGACGCGCATGCTCGACGAGCGCGGCGCCAGCCTCCTCAACGAGGCGCCGGTGTTCCTCGCCCTCCACGACGCGTGCGTCGCCCTCGGGGACGCCGCCGCCGCGAAGCACGCCATCGAGCGGGGCATCCCGCGCCTCGTCACGCGCATCCAGGGCCTCGCCGGCACAAACTACGCGCGTGGTTTCCTCACCGAGCTCGCGCCCAACGCCGGCCTCATCGCCGCTGCCGACCGCTACGGCCTCGTGCCCGAGAGCCTCGCCGCCATCCTGAAGGGCTAGCCCTCCCTCCGTTCGCGATGCGCCCGCGCCCCCTCACCCTCGTCGCCGCCGTGGCCCTCCTTGCAGGCAGCGTGGTGCGCGTGCTCTACGCGCTGTTCTGGCACCCGATGATGAGCCACCTGTACAGCGACATGGAGCTGTACTGGCGCTTCGCCCGCTACGTCGTCGATCCGAACCATCACCCGGGCATCGAGGACACGCTGTACCCGCCCGGCGCGCCGTTCTTCTTCGGTTACCTGTCGAAGGTAGACGCCACGATGCGGTTCGCGACGTACGTGCAACTCGGGATGGCGCTCGCGATCCCGCTCCTCGTCTTCGCCATCGGGCGCGAGCTCTACGAGCGGCGTGTCGCGCTGCTCGCGATGACGTTCGCGAGCCTGTATTTGCCACTGTTCGAGTACTCGGGCTTCGTCCTCTCGGAGAACCCGTTCACCTTCTTCCTGCTCCTCGCCTTCGCCCTCGTCGCGCGGAGCCTCCGGCGGACCAGCCGGCCGCGCGTCGTCGTCGCGATCGCGTTCGCGGCGGGTCTCTCGCTTGGGATCGCCGTCGCGTTCAAGTCGGCCGCGTTGATGAGCGCGCTGCTCGTCGTGCTCGTGCTCGTCGGGCGCATGCGCTGGGGCGGGCTGCGCGCGTGGCGAACGCTGGCTGCCGCCGGCGTGGGGCTCGCGCTCGTGCTGGCGCCGCTCGCCGTGCGCGCGACGCGCCTGAACGAAGGGCGCTTTTGCCTGGTCGCGAACGAAGCGTCGCGCGGCATCCTCCTCGGCCACCACGGCGACGTGTTCCTCGCCAAGTTCGAGGACAAGAAGCGCGGCTTCTACTACGAGTTCGGCTACTCGACGGCCATCGAGCGGCACCGCACCGGCGTGGTGGAGATCATGGCGGGGCCCTGGGACAACAAGGAGGTCGTCGCCGAGGCGTGGCGGTGGACGAAAGAGCACCCCAAGGAGTCGCTCGCGCTGGGCTTCGAGCATGTCTTCGATCTGTTCATCTCGATGCCGTGGCCGAGCGGCAAGGACGCCATGCTCGAGCGGTGGACGCTCTACACGCAGCGCGGATACCAGCCGATCTTGCTCCTGCCCGCGGGCCTCGCCCTCGTGATGATCGCGTGGCCGTGGCGGAGAGGCCGGCCTGGCCTCGGCGCCGATCTCCTGGTGCTCGCGCCGATCGCGGGCATCTGTGCGTCGGCGTTCCTCGCGGTCGGCGAGGCGCGGTACCGCGCGCCGTTCGACGGATTTCTCGTCCTCCTCGCGGCGCGGGGCTACGTGGGGAGCTGGGACGGCGTCACTTCCCGCATCCGATCCCTACGTCGACCACGTCCACTTCCACAGCCAGCATCGCCGCCCCCGTCCCGTCCGGATTCATCACCTTGAGCTCGTGACCGCCCTTCTTGCCGCCGGCGCGCCCGAGCCACAGCGAGGCGACGCGGCCGTCGGGCAGCACGCACGGGGAGTTGTCGTCGCTGAAGCGCCAGACGGTCGGGTTGACGTCGACGATCTCGCCATTGACGAGCGCCGGCGCGCCGCCGCGAGGCGCGCGCCACACCTGCTCGCCGCCGCGGTTCCACGTCCCCTCGAACACGATCGTGCCGTCGGGCGCGTAGGCGGCGTGGTGGTTCGCCGTCTTCGTCGCGCCGGCCGGGCCGGCCTGGGGAACGACCACCGCGACGCCGGTGCCGTCCGTCTTGGCCTCGCAGATGTCGGTCCCGGCGGCAGCGGCGGGCTCCTCGCCGCAGTCCATCAGCACTGTGCGCCCGTCGGCGGAGAGGGCGGGCTGGTTGTGGTACGCGTGCCGCGAGCCCGCGGTGAGGAGCACCGGCTTGCCCCACGCGTCGCCCGCGGTCTTTCGCGACACGGCGAAAAGATCGATCTTGTGCGGTCCGCCTTGCGCCGGGTAGATGGCGAGGTTTCCGCCGGCGCCGATCGCCGAGTACCCCTCGGCCGGGAGCGTCGCCGCTTCCGAGATGATGACCTCGGCCTGGCAGACGGTGCGACCCACGACGGTGAGGCACATCTCCTGGCCGCACCCGAAGCGCGACGTCTGCACGAGCAGCCACTCGCCATCGGCCGACGTGTTGATGAAGCCGTCGGCGCCGAGGCCGATCCGATCGAGGAGCGCCGAGACGTCTTCGGGCGCCGTCTTGCCGTCCGCCGACAGGCGACGCACGTGCCCATCGGGGAGCCGGTAGACGACGTGACCGCGCCCGGCAGCGGCGGGCGCACCGCAGCCGTCCAGCGAGATGCGATGAACGCCGCCGAGCGCCGCGCGCTTGGTCGGCACCTCGCCCACGAGGTCATTGAGCCCCGCGTCGCCGCGGCACGCTGTCAGGAGCGCAATGGACAGAGCGACTCGTAAGCCTCGCACGCTTCCCGATCAAAGCATGACGCGGGCGACTCGCAAAGCGCTCGCGCGCCGCGAGGGAGCGGAGGAGGATTTGTCGGTTTGAGCCCAGACACCATTGCCCGAAGCCCAAAACCCTCCTCCGCTCCCTCGCAGGGCGGAGCCGGTACGAGTCACTGTCCGCAGCCGATGCCGATGTCGACGACGTCGACGCCCGTGAGCAGCATTTCGCTGCCGGAGCCGTCGGCGTTCATGAGCTTGAGCTCGTGTCCGCTGTCTTTCTGAACCTTGTCGCTTTCCCTTCGACCAAGCCAGAGCGAGACAATTCGCCCGTCGGGCAGGACGCAGGGGGAGTTGTCGTCGGAGTACCGGGGGCGCGTCTCGTCCCCGGGATCCACGTCTACGTTCACCAGATGCGGGACCTTCCCTTCCTGGACATGCCAAATTTGTTCGGCCCCGCCGTTCCACGTTCCCTCGAAGACGATCGAGCCGTCGGGAGCGTAAGAAGCGTGATGATTCGCGCCTTTGAGGCCTGTGTCGGCGATGGCGCCAACGACGACCCGGAGGTTCTTTCCGTCGGTCCCCACCTCACAAACGGAGGTCCCGAGACCGGCGCCCGGATCGCTGCCGCAATCGAACAGCACGCGCTTGCCGTCCATCGAGAGGGAGGGTTGCTTGTTGTAGCGACCCGGCGAGAGGGCCGTCAGGTTGACGGGGGCGCTCCACCCGTCCGTCGTTCGCTTGACGGCGAAGAGGTCCACCGGATGATGGGCTCCGCCAGCAGGAAACACGACGATCTCGCCGCGCGCGCCGATCGCGCTGGCCGCCTCCGGGTGCACCGCGTCGGTGCCGCTGACCATCACCTGCGCCGAGCAGGCGGCCCGGTCGACGACCGCTGTGCACATGTCCACGCCGCAGCCGAAGCGCGTCGTCTGGACGAGCAGCCACTGGCCGTCGGCTGAGACGTTGACGAAACCATCGAGACCGGGACCGATGCGGTCGAGCTCGCGAGTGAGGTCCTCGGGGGGCGCGCCGGGACGAGCTTCGATGCGGTAAACGTGGCCGTCGGGCAGACGGTAGACGACGTGCCCCGGCGACGAAGGGTTGCTCGCCGAGGCCGACGGAGTCGCGTGCCCCGCGGCGGCCACGCAGCGCGCATCGTTGCTCTTCATCCACCGGCCCAGCGTTCCCGTCGGCGGGGGGACGGCCGAGACGAGATCGTCGAAGCCAGCGTCGACGCGGCACGCTGCCAGCGCGAGCAGGCCAAGCGTGAGGGTAGAGAGCTTCAGCCCCGGGTTCATCGGTCGCGCGGTGGTACGTGGAGGGACCACTCTTCCTTCCCTCCCGGAGCGGCGGCGACGCCGGGCACGGGTACGGGCACGTGCACGTTTACGGCGAGAAGGGTGACCGATAGGAGGATAGGCCCTACCGCGGGAGGACACCCCGGATCACGTCGAGCAGGTGCGCCGCGCTGTCGGCCCACGAGCCCGGCCCGCACGCGCGGACCGACTCCGCTGGCCAATCGCGGCCCAGGGCGTCGATGAGGCCTCGTGCGAGCGCAGCCGGATCGCGCGCAGGCACGACGAGGCCGCTGCGCGGATCGGAGAGGACGTCGGGGATGCCGCCGACGTCGGACCCTACCGCCGGGCGGCCCGATGCGAGCGCCTCGAGGACCGCGTTCGGCGTCCCTTCGGCCCAGCTGGGGAGCGTGAAGAGATCGCACGCGTTCATCCAGCGCGCGATCTCGGCGAACGGACGCGACCCGGGGGCAACGAGGCCGTCTCCCCACTCCGCCTTTCGCGCGTCGACTTGCGGCCGCGACATGCCGTCGCCGATGAGCGCGAGGACCACGTCGCTCCGCGCCTCGCGCACGCGCGCCCATGCGTCGAGCAGGTCGACCGTTCCCTTCTGCGGCTCCAGGCGCCCGACCGAGAGGACGATCTTCTTGTCCGCCGGCAGCCCCAACGCACGGCGAGCCTCGGCCTTGTCGCGGATCGCGAACGTGCGCGTATCGACGCCATTCTGCACGACGTGGATCTTCGCGCGCGGGACGCCCAGCGCCTCGATCTCGCCCGCCAGCGGGCGCGACACGCTCACCATGGCCCCCACGCGCGGCAGCACCGTCCGTAGCACGGCCCGCGCGCTCGGCATCTTCGCGACGAGGTTGATGTCCGAGCCATGCACCTTCACGACGCACGGCTTGCCCAACGCATGGGCCGCGAGGATCGTGGCGCAGCCGTCGGGGTACGCCCAGGTCGCCAGGAGCACGTCCGCGCGCGCGATGAGGCGGCGGTGCAGGAGGAACGAGGCGAGGTAGAGCGGCACGGCGATCGGAACGCCGAGCCGCGGGAGGTAGAGCTGGCGCAGGTACGTCGTCTTGATGCCGCTGATCGTCTCCTCTGCCGGCAGCTTGGCGAGGAGCGCGGGGCGCGGGGGCTTGCCGACGAGACTCGCGCCCGGCACGTACGCGACGGCGGCGAGCACCTCGACGTCGACGTGCTTCTGGAGCTCCACGAATTGCTGCACGTTGTAGGGGCCGCGGAGGGGCTCCAGGCTGTTGGGCCAGATCTGGGTGATCGCGAGGACCTTCATCGGTGACCTCGGATGATATCGTCATCGCCTCATGCGGATCGTGCACGTTGTCCTGTCCCTGGACGTCGGCGGCCAAGAGCGGCTGATCTTGAGCCTCTCGCGCGAGCTCGCTCTGCGCGGGCACGACGTGCGCGTCCTGTCGCTCACGCCCGGCGGCGCGCTGCGGCCGCAATTCACCGGCATCCCGACGTTCGACGTCCCGCACCAGGGAGGAGCGAAGCCGGCCACGTGGGCGAAGCTGGCGCGCGCGTTCATCGGGCTCGCGCCGGACGTGGTGCATACGCACAACGCCGCGCCGCTCATCTACGCCGCGCCGGCGGCGCGCGTCGCCGCCGTAGGGCGCGTGGTGCATACCAAGCACGGGAGCAACACGTACCCGAAAGGCGCGCTGTGGCTGGCGCGCGCGGCGACCCGGACCGTCACCGCGTTCGTGCCGGTGAGCGAAGAGACCGCGGTGACGGCGCGCCGCGACGAACGGCCCGCCGCGTCCAAGCTCCACGTCGTACCCAACGGCATTCCGCTGGCCCAGTTCGCGCGCGACGCGGACGCCGGGCAGAGCGTGCGCGCCGCGCTGGGCATCCCAGCGGACGCCGTCGTGATCGGCACCGTCGGGCGGCTCGTCTCCGAAAAGGACTACCCGCTCCTCGTGCACGCCGCCGCGCCGCTCCTCTCCGCGAAGCTCCGGCTCGTGATCGTGGGCGACGGTCCGACCCGCGGCGACATCGAGGCCGCGATCCCCAAGGACGCGGCCCCCTTCGTGACGCTGACCGGTCTCCGCGGCGACGTTCCGCGTGTGATGAGCGCGTTCGACGTCTTCTGCCTGAGCTCACGCACCGAGGGGCTCCCGCTCGTGGTCCCCGAGGCGATGGCGTGCGGGCTGCCCGTCGTGGCTACGCGCGTCGGCGGTTTGCCCGGCATCGTGCCCGCCGAAGTAGGGCGCCTGGTCGACCACGGCGACGCCGAGGCCCTGCGCGCCGAGCTCGCCGCGCTCGCCAGCGATGCCACCCTGCGCGCCCGCCTCGGCGCCGCCGCGCGAATCCACGCGCAGAGCCGCTTCTCGCTGGCCCGAATGGCCGACGATTACGAGCGGCTCTACGAAGGGCTTTTCTGATAGTGTCGGGCCACCTTTCTGGGCCCCATGCTCTTCGCGCAGATCCAAGCGCCGCCGACCACGCCGACGGCTCCGACGGCGGCCCAGGTCCGCGAGAGCGCCGACACCCGGACGACGCGCGGCGAAGGGGACACGCGCCTCAAGGACCCCAACGACACGCGTACGACGCGTGACGACCAGTTCGATCCGCTCGCCACCGGGGCGCCCGGTGTCCAGAAGGATCGGCTGGCCTACGATCCGGCGTTCCAGTCGAGCCCCGCCCTTCGCAACCAGTCCCGGCTCGCGGAGCAGGACGGGACGGTCTTCAGGCCCGGCGGCGTCGACTACGGCGCGCAGGTCGCGCTCATCGAGGGGTACAACACCAACGTCGTCCAGACGCAGAACGTGATCGATGGCCCGGTCACCCGGCACCCATCGCCGTTCACCGGCGTCGACGCCGAGCTCACGATGCGGGCGTGGACGAGCCCGTTCGACCCGCACGAGTTCCGCCTGCAGCTCCGGGCGCAGCACTACACGCCGCTCGAGAAGTTCAGCCAGCCCGACGACGGCGCGATCGTCGGCTCGTACACGGGCCAGTTCACCCTCGGCAAGCGCGACGTCCTGGTGAACCGCTTCATCACCACGGTCGCGACGTTGAACTCGTCGCGCCTCTCCGACGGGCCGCTCTTCCTCGTCGAACCGTCGTCGCTCCAGCGCACCTTCACCCTCACGAACGCGCGCACGCAGCTCACCCACGAGATCGCATCGCGCTGGCGCTACCTGCACGGAGTCGACGTGGCCATCGGCACGACCCTCCACGACTCGGCGGTCCAGACGGGGACGCAGAACATCTTCCACCGCGGCCTCGACTTCATCCAGCCGGCGACCGACGGCCAGATCACCTACGATCTGACGGACTCCGACATCGTCAGCTTCAAGCTGCGCTACGAGCAGAGCCGGAATTATTTCCTGCTCGACTTCACCAAACAGCCGGCCCAGTACCTCGGCGTCGCGACGACGCACGTGGGGGAGGCCACGGTCGGCCTCACGCACTCGTTCAGCGACAGCCTGCGCTGGCTCAGCAACGTGGGCTTCGCGGTCGCGACGGCGCCGCCGCTCGATCCCGACACCCGCCCCATCGGCAGCCCGGTCGCCGTCACCGAGCTGCTCTTGACCAAGCAGTACTGGCTCTTCAACGTCAACGCGTCGTACTCGTACGGCTCGGCGAGCCCGCGCCTCGGCTTCGGGCCTTCGGCCCAGACCTCGTCGAGCCTGTCGGGCTACCCGTTCCCGCATACCGTCGGGCTTCGGAACCTGGCCGTGCTGGTGAGCGGCACCGCGAATCGATCCGCCTTCCGGACGACCGAGGCGCTGTCGCGCATCAGCTACGTCGTCGCGAGCCTCGAGGGGCGCTACGCGGTGAACCGCTGGCTCGGCGTCCTCTTCGGGTACAACTACCGTTTCGTCGCGTTCGAGGGCGCCCAGGTGCAGCCCAACTTGTACCGCCATGTATTCTTCTTGGGGCTGAGCGGCTACTGGAACACCGATCGCACGCTCCCGGTCCTCACTACCTTCTCGGCGCCGCTCTCGGCGGGATAGGCTACCTTTGAGGGGCGTATGCTTTCCGACGGGCAGCTCGTCGACGGGAAATACCGAGTAGGACCGCTGCTCGGAGAGGGCGGCATGGGCGCCGTCTACGAGGCCACCGAAGAGGGCAGTGGCAACGTCGTCGCGCTGAAGGTCGTCCTCGTCGAGCACGCCAAGGACAAGATCCAGCTCGCGCGCTTCCAGCGCGAGGCGCGCGCGGCGGCAGCCATCGAGTCGCGCCACATCGCCAAGCTGATCGACGCCGGCGTCGACGCCGAGACAGGGCGACCGTACCTGGCGATGGAGCGGCTGCGCGGCGAGGACGTGCAACAGCTCGTGCGACGCCTCGGGCCGCTCCCGCCGCGGTTGGCGCTCTGCATCGCCGCGCAGGCGTGCGTGGGACTCGCCAAGGCACACGACGCCGACATCATCCACCGCGACATCAAGTCGGCCAACGTGTACGTCGCCGAGGCGGGCGACACCCGCGTCGTGAAGCTGCTCGATTTCGGCGTCGCCAAGATGCGGAGGAGCCCCGCCGACCTGGAGGCGTCCAAGAGCCTCACGCAGACGGGCGGCCTCGTGGGCTCGCCGCTCTACATGTCGCCGGAGCAGGCGATCGGCGCCAAGACGTTCGACGCGCGGACCGACATCTTCTCCCTCGGCGTGGTCCTGTTCGAGATGCTCACCGGGCGGGTGCCTCACGAGCGGCACGACACGCTCGGGCGGCTCATCATCGCCATTTGCCAGGAGCCTGCGGCCCACGTCCAAGGCGCGGCGCCGTGGGTCCCGGCGCCGATCGCGGCGATCGTGCACAAGGCGCTGGAGATCGATCCCGGCGATCGCTACCCGAGCCCCATCGCGATGCTCGACGCCATCGGGGAGGTGCTCGAGGACGGCTGGGAGATCGAGAACGCGACGATTCGCCCGCTCACCGTCGAGGAGCGCGCGGTCCAAGAGCCGCGCGCCGTCCTGCCGCGCGCCCGAGAGGCGCAGCCCGCGGTCGGCGCCGGCGGCGATGGCGACGTGGCGCTCACGCGCACCGACAACGGGCACGACACGACGGTGCGCACCCACCCTCGCACGATGGCGCGGCGGCTCGCGGTGGGAACACTGGCAGGCGTCGCGCTGGTGGCTGGCGTCGCGATGATGACGCGGCAACCGAAAGGTCTGGCGGTCAGCGAGAGAACGGCGACCGTTGCGTCACCGCCACCGCCGACGGTCGCCGCGCAGCTCCCCGTCAGCAAGCCCCTCGCGCCTACGCCGCCTGCCCCGCTCGCCGCCGCGGTCCCCGTCGGGCCGCCGGGCGGCGTGCCCGGCGCCAACGCGGGCGTCAAGGTCCTACCGCGCTCCTCCGCCACGGCGAAGCCCGCGAAGGGCTCGCCTGCGACGGTCCCCGCGCCACCGACTTCGGCCGCGCCATCGCAGACGGGCAAGCTCGAGACGAGCAACTCCTTCGAGTAGGGTAAGCTCGCCTTCGGTCGATGCGCGTCCGGTTCGCCCTCCTCGTCGTGACGTGCCTGCTCGCCTTCGCTCCTTTGGCGCGCGCGCAGGCAAGCCCGAGCACGCCTGCGCCGGAAGCCGCGGACAGCGCGCGCAAGGACCAGGCGCGCGCGCACTTCGAGCGCGGGACGGCGCTGGTGCGGGCCAAGTCGTGGGAGCCGGCGCTGGCGGAGTTCTTGCTGTCGCGCGAGCTCTACCCCACGCGCGGCAACACCCAGAACGCCGCGGTGTGCCTGCGCCAGCTCGAACGCTACGACGAGGCGCTCGACATGCTGGAGCACCTCCTGGCGACGTTCCCGAACATGGCCTCGGCGGATCGCGACGCCGCAGAAGAGGACATGCGGCAGGTCCGCGGGCTCGTCGGAGCGCTGGACGTACGCGTCTCCGAACGCGACGCCCAGATCCAGATCGATCAGCGCGCGCGGGGCGTGTCGCCTCTGGGCAAGCCAGTGCGTGTGAAGGCTGGCTCGCACGGCATCCTCGTGTACAAGCCGGGCTTCTTGACGAAGGTGTCGCTGGTCGACGTCGCGGGCGGCCGGACCGTCCAGGTCGACGTTCGCCTCGAGGCCCTGCGTGAATCCGGGCGACTGCGCGTGCTGGAGCAGACCGGTCGTGCTGCGGAGGTCATCGTCGACGGCGTTCCCGTCGGCGCCGCGCCCTGGGAGGGAAGTGTCTCGAGCGGCAGCCACACCGTGAGCCTCCGCGGAGACGAGGGCGCCGGCACGCAGCCCGCGCAGATCAGCGTCGCGACGAACGGCGTCGCGCCGCTCACGCTGGCGCTCGAGGTCCTCGACGCGGAGCTCCGCGTGGAGCCGACGCCGAGCGGCGCGCGCGTGGCGGTCGACGGTGTCCCCGTCGGCAGCGGGGTCTGGAGCGGGCGCGTGCGGAGCGGCGGACACAAGGTGGAGGTGGCGGCCGAGGGCTTCCTGCCGCGCGCGCGGTCGTTCCTCATGGCCAGCGGACAGCGGGAAACGCTTGAAATCCCGCTCGATCGCGACCCGGAGTCTCCGATGTGGGGAGGTGCCCGGCGCGGGCATTTCGTCCTCGACGCGAGCCTCGGCTTCGCGACAGGCTCGCTCTTCGGCGGCGACGTGTCCGGCGGCTGCGGCGCGGGGTGCTCGACGGCGCTGCCCATCGGAACGCAGGGCATGCTGCACGTGGGCTACGAGCTCAAGAACCGCGTGAGCCTTTCCCTCGACGGCGGGTACCTCGTGACAGGCCAATCGACGCGGGGCCGCGCCGTCGCGGCGACCCCGCGCGGGCGCGCGCCGATCGACGGAACGGCCGACGACGCGCTTGCCCTCCGTGGCATCACCCTCGGCGGCTCCCTCGGCTACCACACCGCCACCGCGCTGCCGCTCACGTTCCGTCTCGGCGCCGGCGTGCTCTTGGGCGAAACGCGCGACGACAGGACGGCGCAATTTCCGCTCGGCGCCGCCGGCGCGACGGAGACGACGGCGGCGCGCTACGGCTATGTCGCGCCCGAGGTGCGCGTCGGCCTGCCGCTCGGCGAGCACACCGAGCTGCTCCTCGGCGTGCAGGCGCTCGTGCTCGTCGCGATCACCAAGCCGATGTGGAAGGACGCCGACAACGCGGTGCTCGGCCGCGATTTCGTGAGCTTCGGGGAGTCATCCACGGTCGGCCCGGTGCTGCTCGTGTTGACGCCCGGCGTCGGGCTTCGCTACGAGCTATGAGCATGAATCAAGCAACCTTCTGGAACGGCGAAGCGGGCGAGCGTTGGGTGCGCGAGCAAAAGCGGCTCGATTACGTGCTCGGACCACTCGGCGAAGAGGGGCTCGCAGCCGCGCGCGTCGTGGCCGGCGAGCGGGTGCTCGATGTCGGTTGCGGCTGCGGCGCGACGGCGCTCGCGCTCGCCGACGCGGTGGGGCCCGGAGGCGAGGTCGTCGGCGTCGACCTGTCGGCGCCGATGCTTGCGCAGGCGCGGGCACGAGCGAGCGCGCTCGAGGCCGGAACGTCGCGCCCCACCTTCCAAGAGGCCGACGCGTCGGAGTTTCGTACGACCCGACCTTTCGATGTCGTCTTCTCGCGCTTTGGCGTCATGTTCTTCGAGGACCCGATAGCCGCGTTCGGAAACCTGGCGCAGGCCCTCCGCTCGGGTGGTCGCCTCGCGTTCGTCTGCTGGCGCGCGATCACGGAGAACCCGTGGGTCACGGTGCCTCTCGCGGCCGTACTCACCGTCGTCCCTCCCCCCGAGCCCACCCCCGAGGACGCCCCCGGCCCATTCGCGTTCGCCGACAGAACGCGCGTGGAGACCATCCTCGCCGCCGCCGGCTTCACCGGCACCCACGTCACGCCACGCGACGTGCTGCTCCGCACGGGCCCGCTCGAGGACGCCGTCGATTACGCCCTCCTCACCGGCCCCGCCGGACGCCTCGCCTTCGCCGCCGACGGCGCCACGCTGGCCAAGATGCGCGCCGCCGTCCGCGAGGCGCTGCGCCCCTACCTCACCGACACGGGCGTCGCGCTCTCCGCGGCCATCTGGGTCGTCACCGCCGAGCGCAAATGAAGACGCCAGCCCGCCAAGCCTCTTTGGCTCAGTGCCCTCAGGCCTAGCGAGCCCCGATGCGGAGGAGGACGACCTTGACCGTGTCCAGGATGATCGTGAGGTCGAAGAGCACCGAGTAGCTCTTGATGTAATAGAGATCGTACTGGAGCTTCTCCAGCATGTCCTCCGCGCTCGCGCCGTAGCGGCAGCGGACCTGCGCGTGGCCGGTGACCCCGGGCTTGACGTACAAGCGCTGCTTGAAGAACGGTACCTGCTGCTCGAGCTGCTCGATGAAGACGGGGCGCTCGGGGCGGGGGCCGACCATGCTCATCTCGCCCTTCAGCACGTTCCAGAGCTGCGGCAGCTCGTCGAGGCGCGTCTTCCGGATGAATTTGCCCACGCGCGTGACGCGATCGTCGTTCTCCTTCGCGAACTGCGCGCCGCCCTTCTCGGCGTCGGTGCGCATCGAGCGGAACTTCAGGATGGTGAAGAGCGCGCCAAACTCACCCGCGCGGACCTGCTTGTAGAGCACGGGCCCGCGTGAATCGAGCTTGATCATGATGACCGTCATCAGCATGAGCGGCGCAGCGAGGACGATGCCGATGCCCGCGACGACGACGTCGAGGATGCGCTTCAGGCGCCGGGTCGTGGTGCGCGCGGTGAAGCCCTCCGCGAAGATGAGCTGGCTGGGCTTGAGCTCGCGCACGTAGATCTTGCCGTGGGTGCGCTCGTAGAAATCGACGCCTTCCTCGACCTCGACGCCACGGAACTTCACCTCGAGCAGCTGATCGACCGGCAGCGTGCCGCGGCGATCGGGGTAGGCGACGAGGACGACCTTCACGCCCTCCTTCATCACGATGTCGAAGAGGTCCCCGTAGATGCCGATGATGTTCTCTTCGGCGCTCACCTGCCACTTGTCGCGCGCCAGCATGCCCGCGAGCTCGAGCCCGTACTGGGGGTTGCGGCGAATGGTCACGGCGAGCTCGCGGGCGAGGCCGCCGTTGCCCAGGATGATGGTTCGCCGCAAAAATCCGGTGTTTTCGCTGACGCTGTCGTAGAGCAGGCGCCAGGCAGGTAGAATCAGGGCGGTCAGCGCGAGCGCGACGAGGTAGATGCCGCGCCCGAGCTCGAAGCGCGGCACGAGGTAGAAGAAGACGAGGAGAATGACGCTGCCCAGCGCGAGCGCCTTGAGGACGCGCTCGTAGACCGCCTGCGCCGTGCGCGTGGCGGCGGGATCGTACATGCCCGAGTAGTAGAGGGCGCCCTGCACGACGAGCGCGAAGAGCACCGCCTTCTTGGCGATGTCCGGGTAGGTGAGCCCGCGATGGATGTCGCCGAAGCGGAGGCACGCCGCTGCCGCCACGAGGACGGCGACGAGCGCCGCCTCGAAGAGGAAGAGCAGGAGCCGACGCGGGTTCCGTAAGAGCTCGACCATCGCGCCTTACGGGACGATGACCGTGTCGCCCGATTGCAGCGCGAGGTTCTGCTGCAGGTCCCCCTTCTCGACGACGGCCGAGAAATCGAAGGGGATGCGCCGCTCGCCGCGCGCGTCCTTGCGGACGATGACGATGCGGTCGGTGCTCGCGAAGCGAGTGAAGCCGCCGGCGAGCGCGAGGCCGTGAAGCACGCTGATCTGGTGGTTCGGCGTGAACTCGCCGCCGCGCTGGACCTCACCGACGACGTACACCTTGTACGAGCGGACCTCGGCGATCTGCACCGTCACCGGCGGCTGATCCTGGAAGTATTTGTGCACGCGCCCGCCGATGTCGCCGGCGATCTCGTCGACCGTCTTGCCCTCGGCCTTGATGTCGCCGATGAGGGGCATCGTCATCGCACCGTCGGGGCGGACGGTGACCTGCTGCGAGAGCTCGTCGTGCTTCCACACGTTGATCTTGACGACGTCACCGGGGCCGACGCGGTACCCCGCGGCGCGCTCCGCGGCCCAGTTGTACGACCGCGTGCCGCCGCAACCGGCGAGCGCGAGGAGGCCCACCACGGCGACGGTCAAAGCGACGAGGGCAGTTCGCATCTGGCTTTTGTATCATACCTTGGGGGTTATTCGCGTCCGCGTCACGTGCCGATCACGCGGTTCCTGCCCGCTTCCTTTGCGCGGTAGAGGCGCTGATCGGCGATCTTCATGAGCGTCATCCGATCGCGCGTTTTTCCGCAGCAGACAAGGGAGGCGACGCCGACGCTCGCCGTCACCCGGATCGGCGTGCC
Organism: Myxococcales bacterium; assembly: GCA_025359105.1. Classification (GTDB taxonomy): domain Bacteria; phylum Myxococcota_A; class Polyangia; order Polyangiales; family Polyangiaceae; genus JANYHK01. Next base: position 37,124 of record JANYHK010000094.1, on the reverse strand, counting down.
GGCGACGCTCGTGGTCGAGAGGCCCAGCGCCATCCGCAGGCGCTCGCCCAGCGTGATCGCGGACGAGAGCGGGATGCCGCGCGTGATGACCGTGAACTCCTCGCCGCCGAACCGGGCCAGCATGTCCTCGGCGCGAAGCTGCTTGGCGAGGACCTCCGCGGTCATCTTGAGGACGGCGTCGCCGGCCTGGTGGCCGTGGGTGTCGTTCACCGCCTTGAAGTGATCGATGTCGAGCATGAGCACACAGAGGTCGGTTCCGTGGCGCAGCGCGAACGCGAGCTCGGCGTCGAGGCGCTCGTCCAGGTGCTTCCTGTTGTAGGCGCCGGTGAGCGCGTCGCGGAACGCCGCCTCGTACATGCGCGTGAGGGCGCCGCGCTCGGCGTCGTCGACGACGGAGAAGCGGAGGAGCGTGCCGGAGCCGAGCTGGAGGCGGTCGCCGTCGTTCAGCTGAATCGTCTTGCCGGCCGCGAGGCGCGTGCCGTTGACGAAGCTCCCGTTGGTCGAGTTGTCGTCGATGTAGTGGAATCCGCCGGCGATACCGATGACCTTGCCGTGCTGGCCGGAGACGCTCGCGTCGTCGAAGCGAATGCGACACGTGTCAGCGCGCCCGAGGCTGAGCGGCTCGCCGACCTCGAGGATGACCACGCGCCCCGTCTCGGTGCCCGAGAGCACCGTCAGGATCGCGTGCGCCCGCGTGGAGAGCGGGGTCGGCTCACTGACGAGGGTGTTCAGCTTCTTCACGAACCATGGATACTTCCGCCCCTGGGGCAGGGTGTAAAGCCCCATTGCCATGGAACAGGGGCATTGTTGTGGGCCGCAGAGCGGCTATCCTGCTCCCGTCCCATGACCCGGATCGACTTCGTCCCATTTCCGCCCACGAGCTTCCCGTTTCGCGACCTGCTCGTTCTGGAGCAGCTCTCCCTCGGGGCGCGTGACACCGTGTGCGAGATCGGCGTCGGTAGCGGCGGAACGACCGCGCGCCTGGCCAAGCTCTGCGCCCAGGTCACCGGCTTCGAGATCAGCGGGGGCACCATCGCGGAGCTGCGCTACCTCGAGGACCGCTTCTCGAACCTTCGCTTCGTCGTCGGCGACATCACGATCCCCGAGCAAGTGCGGCCGTTCGAGGGAGCATTCACGCGGGTCATCGCGTGCGACACGCTCGAGCACGTGAGCGATCCGGCGGCGTTTTTTCGCGGCGTCGAGCGCCTCCTCGCCCCGGCCGGCGAGTACCTGGTGACGTTCCCCAACGAGCCGCAGGCGAAGATGCACGGCATCACGCGGTTCGACGATTCGGCCGGCCTCGAGGCGCTCGCCGCGCGCGCCGGGCTCACCCACTGCCGCATCGGCAACGCGACCTTGTCCGGCGGCGCCAACCGCATCGCCGACGCGCTCGGCTGGGGCCCGCTGAAGCTCGCGCGCAAGGTGCTCCGCCGCGGCAGCTACAAGCGCACCGACGCCGGGGACGCCGCGCCGCAGACGTTCGACCAGACCCACTTCATGAAGAACATGGGCACCTACCGGAAATTCGCCCCGGCGCTCAACCTCTACTGGTACGGCGTGCTCAAGCTGATGGACCTCCAGGGCCCGGCCTTCGAGATCGACTGGGCCTTCGCCAAGGCACCGTTCGTCGACTGCCAGGTTTTCATGACCGGCAAGAAGCCCGCGGAGGCGCGTGCCGCCGCCAAGAGCGCGAGCGCGAGCACGTGACCCCCTTCGTCAGCATCGCGATGCCGTGCCTCAACGAGGAGGCGTACATCGAGACGTGCCTGCGCAGCGTCATGGCGCAGGACTACCCGGCAGACCGGATGGAGATCCTGGTCGCCGACGGCATGAGCATCGACGCGACGCGCGAGATCATCCAGCGCCTCGCCGACGAGGACGTCCGCATCCAGCTCGTCGACAACCCCGATCGCATCCAGGCGGCGGGGATGAACCGGCTCATCAAGGCTTCGCGGGGAGACGTCGTCGTGCGCATGGACGTGCACTGCGAGTACGCGCCCGACTACGTCCGAAAATGCATCGAAGCGCTCGAGAAGAGCGGCGCAGACAACGCGGGCGGGGCCCAGCGCGCGCGAGCGAAGACCTTGTTCCAGCGCGCCCTTTGCGCCGCGCTCGAGAGCCCGCTCGGCGTCGGCGGCGCCCGCTACCGCGGCGCGGACAACGAGGGGTACGTCGACACCGTCTTCCTCGGCGCATTCAAGCGCAAGGTCTTCGAGACGATCGGCATGTACGATCCCAAGGCCATCACCAACGAGGACGCCGAGCTGAACCAACGCATCATCGAGAGCGGCGGCAAGGTGTTCCAGTCGCGCGATGTCGTCGTGCACTACTACCCGCGCGCTTCGTTCCAGACGCTCGCGAAGCAGTACTACAAGTACGGTAAGGGGCGCGCGCGCACGCTGCTCAAGCACAAGAAGTTCCTCTCGCTGCGCCCGGCGATCCCGTTCCTCACGGTGCTCGGCGGGGCGGGCCTGCTCGCGACGAGCCCGATCCAGCCCGTCACGCCTTTCGCGTTCGGGGGCTACGCGCTGGCGACCCTCGCCGAGGCGGTGCGCGTCGGGCGCAAGGCGGGCGCCGCCGCGATCCCCGTCGTCTGGGCCATTTTTCCGGTGCTCCACGTCTCGCACGGAACCGGCTTCGCCGTCGGCCTCGTCGAGTACGCCATCAAGCGCGACTGGCCAAAGGAGCCGGAGAAGCTCGAGATCGCCGGAGCGCCGCTCCTCTCGAACGGCACCCGCGTCGGAGCGGGCTGAGGTCAACGCCGTGGCGCTCGCCGGCGCGCTCCTCCTCATCTTCACGATCTTCATCCGACCTCAGGAGTTCGTTCCGGGGCTCGAGAGCGTCGGCTTGCTCAACATCGCCGTCGGCCTCGCCGTGCTCGGCATTCTCATCGAGTTCGCGACGGGCAAGATCAAGACGGCGTGGTCGCCACAGCTTCCGTTCCTGATCGCTTTCCTTGGCTGGTGCGTGTTCACGACCGCGATCAAGGTCGGCATGGACGTCGTGCTCGACATGAAGACGTCGCTCGGGTTCGCGACGATCTTCATGGGGATCGTCATGTACGCCGGGCGCTCGTTCGCGAGCTTCCGCGGCCTGGCCATCCTCCTCGTCTTGATCAGCGTCGCGCTCAGCGCGATCTGCATCCACCAGGGGCAGGGCGAGTTCCAGTGCATCCTCCTCGAGGAGGAAGAGGGAGGCGGCGCCGCCCATGACCAGAGCAAGGGCGAGCCGGACGGGCGAGCCTGCGAGGACAGCCACACGTGCGACAAAGACGGCATCGACGGGCGCGAGTACGCGTGCGAGAAGCCCGGCCTCTTCAAGGCGTTCACGATCGCGCACGGCCGCGTGCGGTGGCGCGGCACCTTCGCCGATCCCAACGAGCTGGCGCTGGCCGTCGCCGCGGCGATGAGCTTCTGCTTCGCGTTCCACGCGCAGATGCGCACCAAGTTTCGCCACCTGCTCCTCGCGATGGTGCTCGGGGTCGTCCTTTATTGCGTGATGCTCACCGGCTCGCGCGGCGGCGTGCTCGTGCTGCTGGCGATCCTCGGCGTCTACTTCATCCGAAGATACGGCGCAAAGGGGCTCATCATGGGCGGCATCGCAGGCCTCCCCTTGCTCCTCGCCGGCGGACGCAGCGGCGAGGACGCCGAGGCCTCGAGCCTCGAGCGCCTAGGTGCGCTCTACGAGGGCGTCGACTTCGTGAAGCAGAACCCCTTTTTGGGGCTCGGGTTCGGGCAGTTCGTCGAGAACTACTTCATCACCGCGCACAACTCGTACCTCCTGTCGGCGGCGGAGCTCGGCTTCCCCGGGATGGTCATCTGGACGTCGTTCGTCTACGTGTCCGTCAAGATCCCGTACATGATCGCCTTCAAGCCGACGTGGGACATGGACCGGAGGCTCCCGGCGTACGGCCTGTCGCTCTTCACGAGCTTCTGCGGCGTCCTCATCGGCATCTTCTTCCTGAGCTTCTGCTACCACGCGATGCTCTTCATCTACCTCGGCATGGCGGGCGCGCTGTACGGGGTCGCCAAGGCCTCGAGCCCGTCGTTCGAGGTGAGGGTCTCGCAGAAGGAGCTCGGCCTCATCGCCACCGCCGACGCGGTGCTCATCGTCATCCTCTTCGTCTACACGCGCGCAAAAGGCGCCGGTTAGGTGAGTGGTACCACCAACTAGTTACAGGTGGCGCCGAGGCAGGCGGCGATCTCGGGATCGCACTTCTTCTCGAGGCAGCCGAAGTCGGCGCCGTTGCACTCGTTCCAGTGCTTGAGGAAGCAGTTGAATGCCTGGTCGAAGAAGAACTGCGCGCTGGCGCATCCTTGCGCCACGCAATCGGCCACGCACGAGACACGCACGTTGGGGGGCCGCACCGAGCCGTCGATGCAGCCGCGCGCGCAGCCGAGCATCTGGATGCAGCCGGTCGTCGGGCAATCGCCGCAGTCCTTGTGGCAGTTGGTGCACGTCTCGTACGGCCCCTCGCACTTCTGGTTGCCGCAGACGGCGCACACGCCGCAGTCGTGAGGGCACGAGGCGCACGTCTCGCCGTTCTTGCAGAGGCCGTCGCCGCAGCCCTTGCAGGCGCCGCAGTCGTCGGGGCACGAGTAGCAGGTCTCGGTCGGCGCCTCGCACGTGTGGTCGCCGCACGACGCGCACTTGCCGCAGTCGGGCGCGCAGCTGAGGCAGGTCTCGCCGTCCTTGCAGTAGCCATCGCCGCAGGCGTCGCACTTGCCGCAGTCCTGCGGGCAGCCGTTGCAGAACTCGCCGGGCGCGCACACGCCGTCGCCGCAGCCAGGGCATTCGCCGCAGTCGAAGGGGCAGTTGCTGCAGCTCTCGCCGGACTTGCATGCGCCGTCGCCGCAGCCGGGGGGGGTGTAGGCGCCGCCGTCGGGGGAGAGGCCGCCGTCGTCGGCGAGGTCGAAGAGATCGGAGCGACCGCAGGATGTAGTGAGCACGACGGCCAGCAGGCCGAGGAAGGCGAGCGGGCCGAAGAGCGAGCGGAGGACGGTGCGCACGACCACGGCGACAGGGTACCACGACCAACGACCACGACCACGACGGCGACCAGAAAAGCCATCAGGAAGCCGACCTTGGAAACGCCACGTGCGGTAGCTTCAGCACTCGATGAGGAGTCGTGGTCGGCGCGTAGTCCCCTGGCTCGTCCTCGCGATGCGTAGTCCCCTGGCTCGTCCTCGCGATGGGGATGGCCTTCGGCTGCCACGCGGTGATCGGCTCGCTCGACGAATGCGCCGCGGACGGCGACTGCGCGCCGCGGGGGCTCGGCCTTTTGTGCCAAAATCGGCTGTGCGTCGACGTCGGCCGCTGCACCGTCCTCGGATCAAGCGCCCCCGACGCGCTCACGATCGGGCTCGTGCTGCCGCTTACCGTCGACGGCACCACGCCCGGCGACAACGCGCCGCACTGGAGGAACGCGGTGGCGCTCGCGATCGATCAGCTGAACCCGCCGGTGCGGCAGGGCGTAGGCGGACGAGCGCTCCGCGTCCTCACGTGCGATAGCACGCAGAGCCCTGCGGTCGCGAAGGATCGACCCACCCGATTCAACGACGCCGTGTCGGCGCTCGCGAAGGGCGGCGCCATCGACGTTTTCGGCGCGTCAGGCCCTCTGGATTTCGACGGCGCCACCGGCCAGGCGCCATCACGTGTCGACGTCTACCGCATCACGAACGGGACGTTCGCGAGCGTCGTGACGCTCGACCCGTAGGTCATCGTCACGGTCTCGGTCGTCGTCGCGGGCGGTCGTCAGGTCCACGCCATCTTCGGCCACGCGTCGGCCCACGACCCTTCCCGCTCGATCTGCCGCGCGAGCCCGAGGATCGTCGCCTCGTCGTTCAGCCGCCCCACGAGCTGCACCCCGATGGGATGCCCCGCCGACGACATGCCCGCCGGAATGCTGACCGCCGGCTGTCCGCCGACGTTGAATGGCGCCGTGAACGCGCCCAGCCGGGCCGCGCGCGCGAAGGCTTGATCGGGCGGCAGATCCTTCCACTCGCCGACCATGGGCGGCGGCACCGCGACGGCCGGGGTGATCCACGCGTCGGCCTCGCCGAACCATTCGAGCACGCGCGCGGACATCGCTTCGCACAGCCTGCGTACGTCTCGAGGCGCGACGTGGCGGCCCTTCTCCGCGAGCCACCGCGTCACCGGCTGCGTCAGCGCCCAGTCGTGCACCGGGGCCTCGGAGGTGAGGCGCTGCCACACCGGCAAGAACTCCTCGAGCGAGCCCTCCTGCGCCGTGCCGTCCTTCACCTCGTGGCCGAGCGACTCCGCGAGGCGCGCGACGCGCAGCGTGGCCTCCGCGATCTCCGGATCGGTCTCGGTGAAGCGCGACGCAGTGACCACGCGAAGTCGAAGCTTGGTCGGCCGCTGCTCGCACAGCTCGAGGAACGGCGCGGAGGGCCGCGGCGCCCAGTGAGGCTTCCCCACCGAGAGGCCCGCCATCGCGTCGAGCATGGCCGCCGCGTCGCGCACGGTGCGCGCGAGGGGGCCGCACGTGTAGATGATGTGGCGATCGTCGGCTCCGTACGAATTCTCGACGCGGCCGCGCGACGGCTTGATGCCGACGAGGTGGTTCAGCGCCGCCGGAATGCGGATCGAGCCTGCGCCGTCGCTCCCCTGCGCGATCGGCACGAGGCCCGCCGCGACCGCCGCGCCCGCGCCGCCGCTGGAGCCACCCGGCGAACGCGCGACGTCCCACGGGTTGCGCGCCGGCGGGTGGATGTCGGTCTCGGTGACGGGCAGCGCGCCGAGCTCGCTCGTCGCGGTTTTGCCGACGATCACGAACCCCGCGCGCCGTAGCTGCGCCACCGTCGCGTCGTCGACCGGAGTGAAGAGTCGCTCGAACGCGCGCGAGCCGAAGCGCGTGTACGAGCCCTTCGCGGCGTTCAGATCCTTCACCGCCGTCGGCACGCCCCAGAACGGCGGCAGATCCGCGTCGCGACGGTCGTGCGCCTTCGCCTCGGCGAGCGCGCGCTCCTCCATCACGTACACGAAGGCGCCCAATTTGCCGTCGAGCCGCGCGATGCGCTCCAGGTACGCCCGCGTCAGCTCGAGGCTCGACACCCGCCCACCGCGAATGAGCTCCGCCTGCTCGAGCGCGCTCTTCCGAAGAACGTCACGCACGACGCGTCATCGCCTCTGCCGCTACCGCGTGAACGTCTTGAACGCGGCGAAGGTGCGCTTGAGCCCCTCGCGCACGAGCACCTTCGGCGCGTAGCCGAAGAGCTTGTTCGCCATCTGGATGTCCGCGAGCGAGTCGCGTACGTCGCCGGCGCGCGTGGGCCGGTACTCGGCCTTCAGCTCCGCGCCTGCTTCGTCGCCGATGTACTCGAGGAGCTGGTTCAGGCTGATCCGCTCGCCGCACGCGACGTTCGCGACCTCGCCCGACAGCTTGTTCGGCGTGGTCGCCGCGAGGAGGTTCGCTCCGACGGTGTTCTCGATGTAGCAAAAGTCGCGCGTCTGCTCGCCGTCGCCGTAGACGACCGGCACCGTCTTCTTGATCGCGGCGGTGATGAAGTTCGGGATGACGGCGGCGTACTGGCTCGTCGGATCCTGGCGCGCGCCGAAGACGTTGAAGTAACGCAGGCTCACCGTTTCGATGCCGTAGAGGCTCGCGAACACGCGCATCAGCTGCTCGCACGTGTACTTGGCGACGGCGTACGGCGAGAGCGGCGCGGGCGTCATCGTCTCGATCTTCGGGAGCGTGGGCGTGTTGCCGTACGCCGACGAACTCGCCGCGAAGATGACGCGCTTCACCTTGGCATGACGCGCCATGTCGAGGACGACGGTGGTGCCCTGGACGTTCGCGAAGATCGACGCTTGCGGATTCTCGACCGAGCGCGAGACCGAGGGAATCGCCGCCTCGTGGAAGATGACCTCCACGCCCGCGACGGCTTTCTTCACCATCTCGGGGTCGGTGACCGAGCCCTCCAGGACCTCGAGCTTTCCTTTCAGGCTCTCGAGGTTCTGGCGGCGACCGGTGGAGAAGTCGTCGAGGATGCGTACGGTCTCGCCCTTGCCAAGGAGCTCTTCGGCGATCGACGAACCGATGAAGCCGGCGCCGCCGGTGACGAGGAAGGTTCCCATCGTGGTCGGCCATGAAAGCACGACGGGGAACCGCCTGGGAACAGGCGCCCGCCGTTCAAGCGTTTTTATATCGATTTCGATGATTTACGGCCGGAACGCGCGCCCACAAAAGGGGCGCGGGGCGTGTTGGCTACGCCTCGTCATCCGCCTATACTGCCTGGCACCTTGTCGGCGCAGTTCCGAGCGTCGACCCCTTAGCGATGAGCAACCTCCCTCCGCAGATGCAGCACGCGTACCCCGGCCAGGCTCCTGGCGGAGCTCCGCCCGCCGACGCCGCCCCCAGCCTTCGCGAGCGGATCGCCCGCGCCAAGACGATCGGCCGGCGCGCCGCCGGTCACTGGAAGATCGCGAGCCTTCTGCTCGTCATCGGCCTGGGCCTCGCGCTCGTAGCCGCGATGAACTCGAAGCGGAGCTACCGCTCGGAGTGCTCGGTCCAGTTCAAGCCCGGCCTCCGTATGGGCGACAAGGACGACGACAGCCCCAGCGAGAAGGCGTCGAAGCTGATGCCGAAGCTCCAGGACGAGCTCAAGACACGCGCCCGCCTCGAGAAGGTGATCCGCGAGTTCAACCTGTACCCGAAGCTCGTCGACAGCCGCGGCATGAGCGACGCCGTCGACGAGATGCGCGAGAAGCACATCGGCTTCCGCGGCAAGGGGGACTCGAGCACGTTCGTCATCTCGTTCGACGCGGAGGAGGATCCGGACCTCGCCCAGAAGGTGACCCAGCGCCTCGCCGATACGATGATCGACGAGTACACGAAGGGCAACCTCTCGGCCGTGACCGCCCAGGAGGCCTTCCTCCACGTCGAAGAGGCGCGCAGCGAGCGAGAGCTCGAGGCCGCGAACAAGGCGTTCGCGCGGTTCTTGGCGGCGCACCCGGAGTTCGCGCAGGAGATGAAGAAGGGCGGCACGACGCCGGGCGCCGGCGGTTCGCCGATCATCATGCCGACCGCGGTGAACAGCGGCGACCCGCAGCTCGAGGCGCTGAAGCGTCAGCGCGCCCGCATCGAGGCCGAGATCCGAGCGGTGCAGACCGGCGCGCCCATCCCCGTCGTCGGTACGCCAGCGCAGGAGGCGCGTCTCGCCAAGGCCAAGCGCGATCGCGAGGAGGCGCAGAAGGTCGCCGACGACGCGAACGCGACGCTCGCGAAGCTGCGCTCCCAGGGACTCAGCGACGAGTATCCCGACGTCAAGGAGGCCAGAAGCACGCTGACGCGCTCGAAGGCGTCGCTCACCGCCTCCGACGCCGCGGTGCGCGAGGCGGAGCAGGACATCCGCCTTTCGGCCAGCGCCATCCCTTCGGTGGGCAAGGTCGACCTCGACGAGCTCAAGCGGCGCATGGACGCCGTCGACGCGCAGATCGCCGCGCGGCGCGCAGGACGCGCGCCCCCCAAGCTCCCCGCCACCTCGGCGGACGCCGCCGCCGCGCCGGAGCCCGTCAACGAGATCGTCGAGCTCGAGACGGAGTGGCAGCGCCTGCTGCGCACGCTCCAGGAATCCAAGGAGCAGCACGACGATCTGAACCAGAAGCTCGAGCGCGCCCGCCTCGAGAAAGCGCGCGCCGCGGCCAAGGGCGGCGACACGATGACGATCCTCGATCCCGCCTACAAGCCCACCAAGCCAAGCAAGGGTGGGAAGGGCAAGGTCGCGATGACCGGCGGCGCCGTCGCGGCCCTCGTCGCGCTCCTCTACGCGTTCTCGCGTGTGGTATTCAACGACACGATGATCGACGCTCAGGACATCGAAGCCCTGAAGCTGATCCCGGTACTTGGTGTCTTGCCCAAGATTCCTGGCGCCGGCACGGGGTACGGCCCCGGCGGCCCCGGCCCGCCCATGCACCCACCTGGCGGACCTGGCGGTCCTGGCCCATCTGGACATGCCTTCGGCGGCGGCCCCCAACACGGGAGCCAACCCGGTGGCGTATGACTCCCCGTCGCGCACGCTGGTCGTCCAGCGGCGCGACATCATCTCGCAGCAGGGGGACTCGCCGGTTCGCGTGGTGCCGGCCTGGGCGTCGCCGCCCGACACGAGCGTCCTCGTCATGCTTGGCGAGGCCTCGAGCGAGGCCACGGCCTCCCTGCGCGTCATCCGCCATCGCCTCGAGCAGAAGCGCGCCGAGGGGATGTGGACGTTCGGCGTCACGAGCGCCCGCGACGGCGAGGGGAAGAGCACCTTCGCCACGCAGCTCGCGCTCGTCCTGTCCGAGTCCCAGCGCGCGCGCGTCCTCCTGGTGGAGTCGAACTTCCACCGCCCGTCGCTCGCGCGCATCCTTGGGTTCCGCGTCCCCGACGGCTACGGGTTCTCGTCGCAAATCGTGCGCAAGATGCGCGGCAGCCTCGAGCCCTGGTGCGTCGTCGCGCTCGGCCCCGCCCTGCACGTCCTGGCCGAATCGACGGCCGAGCAGGGCTTCCCCGAAACATTGCACTCTACACATTTCCAGAACGCGATCGGGTTCCTGTCGCGCGGCTACGATTTTTTGATCGTCGACGGACCCAGCGTCCTCGGCTCCGGCGACGCGAACGTCGTCGAGAACGCGGTGGACGGACTGATCGTGGTGCTCCGCAGCAACATGAGCAAGGGCAACGATCTGCGCGACGCGGTGAAGCAGCTCGGCGAGCGCAAGACCATCGGCGTCGTCCTGTGGGACGTCGAGCTCGGCAAGAAGACCAACGGCAAAGGACGCTGACGTGGGCTCGTCGTCGTGGGCGCTCTGGGACCTCGATCCCGGCAAGCTGCCGGGCCCGCTGGGGAAGCTCGGCAAGAAGGAGCTGCACCTCTGGGTGGGCGCGTGGCTGGCCGACCGCGTGCGCAAGCGCGCCATGGACCAGGCATTCGAAGGCACGCGGCACCTCCTCTTCAGCGTGTGCGATCACTACGAGCCGCTCCACGGGCAGGGCACGACGACCGCGAACGCGACCGTCGACGCCGCGGCGATGGACAAGGCGCGCGCGCGGGTCGCTGCGTGGCGGACGGAGTACCCGAAGCTCGGGAAGTTCCGGGACGCGACAGGCCGGCCGCCGCGCCACAGCTTCTTTTATCCGGGCGAGCAGTACTACCCCGAGCTCGTGGAGCCGGTGGCGGAGCTCTGCCAGGAGGGCTTCGGCGAGGTCGAGGTGCACCTGCACCACGACAACGACACGCGGGCGGCCCTGCGGGCGGCGCTCGACAAGACGCTCTCGGACTTCGAGCAGCACGGGCTGGTGCCGAGGGTGGGCGGCAAGCGCGCGTGGGCCTTCATCCACGGCAACTGGTGCCTCGCCAACGCGCGGCGCGATCGCCGCTACTGCGGCGTCGACGACGAGATGGAGCTGCTCTACGAGCTCGGCTGCTACGCGGACTTCACCTTCCCGTCGGCGCCCGACGAGTCGCAGCCCGGCATCGTCAACTCGATCTACTACCCGGCCGGCGACGTGACCAAGCGCCGCGCCTACGAGCGAGGCGAGCCGGTGCGGGTGGGGACCAAGAAGCAGGAGCGACTCCTCATGATCGAGGGGCCGCTGGCGCTGGCGATGCGCCCCCACTCGAACAAGGTGCGCATCGAGAGCGCCGCGCTCGACTGGGCCGATCCGCCGAACTGGTCGCGCCTCCGCACGTGGGTGCGCCAGCGGATCGTCGTGCAGGGGCGCCCCGACTGGGTGTTCGTGAAGGTCCACACCCATGGCGCGCCCGAGAAGAACGCCGAGATCATGCTCGGCGCGCGCAACGTCGAGCTCCACGAGGAGCTGGCGAAGAAGTACAACGACGGCAAGGCCTGGAAGCTCCACTACGTCTCCGCGCGCGAGATGTACAACGTCGCCCGCGCGGCGATGGACGGCAAAAGCGGCTCCCCCGACGGGTTCTTCGACTACGAGGTCCCGAGGCCGCCGCGCTGCGCCGCCAAATAGTTGGCCCGGGCTGCGGCGGCGATCCAATTTCGACGCGTGGAAACGCGCTCTCCGTCCCCGGGCCTCTCCTCTTCTTCCTCTTGCGTCGTCTGCGGCGTCTCGGATGCGCGGGCGCTCGTGAAGACCAAGCTCGCGACCGGCAAGTCCGCCGTCGTCTGCGCCAACCACGCGCTGATGCACGAACGTCTGGGAGGCGGCGCCGCCAGCGTCGAGGCCCTGGTGGCGATGTCGCGCGAGAAACGCAAACCGTCCGAGCGGCGCGAGAGCTTCCCCAACGACGAGCTTGGCGCGATGCTCACCGCCGGATTCGCGGGCGAGCGCCGCGTAAGCTCCGATCGTCGGGGTTGAGCAGTAGCGACCCAGGAGGCGTCCAGAGCGACCGTTCCATCGAAGGGACGGTTGCTTTTGGTCGTCCACGTAAGGCTGTGTTACGTCCGTCGACGCTTTGCGCCTTTCGATCTTCGTCGCCGTCTTCGCGGCCGCCGCGTGCGCGGGGGCGCCTCCCGCTTCGCCGCTGCCCCGCGCGCTGCCTTCTCTCGAGGCCATCGACGCGGGCGTGGCCACTCCGCGCGTCGCCGAAGTAGACGCCGTCCTCGCGCTCCAGAGCGCCGCGGCCGCGTCACCCCGCGCCGAAGAGATCGTGCGCTCGCTCACGACCGAGGTCGGCGCACGCATCGCCGGTGGACCCAAGGACGCGGCGGCGATCGCCTGGGCGAAGCGCACGCTCGAGAACGTGGGGCTCAAAGTGCACACCGAGGCGGTGAAGGTGCCGCACTGGGAACGCGGCGACGAGTCCGTCGAGATCATCGGCGGGGGCGCACAGAAGCTCCACGCCATCGGGCTCGGCGGCACCGTCGGGACCGGCGGCAAGCCGATCGAAGGCGACGTCGTCGAGGTCCCATCGCTGGCCGCGCTCTCCGCGCTCGACGCCGCGAAGGTCAGAGGCAAGATCGTCTTCGTGAACGCGCCGATGCGACGCACGCGCGACGGTGCGGGCTACGCCGAAGGAGTCGGCGTGCGCTTCGAGGCGCCCGAGCGTGCAGGCGAGAAGGGGGCGGTCGCTGCGGTGATCCGCTCCGTCGGCACGGACCGGGCCATGCCGCACACCGGCTCGACGCGGCGCAAGGCCAAAGTCCCTGGCGTGGCGCTCTCCGGCGAGAGCGCAGACGCGCTCCACGATCTCCTCGCAACCCAGAAGCACGCGCGCATCAAGCTCGCGCTCGGCGCACGATGGCTTTTGCCTGCGGACTCCGCGAACGTCGTCGGGGATCTCATTGGGCGTGAGCGCCCCGACGAGATCGTGCTCATGGGGGCGCACCTCGACTCCTGGGACGTCGGGCAGGGCGCCCTCGACGACGGCGCGGGGTGCGCGATCGTGATCGAGGCCGCGCGGCTCATCGCCGCGGCCGGGCGCCCGCCGAAACGCACGGTTCGCGTCGTCCTGTTCGCCGCCGAAGAGCCCGGCATCGCAGGTGGCGACGCCTATGCGGCGCTTCATGCGCCGGAGGTGGGCAAGTACGTAGTGGCGATGGAGGCCGACTCCGGCACGTCGAAGGCGTATGGCGTTCGCTTCCTCGGCGGCCCGAGCGCGGACGCGTCCTGGGATGCGCTCGCTGCGCGCCTCGCGCCGCTCGGCATCGCTCGCCTCGACTCGCGCGCAAGCGGGGGTGGCGACTTCCAGGAGCTCGTCACCCGAGGCGTGCCGGTGGTCGACCTCCGGCAAGACGAGGCGCTGTACTTCGACGTTCACCACACGGAGAACGACACGATGGACCATATCGATCCGGCGGGCCTTCGCCAGGTCGCCGCCGCGTACGCGACCGCGGCGTGGATGCTCGCCGAGACGGACGCCGACCTCGGGCGCGCGCCCGTGATCAAGGAGAAATGACCGATGAGCCGGACCCTCTACCACTTCGAGCACTCTCCCTTCTCGCGGCGCACGCGCCTCGCGCTGGCGCACAAGGGCCTCACCGCGAGCCTCGTCGAAGGGCGTGCGGAGCCGGCGCGCCTGACCGAGGTGCAGAAGATCTGCCCGCTCAGGACCGTGCCCATCCTCGTCGAGCCCGACGGCCGCGCCCTCGGTGACTCGACCGCCATCTCGCGCTACCTCGACGTCGCCTACCCCGACGCGGCGCCCATCTGGCCGACGGAGCGCGAAGCCGCGCGCGCCACCTTCGAGGCGACGACGCTCTTGGACGTGGCGCTGAACACCCTCGTCGACATCGGCACGCGCTACGACGTGCTCGTCGATTCGACGGCGTGGGCGACCGTGAAGGGCGAGATGCTCGGTCGCGCGCAGACTGCCCTGGACGCGCTCGCGCCGCACGCCGAGGCCCGCGCGGGCAAGACATGGACCGACGCGGGGTGGTCCGCGGCAGACTTCTGGATCGTGACGGCGACCATCTGGGTCGATGGATGGGCGAGCCGTGCGCCAACGAACGCACGCATCGCGCAGCTCATGGCGCTGGGGCTTCGCTGGCCGACGCCGCTCTCGCGCTGGACGGACGGGCACCGCGCCCGCGTCGACGTCGCCCTCACGGCGCGAGCGTGAGCACTTCGAGCGCGCCGGTCACGGACCCGGTCTTCGTTCCGTCCCCGGCGGCCGCGTAGACTTGCCCGCCGAGTGATGCGGCGCCGAGTCCGCGGCGCGGGGTCGGGAGATCGGCGAATCGGCGCCAGCCGGCCGCGAAGGAGAAGCCCTCGACGGCGACCAACGCGCCGCCGTTGGCGTTCGGCTGCTCGCCGCCTATCGCGAAGCACGTGTCGCCGATCGTGGTCGCCGCGAGGGCGCTGCGTGGCGTCGGCATGTCGGGCGCGAGGGTCCAGATGCTCGTGGGCGGATCGAAGACCTGGGTGGAGGCGACGACAGCGCGGCCCTCGCTGAGGCGACCGCCGATCACCACGAATTTGTGATTGATCACGCATGACGCGGCGTCCTGACGCTCCGTCGGCATGTTGGGGCGCTCGATCCACAGATCGGCGGCGACGTCATAGGCGTACATGTCCAGTCGCGCGTGCGTGTCGTCGTTGCCGCCGCCGGCGACGTAGATCTTCCCGTCGATGGTCTGCGCCGTCGCGCCGCCGCGGAACACGGGTTGACTGGCGAGGGCGCGCCACGTCGCGCCCTCCAGCACGTAGGTGCCGGCGTTGGCGGTGAAGCGCTCGTCGAAATCGGTGAAACCGCCGAGGACGTAGATCTTGTCCCCGCTCGAGGCGAGCGCCAGGTGATGGAGCGGTGCGCCCGCCGGCAGCGATGGCCCCGTCGACCAGAAGCGCGTCACCGGATCGTAGACGTCGACCCAGTCGACGCCCCGGCCGCCAGACATCCCGCCAACGAGGTAGAGCTTGCCGCCGGAGGCCGCCGCGCCGGCGAAGGCGCGCGGTCGGGGCGAGGACGGCGCCTGCAACCATGCACCCGATGCGCCCGTATCGTAGAGCGGCGTCACCTTCACGCCGCACGACACGACGCCGGACGCCGCGAGCGACAGGCCACCGACAACAAACACGAGGGAGCGGGAGAGGGAGCGCACGGGCGGGATCATAGAGCAACCGTCCGTCCACGGGTTCCTAAGGCGTGAGCGCGAGCTGCACGGGCGCGGCGGGCGCGCGGCCGAGCTCGTGCACGGTGAGCCGCGCCGGGACCGAGGCGCGCGCGAGATCGACCAGGTGCTGGTGGTGACTGAAGAAGATGACCTGGACAGTCTTCGAGAGCTCGGCCAGCACTTCGAGCGCGGCGCGTGCGCGGTCGTCGTCGAACTGGATCAAGATGTCGTCGACCACCAGCGGGAGCGGACCGGCCGCAGCGGCGTGCCGCTCGAGGCTCGCGACACGCAGCGCGAGGTAGACCTGGTCGCGCGCACCGTCGCTGAGCTGGTGCGTCGGGACGTCGCCGCCGTCTTTCGCGGCGAGCAGGAGTGGACGCTCGCTGTCCTCGTCGAGGCCGGCGCGGAGGCCCTTGTACGCGCCGCGTGTGAGCCGCTGGAAGACCTCGCTCGCGCGGCCGAGCACCGGTCCCTGGTTCTGCTCGCGGTAGCGCTGGATCTCCCGCGAGAGCACCGCCTCGGCGAGCTTGACGCGCGCCCATCGCTCGACGAGCCCCTGCGCCCGCGCGACCGCCGCTTGCACCTCTCCGGCCGCCGCCGACGCCGCGTCGCCACGATCGAGCGCCAGGAGGCCGCGCTCGGAGCGATCCATCTCGATGGTGGCCTGGTGCAGCTCGTCGTCGAGCGCCGCGAGCCGCGCTTCAATCTCGTCGAGGCGCGTGTCCACGACCTCCGCGCGCGTCGCCTTCGCCGCCGCCGCGAGCTCGCTGAGCGGCGCACCGTCGGCCTTCGCGAGCAGCACTTCGTTGGCGAGCGACTCCTCCGACGCGAGCGCTCGCGCGACGCTGGAGCGTTCTTCCGCGGCGACCAGCGCATCGAGGTCCGTCACGCCCGCGGCGGCCATGAGTGCCGCGAGCCGCGACCCGCTCGCGTCGCGCCGCGCGAGCTGCGCGCTCAGGCTCGCGCGCTTCTCCTCGAGCTGCCCGTCGAGCGTCTGCCGCTGCGCGCGCTCCTGGCGAGCGAGCTCGAAGCGCCGCACGAGCTGTTGGCCGGCCTCCGTCGTCGGCGACGACGCGAGGTCCGGAGCGAGGCGAAGCGTCAGCGCCCGCACGCGCGCTGCGATGCGCGCGTTCTCCGCGATCGCCGCCTCCACGCGGACGCGCTGGACGTCCGCCGCCTCGACGCGCTGCCCGAGGACGCCGAGCTCGCCCGTGACGGCGAGGCCCTCCTCGACGCCGAGATCTCCGGGGACCCCGAGCTTTTCCAGAGCCGCGCGCCACTCGGACTGCCACGCCACGAGCTCCTTGCCGAGCGCGGCACGCTCGCGCTCGTGGTGCTCGACATCGCGCGCGAGCCGAGCGCGCTCCGCCGCCTCCGCGCGCTGCGCGTCGGCCTTGGTGGCTTCGAGCTCGTCGAAAGCCTCGACGAGCTTCGCGTGCCGCTCCAGCCACGCGCGCATCTCCGGAGGTGACAGCGGCGCGATGCCTACCGGTGCCCACTCCGCCTTCCACGCCAGTGACAGCTCCTGCTCACGCTCGGCGAACGACGCGCGGGCCTCGTCGGAGCGCACGAGCGCGGCACGCACTGTGGTCTGATCGGCGAGGAGCTTGGCGAGCCGCGTGACGCGCTCGGCCTCGCGTCGGAGGCGATCGGCGACCTCGTCGGCCAGGGCGGCGGCCTGCTCGAACTCGCGCGCCACTCCCGCCTCGAACTCGATCCTCAGGCGCGCCCAGAGCCCATCGCGCCGCGCGCGTACGGCCTCCAGATCGGCCTCGGTCGGCACGGCGGCGGCGCGCTGCAGAGCATCGATGTCGCGATCGACGCCAACCGACTCGCGCTCGAGCGCCGCCCGTTGCTCCTCCTCGCGCCGCGCCTCTTCGGCGAGCGCGACCATCTCACGCTCGTGGCGATCGACGGTGATTGGGGCGGGAAGGGCCAGCGCGACGGCGCGCGCGAGGTCCCCGTGGACGAGCCCCAGCGCCTTCCACCGGCGCTCGACACGCTGGGCGACGCCCTGCACACGCTCGGTATCCGCCGAGGCCGTGCCGCTCCGCGCCGCGAGGTCCGCCGCGGCGTCGTCCCGCGCACGCTCGGCGGCGCGCAAGAGCGCCTGGATGCGCTTGGGCTCCGAGAACAGGGTGCGAACCCGCGCCGTCGCCTTCGTATCCGCCCGGAGCGCCGCCGGGCTCACGGCGTCGCCCGCGATCGCGCGCGCGATGCGGCGCGCCTCCGCGTCCTCGGCGTCGAGCGTCGCGCGCAGGCGGGGCAACTCCTGTTCGCTCTTGACGAACAGCGCGAGCTGCCCCTGCAGGCCGTCGAGCTCGGCTGCCGCGTCGGCGAGGCCATCGGGGGCCGTCAGGAGCGCGCGACGCGTCGTGATGTCGGCAATTTCGCGTTCCAGCCGTCCGATATTCGCCGCCGCCTCGGCCTGCGCCTGGAGAGCGTCGGCACGGTCGCGCGGCGCCCCCTCGGGCAGCACCACGACCTCGCCGAGCGCCGCGCGGCGCGCGGCGAGCGCCCCCTGCTTCGCGAACGAGGAGAGCATGCCCTTCAGCCGCTGCAGCCGCTTCTGCTCGAGCAGGAGCTGCGACCGCTCCACCGCCGCGCCCTCCTTTCGCGCGCGCTGAGCCTCGATGTGCGCGACCTGCTTCTCGTACGCCTCGTGGCTCACGTTCTTGTCGAGCGCGTTCTTCTTGGCCTCCGCGATGACGCGCATCACCTCGTTCAGCGGCTTGGTGCGCGCCGTCGGGCTCCAGATCTGATCGGCCTCGGCGCGAAGCTCGACGAGCAGTCGGTGCAGCTCTGCGCCGCCGAGCCCTGCCTGGAACAAGCTCTCTCCGAGGTCCCCTCCCCCGTCGAGGAGCGCGCGCGCGCCGCGCTGCAGAGCGCCGTGCGTGAGGCCGAACGACGTCTCGTACAGCTCGGCGCTGACGCCGTGGAGCATCTTGAGGAGCGGCGCGTCGTCGACGGAGTGGTCTTCGCGATCGAGCAGCGTCTTGGTGCGCCCCTTCTTGCGGACGACGTCGAGGACGGTGCCGTCGTCGGCCTGGAGGCGCGCGCCGATGCGGAGGCTCGCCATCGGGAATTTGTACGCGTCGCTCGTGCGTTCGGGGATGCCGTAGAGGACATGCGACATCGCGCGGAGCGTCGTGCTCTTGCCCACCTCGTTGCGCCCGAACACCACGTGCAGGCCCGGCGTAGAGAAATCGAGGGTGAGCCCCTCGAAGCCGCCGAATGCGACGAGGCGCAGCTCGAGAAACCTCACGGCCGCTCCGCGTGGACGAGGCGCGGAAGGATCATCTGCTCGACGTCGTCGACGAGCGTGCGCAGGTACGCAGGATCATCCAGCCGGAGCGCGTCGTCGCCGTCGCGGAGCTCGGCGGGGAGCTTCTTCCGCAGCTCGTCAAGCCCGGCGGCGAGCGAGGCGAGCGCGCCGTCGTCGTGCCTGAGCGCGTCGAGCGCGCGCGCGAGCTCGCCGATGGCGTCAGGCTGCCTCCGAAGACCCGCCAGATCCAGCGGGGCGCGCGTCTTCACCTTGACCTTCTCGACCCACACGTCGGCCCCGGCGTCGGTCGCGAGTGCGCGGACCTCGGCGACGAAGCGCTCCGGCTCCGCCGCGAGGGCGATGTGCGCCGCCGACTCGCCGACGACCACGACGCGCGCGGCGACCGCGCGGCCATCGGCGTCTTTGACGGCGGCGGCGAGCGCGTCGCGGACGCGATCGAGCACGTCGCCGTCCGTCGCGCAGCCCGTGGCGTCGACGGGCACCGCCGCCCACCGCACGACGTCGAGCGCGCGCGCCTCGACCTCCGCCACGCGACCCCCGGCGACCGTGACGAGGGTGGCCCCCTTCGGCCCCGTCTCCTTGGCGTGACGGCCCTGCAGGTTGCCGGGGAACACGACCCACGGCGCGCGCGAGAGGACCTCCCTCTTGTGCACGTGCCCGAGCGCCCAGTAGTCGTAGCCGCGCGTGGCCAGCGTCGCGAGCGTCGTCGGCGCATACGGCTCGTGCCCCTCGCGCCCATCCATGCTCGTGTGGAGGACGCCGATGTTCACGAGGCCGGCGACGGGCGCCGGGTACCGCGCCGCGAGATCATCGGTCACGGCGCGCGTCGCGAAGCCCTGGCCGTGCACGGCGACACCGAGCTCGTCGTAGACGATGCTCTCGGGCTTTCGCACGGAGAGCTCGCGCACGTTGTCGGGCAAGCGGAGGTTCTTGGCGATCTGGCTCGCCGCGTCGTGGTTGCCGCGAAGGAGCACGACCTTCACCTTCGCCTCGTTCAGGCGCGCCATCTGCGACGCGAAGAAGAGACCGGTGCCGTGATCCTTCCACGTTCCGTCGTACAGATCGCCGGCGATCACGAGCAACCCGGCCTGCTCCTCGACACACAAGTCCACCAGGTTCACGAGCGCGCGGCGCGACGCCGAGCGCATCGCGTCGCCGGGTGCGCCCGGGTACTTGTCGAGGCCCCGGAGCGGGCTGTCGAGGTGGATGTCCGCCGCGTGAACGAATTTCACGTCGAAACTCTAGCCTGCCCGCGCCCTCACCCCAAGAGCCGCCGCGCGAAAACACCCGTGTCGGCGCGCTCGAGGATGCTAGGAATCCGGGAGGAGATCGCGCGCAACGTGAGAAGTTTCGGGGATGGCGGCATAGGTCTACGGGAGGCGGCGCTGTCCGCGTTGCTTCTGCTCGTTGCGTCAGTGGCCGGTTGTGGCGGCGGGCGGACGACGCCTGCGACGCCAGCAACGACAGCGACGCCGACGGCAGCCAAAAGCGCAGCGGTTCCAGCGAAGCTCGAGTTCGTGGAGGACGACTACGCGCGCGCGCTCGCCGAGGCGCGCGCGAAGAAGCGGCCCCTCTTCGTCGACGCGTGGGCGACGTGGTGCCACACCTGCCTCAGCATGCGCGAGTACGTCTTCCCTGCCGCCGAGGTGCGCGCGCGGGCCGGCGACTTCGTGTGGCTCGCGATCGACACCGAGAAGCCGAAGAACGCCGAGTTCGTGCGCACGCACCCGATGGAGGCCTGGCCGACGCTCTGGGTGATCGACTCGGCGACGGAGGCCCCTGCGCTCAAGTGGAACGGCGCGGCAACGGCGGCCGAGCTGGGTGGGCTCCTCGACGACGCCGGGCTCGCCATCCGGCAAGGTGATCTCGGAGGGGACGCCGGCGCCGCGTACCTGCGCGGCAACAAGGAGACCGCGGCGGGCCGAATGGACGACGCGATCGCGAGCTACCGCGCGGCCCTCGCCGCGGCGCCGGCCGGCTGGCCGAAGCGGCCGCGCGTGACAGAGGCGCTCTCGGCGCGGCTCGTGGCGAAGAAGGACTGGGCGGCGACCGTCGAGCTCGCCGCCGTCGAGCTCGCCCACTTGCCCGCGGGGACGAGCGCGAAATCGGTCGCGTACGATGCGCTCCGGGGCGTGATGGAGCTGAAGGAGGCGGTGAGCAGCGCCAAGCGCGACCAGGTGATCGCCGCCACCGAGGCGCTCGCGAGCACCGTGGGCGGCAGCGTCCTCGCCGACGATCGCTCGGACCTGTACGATCTGCTCGTCGACGTCCTGGGCGATCTCGGTCGCGACGCCGACAAGGCCCGCGTGGCCCACGCCTGGGCAGACATGCTCGAGGGCGAGGCCGCCAAGGCGAAGACGCCGGCCGGCCGCGCCGTCTTCGACGCGCACCGCTTGAGCGCGTACGTCGCGCTGGGTCAGCCGGAGCGCGCGGTTCCGATGCTGATCTCCAGCGAGAAGGACTTCCCAACCGACTACAACCCGCCGGCCCGCCTCGCGTCCGCGTACTTCAAAATGAAGCGCTACGACGACGCGCTCGCCGCGATGGGCCGCTGCCTCGCCCTCAGCTACGGGCCACGCAAGCTCCGGCACTACGCGCTGAAGGCGGACCTCCTCGCGGCGAAGGGGGACAAGGCCGGCGAGAAGGCCGCGCTCGAGGAGGCGCTCGCGTACGCCGGGACCCTTGCGCTCAGCGGCGGCCTCCTCAGGTTCCGCGACGCCCTCGACGCGCGCCTGAAGAAGCTCAAGTGAATCAGTGAGGGCTGGGGGGACGCGGGGGCGCGGACGGCGCGGGGGCGCGGCCCCTTGCTGGATCGGACGGAGACCAGAGGACCAGGCGTCGTCCACTCTGATTGCAAATTTCCGCCGCAAGTGAGCGGTTTGGGTCCAATTGAACCCGGCGCGCCTGTTGCAACCGTTCTTTCTACGTCGATGGAGAGTACACCTACCCCGCTATCACTGGTTCGCAAGCTCCGACTGTCCGGTGATCGCAGGGTCTCGCTGACCGCCGAGATTGGCCGCGGGAGCCTGGGCACCGTGTACGCGGGCACGGTCTCGGGCGGCGGCGCCGACCGCCTGGTCGCGGTGAAGGTCTTCGAGGAGCTCCCCGGCGACGACGACGAGCGCGTGATGGCCGGCATCGCCCGCGCCGCGGCCGCGGGGGCGTGCGTGTGCGATCCGCGGGTCGTTCAGGTCTACGACTACGAGCTCTCCACCGCGCGCGAGCCCTTCATCGTGACCGAGCTGGTCGACGGTGGCTCGCTCGAGGTGCTGATCGACGGGTTCGAGCGCCAGGATCGCCAGCTCCCGCAAGACGTCGCCATCCTCGTCGGCCTCAAGGTCGCCGAAGGCCTCGACGCCGCGCTCTGTAGCCGTCTCCCCGATGGCTCACCCGCCAACCTCGTCCACGGCAGCCTCGCCGCCCGGGACGTGCTGGTCTCCTGGGGCGGCGAGGTGAAGCTGAAGGGCCTCGGCATGTGGCAGGCCGTGCTGGGCGCGTCGATGCAGCGCCCGACCGGCGGCCTCGCGCGGCTCGAAGGGACCGCGCCCGAGATCGCGCGTGGCCAGTCGCCGGCCCCGCGCAGCGACGTCTTTGCGCTCGGAATGCTCCTTCGCCGCATGCTCCTCGGCCAGCGCTTCTCCCCGCACACCTCGCCGGCGGAGGCGATCCGCCTCGTCTACGAGGGGGTCGTCCACGCCAGCCTCCACGAGCAGCAGCTCTTCGCCCCGCTCCGCGCGATCCTGAAGCGCGCCACGTCGCCGAACCCCGCGCACCGCTTCGCGAGCGCGGGCGAGCTCGCCGCCGATCTGCGCCGCGTCGCGACGCTCATGGGGATCCCCGACGTGCCAGCGTTCATCGCGCACGCGGTGGAGGACGCGTTCGCGCCGGAGCTCTCGCGCCGCGAGGCCGATCGTGCACGTCGCCAAGAAAGCGACCTCGTCGTCGAAGCGATGGCAGAGGTCGTCGATGTGAACGGCTACGAGCTCTACGCCTACGGCGATGTCGTCGAGATCTCGCCCCACCTCCTCGCGGCGCCGCTCAACGACACGCAGACGATGCCGATGGTCCAGGCCCCGCGCCTCCCGCCCGCGCCCATCTCGCGCGCCGTCGACGTCGATCCGTCGGGAAGTTACCGCGCGATCCAGGGGATCGGTCGTCCGCGCCTCGCGCTCGTCCCGCCGGACGAGCCCTCCGCACCCGAGACGCCTCGCCAGCCGCCGCCGGACGAGCTCGTCTCGGCGACCGTCGAGACGCCCGCGAGCGAACTGCCGAGCCTTCCCCTCGGCCTCGGGGTGATGCCGAAGACGCCGCCGCGCCCCGCGCTCAAGCCGTTGCGACCGCGCCAGCAGTCCGGCATCGACTTCCGCACAACGAACATGGATAGCTCGCCGACGATCGTCAGCGCGAGCCCCTGGTTCGACGACGCCTGAAGAAGCTTCGGCGACCTCTGGAAGCGGCGCGCCGCGCTCAGCCTTCGCGGAGCGGACGGCCCTGCGCGTCGGTGACCTTGCCGGTCAGCATCATGATGCCGTCGATGAGCGGCCAGATGCCGCACGTCAGCCAGCCGAAGCACAGCTGCAGGATCGCCAGACCCGTGTGGCCCGTGTAGAAGCGACCGACGCCGAAGGTGCCGAGAAAGATCTGCAGCAGGCCCGCGACCATCTTCTGCTTGTCCGAGTACGGGAGGCCCGTCATCGGTTCGATGCCGTACGGCGCGTTCGGTGACGCCATCTGCATGCCGGGCATTCCACCGGGCATGCCCGGAGGTCCACCGTACCCACCCGGTGCAGGCGGCGGACCGTAGCCGTAAGGCGAGCCGCCACCGGGAGGCGGGGGGTAACCGCCACCCGGCGGGGGCGGCGGCTGGTTCGGCGGATATCCCTGCATGGCGTGCTCCTGGGGTTGTCTACGGGCGAAAAACCGAAGGTATCCGGTTTGTGGGCCTCGCGCTACACGACCGGAACGCGCCGCGATACGCCGCCTTTTCCGGCGATGAGCACGAGATCCGCGCGGCCGACGAAGAGGCCGGTCTCGACCACGCCAGGGACGCCCCGGAGGCGTCGATCGAGCGCGGCCGGATCGTCGATCGGCCCCACGGCGAGATCGTAGAGGAGGTTTCCGGCGTCGGTGATCCATGGCGCGCCGTTCCCACCACGAGCCGGGCGGAGCTTCGGCTCGCCGATCTCGGCGAGGAGCCGGCGCGTCTGAAGGTGCGCGAAGCGGAGCACCTCGAGCGGCACGGGCCACTTCTCGCCGAGGCGACGCGAGAGCTTCGTCTCGTCCACGATGATGACGTTCCTCTTCGAGGCAAAGTTCACCATCTTCTCCCGCGTCTGTGCGCCGCCGCCGCCTTTGATCAGGTGGAGGGCGTCCGAAACCTCGTCGGCGCCGTCGACCGTGACGTGGATCTCCCACGGTCCGTCGTCCGTCAGAAGCGGGATGCCGAGCGCCTCGGCTTGCTTGCGCGAGTCCTCCGACGTCGGGACGCCCGTGAGCTTGCGCCCGGCGCGGACGAGCGCGCCAACCTCGTCGATGAAGAGCTTCGCGGTGGAACCGGAGCCCAGGCCGACGGTGCCGCTCTCGGGGAGCTCCGCGAGCGCAGCCCGTGCAGCCGCACGCTTGGCGTCATCGATGGGCATGATGCCTTCTATAGCAACCGTCCCTCGGAGGGAACGGTCGCCATCGCGCCTACTGCCGCATGGATGCGAGCCTCCCTCAGAGGGGCTTGCCGCTCGCGGCGTCGACGAGCGCGATCTCCTCCGGCCAGGCGAGCTCGCCCGGCGCGAGCGCGATGTCCTCGCGCTTTCCGTCGAGCAGGATCTCGCTGGAGCGCACCCCGGCGGTCTGCGCGATCGTGGAGACGACGCGCCAGCGGAGCTTGCGATCGTAGAAGCCGAACTGCACCGACTCGTGCGCGGACGTGCCGCCGGGCGTGAACGCCTCTGCCAGCGCGCTCCGCACCCAGGCGGCCACCGCCGCCGGCGACTCGCCCTTCTCGACCGTCAGCCGCGCCTCCACCTTGAACGGGCGGCGCACCGGCGACATCACGCGGATCCGCGGCATGTCCGCGCACGGGAGCTGCGTCTCCGCAGCGAGAACCTCCGCGATGGCGGCCGCCGTGGGAAGCTCGCCGCGAGGCGTCGCCAGGTAGAGCCACCCTTCGCCCACCGGGATTTGCGCGTCCTCTGCATGCGTCAAGAAGAGCGCTCGGGCGGCGAGATCTGTCTCCTTGGCGCGGTACTCGAAGACGGCGCGCGCCTCGTAGCAGGACATGCGCGCGGGCGGCGCCGCAAGGACGGTGGCCCGCTCGGTTGCGGCGCGCGCGCGGTGGAGCTGCGCGAACGACGCAGCAGCGGCCATGGCGACGGTCATCGCGAAGAAGAGCCCCGCCCGCTGCGCCCGCGCACGGATAGGCCACACGCTCGGCCCCGCGTCCCGCTGCAAGAGCGCGATCGGACGAGGGCGATGCGTGGCGCGGTACGGCCCGGGGCCCTGCGAGGGATCCTCGAGGAGCACGGCGTCGACCGAGGAGCCGGGCACGAGAGGAGCCAGGGCTTCCGTGGCGTGAATGTGCGCTTCGTCGAGCGGGACGACCGCGTAGCCAGGCGCCTTCCCCGCGTACACGTCGCGCAGCCACGCGCAGCGCTGCACGTCGCGTCGCCACGTCGCCGCGAGCAAGAAGAGCCCGACGCAGGCCGACGCGAGCGGGATCGCGACGTGGCGCGGCGCGACGAAGCCGATGGCGATCGCCCCCGCGAGCCCGGCGGCTCCGCCGGCGACGAGGCCCACGCGCTCGAGCGCGTCGTGGCCCGCGAACATGCGGACGCTCCTCAGCGTTCGCCCGAGGAGCGCGAGGACTATCCCCGCACTCACGCTCGGCAAGAGGCCGATCGTCGCTCCGAACGCCAGGCCCGCCAGAGCCCCTTCGCCGCCAAGCGCGAACACCAGCGACCACAGGCCCGCCCCGACCCCGGAGGCGCCGAGCAGCGCATGCACGTCGGCCGACCGCGAGGGCGCTTCACGCAGCGCGAGCCGCCCGAGCAGCGCGGACGCGATGGCCGTCGCGACGAAGCCAAACGCCGCCGCGCGCCCAGCCCGCGCGGGATCCGCTCCGAAGCCGGTCGCCCCGAGGAGCGCCGCCGCGAGGCACTCGCTCGTCGCCACGAACCCGACAAGGACAAGCAGCTCGGGCGTCAGCCAGCGGGGCGTCTTCGGCGCGTGGAGCATCGTCCTAGCTTAACCGCCGAGCCCCCCCGGCGCTTGGGCCCTTTCGAGCGATCGCGCGACCGCGGAATTTTCTCGGCTACTTGCTCGCGACGGCGACGGAGCCTTCATCCGACACCGTTTTGCCGTCCACCTCCTGGAGGTGGAACTCGGTCCGCCGGTTCATCTGCTTGTGCTCGGCCGTGTCGTTGTCGGCGAGCGGGCGTGTGTCGCCGAGGCCGACGGTCGCCAGGCGCGCGCGGTCGGTGCCGTGCGCTGCAAGCCACGTCGCGACGGACTCGGCGCGGTCCCGCGAGAGCTTCAGGTTCTTCTTCGCGCGACCGCTGCTGTCGGTGTGCCCCTCGATCCGCAGCTTCGTGATCTGGGGGTTGTCCTTCATGATCTGTCCCAGCTGCTTCAAGATCGACAGCGACTGATCCGTCTCCTTGATGACGGCGCTGCTCACCTCGAACTCGAGCTCGCCGGGGAGCACGATGCGGTTGTCGACGATTGGCGCGGCCGGCTTCGCCTCTTCCTTCGGCGGCGACGGCGTCGGCGGAGAGGGCGGCGGCGGCTCCGGCGACTTCGCCTCCATCGCGACCTTCGCATGAGCGCGGCACCCGGTCAGCGGAGCCACCAAACCCAGGATCGCCAGGGAGAAAATCGGGATGCGAAGCCAGCTCTTCTTCATCGTGTTCAGCCTCCACAAAGGTGTACGTGGGGCGGACGGGCCTCTTCCTCGCGGAATTTTGCAGATTTTCGTACTCGGAGAGGGAAGATTCTCTAGGGGACCGGGGCGCGCGTGACGACGAGCGCGGAGAGGCGCCCGACGTGCAACCGCTCGGTGGCGCCGATAGCGACGTCGCGATCCTTCAGTTGCTGCTCGATGGAGTCGTAGGCCTCCCGTGAGCGCTCTGGGTCGAAGACGTACGCGACGGTCTTCGCCCGCGCGAACGTGTCGATGTACGGCGCGTAGCGATCCTCGACGAGGTTCTTCGGCACGACGACGATGCGCTCGCCCCAGAGGAGGGTGAGCCGGTAGCTCACCCAGTAGTCCGCCATCGCGGCACCGACGCCGCGGGCCGTGAGCATCTGCTCGAGGACGCGCTCGTCCCGCGCCGTTCCATCCGGCGTCGCGACGATGCGGAGACCGCTCGTCCACGGCGCGAACCCGAGCCACCCCGCGAGGGCGGCGCTCGCCAGGTACGGCGCGAGGAGCAACGTCGCGCGGCGCGTGTGCAGGAGCGCGACGAGCGGCGCGAGCGACAGCGGCGCGACGAGGACGATCGACGCCAGGTACCGCGTCGAGAACTGATCCATCACCATCACCGACGCAAGGAATCCGCCGACCGTAGCCGCGCTCGTGATCGCGCCGGCCAGGCCGAGCCTCCGCACCTCCCACGGGAGCTTCTGCATGCGCAGCGCGAGCGCGCCGAAGGTGATACCGCCCACGAGGACGAGCGCACCGGTCACCTGCAGGACATGCACGGGCAGCGGCGCGACCCACCGCGCCCAGCGCCCGCCTTGCTCCGCCCACGCCTCGTAGCTGAGCCCCCACGGCAAGCACGTGTCCACGAGCAGGCGGTAGTTGTGCGCGAGCACCGCCGACGTGAGCCCGACGGTGCCGTGCTTCGCCCCGGGGTAACGCCACAAGAGAAAGAGCGGAACGAACCCGAGAAGCGCGCCGAGCGCCGCCGAACCAACGCGTTGCGTCAGCGCAAACCATTTCGCGCCTCGCTCGTACGCGCAGCAGATCGCGAAGACAGCGAGCCCCGGAAGGAAAACCATCGCGTATGGATCGGCGAAACACGCGAGCGTCGCGAGCGCAGCGCCCGGCGCGAACGCGAGCGGCGAGCGCGCGCTCGCACCTCTCGCACCTGACGCCGCGCGATCGAGGGCCCAGAATGACGCAACGGCGAGCGTGAGCGACGCTTGACGCGGCGGGTGCAAAACGTACGTGTGCACGCTGGGCGGCGTGAAGACGAGCGGCAGCACACAGACGAGAGCCCCCCACGGTCCCAGATGGCGACGCAGCATCGCGTACGCGAGGTAGGTGAGGAGGAGGTGACCGGCGAGCGTCGAGAGCATCAGCGCGAGCGGGCTCGGACCCGCCGGCGCGAAGAAAAGCGCAGCGATCGCGCTGTCTATGCTCGTCTGGTACCCACTCCCGAAGAGCAGCGGCGACCACTCGCCGCGCAACATGTGCATCGCTTGCAGCCCGACGATGGCCGCGTCCGAGTGCACACCCGATGCATTCACGAGGGCAGGCAACCGAAACCCGACGGAGAGGACGAGGAGCCACGCGACCGGAATCGCGCGTGCGCGCCAGCCTATGCGCACATGCGAAGCCGGCTGCGCAGCGTCCGGCGACGCGGCCGCCAATTCATGCGGTTTGTTGGCCGTCACGGGAGGCATGCGCTTTGCTCCCTAGTAGCAGCATGACTACTCTTCGCGTGGAACCCAAGGCCGCTGCCCCCGAGACCCGTGACGCGCGTACGGCTCGGGAAGAGGCACGAACGGCCGAGGATCGCAGAGTCCCGCGAACGCGTCCGGTCGAAGCCGTCGAGCCGGACACGTATAACCTTCCGTTCACGGACTGAGGGCACGGGGTAACACCCGAGGCTGGAGAGGCTCACCCGCGTGGCCTATGGCGACCGTCCCCTGGACGGAACGGTTGCCATAGCCTTCTTCTGGTCGCCCGCGTCGTTGGCCGGTTCCGGTCAATCGACGTTCGCTCCAAGGCCACACGACGCAACGCGTCGTTCTGCGTCAGAGGGGGGCCGCATCGCATCGCCTAACCCGTCCCCGTGAGCCGACGGGCGACGACGACGCCGAGCGCGCCGGCGACGAGGCATCCGCCGCCCGTCGTGAGCATGTAGACTGCACCCATTCCCCAGGCACGCTCGTCGAAGTACTTGAGCGCCTCGCTGTTGAAGGACGAGTACGTAGTGAGGCCTCCCATGAACCCGGTCGTCAGCGCAAGGCGGAGGGTCGGACCGATGTGCTCGGTCGACACCGCGAGGACGAGGACGACGGAGATGAGGAACGACCCCACCAGGTTCACCGCGAGCGTGCCGTAGGGGAAAGCGGTCCCGAACGCCCTGGCCGCCCACAATCCCACGCCGTACCGCGCGCCGGTCCCGACGGCACCGGCAAGGCAAATCCAGAGGAGCTGCGTCATAGCCGGGTTACTCTACCCGAGATGAGCTCCGTCCTGGATCGGGCAAAGAACCTCCTCGCGCTGACGACGTCGCCCAACGAGCACGAGGCCCGAACCGCAGCGCTCGTCCTCGCGAAGTTGATCCGCGAGCACAAGCTCGTCATCGCGATGCCGCGCCACAGCACGCCGAACCGCACGGCGTCCGGCGCGAAGAAGCGCTCGTCGCAGTCCAAGCGCGGCGTGCGGCGCGTGGCGGATCCCCCCGAGCGCATCGCCAGCCCGCTCGGCGGCGAGTGCATTCATTGCGGCACGCGCTACAAGGCCGGCAGCACGATCTACTGGTTCTCCGCAGGCGGGGGCCTCCACGCACGGTGCTTCGAGGACTGGGCGAAGAAGGAGGAGTGAGCGGTCAGCCCTTCTTCGCCACGTCAGAAGGCGCGTCGAGCTCGGCCCCTCCGTCGTCGCCTCCCGCTTCGCCGCCGCCGCCTTCGTCGCCGCCGCCCTCGCCCCCTTCGTCACCGCCGTCGGGGTAGCAGACGCTTCCCGTCGGGTCCGCGCAGACCCAGCCGGCGTTCGTGCAGTTGCACGTGAGCGAGCCGGCGCTGCCCGGGCAATCGGGGAGAGCAGCCGCCGAGGCGCACGCGGTGCCGGTGGTGCACGAGCCGCCGGGTGCGATGTCGACGGGGTCGGGGCAGGAGGCGAGCGAGCTGCCAGCGCCTCCGCTGCACGCGACCGCGAGGCAGACCGCGAACGCGAGCCCGAGGGGTGCGGCGGTGGCGGCGATGACTGAGAATCGAGTCCACTTGTTCATCTGGGTCACGGGGTCTCCTAGAAGATCACGTTGACGCTGGCGAGGAACGTCCGGCCGTTCTGGACGATCTGCCGCTGGGTGAACTCGACGCTGGGGATCGTCGTGTATTTCGCGTCGGCGACGTTGTATACGCCGACGTTCCAGCGGACGCCGAGCTTCTCCGCTTCGCCCGAGAAGACCAGGTCCCAGACGACGAAGGGATCGGTGCGGGTTTGCTGGTCGAGCGTCCCTGCGGCGGGCACCCTGTCGTGGCCGTCGTAGCGCGGTCCCTCGAGCGTGATCCGGGTCATCGCCATGAGCGACCGACCGATGAGGGGCACCGCACCCTTGAACGCGACCAGGTGCTCCGGCGAGTTGGGGACCTCGCGCAGCGACCCGTCGTTCTTCAGGTACCGCGAGTGCTGGTACGAGTACGAGGTCGACAACATCCAGCCCTGGCGCCATTCGCGGCGAACCTCGGCCTCGCCGCCGACGGTGAGGATGGGGTTGGACGAGTTCTGGTACTGCTGCGCCGTGGCCCCCTGCTGCGAGGGGCTCGCGACGTCGCGGAGGACGACGAGGTCGGTGACGTAGTTGGTGTACCCGGCCAGGAGACCCGTCACCGTGCTCGTGAAGCGATGCGAGTACTCGAGCTCGCCGGAGTAGATGCTCTCCGGCGAGAGGCTGAGCCCGGACTCGTCGGGGCGGATCTGCGCAGACGACCGGTAGAACAGCTCGTACACGCTCGGCGCGCGGAAGGCGCGACCCCCGATGACCTTCACGTTGCCGCCGTCGTACGGTTTCAAGATGAAGGCCAGGCGGGGGCTGAGCGCGGAGCCGGAGTTGGAGTAGGTGTCGAAGCGCGCGCCGGCGACGGCCTTGATGGCCTTCGTGGCGGTGTAGTCGACGTTGCCATACACGGCGCCGACGGTGAACGGATCGTTGCGAAACGAGCTCGTCGTCGTGATGAGCGGACCGGCCGCGTTGCTGCCGGACTGCTCGGCGCGAATGTGGCGCTGCAGCTCGCCGCCGACGGTCACGCGCACGGGCGCGATCGGCGTCCACACGAGGCGCTGCTCGCCGCCGGCCCACGTTCCACGAAAACTGTCGTTCTCGTTGCCGCCCTGGGAGGGCAGGTATGGGAGCAGATCGTCGAAGTAGTAGAGGTTCGCGTACCCGCGCGAGAGGAGCTGCAGCGTCTCGGTGACCTTCGGCTCGTAGCGTGCTTCGAGGAAGCCGCGCGTGTCGGCGTAGTGCGTGTTCGGGTTGCCGAAGACGGTGCCGTATTCGCCGGTCGGGAGGTTCTTTTTCCGCGACGTGAGAAACCACTGCAGCGTGAGGTCCTTGTACCAGGCGCGCCCGTGCACGGTGCTCGCGTCGAAGCCGTCCACGCCGCGCGCGTTGCCGCCGGTGGAGGGGTCGCCCGAGTATTCCTGGAAGTAGAAGTCGCGCCCGGCGCTGTGCGCGCCGGAGACGCTGGTCCAGAAGCCCGCGTCGGGCCCGAGGTTGACGTGCGCCATGACGCGCGCGCGACCGGTGCCGTACTGGACAGCGGAGACGCCGACCTCACCGTGCGTCGGCGCCTGACGGCTGCGCGTCACGAGGTTGATGACGCCGAAGAAGGCGCTCGATCCGTACAGCACCGAGCCCGGGCCTCGCACGACCTCGACGCGCTCGATGTCCTCGAGATCGACGCGCCCGCTGACGTCCACGTACGACGACTCGATGTAGTTGTCGTTCGTCGGGTGACCATCGATGAGCACGAGGACGCGGTTGCCGTAGTCGCCGGGGCGGCCGAAGCCACGGAAGCCGATCGTCTCGTAGCTTCGGTCGTCGGACAGGTACAGCCCGCGCACGCCACGGATGGCCTCGGAGATGGTCGGGTAGCCCATCGCGCGGAGCTCTTGCGAGTTGATGATCGTGACGGAGCTCGGCGCGTCCTCGACCGACTCGGTGACGCGCGACGCGGCGGTGACCTCTTCGAGCGTGGTCAGCTGCGCGTCGATCTTGACCTGCTCGGTCGTGGAGACGACGATCGGCTGATCGAACGTGCGGAAGCCGCCCTGCGAGATCTGCAGGCGGTGCTTGCCGATGGGCACGGCGAGGACGGTGGGCGTGAATCCGACCGGCTTGCCGTCGATGGTGACGAGCGCCTCGCGAACGTCGGCGTTCACGACGACGGCGCCGGTCTGGGCCTCCATCTTCGCGCGCACGGTGGCTACCTGGTTGGCGACGACCTCGACGGGCAAGTCGACGGGCTTGTAGCCCTCCTTCGTCACGAAGACGGTGTGGCGCCCGGGCGGGACGCTCAAGGTCGTCGGGACGGAGCCGGCCACCGCGCCGTCCTCGCGATCGAGGCGGATCTGTGCGCCGACGGCGTCGCCCTCGACGCGGAGACCGCCGAGGATTTGCTTCAGCTTCAGCTTCACGGGCACCGACTGGCCGAGCTGCACGTCGATGGGCGCGCTCTCCGCCTTCTCGTAGCCGGCGAGCTCGACGATCACCTTGTACCTGCCGGCAGGGAGGCCGAGGGCGCGAGGGGCGTTGCCGCGCGCGCCGAGGTCCTTGCGGTCGATGAAGATCGTCGCCCCGGGGGGATCGCTCTCGATCTTGAGTACGGCGACGCTCTGGGTGATGCGCGCGATGGCGTCGTCGAGGCGCTTCAAGACCACGGCGTCCGTCTCGCCGTCGCGAGCCAGCGTGTAGTAACGGAACGCGTCGGGTGTCTGCCGCAGCTGCTCGTACGCGCGCGCGATGTTGAACAGAACGTTGCGGTTCGGCGCGAGGCGATTGGATTGCAAGAAGTGCTCGAGCGCACCCTTGAAGTCGTTCGCCTGATAGCGCTCGGCGCCGAGCTGGAACTGCAGCTCCGCTTCGTCGGCCGTGTCGTCCGCGAAGGCGGGCCGCGCCAGGCTTGCGAGCGTGAACAGCGAGAGGAGCGCAGCGAGGAAGAAGAGTTTCAGCGCGGATAGGTTCGGTTTCATCTCACCTTGTACGAACGTTGGCGCCTGCGAGGTGGGCGTGCAGCCTGGGGGACGAGCGGCGGGTACGGCCGTAACGGTATTGCCTGAAGCGGACTGCCGAAGCGGGGAGCTAACGCGTCATCCGGATGTCGAGGTCCGGACGCGACGGAGGAGGAGGGGGGGGAGGAGACGCTTGATTCGTAGGCGAAGCGGTCGGAGCCGCACGACGGCCGTTGCCGTACACCGGTGGCGCGCCCCGCGGCGGCACGCGCGACGGGCCCTGCCCGGAGGGGACGGAGTCGTCCGCCTTCGCGTCGGCTACGTCTGCGGAGTCGGAGGGTCCCGCGCTCGCCGTCGGCGCCACGGGCAGGCCGGCCGGCGGCACCGGGCCCGCCGCCGCCGCCAGCCCGGTGGGGGCCGAGGGCGCGCCCCTCGTAACCGCCGGCGGGCCGCTCGATCGCGTCAGTGCCACCACACCAAGCAACAGGATCACGATGGCGGCCGCCGCGATCGCGAAGAGCCCCTTGTTCTTGCCGTCGCTCTTCTCGGGCGCGTCGCCGGAAGAGCTGGCAGCGACCGGCGTCGGCTTCACGCTGCTCACGGACGGCGTGGGAACGGACGCTCGTACCGGCACGCGCCCCGACGGCGGAATCTGCGGCACCGAGGTTCGCGCCTCTTCGGTCGGGGGCGGCGCCGTCGACGGAGGGAGCTCGAGCTTCGCGTCACTCGAGAGGCCCGCGGCGCGCGTCACGCTCGAGGCTCGCTCGGCCGGCACACGCGCGCGCTTCGGGGCGAACTTGAGGAGCGCGATCGACAGCTCCGCCGCGCTCTGCACACGCTCGGCGGGATCCTTCGCCATGCACTGAAGGATGAGATCCTCGAGCTCCTGCGGCGCCATCGGGCGAAAATCGGTCAGCTTGCGCGGAGGGTCGCGCTGGATGGCGCGAAGCAGGGGCCCCAGCGGTTGCTCGGAGTCGAACGCCGGTACGCCCGCCAGCAGCTCGAAGAGGACGACACCGAGCGACCAGATGTCCGAGCGAAAGTCGACGTCGCCGCCGCGCAGCTGCTCGGGCGACATGTAATAAGGCGAGCCAAGGATCGGGTTGCGTACAGTGCTCCCAGAAGAGAGGACCGCCTTCGAGATCCCGAAGTCGAGGATCTTCACGATCGACGAGCCATCGCCGCGCTCGGCGAGGAAGATGTTCTCCGGCTTGATGTCCCGATGGACGATGCCGCGCGCGTGGGCCGCGGCGACGCCCGCGCACGCCTGGATGATGTACTCGGCAGCGACGTCGATCGGGAGTGTTCCCTTGAGCTCGAGCTCGCGCCCGAGGTCGTGCCCGTCGAGGTACTCCATCACGATGAAGGGGCACCCGTCGTCGACGCCGACGTCGAACGTGCGGGCCACGTATTCGCTCTTCAGCTTCACCGCGTCGCGCGCTTCTTGCGTAAAGCGCGCGAGGAGATCGCTGTCCGCCGCGAGATCCTGGCGGAGGAACTTGATCGCGACGTGCTCGTCGAGCTCGATGTGCTTCGCCGCGACGACGATGCCCATTCCGCCCTCGCCGATCACGCGCTCCACCGAGAACTTCCCGCCGATCACATGGCCCTTCGTCCATGCGCGCGGTTTGTCGGAGGCGGGGACGGATCGAGCCACGTGAAAACTTTACGCGCCCCAACCGATCGGTGAAAAGGCCATCTGCGTTACGGAGGGCTGATTTCTTGGTGCGTACAGCGTATGACCTCCTGCGCATGTGCGTGTGCGCGTGCGCGTGCGACCGAGCGTCAACGGGTCCCCCGGATCTCGAGGGAGCTGTCTCCTGGCGGGCTCGGCTGCTGCACCGGTGCGCGCGGCGCGATGGGCTTCGGCGGGGTCAGAACCACGGGCGCTGGGGCGTCCGAGGGGCCGACGCTTCGCTCTTCTGCCGACGAGACGGAAACGTGGTTGACGACGGCGCGGGCACGGGCAGGGGGCACGCGGACCACCGAGGGCGACGCCGACTGGAGGATGGCCACCACAGTGACCAGGGCGAGGGCGGCGATCCCGACGACGGCGACGTAGGCCCAGAACCGAGAGCGGGCGGTTCGACCCATCTCGGCGATCAGATCCGGGTGCGTCACGATCTGCCGTGACGAGATCGGGGGCAGCTCGACGTCGAGAGCGAGCGCCGTCCTCTGGAGACCGGCAGCGCGGGTCGAAACGAGAGGCGGTATCGTGTTCGGCATCGTGAGCGCTCGCGTGCTTTCGCCTCCGGCCTCGTTCGTCACCGCGATGGCGCGCTCGACGGCGACGCGCGCGCCACGTGGCCCGTAGGGGAGGAGCGCGATGGCGAGATCGGCCGCCGTGGCGAAGCGATCGTCGCGATCCTTCTCCATGCAGCGGGCTACGATCTGCGAGAGTCCGGTCGGGACATGCGGACACCGCTCGTTCAACGGCGTCGGATCGTCTTGCAGGATCTCGACGATGAGCGCGGTCAGCGGTCTGTCCGAATCGAACGGGCAGGCGCCGGCAAGCAGCTCGTACATCACCGCGCCGAGCGCCCAGATGTCGGTCCGGTGATCGACCGTCGCCGTCTCGCGGAGCTGCTCGGGGGACATGTACGACGGCGATCCCATGATGGCCCCCGTGCGGATGTTCGATTCGTTCATGCTCGACGACGCGAGCATGGCCTTCGAGATCCCGAAATCGAGGATCTTCACGATGCGCCACCCTTGAGAGCGCTCGGCGAGGAAGAGGTTCTCCGGCTTGATGTCGCGGTGAACGATCCCGCGCGCGTGCGCTTCGGCGAGGCCCTCGCACGCCTGAATCATGTAGTCGACCGTCGTCTCCACCGATAGCGTGCCGTCGACGTTGAGCACGTGCCGAAGATCGCTCCCGCGAAGAAGCTCCATCACGATGAACGGGCACCCGTCTTGCCGCTGACTGACGTCCAGGACATGCGCGACGTGGTCGCTCTTCAGCTTCGCCGCCGCCTTCGCCTCCTGGAAGAAGCGCGCGATCGCCTCCGGGTTCTTCCGCGCGTCGGGGTGCAGCAGCTTCAGCGCGACGCGCTCGTCGAGGCCGAGGTGCGTCGCCGCCACCACGAGGCCCATGCCTCCTTCGCCGACGATGCGCTCGACCCGGAACTTGCCACAGATGAGGTCACCGACGGCGATGTCGTATGCCTCGGAGGCGAGCGCCGAGCGGCGCCTCACCGAAGACGGCACCGGCTCGACCGACGACGTCCGCTCCGGCGGGTCGGAGTCGGGCTCGTTCTCGAAGGCCAGCATGGCCGGTCGCGCAGAGATGCTCACGGCGAATGCTCCCCACATGTCAGAACGGCTCTTTGCCCAATGACTTGAGGCGAGTCGCGACGCTACGTCTCGACGAGCTGCTCGCGCGTGAGCTCCAGCACGACTCCGGCGGCTTCGACGAAGACGAGCTCCCGCCCATCGTCGGCCTGCGCGACGCGGACGACCCGGCACGGCAGGCGCCCGGCGGCGAGCGCGGCGTAGGACTCGCGCACGACCTCGACGACCTGGGCGTTTCCGTGGGCGTCGACGATGCCCACGAGCACGACGGCGTCCCCTTCCCCCTCGGACGGCGGGGGCGGCGAGGGCGGGACCGAGCAACGGACCGCGAACCGCCGCGAAGCGCGACGCGCCGCCGGCGGCGCGACGATCTCCTCCGCTTGCGGATCGAACACCGCCCCTTCGGCGTCGTGGGCGATGGCCGCCGCCAGCGAAGTCGCGAGCTCGCGATCCTGCGCCCCGGCGCCGGGCACCGAGATGCGAAGCTGGAACCGCGGTCCGAGGACCGCCTCGGCGAGCAGCTGCGGCAACCCCTCTTCGTCGATCGGCTCGGGGGCGTAAAGGATCGCGCATGGTCTCGGCGCCCCTGCCCCGCCCTGCGGAAGCCGGCGCACGATCGCCGAGCGGTGGACGCCGTCCAGGCCCCCGCCGACGAGGACGCCCTCGCGCCCCTCCGCCCAAGCGAGCAGCGTGCGCGTAGCAGGAGGCAGGCGCGTGGCCACGAGGAGATGCCAGCTCATCGTCGCTGAGATCGCCTCGTCATAGCTTCTAGACGGGCTTCCTCGGTCTCGGGAGCGAGTACTCCTTGAGCCGAGTCACGAGGGTGCGACGCGAGATGCCGAGCAGCTGCGCAGCCTTCGTCTGATTTCCGGCGCACTGCTCCAGCGCGGCGATGATGCGACGGCGCTC
>JANYHK010000061.1 GCA_025359105.1 Myxococcales bacterium | reverse complement strand
GGGGCGGGGGCGCCCCCGCGACGCCGTGAGCTCGGATCTCGACACCTGCGCCCACGTTCGGCTCACCCTCCCCCACGATCCGGCGGCGCAGTGAGGCGTCGTTCGGTCGGGGCCGCCGTCATCTTGGTCGCCGCGGCCACCGCCGCCGAGGCCAAGGCCTCGCCGACGATCGAGGCGGTAAGCGCGGTGGGCGGCGTCGGCGGCTTCAACGCCGTGGTAAGCGACCCGTCGGCGGCGTCGACGTATTTCAACCCCGCGCTCCTCGTCGACGCCGACGAGGCGCTGCTCCTTGGCTTCGCCTTGCTCACCGAGCAGGTCTCGCTCACGCTCGACGGGCGCCGCGGCGGCGACGTGCCGCTCGCCGTGGGCGCACGCGACATCAACGGCGACGACGGCAGGCCCATCGGGAACGGCACGGTGCCGACGCCGTGGCTGCAGCAAGGCTGCCAGTCCGGCGCTTCGGCTGGCCAGTGCCCGTCGCCAGCGTTCGCCGCGCGCCCCCGTCAATCGCGCGGCGCCAGCGGAAAGACGCGGTCTTACCTGGCGATCGGCCTGGCCAAGCACCTCGTGAAAGACCGCCTTTCCATCGGATTCCTCGCGCTCCTGCCGGTCTCGCCGTTCACGACGACGTCGTCTTTCTACGCCGACGAGCGCGAGGCGCTCTTCTCGAACAGCCTGCGCCCCGAGATGTACGGCGACCGCCTCACCGCGATCTCGCTCTCGTTCGGCGCCGGCTTCCGCGTGCTGCCCACGCTGTCGATAGGGGCGGGGCTCTCGCTGTCGCTCGCGAACGCCGCGACGAGCTCCACTTACGTTCGCGACTCGGCGAACTACGATTCGCTCCTCCTCAACAACGACGTCGGCGTGCGCGTCGACGTCTCGCCGACGGCGGGCATCGCGTGGCGCCCGACGCCTCAGGTACGCATCGCCGGCGCTGTGCAGTCCCCCGAGTCGTTCAAGCTCGACACGACGATCACCGCCACGCTGCCCTCCGGCGTGGAGTCCGGGACGACGCGGCGAGAGGTGCACGACTACATGCCGTGGCGCGCGACGCTCGGCGCGGAGGTCGACGTGCTCACCGTCCGGCGCTACCGCATGGCCCTCGCGGCGTCGGTGAAGTACGCCGCGTGGTCCAACTACGAGGACCGCCACGGCGACCCGCCGTCCGTGTACGGCGGGGACCTTGCCTGGAAGGACACGTTGACCGTGAGCGCGGGCGTACGGCACCGGTACGGCCCTGTCCGCGGCTTCGTCGACTGGCAATACGCGCCGTCACCGGTTCCCGCGCAGGTCGGCCGATCGAACTACGTCGACAACGACAGGCTGGGCGTGGCGGCGGGCGGCGACGTCGAGCTGACCCTCGGCGACACCAAGCTGCGCCCCGGCATCCAGCTCACCGGCTACCGGCTCATCCGCCGCCACGTCACGAAGGACGACGCGCGCATCCTCGACGAGCTGCCGGACCGCGCCGTCTTCTCGCAGACGCGCGATCCCGTCCCCGGCGCCGCGGGCCTGCAGACGAACAACCCGGGATGGCCCGGATTCGCCAGCGAAGGCTGGGTCTACGGCGCGACGTTCACGCTCTCGGTACCGCTATGAGCCCGCGCGATCAGCGAAGGATCGTGGCGCAGCCGACGATGATGCTGACCTGGCCCTTGCTGTCGGCCGTGACGACCTTGCACGACGGATCGCACAGGTTGATCTGCGTCGGCTTCTGGTTGTTGTCGTAGAACCAGGCGTCGCCGCTGGCGGGGCACGCGTTCTTGTCGGCGACCTTGGGGATGGTCGTGACCTGCCCAGCCCCGTTCGTGTACTGGACGTTCACGGTGCCGTAGTCGAGCGCGCCACCGTTCTTCGACGCGGGGATCTGGTACTGGCAGCCGAGCGCCGTGCCGCGGATCTTGTTCATCGCATCGAGGAACTGCTGGTTCACGTTGCCGCCGGTGTCGACGAGGAACGCCTGGCCGGTGCCGCCCGCCGCCGCGATGCCGTTGAGGGCTGCGAGCGAGCTGCCCACGCCGATGACGAACGTGAGGATCTTGGGCGTCCCGCTGACGCCGGCCGCAGCGATCGCGTTGATGTGGGACAGATCGGTGTCGCAGTCCGCGGGATCGCCGTCGGTCGCGAGCACGGCGATGGTGACGTGCCCGGCGTGCGCCGCGGCCCAGTCCTTCGCGTGGGTGATGGCGCCCGCCAGGGCGGCAGAGGTCGGCGTGCCGGTGCTGGGGCCGTGTTTGGAGATGGATGTCGTGATGGCGGACGCGACGCCGGGGAGAGGCGCGATCTCGACCTCGGGTTTTGCATAGTCGGCGCCGTTGCACGAATCGCCCCCGCCGCCGCCGATGACGCACCCGAAGCACTTTCCGAAGAGGCACGGTCCGTTGCCCTGGCAGTCGGCCTCGGCGACGCAGCTCGACGGGCACGCCGACGCACCGGGCGCGACCCCGAAGTACTGGAGGCCTACGCCGATACCCGCCGCCGACGGCTGGTTGACGAACGCGCCGAGCGCCGACGAGACGGCGGTCCACTTTGTACCCCCCGAGACCTTCTCGTTCATCGAGCCGGACTGGTCGAACATGATGTACATGTCGAGCGGTTGTTGCTGGGCCTTCACGTTGTCGGCCGCGCACGCCGCGTCCGGCGAGAGCGAGCTGCCGCCGTCGCCCAGGAGGCCGCCGCTGGTGCCGCCGGAGCTCCCGAAGCCCCCGTCGCCGCCGCTCGTGCCGCTGCTCGATCCGTCGAAGCCGACGCCGCCCTTCGTACCCGAACACGCGGCGACGACACCACAGCACGCGACCGCAGCTACGATGGAACCGGACCACTGCGAAACGCGACGCGCCATGCTCGTTCCTCCGAAGGGGCACGTTTGCCCGCGATTCCGATGCGAGTGGAACCTAGCCGACGCATGGCCAACGGTCGACGAATCCGCCGGAATACCGCTCGGGACAGAGGTTGGCAGCTGGAGCGGAAAATTCGCCGACCACAGCCGCGTCGACGGGATCGCGGCGGGCGTGGGGCGCGGAGAGCCGTCCACTTCTTTCTGGAGCGCTTCGGCCGCGCGCCCGCGCACGGCGACGGCCTCATGATCGCCACGATGTGGGACGTTCTGCGCTCGTGCTCGCCGAGGGAATGGTTCGTTCCATCGAGACGCGCGCCGAGGTCGAGGAGCTCTTCGCCGCCCGGAAGGAGCAACACGACGCCCGCGGTATCGCGGCCACACGCCTCGAGATCCTCCGCCTCGATTGGCCGTCCGACGGCACAGCCGTCGGCCACGTGCGCTGGGTTCACGAAGACGAAGAGGGCAGGGAGATCGGCGCGGAGAGCTCGACCTACGTGCTCTGCCGTGACCACGTCGGAACACTCAAGGTTCGCGTCGTGGTGATGGAGGGCGTGGAAGGCTCGCAGGACACCTCGGCCTCGAGCGCTGGCCGTTCCCGGCGGGTGCTTGAGCGACTCCCGCCCTAGAGCCGGGTCGATGAGCGCACGGCACCCGCGTCAATAGCGGCTCGGCACCCAGCGCTGTGCAGACTTGCTCGGGCGCCGGTGCTTCCGATCCTTCTGGCGCGGAGGAAGGTCCACCTCGACCGGCGTGAGGTTCTTGTAGGGGATTGAGTGGAGCAAGTGGGCGATGCAGTTCAGGCGCGCCCTCTTCTTGTTGTCCGCGTCGACGATGTGCCAAGGCGTTCGCTTGCGATCCGTGTGCTTCAGCATCGCGTCTTTCGCGCGCGAGTACTCGACCCAACGCGCGCGCGACTCCAAGTCCATGGGGCTCAGCTTCCAGCGCTTGATGGGGGTCGCCATGCGCTCCAGAAATCGCTTTTCTTGCTCTGCGTCGCTGACCGAAAACCAATACTTGATGAGGTGGATCCCGGAGCGCACCAGCATGTCCTCGAAGAGCGGGCAGCTGCGGAGAAACTCCTCGTACTCGGCGTCGGTGCAGAACCCCATCACGCGCTCGACGCCGGCGCGGTTGTACCAGCTGCGGTCGAAGAGTGCGATCTCACCGCGCGCCGGGAGGTGGGCGACGTAGCGCTGGTAGTACCACTGCCCGCGCTCCCGCGAGGTCGGTGTGCCGAGGGCGACGATGTGGCAGTAACGCGGGTTCAAGCTCTCCGCGATGCGCTTGATGACGCCGCCCTTGCCCGCAGCGTCGCGCCCCTCGAAGAGGACGACGACGCGCAGCCCTTCGATCCGTACCGACTCCTGGAGCTTCAGGAGCTCGAACTGCAAGCGCGCGAGCTCTTCGACGTACTTGTACTTCTGGCCGGACTTCCTCTTCGGCGGCGAGCCCCTGCCGAGGATGTTCCATTGCTTTTCGATTGAGGCGCGCTCCTTCGCGTCACGAAGGATCTCGCCGTCCCGGTGCTTTCGTCTGGCCATGGGCGAACATGCTACCCCGGACCGCCTGGGAGCGTGGCACGCGAGATTCCTCGCTAGCGCCAAATCTGGCGAGACCCCTCACGGCGAGACGATCTTCACGGTGGAGAATCCCCCGTCGGCGATCACGGTCCCGACGAGCGTGACGAGGATGGCGCCGAGCCGCGTCCACCTCCACCTCACGCCGTTCGTCGCTCCCGCGCGCATCGACGCGATGCTAGCAAACACCGAGGGCTTCAGGGCTGGCGGTCGCGCGCGGCCTGCGGCGTGCGACAGGTGAGGAGCTTCGGGAACTCGGTGCTCGGGAGAACTGAATCGGGTAGACGACGGTGACGATTCCGGCCGTCGGCTTCGGGTAGGTGCGCCTAGAGACTCCGCGCTCGCAGAGCGGCGTTCTCCGCTTCGAGCGCGGCCAGTCGGTCGCGCAGCGGCCGCGTAGCCGCCGCGATCTCGTCTTCCGTGTAGCGAGGGAGGATGTGCTGAGGACAATTCCAATCGAGGCCCTCGACCTCCAGCACGAATCCGCGCTCGATCGACGCGGGGTAGTCGGGCGGGGCAAGCTTCCCGAGGGTCTCGGCGTCGTCGGCTGCGGTAACGACGCGCGCACGAGCGAGAACCTTCAGGCGCGTCCTGTTCGGGTAGTCGACGAAGATCAACGCCACACGATCGTCCGTCGCGAGGTTGCCGACCGAGACGAACTGGCGATTCCCGCGAAAGTCGGCAAAGCCGATCGTGTGGGGACCGAGCACCCGCACGATCCCCTTCGGCCCACCGCGATGTTGGATGTAGGGCCATCCGCCTTCACCGACGGTCGCCATGTAGAAGCTGTCGCGCGCCGCGAGGAACTCGCGCTCGTCGTCACCGAGCGTGTCGCGTGACGGCGCGCCCGCTTCCATCCGCGCGTACGCGGCGCGGCTGCCCATGCGTGCCTGCATCGCCTTCACCGGCGGCGTGAAGGCGATCGCTCCGAATCGTCCCATGGTGACCTTCCCTTCTTTGGTGGCGCGGCGCGGTCAGAGAATGAGGTCACTTCGCGCGGTGGTTGACGACGGGAAAGTCGATCTCCGTCTTCGCGACCTCGTTCACATAGTTGGTCAAGGTGTTCAGGGCGACGTGAACCACGATCTCGATCACCTGCGCGTCGTCGTACCCGGCGGCCTTCACCGCCTGGACGTCGGCGTCGCTCACGTGCCCCCGTGAGATGACGACTTTCGAGGCGAATCGCAGCGCCGCGGCCGCCTTGGGATCGCTGGAACCGCCCTCGCGGCTGGCCGCGATCTCGGCGTCGTCGAGCTTCGCCAGGTTCTTTCCGAGGTACGCGTGCGCGGAGAGGCAGTAGTCGCAGCCGTTCAGCTCGGCCACGGCGAGGGCGATGCGCTCGCGGGTCTTTGCCTCGAGCTTGCCCTTGCCCAGCGCGCCGTTGAGACCGAGGTAGCCCTCGAGCGCGGCGGGGCTGTTGCCGACGACGCGAAACAGGTTGGGGACGGAGCCGAGCTGCTTGTTCACCGCCTCGAGCAGGGGCTGCGAGGTGACGGGCGAGGTGGCGATCGAGGCGGGGGTGGCAATGCGGGTCATGGCGGTTGTCTCTTTCCTTGGCGGGGTCGAGAGGGTTCGGCCCGGCGCAGAGACAACATGCGGCGCGCCGGCATTTTCAACAATGCGTCCGCTTGACACTTAACCATTGCAAATGATGCAATAATTGAATGGACCGCTTCGAGGCCATGAGCGTGTTCGTGTCCGTTGCGGACCTGCGCGGGTTCGCGCCGGCCGCGCGGCGCCTGGGCCTG
Source organism: Myxococcales bacterium (assembly GCA_025359105.1). Classification (GTDB taxonomy): domain Bacteria; phylum Myxococcota_A; class Polyangia; order Polyangiales; family Polyangiaceae; genus JANYHK01. The sequence goes on along the minus strand of JANYHK010000061.1, from coordinate 71,964 downwards.
TCACCGTCGGCGGTCACCCGGCTCGTCGCCGCGCTCGAAGAGCACCTCGGGACACGGCTGCTGCAACGCACCACGCGTTCGGTGACGCTGACCGACGCGGGCACCCGCTACCTCGAGCGCGCTCGGCGCATCCTCGGCGAGGTGGTGGAGGCCGAAGGGGCGGCGCAGGTCGAGCGCACCGTACCCACCGGTCGGCTCGTGGTGGCGGCGCCCGCTGCATTCGGTCGCCTGCACGTCGCGCCGCTGATGTGCGCGTTCCTCGAGAAGTATCCTGCCGTGACCGGCGAGCTCTCGCTGTCCGATCGCTTCGTGAACCTGGTCGAAGACGGAGTCGATCTCGCGGTCCGCATCGGCGAGCTCGAAGACTCGAGCTACGTCGCCCGGCCCGTCGGCCTCGTCCGGCGCGTCGTCGTCGCGTCTCCGAAGTACCTCGCCAGGCACGGCCGGCCGCGCGCGCCCGCCGACGTCGCGCGCCACTCGGTGGTTCAGTTCACGCCCCTCAACGCCACCCCCGAGTGGCGGCTGGCGGTGGACGGCGCGACCGTGCGAGCGCCGTTCGTGCCGCGCTATGTGACCAACAGCGCCGACGCGGCCGTCGCCCATGCCGAACGAGGAGGAGGGCTCGCGATGGTGCTCTCGTACCAGGCAGCCGAGTCGCTGACGGCGGGCCGACTCGAGGTCGTGCTCCAAGAGCTCGAGCCGGCGCCGCTGCCCATCCAGATCGTCTATCCAACGACGCGGCTGCTCTCCGCGAAGGTGCGGGCGTTCGTCGAGCTGTGCACGAAGACGTGCAAGTGGGACTTCACGTTTCGCGCGAAGTCCGCGCCGGTGGCGAGCCCGAGACGCCATCCGACGTAGGGCAAGGACACCACGGAGGAGTGCGCTCGCTTCGCGCGCGAGCTACCCGTCATTTCGGCTTGGCGGATCCCGACGCCGCAGGCGCGGCCGAGCCCGAGCCCGCCGGCGCAGCGCCGCCGCCGCCGAACATCGCGTCCGTCACGTCGTCCTTGGTGAAGAGATCCTTCAGCTGCGCGTTCGGAAACTGGGCCTGCTGCGGGCCGAGAACGTACGGGCCGATCTCGTACGCGTCGAAGTCGACCTCGACCCAGCCGTCACCCAGGCAGAGATCGCTGTCCTTCGTGAGCGTGATCGTGTCGTCGTTGAAGCCCATCTCCGTCAGCTTGGCGACGCCGTACTTCTTGGCGAGCGACGCGACGACCATCTCGCCGAGCTTCGCGCGGCCGGCGTCCGAGAGCTTGGGCGCGAGCTTGAAGTGAGTCACCGTCTTGGTGTCGACGACGTCGCACTGCGTCCCGCCGCCTCCGTGCACGCCGCCCGTGTACGCGTACCCGGTGCGGCGGACGCCGACGAAGCGCCCCTTCTTGGTGTCGAGCGTGTAGCCCTCCGAGGTCTCGTAGTCCGGGAGGTTCGCGTCGTCAGGTCCTTCACAAGTCTTGGTCTTCGCGCTGTCCCCACGGAAAAAGTCGTTGAGCGCCTTCGTCGCCGCCTTGTCCGACGCGCCGCGGACCTGCGGGAAGACGATGTCCGTCTTGCAGCGCTTCCCCTCGATCACCCGCTCCTGCGGATAGACGACGACGCTGTTGTCGAAGGTGCGCGTCTCGGGGTACCCGCTGCCTTTCTCGAGCGACAACGGCGCGACCCGCGAGCCGTCCGGCGCTTGCCACTGGCCGAGGATGGCCCCCGTCGTGGCGAACGCGCCCACGATCTTGCCCGTGCCCTTGCCGCCCGACTTCTCGGTGAGCTCGAACCGGCCGTCGTCGTGCACGAGGCCGTCGAGCTTGAGGTCGCTCGCGCTCGAGGCGTACCGGTAGATGCCGGTGAGCGTGCCCGCGTGGCGAGAGAGCTTCATGCGGACGAACTGCTTGCCGATCGTCCCCTGGTACTCGCCGTCGAACGTCGCCGCCAAGGCGCCCGCGGAGCCGGAAGAGAGCGTCTGCGCCTTGCCGGACTGGTCGGTGAACGTGCCCTTGAGCGAGCTCGCGCCGAGCTCGCCGGTGAGCGTCGCCGCCTTCTCCCCCTTCGCGGCCTTCGACTTGACGGAGAAGTGCGTCTCGTCCGTCATCTTGCCGAACATCGGCAGCGGCGTGCCCGTGTCGAAGAGCGCGCGGACGTCCGTACCCACGCGCTCGATCACGACGCGGAACGAGGCCTTGGCGCTCGTCTGCCCCGCGAACACAGCGTAGACGGGCGCGGCCTTCGTCGCGGCGTCGACGGACGAATCGGCGGCCGTGACGGCGCCCGCGTCGGCTCCGGAAGACGCGGCGGCGGCGCCGTCGTCGGCGCCGCCGTCGCCGCCGGAGGTCGTGGATTTGGGGCAACCGGCGAGGGGCAGGAGGCAGGCGAGGAGGAGGAGGCGCTTGGTCATGGGGCCGCAGAGTACACGGCGGGCACGGCGCGTCGCACGCTCCGACTCGAATTCACCGACGAGCTCCTTCGGTACGTCGAATCTGGTCCATCAGAGCGCCGCGCGAATCGCCCGTTCCTCTTGGCCCAACGCGCCCACGGCCGTCATCGCCCTCTCCGCCAGCGCCTTGTACACGCGCGGGCTCGCGGGCTGATCGAGCGTCGGCCCGAAGTCCACCGGTTCGCCGAACACGATGACGATCCTTTCACCCGTGCGCGTGACGTTACCCACGATCTGCTTCGGGAGATCGTTGCCGAGGCCGTTGATGAACACGGGGATCACCGGCACGCGGGCGTGATGGATGATGCGCCCGACGCCGCTCTGCACGGGCAGGAAGGTGTAGGGATCGTCGTCCTTCTTGCGCGTCCCCTCCGGATGGATGCCGACGAAGGCGCCCCCCTTCCTCAGGATGCGCGCGACCTCATCGAGGCTCGCGACGTTGAGCGCCTGACGCTGCCGCTCGCGGAAGACCGGCGGGTACATCGCGAAGAAGCTCATCGCGCCGTTGACGAAGAGGCCGAGCGGGTTGTCGTAGAAGAACTGCGAGCGCACCGGGAACATCAGGCGGTGCGGCATCCCGCGCCCGACGAGGAAGCCTGTCACGGCGTAGAGGTCGAAGAAGCTCCGGTGGTTCGAGACGCACAGGTAGCTCTGCGCGGGATCGAACGGCGGCAGGCGATCGAGCCCGTGGATGTGCCGCAAGTTCTGCGTGAAGAAGTTGATCCATTCGGCGCCGATGTGGCGCTGGCAGAACCGCACCGCGGCGTCGAGCGGCTCCGACTCGAAGCTGCCCCGGATGAAGTCGTACGTGAAACGCTCCACGGGGGTGAGCTTGGCGCGCGTCTTCGTCATGGCGGAGGGCGGACGCTAGTCTACATTCGGAAGGGATGCGCGCGAACACCAAGCGACGGGCATGGTTCGCCGTCTCGGCGGGCGCGGTGGCGTTCGCGTGCCTGCGCCCGACCGAAATCACCGTGAAGGTGACCGCTGAGCCGGGCTTGTGCGCGGGCCTCCAGACGACCATCGCGGTCGGCCGGCCTGGCGACGTCGTCCCCATCTCCGAGGCGAGCGCGCGCGTGACCGGATGCCCGCGCGACGCCGCGTCCGGCGACCTGGGCTCGATCGTCCTCGTGCCCAGCGGCAGCGACCGCGGCGCGAGGCTGGAGGTGCGCGTGGTGGCCGCCCTCGGCAAGAGCCCCGATGCCTGCGCCGCCGCGGGCTTCGCCGGGTGCATCGAGGCCCGTCGCGCCCTGCGCTACGCCAGGCACGTGCCGCTCGATCTCCCCATCGTGCTGTACGCGCGCTGCATAGGGGTCCGGTGCCCCGACGGCACGACCTGCGTCGACGGGCGATGCTTTCTCTACGACTCCGAATCGGAGGGGTACTGCGATCCCGCGAGCCCATCGTGCAAGAGCGTCGATGGCGGTGCCGACGTGGGGACGGAGGGCGGGAGCGACGCCGGCCCGCCGGCGGCGTGTCCGAGCGGCCGCGGCCCCTCGATGGTGCGCGTGACGTTGCCCGGCTCCACCTTCTGCATCGACGCCACGGAGGTTACGGGCAATCACTACGCCGCGTTCTTGGCGACGAGTCCACCGCCCGCCAGCCATATCGCCGCGTGCGCGTGGAAAAAAGAGTTCGGGGCGGCTTTCCCCGACGATTTGCCGGTCGCCAGCGTCGACTGGTGCGACGCGAACGCGTTCTGCGCGTGGGCCGGCAAGCGCCTCTGCAAGGCGCGCGACGGCTCGCTCCCCTCGGCGAGCGACGCGTCCACCGGCACGACCGAGTGGACCCTGGCGTGCTCCGCGGGTGGCCGTCACATCTTCCCCTACGGTGACACGTACGATCCGGAAGCGTGCCGGACCGAGCCCGCGCCCGACAAGGACACGAACCTGCGCCCGGTCGGGCTCTACCCCTCGTGCGTGGGCGGCTTCCCCGGCATCTTCGATCTCTCGGGAGGCGTGCACGAATGGACCGACGGCTGCTTCGGGACCGGTGGAGCTTCCGCCTCGGACCTTTGTCGTCAGCAGGGCGGCTCCTATACGCACCCGGCCGCCGAGCAAACCTGCGTCTCCGAGGCATCGATCCCGCGGGCCTCGAAGTACGACGATCTCGGCTTCCGCTGCTGCGCCGATTGAGGAATCTCACTCGCGCGCGAAGACGACGGAGAGGTTGTTCGCGGGCATCTCCACGAGCTCCACGAAGGCGAGCCTATTGTTTTCGGCTTCCCGCGTGACGTCGGCGAGATCGCGCACGCCCCACGAGGGATCCCGGGCGCGCAAGCCCTCGTCGAAGCTCGCGTTGCTCGGCGCCGTGTGTTGGCCGCCCTGCTTGAACGGACCATACAGGTAGAGGATCCCGCCCCCCTCGAGCAGGCGCCCCGCGCCGCGCATCAGTCCTTCGCACGAGGCCCACGGGGCGATGTGGATCATGTTGATGCACACGACGGCATCGGCGCGGGCGATGCCCCACGTCGCGGGATCGGTGCGCGCGTCGATCGCGAGCGGTGAGAGGAGGTTCGTGAGGCTTGCCTCGGCGCGGTGGCCCTCGATGCTCGCGCGCGCGTCGGCGTCGGCGTCGGACGGCTGCCACGTGACGCCGGGCAGGCGCCCCGCGAGAAACGCCGCATGCTCGCCGGAGCCGCTGGCGATTTCGAGCACGACGCCGGCGGGCGGTAGGACGCGCGCGAGGACAGCGAGGATCGGCTCGCGGTTGCGGAGGGCGGCGGGGGCGTGTCGCTTCATCGAGAAATCTGCTACCTGCATCGACCATGAAGATCCAGGCCGCCGTGCTCGGGCTGCTCCTCGCCGCGTGCTCCAAACCGGCGGAGCCGGCGACCACGACTGCGAACACGACCGCGACCGCGACCGCGACCGCGACCACGACCGCGACCGCGACCGCGACCACGACCACGACCGCGACCGCCGCCGATCTCGCCTGGGACGTCCCCGCCAAATGGCAGACCGCGGCGAGCACCAGCGCCATGCGCAAGGCCACCTACAAGATCGCGAAGGCCGCCGGCGACGCCGACGATCCCGAGATGAGCGTCATGCAAGCCGGCGGCGGCCTCGACGCGAACATCGAGCGCTGGGCCGGTCAGTTCGGCGGGACCAAGGACGTGAAGCGCTCGACCACGAAGGTCGGCAACTTCAACGTCACCGTCGTCGAGATGAAGGGGACGTTCGCCGGCAGCGGCATGCCCGGTGCGCCCGCGGCGGGACCCAAGGAGCACTGGTCGCTCCTCGGCGCGATCGTCGAGGGCGTGGAGCCGCCGTATTTCTTCAAGATGACCGGTCCCGACAAGAGCGTCGCCGCCGCCCGGCCAGACTTCGACAAGCTGGTCGGCAGCCTCCGCGCCAAGTAACGCGGGGCGCACCGTAGAAGTTCAGGCCCCGGCGGGTCGCGGCGGCGGGTCGCGGCGCATCTTGACGAGCGTGTCGATAGGCCTCGGGCAAACGCCGCGAAGCTTGCACCCTGCACATTCTTTACCCGAGAAGATCCGGTCGAACCGGGCCTGGGCGACGTCGAGGATGACGTCGTCGGACGTCATGAGGCCGACTTCGAAATTGCGGCGCCCGTCCCCCTTCGCCCCGAGGCCGGCGCCGGTGAAGTTCGCGCTGCCGAGGTAGAGGAGGCGGCCGTCGATCGCGACGAGCTTCATGTGCACGCGCGGGCACAGGCGCATGGCGAGGGCGCCGCGCTTGAGGCGCGGGTGCCGTGCGAGCTCGGCCGCGAAGGGGCGCGAGGGCCGCGTCGCGTGGAGCAGGCGCAGCTCGACGCCGCTCTGCGCGAGCTGGTCGAGCGTGTCGAGGATCGAGACGAAGCGGCCCTTCGCGCGCGCCACGGTGCCGATCGGCGCCTCGATACGCATCTCCTTGACGTTGGCCGTCGCGATCCAGATCGACACCTTCGCCCCCGCGATCGCCTTCAGGACGAGCTCGGTGTAGTGCTCGGCGTCGAAGAGCAGATGGGCGGCGATGCTTCGGCGTAGCGGCGTGGCGTCGCGCACGAGGGCGAGCGTAGCCTATCCGGCTACGGCCGCAGAATGGCCGCGGGGCCCAGCGCGATGCCGAGCGCGCGGCGGAGCGCGAGGTGGGCGTCGCTGACCATGAACGCGAGCAGCTCGCGCTGCTGATCCTTGGCCGGGAGATCGCCGGGGAGCTGCGGCTCGCGTGCCAGCGCCGCGCGCGCGCGCCTCGCGTCGCCCGCGAGCAGGAGCCCGGCGCGCGAGCTCGAGAGGTCGGCGAGCTGGGCCCAGCGCTTGACGTCGAGCTCCCCGCCCACGGAGCGGCTCGCGTCCACGAGCTGCGCGAGGCGCGCGAGCTCCGGCGGCCGCAAGTGGGGGCGAAGCGGATCGGTCTTGGGGTTGCCGACGAGCGCCGCGACGCCCATGCCGACGAGATGGCCGAGCTCGCTCACCGTCGGGAACAGCGCGCGCGCGAGCAGCGGCGGCGCGAGCTCGAGGATGCGCTTGCCGAGGACGAACGGCAGCTCCGCCCATGAGAGGCTTGCGGCGGCGATCGCATCGACGAAAAGCGAAGGCGGACGCGTGCGGGCAGCGGCGAAAGCGGCGCCCGTCGCGGCGCGCTCGTAGAGCTTCGGCGGCTTTTGACCGAGGATCTCGCTCACGCGCTGGATCGCGTCGCGGACGGCGTCGAGCTGCGGCGCCTTGGGCAGGCCGCGTCCCGGGTGCGACATGCGCTGCATGAGCGGGAGGCGCGCGATCTCCGCGTCGACGGCGGCAGGCACCAGGAGCTCGAGGATCTCGGTGAGGCGCTGATCGAGCTCGGGGTGCAGCAGGTACCGGCGCAGATCCCCTTCATCGAGGCGACCCATGACGCTGCCGAGCTGGACCGGCTGGCTCGCGCGGTAGAACGCGGCGTGCTTTTCGCCGAGGCCGCCGAGGAGCTCCATGTTCGACGTCGCGCACCACGCGCGATCGGCGTCGCCGACCTGGATGCAGAGATCGACGAGCGGCCCGTACGCGTCGGTCGCCGTCGGATCCTTCTCGAGCCGGGACCGCGCGACGCCGAGCGCGTCGGTGACGTTGCCGGTCATCTCGAGCAGCTCGCGCAGGATCGACTGCGTGCCGGCGTCCTCGGGCATGCGCTCGGCGGCGGCGCGGAAGGCCTCGATCGCACGGGCTCGATCCTTGAGGCGGTCGCGGTACACGAGACCGAGCTGCTGGAAGAGCGCGTGCTCGAGCTTCGCGTCGGCTCTGCCCTGGCCGCGATGAATCATCTTGCGGTAGTCGCGCTCGAGCGCCGCCCAGTCCTTCTGCGCGGTCCGGATCCCGACGAGGCGCTGGAACGGCTCGAGCCGCTCGGGGTCGAGGTCGAGCGCCTCGTCGCACGCCGCCGCCGCCATCAGCGGGTTTTGCATCTTCCCCTGCGCGAGCTCGGCGATCGTGGCGGTGACCTTCGCCTTGCGCCCCCGATCGTCGTCGGTGGCGACGATCGAGCGAAGGACGCCAACGAGGCTCTCCCACCGTTCGAGCTTCGTATACAGCTCGAGCAGGACGTGGAGCACGGGGCGATTCGTCGGCTCTGCAGCGCGGGCGTCCTCGTAGGCCTGCGCCGCGAGATCGAGCTTCCCGGCGGCGACGAGCGATTCGCCCGCGTGCACGAGCGTCGCGACGCGCTCGCCCCGGTCGTCGAGCGTGGCGGCGAGGCGCCGGCTGATCGCGCTGGCGACGACCACGTCCTTGTCGATCTCGCTCAGGCGCGCGAGGCCGGCGAGGGCCGTGCGCTCGTTCGGGTCTCTCTCGAGCGACGCGTTGTAGAGGGCGTACGCGTCCTTCGCGTCCCCGATGACGACGAGGAGATCGGCGAGCGACGCGAGCCAGTCCGGCGGGAGCTCGGCGGGCAGCCGACCGGCGGCCTCGAGCGCGTCCTTGGCGGGCGCGAGCTCCTCCGGCTCCGCCGAGAGCGCGGCGGCGGTCATGATGAGGCCCATCTGCGCGTCCGCCGAGGTCGGTCGGAGCTCGAACGCCTCGACCTGCGACGTGAGCGCGCCGCGTGCATCGCCGCGCGCCGCGAGGATCTTGCCGGCGAGCAGCAGCAGCGCGAACCGCCGCTCGACGTCGCGATCGCGATCGGCCGCAGCGAGCGCGAGCTCGTGCGCCTCCGCCGCCTCGTCCCACCGCTCCGCGGCGACGTACGGGCCGACGAGGGCCAGGGCGACCTTCTCGTTCTCCGGATCCGCGTCGCGTGCCGACTGGTACGCCGCGAGCGCGCTCGCCTCACCGCCCGGCTGCTTGGCGCGCGCCTCGGCGAGCTCCACGAAGAGCTGGGCACGCAGGCGCGGGCCGTCGGCGGCGTACGCCCGCTGCTCCAGGTACGTCATCACGCGCGCGTCATCGCCGGCGCTCCTGGCGTCCCAGAGGAGCGCCGCCCACGCGGCCTCGAGCGACGGATCGAGCTCCACCGCCCGCTCGAAGTGCGCGCGCGCCGCCTGCGGCTCGCGATCGGACGGCGAGAGGAGCTGCCCGAGCGCGAGATACGCGCGCGCCTTGGCGGGCGCGTCCTCCAGCAGCTCGGCGACCTTCTCCCGGTACTTCCGCGTGCCGTGCACGTCCCCCAGCTTGTCGCTGATGCGCGCGAGCTCGGCGGCCGCGCGGGCGTCGCCGGGCGAAAGCTCCATCAGCCGCTCGTAGGCCCAGCGCGCGGCGCCCAGATCGTTCAGCTTCCCCTCGTGCACCTCGGCGATCGTGTGCAGGCGGGCGATCTGCTGCGCGGGCTCGTCGTTCATCACGACGCTGCGCTCGAACGCGGTGATGAGCTCGGCCCAGTTGCGCGTCGCGTGGTAGATGCGCTCGAGTGTCGAGAGCGCGGCCGTGTCGAGCGGCGCGATCGACAGCACGCGCTCCAGCGTCTCCGCCGCCTTCTCGAGCTTCAAGAAGCGCTTCTCGTAGAGCTCGGCGAGGCGCATCAGGAGCGCCACGCGCGCGGCGACGTCGTCCTCCGCCTCCACCTGGCGTGCCAGGGCGTCGGCGAGGCCGGCATGGTCCTCCGTCTTCTCGCTCACGGCCTCGAGGCCGCGGAGCGCGTCCATCGAGCGCGGCGTGAGCGCGCACGCCGCGAGGAAGTGCTTCTTCGCCTCGGCCAGGTTCAAGGTCCGCGCATCCATGTAGCGCGCGGCCATGAGCAGGTGGATGCGCGTGCGGTCGTCGGCCCGCTTCGCGCTCAGGACGGCCCGATCGAGATCCTCGAGCTCGCGCTTGAGATCTCCGTGCTCACGTGAGACCGCCGCCTGGAAGAGGTGCAGCGTCCAGTGCGTCGTGTCGAGCGCGCGAATGTGCTCGAGGTAGAGCCGCGCGCGCTCCGGGCTCGGCGTGTCCCGCGAATACCAGCGGACGAGCGCGTCGTAGATCGCGACGGACCGCACGCGATCCTTCTCGGTCGTGACGAGCGCCTCGGCCTCCCCGAGCACCTCTCCCCAGCGGCCCTGCAGGCGCGCGAGCCCTTCCAGCGGCTCCAGCGCGACGTCCCAGGTCGGATCGGCCGTCCACGCCTCGAGCGCGGCGTCGAACGCCTGGGACGGGTCGCCGAGCCGGTCGCGGAAGATCGTCGCGATCTCGAACAGCAGCGCCGCCCGCGCGCGCGGCGCCTCCGCATCGCCCAGCGACGCGAGGAGCGCCTCGACGAGCTCCTCCGGACGCCCCGCTGCGCGAAGCTCGGTTAGGTGGGGCGAGGACACTCTCCAGAGGTAGCAAAGAAGTCCTCGGAAGGCGCGCCGGTGCGCGTTTTTTGAACAAAGGCTATGGCGGTCGACCACACGCCAGCTCGTGTTAGCGCCGGTGACCCGTGGGGCGCCCGCGTGTCAACGCGCTTTCGATGTGTGGTGCCACTTCTTCCGAGCATTCGGCTGGCGTTTGGGGGGCGCTGCGAGTCGACGCAACCCAACGCACAATGCCCTAAACGACGGCGACCGGCTCTTGCTAGGCGTCGTCGTCAAGACCGGCCCCATGGTTTCCGCCCAACCGACCTTGTTTTCGCCGCCGTCGCCGACGACTCGACCGAAGAACTCCCAAGTGTCACAGATCGAGTCGGGCACGTACCGCGCTGCTTGCTTGGCGTCGAACCCAGGGAACCCAAGCCTGAGCCCGGCAAGGTCCCCCAAGTAGAACGCTTCCGTCTCCTCCACCGCGATTCGCACGACGACGCGGAGCTTTGGAGCACAAGTCTTCACCGCTTCGACAATCGACTCCTTGAGGGCAACGCAATCGTCGGCGTCGGCGTCGACGAGCACGAGCACGACGAGTTGATTGGCGCTGCTGGCGAACGCCCGTAGCTTGGCGGGAAGCTGGTCGAGCAGCCCCCGTTGCTTGGGATTCGGCGTGGCCTCGAGGTCTGACGGCAGCTTCCCCTTCCCCTGATGAGGGTGAACCTTCAGTAGCGCTCCCTTCAGGAACCGCTTCGACCACGGCTCCAAGAATGCGCGCTCCGACGGCCCTTCCACGAGTACGTGGATCGTCATCCGGGAGCCCCATCGTCGAAGTGATTGCTGTACCAGAGCGAACCGAGCGGCAGGCCTTGGTCCGTCAGCTCCTGAACCTCCGGCATGTCGGCGGCGCGGGTGGCTTTGGTGTGGCCGTCAGTGCCCTTCCTCAACAGCCAGACTTGCTCCGGCTTCAGCGCATCGACGAAATAGGGAGAATGCGTCGTCACCAGGATCTGGGTTGGCGAACCCAACCGGCTGGCACGGCTCGATAGCTGACCAGCCAACCGCTCCACGAGACGCACGTAGAGTCCGTTCTCGGGCTCCTCGATCCCAATGAAGGGTCGCGGCGACGGGTCCTCGAGAAGGACCGCGTACGCGAGCATTTTCAGGGTCCCGTCGGACATACTCTGTTGGTAAAAAGGGTCGAGGTAGCCTGCTTCGTCGAAGCGCAACAGCAGGCGATTGTCCTTGCTGCGCTCCGGGGTGATCTTCTTCAGCCCTGGTATCGCTTCCGCAAGCCGCGCCATGATGCCGCCGAACTCGGCCTTGTGCTGGCGCTGAAAATACTGGAGTACGTTTCCGACGTTGGAGCCCGTGCGGTCCAGCCATCGTTGGGCCCCAGCCGCCGGCAGAGCACGTGCGGCGTCCGGCACGAAGTACGAGAGGTACCACTCCTCGATGTAGCTTCGAATGCGGACGATTCGAGGGTGCTCCGGCAGATTGCCGAGCGTGGTGATGCCGAGTTTGTCTTGCTGGACGAGCGTGACCCGTTGCGAGTCCCTGGCTTGCGCCTTGAGCTCGACGGACTGTCCTGCCCAGACCTTCCCGCTACCACCTTCCAGCTTCAGAAAGTGGTAGGGCTTGCCTCGCGTTTCGCCCTTTTGGCGCTGGCGAAGGGTCTCCCTCACGACGGCGGGTACACCCCCCACTTGGTCGACATGAAGGAGATAGACGATCGGCCGCGCGGGATCGTCGTCTTCGAAAAATATTTCGAATTCGATCGGCCCCGTCTCGCCCTGGGTCCGCAGCCGGTCGAAGCCACCACGCGAAGGCTTGTCGCACGCCGACTCGACGCCACCGAGCAAGCAGTCGGCTACGAAGCCAAAGGCATCGAGAACCGTCGACTTGCCCGAGCCGTTCGGACCAATGAGGCACGCGAGACGCGGGAGCGCATCGCCCTGTGCGTATGTCACCTGTCCAAGACTGAAGTCGGCTAGCGTCCTGTAGTTCTTGATTCGTATTCCGAGTAGTCGCGCCATGCGGTCGCACCTGCCGGCGCTCAGAGTACGCGATCGGCGGCCGCGCAGCCTGCTCTCTGCATCTCCGCGACTCCGTTCAAGAGGCTAGTACCGCGCCGGATAGCGGCGCGCGCTCCAGTCGAACGGCGCCTCGTCGCCGGGCCCCTCCACCTCGTCGTTGTACCCGTACGCCACGCCGCGTAGCTTCGCGAGCGCCGCCTGACGCGCCTCCGCGTCCGGCAGGCGCGCGCGCAAGCGTTCGTCCGCCGCCGAGAGCGCCGCCCGGGCGTGCCCCCGCGCGCCTTCCCACTGCGACCAGCGCGGGTGCGCGGCGTCCTCGAGCGCGAGCAGCTCCTCCTCGCCGAGGAGGAGCGCAGCCGCGCCAGCCGCCACGGTCGGATCGGCGTGGGTGGTGAGCGCCAGCAGCTCGGGCACGGCCTCGGCGGTGAGCGGCTGCTGGAAGAGGTGAAGCAGCGGCCGATACTGCGCTGCCTCGACGCGCGCGACGTTGTAGCGCATCGCTATCCACCCCGTCGGCGTGACCGCATAGAGCGCGACGGCGAGCGCGAACGCGTCGAGCTGCCGGCGCAGCACCCAGAGCACCGTGCGGCGGCGAACGAGCTTCACCACCGCGATGACGAGGCCCGCCGTCGCCAGCGCGGTGCCGAAAATTCCGACCATCCGGAGGCTGGTGAGACCACTGTAGGATACATACATCGTGATTCGCCGAAAGGTGCCCGCAGCGAGCACGAGGTTCTGTCCCGCCCACGCGTACGCGAGCGCGCGCGCAACTTTGCCCTTCGGATCGGTCGCGAGCGGCCCGCGGAAGAGCACACCCAGGACGATCGTGCTCATCACCAGAGCGACGGTCAGCCACGCTGCGCCGCCGTGCGCGTAGTCGGTGTGGCTGACGCCCTCCGGCGCGCGGCCGATCCACAGGTACACCGCGTCGAGGGCGTTGTACGCGACGAACAGGACGTTGAGCGCGAGCATTCCGTTGCGCGCGAGGGTGATGCGCGCGTCGGGCGCCTCCTCGTCGACGGCGGCGAGCGCCTCACCGGGCCCGAGCCGCGCGTCGAGGCCGGCGAGCTCGCGCGTGACCGGGCGGAGGATTCCCGCGGCGGCGAGCGCGCATAGCCCCCAGAAGAGGACGCGAAGCGGCGACGGGAACCACGCCAGCGATGGCAAGTGCGCGAGCGCGGCGTGCAGGACACGCGCGACGACCGGGTTGGCGGCGGCGAAGACGCCACCGAAGACGACGACGAGCCCGAGCGGCACCAAAAGCGCGAGCCACCGCACCTTGGCGAGGCGCGCCGGGCGCGCGAGGGCGACGCCGCTGCCACCGAAGTTCCAGAGCTCGCGGAAGGAGCCGAACGCCGAGCCGAGCGACGACACCACCAGCTCGGGAACGAACGATCGCGCGGTGCGCAGCGCGACCACGAACGCGAGCACGAGCCCCATTCCCACCAGCGAGGAGATCGCGCTCCACTGCCACGCGCATCGGGCCGCGGCGAGCGCGACCAGCACGCCGAGCGCCGCCGCGCGCCTCGTCGCGATCCGCTCGCGCGCGGCGGTGAACGCGAGCGCCGGCAGCCCGACCAGCAGCGCCGCGAACCCCGCGCCGCCTGGCGCGTCGTACGTCGCCAGGTCGAGCAGCACGATCATCGCAACGAGCGCGGCGAGCTCGACGGGCCGGACGGGCGCGATGGCGGGAGGCGCCACCTGAATGGGCGCGTTGGCCCCCTCCGGCAGCGGGTGCAGGGGAACGTAAGCCGGGGAGCCGAAGCCGGGCGTTTGCATGCCTGGATCGACGCGCCAGGAGCCCGCTTTGTTGCACGAGCCAGCGGCTCCCTGCGACCGTTCGACCGCGCCCCGCGACCGCTGGGGTCGTGGCCTAAGAAATTCCCAGCCTCCGCCGCAGCTTCCGGGCGGCCTGGCGCGAGACGTCGGCGGTCTTTCCGCCATTCAGGCGCGCCACGTACCCGCCGCTCAGGACCGGCTCGAGCCGCTCGACCTGGTGCAGGTTCACGATGGCACGCCGGTGCACGCGCTCGAAATACCCTTTGGGCAGCTTGTCCTCGAGGTCCTGCAGCGTCGCGTCGCTCAGGTAGGCGCGCTCCTTGGTGTGCACGGTCACGAGCTGCCCGTCGAAGACGGCGTGGGTCACTTCGTCGGGGACGAGCAGCACCACGCCGGCCTTCGTCTCGATCGCGAGCCGCGCGAGAGGCGCTGCGTCTCCTCTGGCGCCGCCGCCGCCGCCACCGCCGCCACCGCCGGCGGGCGCGTCAAGCTGCTTGCGCGCGCGGTCGAGCGCCTTCTTGAGTCGCGCGTCGTCGACCGGCTTCATCAGGTAGTCCGTCGCGCCGATGTCGAACGCTTCGATCGCGTGCTCGGGGTGGGCCGTCAGAAAGACGATGTACGGCCGCTCCTCCGGCATCTTCATCGCGGCCTCGATGCCGGACATGCCCGGCATGTTGATGTCGAGAACGACGAGATCGAGCTCATCGACCTGGAGCCTGGCGAGGAGCTCGTCCCCGCTCCCGCACTCCCCGACGACCTCGACCCCCTCCATCTCCGACAGGAGGCGCGCGGCGCGCTTGCGCGCGATCATCTCGTCGTCGCACACGAGCACCCGAAGAGGCAGGCTCATCGGGCGACCTCCCCGCGCGGAATGCGGATGGTCGCGATCGTCCTGTCCCCTGCGGCGCGAATGTCGAACATGGCTCCCTCCAGATACGTGAGCGCGAGGCGTTTTTCGATCATCGGCAGCCCGCTGCCGCCCTCGCGGCGTCCCTTGAAGGCGCCGGGATTCTCGATCTCGACGGTCAGCGTCCGCGCGTCGGCCCGGACGCGCAGCGCCACGTCGCCCCGTTTGCCGGCGCTGGGGCCATGCTTCATCGCGTTCTCCGCGGCGGGCAGGAGGATCATCGGCGGCACCTCGATCTCGGGCACGTCCGCGGGGACGTCGCGCCGGTAGACGAAGAGCTCGGGATCGCGAATGAGGTACATTTGAAAGAGGGTGTCGACGAGCTCGAGCTCTCTCGACAACGGCCAGCTCTTGGACTGAATTCCGCTCATCACGGTCCGCAGCATCGACGACAACCGAACGATGGCTTGCTCGGCGACCGCGCCGTCGGAGCGGCACCACTCGGCGATGGCGTTGAGCGTGTTGAAGAGGAAATGCGGATCGAAGTGGCTGCGCAGCGCGAGGAGCTGGGCGTGCTCGGCCTCGCGGGCGAGCTCCTCGGCGCGCGCCTGGCTCGCCTTGAGGTCGGCCTCCAGATCGATGTCGCGGGCGAGCCCCCACCCGCCGACCCAGAAGAGCGCGACCGACACGAGCAGGCTCGGGTTCGTCGTCAAGAACGTGTGCCCCATCCCGACGACCGCCGGAACGCCGCGCCCGATCCCCAGGATGAGGCCGGCCCCCGCCGCGCTGTAGGCGAACCCGCGAAGGATGGCCGAACCGCGACGCCCCTTCAGCGGAAAGAAGTAGCGCCAGAGGGTCGGCGCCACGAGGAGGAACGTCGCGCACATGACCATCGCGAGCGGCAGCGCGAACGGGTCGTAGCTGTAGTTCACCTGCAGAAAGAGGAGCGGCAGGATGACGACCGTGATCGGGATGAGCCGCCGCGGCGCGAGCAAGGCCTCGATCGTCGTGCGGAAGATCGGGCCGAGCGGCTGTTCGGGCGACCGCGTCACCTCGGTAGGCTACACCACCAGGCAGACCACCAGGCCGTGGGTCCCACCGCTAGCCGCGCGCGAGCTGGTATTCTGGGCGACCCTGATGGTCCCTCGCCGCTTCGCGCTCGCGATTCTCCTCGCGCCTCTGGCGTGCGGTCCGTCCGACTTCGGCGGTCGTGGCGTGCTGGCCCCGGAGAGCCCGCGTGTGCCGCCCGCCCCGACGGCGCGCGCCGAGAGCGTCGATCCCGACGGCATTCCCATCGTCGTGACCGCGGACAAGAGCGACGGAAAGGACGTCGCCGTTTCGCTCGGCGTCCCCTTCCCGCCGGGCAAGCTCGCGAGCGAGGCGTCGCTGGCGCTCACCGACGCTGGCGGCGCCTCGGTGCCGCGCGACGCGAAGGTGCTGGCGCGCTGGCCCACCGACGGCTCGATCCGCAGCGTCCTCGTCGCCTTTCGCGCGACGCTAGGCCCCGGCGCAGCGATGGTCGTCCGCCTCGCGCCGAAGGGCAAGGTCACCAAAGCGGTCGTCCCGCCCAACCCCGACGGGCCCTTCGTCGCCACGCTGCCCTCGCAATGGTACGCGGACGCGCGGGCGACCGGCGCGAGCGTCCCCGTCGCACGCGACACACGATTTCCGTTGTACGAAGCGGGGCTCGAGCGCGGCCTCGCCGAGATGCAGCCGACTTACGAGTCGCACGGCAACGACTGCGAGCACACCACGAACCACCGCACCTACTACGACGGGCCCCACGGGTTCTTCCAGCGCTTCGTCCGCAGCCCGAGCCCCGCCACCTACCGCCGCGCGCGCGCCGAGTCGACGCTCTACCGCGCGCGGGAGCTACGCTTCATGGACGGACGCGCGATGGCGGTGCAGGTCTGCGAGAGGAAGGACTGGACGCCCGCCCGCCCGCTCGACTGGAGCGTCATGCGACGCATGACCGGCCAGGGGATGCTCGACGACTACGTGCTCACCGGCGATCCGGCCGCGCGCGAGTCGATCGTCGCGATGGGCGAAGCGTTCAAGCGCGATCTGCACGCCCTCTTCACCGGCCACGAGAACACGCTGCGCGTCACCGAGCGCAACATGGGCTGGGCCCTGATGGGGCTCGCCGCGTACTACGCCGTCGATCCGCGCCCCGAGGTGAAGAAGGCCATGACCGACGTGGCCGACGACGCGTTCGCGTGGCAAGCCCTCGGCAAGAGCGGCGCGTTCGAGCACGACATCGCGCGCCCCGATCCCGACGAGTGCGAGAAGGGCCCCCGCGGCGGCTCGCCGTTCATGGCGAGCATCCTCGTCGATGCGCTCATGGACTACCGCGCGGTCACGGGCGACGCGCGCGTCGCCGAGAGCGTGCGACGGCTGGCGGGCTGGCTGGAGAAAGACGCGGTGACGAGCGACGGCAAGGCGTTCCGCTACCTGTGGGGCTGCATCGGCGATCCGATGGACGACTCGGGCGTCGCCGATCTGAACCTCCTCATCGTGCACGTCTTCGGCGCCGCGTTCGACGTCACCGGCGACCGCCACTGGCTCACGTTCGGAGACAAGATCGCCGACGCAGGCCTCGACGCCATGTCGACGAAGAACCCGAAGCAATGGAACCAGGCGGCACGCGCCTTCGCGCGCTACCTGGGCTACCGCGCGAAGGGCCTGCCGCCGTGACGCTCGCGACGGACCTCGGGCAGCGCTCGCTCAGGGGCGACGCGCCGGCGTCGGAACCTCACCGCCGCTGCGGACGTACTCGACGATCGCGCGATCGAACGCGGCGTCGGCCTTGTCGCACCGGGTCGCGCCGGTCTTGGCCGAGGTCGACGTCGTAGGCGCGCCCGTGCACTCCTTCTCGACGAGCTTCTGCGTGCTCTGGACCTTCGGCGCCGCGAGGAGCGCGGTGCGCGTGGCATCGCTCAGGCGGCGCCACGGAATGGGCGCGCTCTTGGCGACCGGCGGCCTCTTGAACGTCATCTCGCCGCCCTCGAGCGACACGCACGTGCCGTCCCAACGGAGCACGTCGTAGGTCTGCGCGGCGCCGGTCACGACGATGCCTCCCTTGTGCTCACGGCGCGCCATGACGAGGACCTCCTCGTCGAAGATCATGTGCGACCGCGTCACCTTGCCGCCCGACGCGTTCCACGCCTCGGTGTCGCCCGTCAGGTAGCCGCGCGTCCACGGCTGCGACTTGCCGAACAGCGTGAGCGCGACCTCCGGGTAGACGCCGCTGCACAGGCGCTTGGCGAACTCGGGATCGGGGAGGCAGGGTTTGGCGTCCGCGTCGATGCACGCGGTCGGAAGCGCAGCCGGTTCGGCCGGCTCCTCTGGGCTGGCAGCCGGCGCCGGCGCGGCCAGGACCTTCGCCGACGCGAGCGCAGGCGTCTCCGCGAGGACAGGCTTCGGCGCGGAGGCGCAGCCGACGAGACCGAAGGCCAGAGCCACGCCAGCCAGCACCGCTGCCGTGGAAAGGGAGCGAAGACGATTCATGGCAGTCTCCCAAGCAATTTCGATAAGTTGAACCAGAACGACCGGTGAGGTCGGATCCCCGGCCGACATCCGGGGGGTTCTACGTTCGGGCCCCCCACTTGTTGCCCCGAAATGTGATCACGTTCACCGGGCCCGCGCGAGGGCGTGCGCCAGGTCAACTCGGTAGCCCGGCGCGCGGCGCGGTCAGGGCGTCTCGCGCATCGCGAACCCCAGCGTGCCCCCGCGTGCGAGGTCCGGGTGCGCGATCCGCCAACCCGTGATGGGCGCGCCCGCGAGCGTGACGCCGCCGACGTAGCGGGCCCGCGGCGTCGTGCCTGGCGCGTCGACCACGAGGTCGCCGCCCGGCAGGTGCGCCGTCGCGCGGGTGAAGAGGGGGCTCCCGAGGATGTAGGTGGGCGTGCCGGCGAGCGGGTAGAACCCGAGCGACGCGAAGACGTACCACGCGCTCATCGTGCCCGAGTCGTCGTTGCCCGGCAGGCCGTCGGGGCCGTCGCCGTACAGGCTCGCCACGATCCAGCGCGTGAAGCGCGCCGTCCGAGCGGAGTCGCCGAGCGACGCGAAGAGCCACGGCGAGAAGATGTCGACCTCGTTGCCTTGCCAGTAATACGGCTGCGGCAGGCCGACGATCGGCGTCTTGCACGCGGCGTGCGTGAAGAACTGCTCGAGCTTGTCGAGCATCGGCCCTTTGCCGCCCATCGCCGCTGCCAGCCCCTCCGGATCGTGCGGCGCGAAGAACGTGTACTGCCAGGCGTCGCCCTCGGCGTAGTAGTCTTGCCACGACAGAGGGATCGCGGGCGCGAACGTGCCGTCGGCGTGGCGGCCGACGACGTAGCCCTGCGCCGGGTCGAAGAGCTTCTTCCATGCGCCGGCGCGCGCCGAGAACGTCGCCGCGTCGTCCGCGTGGCCGAGCGCCGACGCCAACCCGGCGAGGGCAAAATCGTCGAACGCGTACTCGAGCGTCTTGGCGGCGCTCGCTCCGGCGTTCTCCATCGGCACGTAGCCCGCCTGCATGTATTCGGCGATGCCGCCGCGGCCCTTCGGGTAGGAGACCGTCGCGCTCTTCTTCAAGATGTCGTACGCCGCTGCGTAGTCGACGTTCGGAACGCCCTTGGCGAGCGCGTCTGCGAAGACGACCGCCGCGCTGTCGCCGACCATGCCGTCGGCGTCGCCGTTGCTCACCGGCCACCGCGGCATCGCCCCGAGCGCCCGCCCCATCTCGAGGAGCGACGCGAGCATCTCGCGCGCGACCTCGGGGTAGAGCAGATCGAGCAGCGGATGAAGCGTGCGGTACGTGTCCCACAGCGAGAAGTCGGTGAAGAAGCGGAAGCCCTCCGCGACGTGCACCTGGCCGTCGAAGCCGCGGTAGCTGCCGTCGGTGTCGCTCACGAGCGTCGGCATGAGGAGCGAGTGGTAGAGCGCCGTGTAGAAGATGCGAAAGTCCCGCTCGCTGCGCCCCTCGACGATGACCTTGCCTAGCGCCGTCTCCCACGCCGCGGCGGTGGCCGCGCGCACTTGCTCGAACGGCGCAGCCTCGGCGGCGAGGTTCTGCTTGGCGTGTGCCTCGTCGACGAACGAGATGCCGACGCTCGCGCCGACGACGCCGCTCGTCGTCGTGTCGAACGACGCCCAGGCTCCCTCCGCCCAGGTGCCGCTCTTGGCGAACGGCCGGTCGAAGCGCGCCGCGAAATAGATCGTGACGCCCCCGGCCCGGGCCGAATACGAGCCCTTCACGCGCGACGAGCCGGAGATGGTCTGTGCGGCAGCGTCGAGGTGCACGTCGATCGCGTCGACCTTGGTGTTCGCGAGGACGTGCGCGGCGTCGACGACCACGGTCGCGTCGCTCCCGACAGGGAACGTGTACCGGTGCGCGGCGACGCGGTCGGAGGCGGTGAGCTCGACCCGCACGTTCGCGTCGTCGAGCGTGACAGCGTAGTAGCCCGGCGCGGCCAGCTCGCTCTTGTGCGCGAACTTCTGGCGGTGGCCGGCTTGCTTCTGCTTCGCGTCGGTCATGCCGACGACGGGCATCAGCGCGACGCCGCCGTAGTCGGCGATGCCGGTGCCGTGCATCCGGGTGTGGCTGAAGCCGTCGATGTAGGCGTCGGCATGGGCGTAGCCCGAGCAGTGCGAGAACTCCGTCGCGTCATGGCCGTTCGACGTATCCGGACCCGGTCGAACCATGCCGAACGGGCGCTGCGGTCCGGGAAACGCGCTGCCGACGGCGAACCCCTGTCCGCCGGTGCCGATGAACGGATCGACCCACCTTCCGAGCGGCGCGCTGGCCGGCTTCGCGTCCCCACTCACCGCCGGCGCGCCGTCACCCGGATCGCACATCACCAGATCGGTGTCGTCGACCGGCGGTCCGGCAGCCGCCGTATCCTGGTGCTTGGAGCACGAGGACGCCGCCGCGAGCGCCAGCGCAGAGAACCAGACGATTCGGAGCTGTTGCACGGCAAGGTTGTAGCGAACAACCTCGCCTCGGTCCTTCGCGCCCTCGTCTCATCCCCGTCCTTGGGCGTTGTCACGCCGCATGCAAGGTCTGCGGGTACCGGCCGGCAGGACGGGTTTTCGGCGCCGACCGTCGAGAATCCACCGATCATCCGTCAAGAGTTTGTCGCGGGGGGCATTTCGCCGACGCCAAGTGGCCGTAACAGAGCCACGGGCGGAGCGAGCAGCCGGGCGCCAGCGTCGGCACTGTCATTGCTCTGCCTGGAAGCCAACGCCGAAACGGGAGCACCCATGTCCGCATTACACCGCCCCGCATTGGACTACGACGACGCCCTTCGCGTCTCCACGCGGCCCACAGCCCGGCCGCCCGTCCTCGAACGCCACCACTCGGGCATCCGGATGGTCGACGACTCCGGCAACTCCCTCATCGCCAGGATGATCGAGGCCTTCGATCGGAGCGACTTCCTCGCCGCCGTTGCCATCTCCGAGCGGCTCCTCGGTCACCGTCGGGTCCCGGTCGTGATCGCCCTCCGAAGCCAAATTTCCCTGTACTCCCTGGATCATCGGGAGGGCTTCCTCCTCTCCCTCATCGACGGCATCGCCCCCATCGAGCAGCTGTTCGACATCGCCGGCCTCTCGATGCTGGAGGTCTTGCGCCTCCTCTGCCAGCTCGTCGACAAGCGCGTCGTGGCCCTCGTCGACGCCACCTGACGGCGCATTTCGGCGCTTTTCCGGCTCTCCGCCGAGAAATTGGCTTGATCCTGCGCCTGGCGGCGGCATCATCGCCGCGCAAATGAGCGAAATCGGCAAGATCGTAGGGCTCCTGGGGGACGAGGCCATCGAGAAGCAGATCGCCGCGGCGATCGTGCTGGGCGAGCTCCGCGCGAAGGGGCCGGAGGTCACCGACGCGCTCGCGAAGAAGCTCGACAGCGGCATCCCGCTCCTGCAACACCACGTGCTCGAGGCGCTCG
Source organism: Myxococcales bacterium (assembly GCA_025359105.1). Classification (GTDB taxonomy): domain Bacteria; phylum Myxococcota_A; class Polyangia; order Polyangiales; family Polyangiaceae; genus JANYHK01. Next base: position 50,292 of record JANYHK010000061.1, on the reverse strand, counting down.
CGCGCATCGGCGCGAAGAAGGCGCTGCCGAGGATTTTCCCGCTCCTCGCGGCGCGCGAGGAGGACGTGCGGAAGAGCGCCGCGCGCGCCATCGCCAGCGTCGGCGAGGAGGTCGTGCCGGTCATCCGCGCGCGCATGGCGACGGCGACCCCCGAGGAGCACAGAGCGCTCGACCACGTCCTCGCCCTCCTCGGCGGAAAGGACGCGTTCACCGCGCTCCTCGCCGGCCTCGCGGGCTCGGATGGCGAAGCGGCGAAGAGCGCCGCCATCGCGATGCGCCAGCGCATCAAGGAGGCCGACGGCAACCGCCGCCGCAGCTACCTCACCGAGACCGAGAAGTTTCTCGAGAAGCAGACCAAGAGCAAGGACAAGAAGAGCGAAGCGGCCATGGCTGCCGCCATCAAGATCTTGGGCTACCTCGAGGACGAGAAGGCCATGACGACCCTCCTCATGTACGCGCGCGACGCGAAGTCGCCGCCGAGCGTGAGGCAGGAAGCGCTCATCGCGCTCCGCTTCACGCTGGCCGAGAGGAAGGATGCGCCGAAGGTCGTCGACGTGCTCCTCGAGTGCGCCGGCTCGCCCGATCGCACGCTGGCCCACACCGCCCTCCACACGCTGGGAAGCCTGAATTTGCCGTCGACCGCGGCGGTGACCAAGCACCTCGAGCAGCTCGTCGCGCACCCCGATCTCGAGCGCGCGCGCTTCGTGATCGACCAGCTCGGGCGCCAGGGCGGCGCCGACGCGGCGAAGGTCCTCGTGAAGCTCATGTCCGCCGTGGACCGCCGCCGCGCCGAGCTCGCCGCACAGGCGCTTACCGGCAAGGAAGAGGCGGTGCCGCTCCTCGCCAAGGCGCTCCTCGAAACCGAGGACGCCGATCGCGGGTGGATGATCCGCAACGTGCTGCGCCCGAGCGCGAAGAAGATGAGCCCCGCGGTGCGCAAGCAGCTCCTCGAGCAGGCAATCGAGAAACTAGGCGACTCGGCGCGCGGCTGGGAGGCGATGCTCGACGTGGTGCGCGACGCCGATCCCGACGCGGTCGCCAAGGCGCTGCGTGAGCTCGGTCACAAGCTCCGCAAGAAGGGGGACGACAAGGCGGCCACGGTCCTCGGCCTCCTCTGCCGCACCGATCGCGCGACCGACGACGATCGCTACCTGCTCGCGTCCCTCGAGCTCGGCAAGAGCGCGAAGGACACGCGGCCCGGCGCCCGGGCGACCGACGAGGCGCTGCGCCAGCTCTCCACGCTCCTGTCGCGCGGCTACGATCTGGCCGGCGCGCTCCGCAAGGATCGCGCGGTGGGGCCCGAGGAGATGTACTACCTCGGCTTCCACTTCGTGGAGGGGCGTCACCCCCTCGGCCGCGAGCTCCTGAGCGAGGTCGTCAAGAAGGCGGGGCGGGCGAAGGTCGGACAGATGGCGAAGAACAAGCTCGCCCTCGCGCCGCAGGCCGACTAGAGCCCCCCGGAGCCCGTGGCAGCCTGCCCCCAACAAGGCTAGATTGCCGCGGCCGGGCCCCATGAACGACCACCTCTCCGACGATCTCGCTTCGCTCCGCATCTCGCGCGAGGAGCCGCCCCCGCCGCGGCGCCTCGGCCGGTGGCTCGTTGCTGCCGCGCTCATCGCGGCGGCGGGCGTGGGGATCCGGGTCGTCGCAGTGCCGTATTTCGAGGCGAAGGTCTTCAAGACGGAGGTCGAGACGACCGAGGTGGCCATGGTTTCGCCCGCGCAGGCGACCGTCGATCTCACAGCCACCGGCTACGTCATCCCGCAGGTGGTGGCCAAGGTCGGCGCCAAGGTCACCGGGCGCATCGCGAAGGTGAACCTGAAGGAGGGCGACAGCGTCAAGGCCGGGGCCGTGCTGTTCGAGCTGGATCCCTCGGACCAGAAGAGCGCGGTCGCGGCGGCCCAGGCGCGCGTCGCGGCGGCGCGGGCGCGCGCGCAGACGGCCCGCGCGCGGGTGCTCGTCGCCAAGGCCAACGTGGCCGAGATTTCGCAGCAGTGGGAGCGCGAGAAGAAGCTCGTCGCGAGCGGCGCGGTGTCGGCGGCGACGGCGGACGATCTCGGAGCCCGCGTGAACGCGCTCGGCGAGCAGGTGCGCGCCGCCGAAGCAGAGGCGAGCGCCGCAGACGCCGAGGCCGGCGCCGCGCACGCAGAGATGAGCTCGCTCGTCGTCAACCTCGGCAACATGACCATCCCGGCGCCGATCAACGGCACCGCCGTCACCAAACCCGCCGCCGTGGGGGACGTCGTGACCCTCAACGCCGAGCTCGTGCAGCTCGCCGACTTCGCGTCGCTCCTCGTCGAGGTCGACGTGCCCGAGGCGCGCCTCGGCATGGCGAAGCCCAAGGCCCCGTGCGAGGTCGTCCTCGACGCCTACCCCGACAAGCGCAAGCGCGGCGAGGTCGTCGAGGTGAGCCCGCGCCTCAACCGCGCGAAGGCGAGCGGCACCGTCAAGGTCCGGTTCGTCGACGCCGAGAGCGGCGCCCTGCCCGAGATGGCCGCGCGCGTGAGCTTCCTCGCGAAGCCCCTCGACGTGAAGGACCTCGCGGAGCCGCCGAAGAAGGTCATACCCGCGTCCGCCGTCACCGATCGCGCCGGCGCCAAGGTCACCTTCGTCGTGGACAACGGCAAGGCGCGCCAGGTTGCGATCAGGCTCGGCCCCTCCTTCGGAGGAGGCTTCGAGCTCCTCGACGGACCGGCGCCCGGCACCAAGCTCATCAAATCGCCGCCTGCCGCGCTCGCCGACGGGCAGCCGATCAAAGAAAAAGGGGAATCGTCATGACGGAAGCCACGACCGAGACGGGCAACGGGAAGAGCGCCGACAAGAGCGCCGACAAGAAGAAGGAGTCCGCCGCGACCGCGGAGGTCCTCATCAAGCTGCGCGGCCTCGGCAAGACGTACGAGCGCGGCGGCGAGAAGCTCCGCATCCTGGAAAACCTCGATCTCGACGTGAACAAGGGCTCGTTCGAGGCGCTCATGGGCCCGTCGGGCTCGGGCAAGTCGACGCTCCTGAACCTCATCGCCGGCCTCGACAGCGCGACGAGCGGCACGCTCGAGATCGACGGCAAGCGCCTCGACAAGATGAGCGAGGGCGAGCTCGCCAAGTGGCGCTCGAACACCATCGGCTTCGTCTTCCAGAGCTACAACCTCCTGCCGGTGCTCACCGCCATCGAGAACGTGGAGCTCCCGCTGCTCCTCACGTCCGTCGCGTCCAGTGAGCGCCGCAAGCGCGCCCAGACCGCGCTCCGCGTCGTCGGCCTGGAGGACAGAATGACGCACTTCCCCCGCCAGCTCTCCGGCGGCCAAGAGCAGCGCGTCGCCATCGCACGCGCCATCGTGAACGATCCGATGATCATCGTCGCCGACGAGCCGACGGGAGACCTCGATCGCACGAGCGCCGACGAGATCCTGAACCTCCTCGAGAAGCTGAACAAGGAGCTGGGCAAGACGATCGTGATGGTCACGCACGATCCGGCCGCCGCCGAGCGCGCGACGCTCATCCGCCACCTCGACAAGGGCAAGCTCAAGTGAACCTCGCCTCCCTGGCCGCGAGGAACATCCTCCGGAACAAGTTCCGCGCCGTCCTCACCATCGTCGGCGTAGCCGTCGCGATCCTCACGTTCCTGCTCCTCCGCACCATCGTGTTCGCCTGGACGTCGGGCGCCGAGTACGCGTCGAAGGACCGCGTCGTCACCCGTCACAAGATCACGTTCGTCCAGCCCCTGCCGCTCCGCTACATCAACGACGTCCGCAGCGCGCCGCACATCAAGGTGGCCACGTACGCGAACTGGTTCGGCGGCAAGGACGAGAAGCACGACCACGAGTTCTTCGCCGCGATGGCGATCGATCCGACCACGTATTTTCAGGTCTACGACGACGTCGGGGTCCAAAAGGATCAGCTGGAGACGTTCCTCCACGACCCGCAGGCCGCCATCATCGGCGACGTCCTCGCCAAGAAGATGGGCTGGAAGGTGGGGGACAAGGTCATCCTCTCGAGCGGCATCTACCCCAAGCCCGGCGACTGGGATTTCCACATCGTCGGCCTGTACGAAGCCAAGTCGAAGGTCGTCGATCGCTCGACGTTCCTGTTCCGCTGGGACTACCTGAACGACAACCTCCCGCAGAACCGCAAGGACACCATCGGCTGGGTCGTGAGCCGCGTCGACCAGCCCTCGCAGTCGGCGTCGATCGGCGTCGCGCTCGACAAGATCTTCGACGAGAAGGAGACGCAGACGCTCAGCCAGGACGAGCACTCCTTCAACGCGTCGTTCCTCGCGATGTTCTCGGCGGTGCTCACTGCCGTCGACATCATCTCCGTCGTCATCCTCGTCATCATGATGCTCGTCCTCGGCAACACGATCGCGATGGGCGTGCGCGAGCGCACCAACGAGTACGGCGTCCTGAAGGCGCTCGGCTTCAGCGGAAGGCACATCGCGTCGTTCATCGCGTTCGAGTCGATGTTGATCGCGGCGCTGGGCGGCGCGCTCGGCATCGCGCTCGCCTACCCCTTCGTGCAAGAGGGGATGGGAAAGTGGATCGAGGAGAACATGGGCTCCTACTTCCCGTATTTCCGCATCGATCCGAAGGCCACGGTCGCTGCCGCCGCCCTGGCGCTCGGCCTCGGCGCCGTCGCCGCGGCGATCCCGGCGTACCGCGCGTCCAAGCTCAAAGTCGTCGACGCGCTCCGGAGGGTGGCCTGATGATCCCCATTCGCTACAACATCCGAAGCCTCGCCGTCCGCAAGACCACGACCTTGGCGACGGCGCTCGGCATCGCGCTCGTCGTGTTCGTGCTCGCCGCTGCGCTGATGCTGTCGGCCGGCATCAAGAAGACGCTCGGTGTCTCGGGCCGCGACGACAACGCCATCGTCCTTCGCAAAGGGAGCGACAACGAGCTCAGCAGCAACCTCGACGTCTCGGCGGTCAACGTCATCCTCGGCGCCGCGGGCGTGAAGAAGGACGAGAAGGGCTCGCCGCTCGGCGTGGGCGAGGTCATCGTCGTCGGCGCGATGGAGAAGATCGGCGCGTCCGGCTTCACCAACGTGCAGATCCGCGGCGTCCCCGAGAACGTGATGAAGTTCCGCCCCGAGATCCACGTCGTCGCCGGACGCGCGCCGCGGCCGGGCAGCGACGAGGTCCTGGTCGGCCAGCGCATCCGCGGCCGGTTCAAGGGGACGGAGCTCGACGAGTCGTTCGACCTGCGGAAAAACCGCCCGGTGAAGGTCGTGGGCGTCTTCGACGCGGGTGGCTCGTCGTTCGAGTCCGAGGTGTGGGTCGACGTGGATACCCTCCGCGCTTCGTATGCCCGCGGTGCGAGCACGTCGTCGGTGCGCGTGCGCCTCGAGTCGCCGGCGTCGTTCGACGGCTTCAAGATGGCGATCGAGGGCGACAAGCAGCTCGGCTACCTCGCGATGCGCGAGACCGAGTACTTCGAGCGCCAGTCGTCCGGCACGAGCACCTTCGTGGGCGCGCTGGGGACGCTCATCTCGGTCTTCTTCTCGATCGGCGCGATGATCGGCGCGATGATCACGATGTACGCGGCGGTGGCGAACCGCCAGCGCGAGATCGGCACCCTGCGCGCGCTCGGCTTCTCGCGAACGAGCATCCTGACGTCGTTCCTCCTCGAATCGATCGCGCTCGCGATGCTCGGCGGCGTCGTCGGCGTGCTCGCCTCCCTGTGTATGGGCATGGTGAAGTTCTCGATGATGAACTTCGCGAGCTGGTCGGAGATCGTCTTCAGCTTCGATCCGACCCCGCAAATCATCCTGACGTCGCTGCTCTTCGCGGCGGGGATGGGCGTGCTCGGAGGCTTCTTCCCCGCGCTCCGCGCCGCCCGCGTGTCACCCGTCGTCGCGATGCGAGGCGGCTGAGCGGGACGGAAGAAAAGAACGACGGGGCGCCGATGTCTCGACGCCCCGTCGCGGGTTCCCTGCTCGAGGCGACTCAGATGCCCGGCGGGAGGAGAACCTTGTCGATCGCGTGAATGACGCCGTTGCTATTCGGCAGATCCGTCAGGATGACCTTGGCCGCCGTGGCGGTGCTGTCGGCGATCGTGACGTCGCCGCCCGTCACGGTGATCGTGAGCTTATCGGTCCCCTCGACCGTGCCGACCTGGCCGGACGTTACGTCCTTCGCAAACACCGTCGCCGGAAGCACGTGGTAGGTCAGGATCTTCGTGAGCTTCGCCTTGTCGGCGAGGATCGCGTTGAAGGCGGCGTCGCCCAGCTTGGTCTTGAGCGCCGCGAAGGCCGCGTCGGTCGGCGCGAAGACCGTGAAGGTGCCGGGGCCGCCCAGCGTGGCGCCGAGGTCCGCCGCGGTCACCGCCGTGACGAGCGTGCTGAACTTGTTGGTGCCGTCGTCGTAGCCCACCGCGGTGTCTACGATGGTGGGGAGCAAGACGCCGTCGATGACGTGGATGACACCGTTCGACGCGAGGACGTCGGCGGCCGTCACGTTCGTCGCGCCGTTGATGACGACCTTGCCGCTCGTACCGTCCACCGAGAGCTTGCCCCCTTCGACCGACGCGACCGACTGCTTCTTGCCGAGCACGTCCGCCGCCTTCACGCGGCCCGAGAGCACATGGTACTTGAGAATGAGGCCGAGCTCCGTCTTGTAGGGCGCCGTGACGAGCTTCGCGGTGAGGAACGCCGGCACCTTGCCGAACGCCGCGTCCGTCGGGGCGAAGACGGTGAACGGCCCGGTCCCGCGAAGCGTGCTCTCCAGGCCCGCGGCCTTTACCGCGCCGACCAGCGTGGTGAAGCTGCCGGCGCCGACCGCCGTGTCGACGATGTCCTTCAGCGCGGGCGCGTCGGTGCCGCTGTCGGTGGCGCCGGACGAGCCCGACGTGCCGGACGAGCCCGACGTGCCCGACGAGCCGGCATCCGCGGTGGTGTCCGAGGACGGAGAGGAGCTGCAAGCTGCGACGGCCGCGAGCACCCCGATCATGGCGAACGAGAGATGAGATGAAGAGCGCATGGGAGAACCTCCTGATTGAAAGAAACTCGTCCGCTCTATCTAAGATTTGTCTAAGTTTTGTCAATGATACGTCTATGACTTGACAAGCTCGGCAGTCGCCGAACGCCTCAGAACCCTGACGAAAACAGTCCGCGGCAAAATCGCCGTGGGCTCGTGCGGTCGGGCCGCCCTACGGCGCTTGAGCGTCGGCGCGGTCGCTAGTCTGCCGGCGGCGGCGCACGCAGCTTGTAGCGCTGCATCTTGCCGTTCTCGGTCTTGGGGAGCGCGTCGACGTAGGCGATCGCGCGCGGATACTTGTAAGGTGCAATCGTCGCCTTGACGTGCTCTTGCAGCTCCTTGGTCGTCGCATCGCTGGCGTGGGTCGGGTCGCGCAGGACGACGAAGGCCTTCACGATGAAGCCGCGCGCCTCGTCGGGCGCGGAGACGACGGCGCACTCCTTGACCTTGGGGTGCTCGAGGAGCACCGCCTCCACCTCGGGGCCGGAGATGTTGTAGCCGGCGGAGACGATCATGTCGTCGGCGCGGGCCTGGAACCAGAAGTAGCCGTCCGCGTCCATCATGTAGGCGTCGCCGGTGAGGTTCCAGCCGTCTTGCACGTACTGCCTCTGGCGCGCCGGATCGTCGAGGTAGCGGCACCCGGTCGGGCCGCGCACCGCGAGGCGACCGACGGTACCGGGCGGCACCGTCCGCAGCTCGTCGTCGACGACGCGGACTTCGTAACCACGGAGCGCCTTGCCGGTGGCGCCCGGGCGGATGTCGTCGCCCGCGCAGGCGACGACGATGTGGAGCATCTCGGTGGAGCCGAGGCCGTCGATGATCCGGATGCCGGTGGCCTTCCGCCACGCCTCGTACGTCACCGCGGGGAGCGTCTCGCCGGCCGAGACGGCCTTCGTCAACGACCGCAGGTCGTACTTGGCGACGATTTCGCACAGCGCGCGGAACATCGTCGGCGCCGTGAACACGATCGTCGCCTTGTCGCGCGCGATCGCGCAGAGGAGCGCGTCCGGTGTGGGCTTCGCGACGAGGACCGTCGACGCCCCGACGCGCATCGGAAAGAGGAGCAACGCCCCCAGGCCGAACGTGAAGGCGATCGGCGGCGAGCCGCAGAAAACGTCGTCCATCGTCGGCTTCAGGATCTCGGGGGAGAAGAGATCGGCGACGACCAGCAGATCGCGATGAAAATGCATCGCGCCCTTCGCGAGGCCGGTCGTGCCGGAGGTGAAGGCGATGAGCGCGATGTCGTCCGCAGCGGTGTCGACTCCGCTGAATTCGGGTGACGCGGACGCCGAGCGCGCCTCGAGCTCGCCCAGACGCAGCACCGTACGGCACCCGGCGTGCGCGAGCTCCTCTTCGAGCGCCTCGTCGCACAGTGCCAGGGACACCTTCGCCTTCTCGACGATGTAGGTCAGCTCGCGCGCGCGGAGCATCGGCATCGTGGCGACGACGATCCCGCCGGCCTTGAGCACCGCGAACCACGCCACGACGAGGCCGATGGTGTTCGGCGCCCGCAAGAGCACGCGGCCACCCGGCACGAGCCCGTGCTCGTTCACGAGCATGCTCGCAACGCGACTCGCACGCGTGAGCAGCTCGGCGTAGGTCACGGCGCCCTCGCCCTCGCGAAACGCGACGCGATCGCCCCAGCCGCGGCGGAGCGCGCCGTCGAGCAGCTCGGTCGCGGCGTTGAGGCGCGCGGGGTAGACGGGAGAGCTCGACCAGTCGAGGTCGGGCGCCAGCTCGGGAGGCGGAAGACGGTCGCGGGCGAACGTGTCGACGTGCGCGGTGCGCTCGCTCATGGGGGTCGATTCTAGCAGCGGGCCTTGTGCCCGGGACCGTCTTTCCCTAAGCACAAGCTTCGATGGCGTCGCAAAGTCCCGTCCAGCTCGCCGCGCTGAAAGGCGTGAGCCCCAAGCGTGCGGTCACCGTCATCCTCGGCGTCAGCGCTGCGGCTCTCGGGATGCTGGTGGTCGTCATCTACGGCCACGGCCGGGCGACGCAGGCGCCCGAGTGGGTCGGGTGGCTTCCCGCGCTGAACGCGCTGCTCAATGGCACGAGCGCCGTCTTCCTGGTGCTCGCGCTGCGCGCGATCAGGGCGCGGCGGGTGGCGGAGCACGCGCGGCGCATGCTCGGCGCGCTCGGATCGTCGGCCCTCTTCCTCGTCTCGTACATCGTCTACCACTCGGTGCACGGCGACTCGAAGTTCCAGGGCCAAGGTGCGATTCGACCCCTCTACTTCTTCATCCTCGTCTCGCACATTCTCCTGTCGGCGGTGGTCCTCCCGCTGATCTTTTCGAGCTTCTTCTTCTCGCTCTCCGGGCGCTTCCCGCAGCACAAGAAGATCTCGCGCTACACGCTGCCCGCCTGGCTCTACGTCTCGGTCACCGGCGTGCTCGTCTTCGCGATGCTCCGCGCCTACGGCTGATCACTCGGGCGAAAAGACGAGCGGGTAGACGACGGTCACGATCCCCCCTTCGGGTTGCGGGAACGAGATGCCCGAGAACGCCCTGACGGTGCACGAGACGACGTCGGCGTTCGGCAGATCGCTGCCGTTGTCCTCTGCGACGACCACGCCGCCGGAGCGGTCGATGACGAACTTGACGCTCACGCGCCCCGCGAGCGACGGCGAGACGAGGAGGTGCGGCTCGTAACACATGCGGAAGCGGCCGAAATTTTGGCGGACGGCGCGCTGGATCGCCTCAGGGGGCAGGCGCCCGTTCACCTGCGTCGTGCAGCCCCCGCGAACCGTGCCGGTCACCGGATCCACGTGGCCACCGCACCGGATGCTCGGCGCCTTGGTCGCGTGACCTCCGATGAGGCGCCCTTCACCCTTGCCGTAACCGAGACCGCGGCCAACGCAGCCGGGTCCGCAGTGGCCGAGCGTGCCGATGTTGCCGAGGCCGATCCCCTCGCCCTTCCCGCCGCCGCCTTCGCCGCCCCCCGAGAGGCCGAGCCCGTCGCCGACGGCGTCGTCGATCGTAGGGGCCCAGTCGTTGCCGATGTGGTTCTCGCCGTCGGCGCCGTTGAGGACCGCGCCCCATGGCGCGACCGGCGCGTTCGCGTCGTCGAAAGCGTGCTGCGCGAGGATGCCGATGATGCCGAAGGTCGCGGCCTCCTCTTGCTCGCGGGCGCGCGCGAGGGTCGCCGCCTCCCTGGACGCCGTCCCCTTCGCGCTCCAATGCCCCCGCGTGGACGCGTCGCGCTTGCCCATCTCGCCCTTGTCGCCCCAGCCCTGGCGCCCCGGCGGTTTGCGCGGATCGCCGACGCCGGGCTGGCCAGTCGCCGTGAGCTGCGGTGCGGGCGCCTCACGCCCCTCTTCGGCCGACGCGGGCGCGTCGAGGTAGGCGCGCATCAGCGAGATGCGATCGCGCTCGATCTCCTCGCGATCGTCCTCGCCCATCGTCGCCATCGCGGTGGCGAACATGAAGAGGAGCGACGCGTGGAGCGCCAGAGAAGCCAGCTGGCCCTCTACTCCGGAGTCGCACAGGCGATCGTGCAACGAGGGACGAAACTCAGCGTCCATCTCCGGGTCGACAGCTGGGCTCGCCAGAAGTTCCCGCGCATCGCATCGGGCGGAAATTGGGGCCCGTCGACCCACGCTCGGGCTGCCGCGGGGTGTCCATCGACGCGGAGGTGCTCACATGGCTGGAGCGGTTGCGGTTGGCGGTGGCGGCGGCAGGAAGGCGCTCGACACGGAGATCAACATGATCCCGATGATCGATCTGCTCATGGTGACGATCTCGTTTCTCCTCATCACGGCCGTGTGGGTCCACATGAGCCGCGTCGAGGCGAACGCGCAGGTGCCCGGCACCGACACCCCGCCATGCGAAGGCGCCGAGTGCGCCCCTCCTCGCGTGATGCACGTCGAGATGCGCGATCCGGCGAAGTTCAGCTTGTGGTGGAGCGAGGGCGGCACCGAGCTCGCGCGCACGGAGATCCCGCGCAAGGACGTCGTCGACACGATCGGCAAGGCGAAGGTCGTCCACTTTCCGGGTCTCGAGGCCGAGGTGGCGAAGGAGTGGGGGCAGTGGGGCAAACACAAGGGCACGGCCGACCGCGAGCTCGATCGCCTCGTCCTCCACACCGACGACGCCGCGAGCTACGCGCAGCTCATCGGCGCGATCGACGCGGTGCACGGCGTCCAGCGGCCCATCGCGCTCGGCAAGAAGACCGGCACGACCAGCGCGTTCCACGTCACGTTCGCCGCGAAGTAGAGACGCGACGCGACGCAATAGCCGCGGTGCGCCCACACGTCATGGGCGCCATCGCGGCTATTCGCACGTCTACTCCTCGCGATCGGCGATGACGCCGTCGTGGTGGGCGCTGGAGCCCAGCTTCGCGATGAGGTCGGCGAAGCGACGGGCGGTGTCGCCGCCGATCTCGCCGAGGGTGTCGGCGGCGGCGCGCCGGACCTCGGGGTTGGCGTCCTCGCGCGTGAGGAGAGCGGCGAGCGCGTTCTGCGACGCCGAATCGCCGATCATGCCGAGGTTGCGCGCGGCGACGGAGGCGACGGTGGGATCGGCGTCGGCGAGACCGGTGAGGAGCAGCTCGCGCGCGCGGTCGGGCTCGAGCATGTGGCTCACCTGGACGGCCATGCGCCGGGTGTCCACGTCGGCGCTCTTCATCTGCGTCTCGGCGATCTTGGCGGCCTTGTCGGGCGCGTTCGAGGCGAGGCCGTAGAACGCGGCGTTCGCGACCTCGCGATCCGGATCGGACGCCAGCCTCTCGAGCTGCGCGGCGGCGGCGGGTGACGACGGGTTCCGACCCAGCGCGTGAACCGCAGCAGCGCGGAGCTCCTTGTCGGGGCTCGACGTGGCCTCGAGCACCGCCTTCTCGGCCTCGGGGCCGCCGAGCGTCGCGAGGCCATCCATCGCCGCGCGACGCACCTGCGCGTCGCCGTCCTTGAGCGCGCGCGTCAGCGTGCCGGCCACGGCGGGGTCGCCGGACTGGCCGAGCGCCGAGAGCGCCTCGGACTTTGTGCGCGCGTCCTTGCCGGACTGCGCGAGATCCCCGAGCGCCTTCACCGACGCCGGATCGCCGCGGCGCGCGAGCGCGCTCATCGCCTCGCTGCTCATCCCGTCGCCGGCACGTGCGGCATCGAGCAGCGCCTGGCGGCCCTCGGACGAGCCGTCCTCGGCGAGGAGCTGCAGCGCGGTGTGCGCGGCCGGCCCGCCGCTGCGGATGAGCGACAGCGAGATCTTGCGCGCCTCGTCGCGGCCGGACGGGGTCGCGGCGAGCTGCTGGAGGGCGGAGGCCTGCGAGGTGCCCGACTGCGACGCGAGGTCCGAGAGCGCCGCCAGCGCTTCCTTGCCGCCGATCGCACCGAGCGCGCTCATCGCCTCGACGCTCGATTCGCGGCCGCCGCCGTGGCGCGCGAGCGCGGCCAGCTCGGCGACGACGGACTCGTCGGGATGGGAATGAAAGTAACGCGCCGCCGCCGAGTGACCTTCGGTGGCGTGCGAGGACAGGTTCTTCAGCATGAGGGCGCGCACCTCGGGACCGTCGACGTCGACGAGCGCGTCGAGCGCGGCGCCTGCGACGTCCCGGCGGTCCGCGGTCGCCGCGTCGAGGAGCGCCTTGCGGGCGCGATCGTCGCCGATTTCGGCGAGCGCCGACGCGGCGAGGCGCACATCGTTGCCGCTGGCGCCCTGCAGGGCCGACGCCAGGACGCCGACGGCCTGGTCGCCGCCGATCTTGCCGAGCGCCGAGAGCGCCTCGGAGCGGACACTGACCGCGCCTTCACGCGAGATCTTCGCGAGCGCCTCGACGGCGGTCGCGTCGCCGGCGGCGCCGATCGCCGAGACGAGCTGGCGCTGCAGGCCGAGATCGGCGGTGTCCATTGCCTCGAGGAGCAGCGGCGTCGCCTCCTTCGCGTGCGCGTTGCCGAGGGCGAGGATCGCGGCCATGCGCAGCTCCTTGTCCCCCGATCGCGCCACGCCGAGCACGAGGCTCCGTGCCTCGGCGTCGTCCGGGCGGACGGCGAGCGCCTCCACGGCGGCGCGCCGGATCTGGCTGTCCTTGTCGGCGAGCAGATCGGATAGCCAGCTGCGCGCCGAGGCGAGGCGCACGGTGCCGAGCGCCTGGACCGCGCACTCGCGCGCGTCGATGCGACCGTGCTGGGCGACGTCGGCGATGGCGGAGGTGGCTTCTTCGTCGGCCACGGGCCCCAGCGCGCGCACGGCCTCGCACGTCGACGACGCGGTGCGCGCGGTTCGCAGCTGCTCGAGCAGCCTCGCGGGGGAACCGGGGGGCGCCGCCTCCGCCGCGGCGGCCGGCGTGCTCCCGAACCAGCCGAAGAGCGAGCCGGTGGCGGACTTCGTCGCCGGGCCGCTGCAGAGCGCCGGCTTGGTCCCCTCGGTCGCCATCGCAGGTGAGCCGCGGAGCGGATGAAAGGCGAGGTAGGCGGCGGCGCCGAGCGCCGCGAACGTGGAGATTTTCCAGACGAGAGCGGCCATGTCTTGTCTACGTCCTACGCGCGGGGTCGATCTGGGATTCCGTCCGCATGCCCCGAACGAGACACGGCCGCACCCCGGGAGTTCCCGAGCGCTTCTTCGACCCGCGAAACGCCGCTTCCGTGGGGAGAACCGCGGACCTCGGACGTATCAGCCGAGCGCCGCGCGGACCCGGGCTGCCCCGGCGACGACGTCGTCCTCGTCGTGGTACACGCCGAAGCCGAAACGCAGCCGATCGCCGCGGACGTCCGTGACGATGTTGGCGGCCAGGAGTCGCGCATGCAGCTCGGCAGCCCGCGCGGTCTGGAACGTCAAGAACTGGCCTCGGCTGGGCTCCGACATCGGCACGACGAGCTGCGACGGTTCCAGCGGCGACGGGCCTCTCGCGAGCTCGCGGAGGAAGACCGCCTGCATCGCGTGGGCGTGCTCGTGGATCTTGGCCGGCGTGAGGCCGACGCGCTCGAGCCACGCGAGCACCGCGTCCAGGCGGTAGATCGCCGTCGGATCGAACGTCGCCCCCATGAAGCGGGCGCCACCCGGCGCGTACGGCACGCGATCGGTCGCCTGCGCCCCTTCGAGCGCGCCGAAGGCCGCGAACCACCCGGTGTCGCGGGGCCGCGCGCCGTAGCCCGGCGGCGCGTGCACGAAGCAGCACCCCTCGCCGGCCATCGCGTACTTGTACCCGCCCGCAACATAGAAAATCCGCGAAGCGACCGAAGACAGATCGACCGGCATGGCCGCGAATGCGTGGTAGCCGTCCACGACGACGAAGGTGTCCTTCGAGGGAACCGCGGCGACGATGCGCGGCAGATCGGGCACGACGTACCCGGAGCTGAAGAAGACGTGGCTCACGTAGACGAGGTCCCATTCGCCGTCCGCGGCCGCTCGGGCGAAGCGCTCGGTGAAGGTCGCGAAAGGCTCGGCGGCGACGCGCGTGACCGCCATCTCGCCGTCCTCCTCGAAGCGCGCGCTCTGCCGCGCGAACGAGTGGAACTCCGCGTCGGTCGACAGCACGCGCAGCGGCCGCCCCTGCGGCGGCCTGCGCAGGCACGACACGATGCGCAGGAAGAGATCGTGCACGTTCGGCGCGAACGCGAGGGTCTCGGGATCGGGGAGCGTCAGCATGCGCGCGATCTGCCTCTGCGCACGCGGGATGACCTCGCCGAAGACCTTGTCCCACTTGCGATCGGCGAGCGCAGCCGCGTCGAGCCACGCCTGCGCATGCGCGTCGAAGCTCACGTCGGGCCAGAGATGGTGGCTATGCGCGGCGAAGTGCACGCGCCCGGGGTTCGCCTCGAGGGAGCGTCGGAAGTCGGCCTTGTAGCTCACGCGGCGGAGTTTACCGCATCGCGCTGGCCCCACCGACCCCGGCCAGCGCGAGCGCCGCGAGGCCGTCGGCAAGGGCGCGCTGCGCTTCGAGGAACGCGCCTGCCGAGCCCCTGGCGCGATCGGGGTGGGTCTCGAACGCACGACGTCGGAACGCCGCGCGCAGCTCGCGCTCGCTGCACGAAGGCGAGACATGGAGGACGTGCGCCCACATGGGCACCTCGCGCGCCGCCGCAGCGACGGCGGCCCGCGTCACCCCTTGCTCGAAGGCAGCGACGGCGTCTGCGAACGGCGTCGGCGCCCCTTGCCGGGCGACGGCGTCGGCGAGGATGCGGGCGAAGTCCATCGCCCTGGCGAACGGCCCGCGCCGGGCGACCTTGAACGAAACAGCGCGGCGCGACGCGACGCGCGACGCCCCTCAGAGCCCCTGCACCTCGACGGCGGTGGTCTGGAACTCGTCATCCTTCAAACCGTGCCCGAGCTGACCGCCGAGGCTCGCACCCCAGCACGCCGCGCCGCGCCCCGCGTGCGCGATGCACGAGAACTGGGAACCGGTGGCCACCTGGACCGCGTCCACGATACCTCGCACCTCGACCGGGACCGCCGACATGAGAGCCGTGTCGCCGTTGCCGAGCTGCCCCTGCAGTCCTTTGCCCCAGCACTGCGCGCGGCCACTCCGGAGCGCCGCGCACGTGTGCTCGAGCCCGCCCGACGCGTGAACCACCTCGGCCGCATGGACCACCGGCGTCGGCACTCCACCGCCCCCCTGGCCCCGTCCGTTGCCGAGCTCGCCCAGGAACCCGTCCCCCCAGCACCACATCCGGTCGGAGGTCGTGAGCGCGCACGTGTGGTCGTCGCCCGCCATGAGGTACGTCGCGCCTGCCACGTTGAGGACGACCTGCGGGAGCGTCTCGAACGCGCCCGTATCCCCCATCCCGAGCTGCCCGTCCTCGTTGCGCCCGAAGCACCGGACCGTTCCGTCCGGCAAGACGCCGCAGGTGTGCCACGTGCCGGCCGTGATGGCGCCGACGCCCTTGCCCATCGTGGGGACGGGCGTAGGCACGAGGAAGCGATCGGCCCCCAGGCGGCCGCACTCGCCGGCCGTGTTACGGCCCCAACAAGAGAGCTCGCCGTCGGCGTCCGTCGCGCACGTGTGCCAACCGCCCGCGGTGATCGCGACGGGCAGCTTTTGCGTGACGACCTGCTGCGGGGTCGAGAAGAACGCCTGGCGCTTGCCGTTGCCGAGCTCGCCGTCCTTGTCGCTTCCCCAGCACCAGACGCTCTGGTCGACGCCGAGCGCGCAGGTATGGTGCATCCCCGAAGCGAGCCGGACGATGTCGGGGAGACCGTTGACGCGAACGGCGGTCGGGACGAAATCGTCCGTGCTGCCGGTACCGAGGTCGCCCTCACCGTTCCCTCCCCAGCAGAAGACGCGGCTCTTCTTGTCGCGCAGGCAGGCGTGCGATTCGCCCGCGACGATCTGTTGGACGTTGGGCACGACCTTCTCGCCGATATGTACGGTGGGCGGATCGGCGGCGGGATCGAGCGCGTCGAGACCGCCGTCCTCGGTGGCGCCGTCTCCGCCGCCATCTTTACCCGAGCCACCCAACGAAGAGCCGCCCGGTCCGTCGATCGCGAAACCTTGCCCGTCCTCGAGCAACCCCGAGCGTCCGCAAGCGATCGCGGCAAACGCGACGGCTGCGGCGAGCATGATCGGAGTGAGCGTTCGCATGTCGCCTCCACCGCCCCTGCCGCGGTCTTCACGGCACAGCAGGGGTCGTGCCGCACACGACCTTAGCGTCTTACGGGGCAAACCGCTCGAGGAACGCCGGATCCGTGCGGCAGATCATCCCGAAAGGAGCGGCGGGACGGGGCGCGACGCCCTCCGTCGCCGCGCGCATGGGGAGGTAGCGGCCGTTTCAGCAGCTCAGCTCTTGAGAAACTTGTAGATCGAAACGTCGAGCTGACTGCGCACGAGACCGATGAGGCTATCGACCTCCGCGCTCTGCAGCTTCAAGCGGTCCTCCAGCCGCTTCTTCGTCTCCTCCAGAATCTTCTCGCGAGAGTGCGCGAGCCAGCGGGCCACCGTCGCTCTATGCACACGGTAGGCCGTCCCGATCTGGTCGATATTCAGGCCGTCGATGTAGTGCATCTTGAGCACGGCGCGCTCGTCGCCCGAGAGCTCGGCGAGGGTCGCCTGGAAGGCGTCGCGGAACTCCTCCTTGTACTTGGACTTGAGGAAATCCATCTCCGGATCGGGGGCAGTCGAGCGGAGGACCGGCGCCCGCTCCCCCTCGGTCTCGACGGTGTGCTTCGGCCGCCTTCGCAGGTTGAGCGCGATGCGCACGCACACGACGCGCAGCCACGCGCCGAGCGGCCCCCGGCCCGTGTACTCGCTGATCTTCGGCCGGCCCCCCTCGTTCGTCGTGACGAAGAGCTTTTCGCGCAGCTGCTGGCCGACCTCGTCGATGAACGACGGCGAGCGGTCGATCTGCCCGACGTAGCTCGGCACCTCGTGGAGGTACTTCGACTCGAACGCCAGGATCGCGCGATCGTCTTTGTTCGCGCAGGCGCACGCGAGGTAGAGATCCTCGACGTGGAGGCCGTCGACTCCGTCGGGAGCCACGCGCGCGAGGTGCTCGCCGAGCTGCTCGGCCGTGACCTTCACCGCTGGCCAGGCCGCCGCGCCCGTCGCGAGGAGCTCCGAGATTCGGGTGGTGTCCGGTTCTGCCATCCTTCGCCCCGATCCGAGAGTAGCATCTCGGGGTGGGCTGCCTCGACGAAGGGCAAATCGCCGACTTTCTCGAAGGGCGGCTGACCGCCGGCGAGGACGCCGCGGCCAAGGAGCACGTGGGCGGCTGCGACGCGTGCCGCGAGCTCGTGGCCGAGCTGGCCCGCGCCATGCCCACGAGCGAGGCCGACGCGAGCCCGCTGTCGCGCGGCAACGAGATCGGGCGGTACGTGATCCTGGACGTCGTCGGCGCCGGCGGCATGGGCGTGGTGTACGCCGCGTACGATCCGGAGCTCGATCGCAAGGTTGCGGTGAAGCTCCTCCGGCGCGACATCTCGACGGCGCCGACCACCTCCGTCGGCGAGCTGGGCAAGCGCCTCCTGCGCGAGGCGCAGTCGATGGCGAAGCTCTCGCACCCCAACGTCGTCAGCGTGTACGACGCGGGGTCTACCGCCGACGGGCAGGTCTTCGTCGCGATGGAGTTCGTGCAGGGGCAGAGCCTCGGCAAGTGGCTGAAGGAAAAGGCGCGGACGTGGCGCGAGGTGCTGGAGGTCTACACGAACGCGGGGCACGGCCTCGCGGCGGCGCACGCGGCAGGGCTCGTTCACCGGGATTTCAAGCCCGAGAACGTCATGGTGGGCAGCGACGAACGCGTGCTCGTCACCGACTTCGGGCTCGCGCGTCCGGTCGAGCGCTCCGGCATGGACTCGGCCCGGCTCCAGCTCACGCGCCTCCGCGGCCAGCACGGCAAGGGCGACGAGGCGCTCACCGAAGCGGGCGCGATCGCCGGAACGCCGGCGTACATGTCGCCCGAGCAGCTGGAAGGCAAGCCGGCGAACGTCCTCACGGACCAGTACAGCTTCTGCGTCTCGCTCTACGAGGGGCTCTACGGCGAGCGGCCCTTCGAGGCCCAGTCGTTCGAGGAGCTCGTACGCGAGACCGCACGGGGGCGCGTGCGCGACGCTCCCAAGGACACGGTCGTCCCAGCGCGCGTGCGCGCCGCGCTCCTTCGCGGGCTGCGGCCCGATCCACTCGAGCGCTACGGGTCGATCGACGAGCTGCTCGCCGCCGTTCAGCCGCGGCGCTTCCAGATGCGCCGGCGCGTCATCGCCCTGCTCGGCGTGCTCGGCATCGTCGCCGCCGCCATCCTGGGCTACCGCGGCGCGAGGCGTGAGCCGCAGCTCTGCACGGGCGCGAGCGAGAAGCTCACCGGGGTGTGGGACGCGCCGCGGCGCGCCCAGATCAAGGCCGCGTTCGAAAGGAGCGATCGCGCGTACGCCGTCGATGCGTGGCACGGCACGGAGAAGGCGCTCGACACCTACACGCGCGGCTGGGTCGCGACGCGCACCGAGGCTTGCGTGGCGACGCGGGTGCGGGGCGAGCAGAGCGAGGAGATGCTCGACCGACGCGTGGAGTGCCTCGACGCGCAGCTGCGCCAGCTCGGCGCGCTGAGCAAGCTCTTCGCCGAGGCCGACGGCGAGGTCGTCGCGCGCGCGGTCGACGCCTCGCTCGCGCTGCCGAGCCTGTCCGACTGCTCGAACGTCGTCGCCCTGAAGGCCGGGGTGCGCCCGCCGTCGGATCCGGCGAAGGCCGATCGCGTGCAGGATGCCAGGATCCATCTGGCGCGGGTGAAGGCCCTCGACGACGCGGGGAAATACGACGAAGCGCGCCTGCTCGTGGAGCCGGTCGTCGCCGAGGCGCGTGAGCTCGCGTACCTGCCGCTCGAGGCAGAAGCGCTCGCGCTCGACGGTCGCGTCTCGGGCCGCCTCGAGGACTCGCGCCGCGCCGAGCGCGCGCTCCGGCAGGCCGGTGAGGCGGCGCTCGCCTCCGGTCACGACGCGGTGGCGGCGCGCGCGTTCATCGATCTCGTCTACTTCATCGGAGAGCGGGAGGCGCGCTACGACGAGGCCCGCCAGTGGTCGCGCTACGCGGAGCTCGCGATCCAGCGGCTCGGCGGCAGCGACGAGCTCGAGGCCGATCGCCTCGAGTCGCTCAGCACCATCTCGTGGCACCAGGGCAAGAACGACGAAGCGCTGGCCGCGCTCGAGCGCGCCATCACGCTCTACAAGAAGGTGCTCGGCCCCGACCACGTGAAGGTCGCGCGCGCGATGGACGGCGTGGCGACGGTGTACTCGTCGCTCGCTCGGTTCGACGACGCGTACGATCTCGACAAGCAGGCGCTCGACATCGCGGCGCGCGCGCTGGGCACGAGCCACCCGCAGCTCTCGGCTTACCTCAACAACACGGGCAACCAGCTCTTCAGCCTGGGACGCTACGACGAAGCGCGGCGGGACCTCCTGCGCGCGCTCGCGCTCTCCGAGGCGACGGCGGGCCGCGATCACCCGGACACCGTGGCGCCACTGGACACGCTGGGCACGGTGCTGGTCGCGATGGGCAAGGCCGACGAAGCGGCGCCGCTCCTCGCGCGCGCGAAGGCGACGCTCGAGAAGGCGAATCGTAAGGAGACGCCTGACTACGCGACGGTGCTCAACGATCTCGGCGAGGCGGAGCTCGCGCGGGGCCGCGCGGACCTGGCGACCGCGCACCACGTCGAGGCGCTGGCGATCGTCGAAAAGGTGCTGGGCAAGGAGCACCAGGACTACGGCATGACGCTCTCCCACGTCGGCGAGGCGCTGTTCGCGCTGGGCAAGGCGAAGGACGCGCTCGTCCAGCACGAGCGCGCGCTCGAGATCGTCGACAAGGCGGTGGGGCCCGATTCGCCCAGCGCGGCGCGCGTCCTCGCGGGCATCGGCCGCGCGCGCCTCCGCGCCGGCCCTGCGGTGACCGCGCTCGAGCCCTTCGAGCACGCGCTCCGCATTCGCGAGGCGCACCACGGCGACCCCAAGGATCTCGCCGACGCGCGCTTCGCCCTGGCGCAGGCGCTCTTCACGAACGGCAAGGACAAGGACCGCGCGCGCAAGCTCGCCCGAGACGCGCGGGCGACCTACGAAGGCCGGGCCTGGTTCAAGGAGCGCGTCGCGACCGTCGATGCGTGGCTCGCCGACATCGACAGCCGCGTGACGGCAAAGTAGAGTGGAACGGACGCGCTCAGCCGAACCGCTTCTCGAGGCTGCGGCCCAGATGGCCCGCCGCCCAGAACAGCTCGGCCAGGTGCGCGTCGAGCTCGGAGAGCGGACCCCGCGCGGCATGGAGCGTCGGGAAGTGCAGGCGCATGCGCCCGACCTCGAGCTGGATCTGCCCCTCGAGCTCCTCGATGTAGAAGACGCGCGCGTCGTCGAGGCGGCTGCGCAGAAGCGACCAGTCGGGGTGGAGCGTCCGCAGACCCTGCCCGAGCTCGACGAACGCGCGGAGCACGCCCCGGCACCAGGTGTAGAGACCGCGGAGGTACTCGCTGAGCGCCGAGTCCCGCTGAACGAGCTCCTGCATGCGCGGATCGGTCGCGTCGAGGTAGACGGCGCCGAGGGCGCTGCGAAGCTCGCCGAGATCGGCGAGGCGTTCGGTCATCGACTGCGCGGCGGCGTGCACCGACGGGTCGCGCGGTAGGTCCATCGCGTCGAGGTCGAAGGCGCGCAGCGCCTCGCCGAGCGCCTGCTGCTCCGTGGCGAGCTCCTCCACGCACGCGCGCAACTGCGGCTGCGCCTCGCGGCGGGTCGGCGCCAGCTGGCCGCGGGCCAGGGCGGTGAAGCCGGTCGAGGCGGGGCGGACCCGCACATGAGAGTCGGCGCGCGGGCGAGGGGCGGGAGCGCTCGAGGGCAGCGAGGACTGCGAATCCGAGGGGTTGTACGTGTCGGGCGAAGGTGGCGGTGAAGCGGGGTAAGGCATGACGAAGGGTTGCCCATTACTACGCTTCGGGCGGGTGTTTCTTCCCGGAACAATGCGCTACAAAGAGGTCAATGAAACCGGCCTATTGGCTCATCAAGAGCGAGCCCTACACGTACGCCTTTGCGCAGCTGGTGAAGGACAGAAGCACCGCCTGGGAGGGGGTCCGGAGCTTCGAGGCCCGGAACAACCTCCGCGCCATGAAGCGGGGGGATCTGGCGCTCTTCTACCACTCGAACGAGGGCAAGGAGGTCGTGGGCATCGCGCGGGTGACGCGCGAGGCGTACCAAGATCCCACGACCGACGAGGACTGGAGCGCCGTCGATTTCGAGCCGGTGGCTTCCCTGAAGGCGCCGGTCACGCTCGCGTCCATCAAGGCCAACACGAAGCTCGCCGACATGCAGCTCGTGAAGAAGTCGCGCCTTTCCGTGGCGCCGGTGACGCCCGAGGAGTTCAAGGTGGTGCTCTCGGCGGGCAAGACCAAGCTCTGAGGCAAGACCAAGCTCCGAGGACGGTGTAACTTGAGAGACATGGTCCTCGACGTTCGCCTCGAGAAGCTGGCCCTTGGACTCTCCTCGCGCGACGTCGTCGACGCCTACGCGCTGAGCCAGTCCGATCCGAAGAGCATGCGCGGCGAGCAGCGCGCCCTCGCCGACGAGCTCGAGGCGACGATCGAGGCGATGTTCCTGATGGCCGCGGTCGACGGCAACGTGAGCGACGCCGAGCTCGGCCAGCTCGCAGCGAGCTGCGAGGCGATGATCGATCTGACCGGCGCGCGGTCGCAGCCGGTGAAGATCGGCAAGCTCCTCGGCGAGCTCAACGCGGTGCTCGCGAAGGAGGGCTGGAAGGCGCGGCTCGACGCGGTGGCCCGGCGCCTTCGCGGCCAGGAGGCGCGCTCGTTCGCCTTTCGCCTCGCAGCCGGCGTCGCGTTCGTCGACGATCACGTCGCCCACGCGGAGGCGGCGGGCATCGACGCGCTCGCGGCGGCCCTTGAACTTGCGCCCGAAGAGTCCCAAGAGATCCTGAACGACGTCCAGGAGACCCTCTTCGGCTGACCTGCCCTTGAATATGTACCCTACACGCTTTACCCAGCTGGCCCAGGCACGCGCCCGCTTCGGGGACCGCGTGGACCGCCTCGGCCCGTGGCTCCTCCGCGTGGACGAGCCCGCCGACGCCGTGGTCCGCCGCATCGCAGTGATGCCGGCGGGGCGCGGCTGGTCCCTCTTCACCGAGGCGGCGGCGCGCGGCGTCGCGAGCGTCCCCGACGCGCCGGCGGAGATGCGCGCGCTCTTCGCGGAGACCGAGCGGGTGCCGCCGTGGGTCGACTGGCCGACGCTCGAGCGCGGCGGGCGCGTGCTCATGCGCGCGGGCCTCCTGGGCGGGCTCGTCCTCGGGCTCTCCTCGCTCCCGCACGGCTACGCGTCTCCCGGCGGCAACAAGCCGCTCGTGTTCTCGGGGCGCATGCAGGACCAGGCACCCCGCCGCCTGAACGAGACCGCGCGCTTCGTGCAGGCCGTCTGCCGCCCCGGCGGAATGCGCCCGGGCGCCGACGGCTACCAGATCACGCTGCGCGTGCGCCTGATGCACGCGCAGGTCCGGCACATGCTCCTCGCGAGCAACAAGTGGGACGCGGGCGCGTGGGGGCAGCCGATCAACCAACACGACATGGCGGCGACCACGCTTCTCTTCTCGCTCATGCTCCTCGAAGGCCTCCGCAAGCTCGGCGTGCGGGTGACGGCCGAGGAATCCGAGGCGTACGTGCAGCTATGGCGGTACACCGGGCTCCTCATGGGGGTCGACCCCGAGATCCTGCCGGCCGGCGAAGCGGAGGGGCGACGCCTCGCCGATCTGATTCGCGCGACGACGGCCCCGCCCGACGAGGACGGCCGCGCCCTCACGCGGTCGCTGCTGACGGCGCCGCTGTCTCTCGCGCGCTCGCCGAAGGAGCGCGCGATGCTCGAGAAGCGGGTGGAGTTCTCGAAGGCTGTGTGCCGGGAGCTCGTGGGGGACGAGCTCGCCGACCAGCTGGGCGTCGCGCGCACACG
Organism: Myxococcales bacterium; assembly: GCA_025359105.1. Classification (GTDB taxonomy): domain Bacteria; phylum Myxococcota_A; class Polyangia; order Polyangiales; family Polyangiaceae; genus JANYHK01. Next base: position 26,994 of record JANYHK010000061.1, on the reverse strand, counting down.
ATGGCGCCTCACCGTCCCCATCCTGAAGCGCGTCATCCGGGCGGCGGAGCGGATCCGCGACTCGGTGCCGGGCGCCGATCGCACCGCGCTCACGACCGGCACGCGCTACTGGGATCGCGTGGTCGAGATCGGCCTCGCCGGGGCCACCGCCGAGTTCAGGCTCCCCGATCGGCTCGCGGCGTAGACGCTTCGGCGCCTGCGAGCACGATGAGCGGCGCCTCCGCCGGGCAGCCGAGGCGGAACGGAAACCAGTGGCCGAAGCCGCTCGTCGTGTAGAGCCGCCTGTCGCCGCGCGCGTACGTCCCCCACCAATACGCGTGGCGCTCCGACGCGGGCAGCACGCTGCGTCCGAAGAGGCCAACCTGCCCGCCATGCGTGTGGCCGCTCAGCGTGAGATCGTAGCCCTCGCGCGCCGCGGCGGCGAAGCCCTCGGGGCGATGGCACATGAGGAGGCGGAACGCGTCGGCGGGCGCGCGCGAGAGCGAGGCGCGGACGCCGCGGTCGAACGACGAGGCGCCCGCGTCGAAGGTCGTCGGGTGGCCGGCCGGTTCGTCGGCGCCCGCGAGCCAGAGCGTCGAGCGGCCAACGCGGAGCGCGACGCCTTCGTCCACGAGGAGCGGCACCGGCGACTTCTCGTAGAGCGGACGGGTGACGCGGACGTCGTGGATGTACTCGTGGTTCCCGAGCGACGCAAACACACCGAGGCGAGGGCGCAGCCCGTACGCCAGGCGGAGCGCCGGCCCGATGTGGCGGACGTCGTCGGCGAGATCGCCGGTGAAGAGAACGAGATCGGGCTTGTCCGCCTCGACGCGCAAGAGGAAGCGCTCGAGATCGTCGAGGCCGAGGCACGCGCCGAGGTGCAGATCGCTGAGCTGCAGGATGCGCAGCCCCGCCAGGTCCGGCGGGAGCGTCGCGAACCGCATGGGAACGCGCGCCACCCGCGTGGGCGCCTGCGCCGAAGCGAGCCCGTCGGCGCTCGCTCCCAGCGCCGCCGCCGGCACCATGGCCACGCCCGCCTGCAGGACCTTGCGCCGCGGCAGGCGGGTGGTTCGACTGGCGGCCTTCCACGCGACGGCCACGACCGGCAACGTCAGGACCGCCGGCGTGAGGAGCGTGAGCAGCCCCCAGGTGATCACGACCCCCCAGTACGAGGTCGGGTACGAGCCCATCCGTGGCCCCCCGACCCACATCGCGAAACCGAACCCTACGGCGCACGTACCCACGGCAGCTCCCCACCGCACCGCCCGCACCCGCCACCACGCAGGCAGCAGAAATCTCAGGGAGATCAGCCCGATCGTGAGGACGGTCATGAATATTTTCAACGTTTCTTCGGCGGCGAGTGGTGGAAACATCGTGCCTCCTCGTCTAACCGAACGTCGGCTTTTGCCGAGCGCTTCCCCGCGCTAGGCTCGATTCACATGAAAAGCTTCTCCCTTTCACACGAGATTCACTGCGACCAGGACACCTTCTGGAAGATCTTCTTCGACAAGGCGTTCAACGAGGCGCTATTTCGTGACGGGCTGCAGTTTCCGCACTACGAGGTCCTCGACTTCAAGGACGGCGACAAGGAGATCACGCGCCGCGTGAAGGTGACCCCGAAGATGGACGCCCCCGGCCCCGTGGCCAAGGCGCTCGGCTCCTCGTTCTCGTACGTGGAGGACGCGACGTTCGACAAGGCGACCAAGGTCCTCTCGTGGAAGACGACGCCCAGCTCGATGGCCGAAAAGGTCACGACGAAGGGCACCATCAAGGCGGAGCCCGCCGGCGATGGCAAGGTGCACCGCGTGTCGGACTTCCAGTACGAAGCGAAGGTCTTCGGCATCGGCGGCATCCTCGAATCGGCGTTCGAGAAGAGCCTCCGATCGGGATGGGAGAAGAGCGCCGAGTTTCTCAACCGCTGGCTCAAGGAGCACAAATGATCGCGCGTCGTCTGTTCGTTGCCCTCGCTCTCACCCTCACCTTCGCGGTCCCCGTCGTCGCCGACGCGAAGCTGGCCAAGACCGGCACAGCGGCGGCCCGCTTCAGGGCCTCGGGCCCCGCTGGCCTGTCCATCACCGGGACCACGAGCGACGTGTCGGTGAACGACGATGGCACGACGGTCACCGTCGAAGTGCAGCTCGGCGCCATCTCGACCGGCATCTCGCTCCGCGACAAGCACGCGAAGAACTACATGGAGGTCGACACCTACCCGTCCGCAAAGCTCACCGTCGCGCGCTCGGCCTTGAAGTTCCCGGCGGCCGGAGCGGACGTGTCGGCCGACGTGAAGGGCTCGCTGACGGTCCACGGCCAGACCAAGGACGTCACGTTCCACTACACGGCCAAGAAGGACGGCGACACCATCTCCGTGAAGGGCAGCGCCCCGTTCAACATCAACGACTACGGGATCAAGACCCCGTCGTACCTCGGCGTGTCGGTGAAGCCCGACATGACGATCGAGACCGAGTTCCAGGCCAAGGACTGAAGGCGGAAATTTCGACGCTCGGCGCCGAAAAATTGGCGGTCGTGAGCGCCCGCGCCGAGCAACATCGAGAACTTGCCGTTATGTTGCCCCTGGCACACCCGATGCTTATCTTCCAAGCACGCAGGCACCGACAGAAAAGGCTCCGGGGAGCCGCCCTCCAGGGTGATCGGTGAATCGTGGAGGTTCGACTCCTCCGCCTGCGCCGGAATGCCGTTAAGATGTCGACGTGGACCAGGATGCCGCGCGCGAGTACCTGAGACGTGGCGATGCCTTTGCGAAGACAGGCGACGTCGCCGCGGCGATTGGTGAGTATCTCGCGTTTGCTACGTGGGCAGAGAGTGCGGGGTTCGACCTCAAGGCGGTCGCGGTGCACAAGCAGGTGCTGAACCTCGCTCCAGAGCGGCGCGACATTCGGCGGCGGCTCGCCGAGGGTTACATCGCCCTTGGTCTCCTGGACGACGCGCGCTCTGAGCTCGAGCGCATCGCGAACGAGGCGCGCTTTGCTGGTGACCAGGCCGCGCATGACGACGCGCTCACCCGGAGCGCATCGATCTCGTAGGAACGCGGCGTCGTACGCGGGGGCGCCGTACGCTGCCCCGCATCTCAGCTCAAGACGGGCTCCGGCGAGGAGTTTCGGGAGTTGGGCAGGAGAAGAAGTTCCGGGAGTCGCCGGCCAGCTCCCCGCGCCCTGAGCTCCAAGGGCTTGGTGGGCTCGCCTCTCCTTCGCCGCGTCGAGCGTTAGCGCCGGCGGGCCCGCGAACGCTAGGCGTGTACCGCATCCGCCGGCGCCCCACGCTCCTCAGACGCGGCGAAGGAGAGGCGAGCCCACCAAGCCGCGCGTGCAACCCCTAGAGCCCTTCGGGCCAAACCGCGACCGGCATCGGAAACGCCGGGCGCGCGAGGAGATAGCCCTGCGCATAATGCGCCCCGGCCTCGCGCGCGGCCTCGAGCTCCTGCCGTGTCTCGATGCCCTCGGCTACGACCTGCGCGCCGAGATCGCGGCAGAGCACGACGATCGACTTCACCAACTTGAAGAGCCGCGAGTGGAGCGACAGTCCGGCGATGAGGTTGCGATCGAGCTTCACGACGCGCGGGTGCAGATCGGCGATGTACTTCAGATTGGAGTAGCCGGCGCCGAGATCGTCGACGACGAGGTAGACGCCGCGCCCGCGCACCTCGTGGAGCACGTTCTGGCACAGGCGGAAGTGGCTGAGCGGCACCGCCTCGGTGATCTCGAGGAACACCTCTTCGGTGTGCCTGAAGATGGGATCGTCGGGCTGCACGATGAAATGCTCGTTCAGCTCGTTCGGGTGCACGTTCAGGAAGAGCGGGTGCGTCGAGCACCCCTCGACGGCGACCTGACGAATGAGGCGCCCGAGCTTGCCCGCGCACTCCGACTGCACCGCGGCGTCGAACATCGCGGGCGGTCCGTTGAAGTCCTTCGACTTCGTTCGCACGAGCGCCTCGTAGGCGAACGTGGCGTGGGTCCGCACGTCGACGATCGGCTGGAAGACGACGAACAGATCTCTGTTCGCGATCAGGCGGGTGATGGGCGAGTCCGGGCTCAAGACTGGTGTCTGAGCATAGACGGCGGCGCGTCGAAAAAGATACGCCTAGCCCTCACGAGCGAAGCGTGGCCTGCAGCGCGCCGTGGTCGAACACCCACATGTGACCAGGCTTACCCTGGGTCCACACCTCGTCGCGGGTGAGCGGCATCGTGGCGACGACGGCGACGCGGTCGCTGGGCGTCGTGACCGCGGCGAAGTCGACGACGATGTCTTCGTCGGACAGGGTGGCCTGGCGAAAGGGGGCTTTGCGCACGATGTAGTGGAGCTTCGTCGCGCAGCGCGCGAAGAGGTGGGTGCCGTCGCCGAGGAGGAAGTTGAACGTCCCGTTCTTGCCGAGCCGGCCCCCGACCTCTGCGACCGCCTCCCAGAGGGCGCGGCGGGTGCGGGGGTAGCGGGGAAACGCCCGGTCGAGAGCGTCCATGATCAGGCAGAACGCGTGCTCGCTGTCCGTCTCGCCGATGGGGTGAAACCGCCCGAGGCGATGTGCACGCGCGTTCTTGATGGTGCCGTTGTGGGCGAACACGAAGGTCCGCCCCCAGAGCTCGCGCACGAAGGGGTGCGTGTTCGCGAGAGACGCCTTGCCCCGCGTCTTCTTCCGCACGTGCGCGACGGCGAGCAGCGTCTTGATGGGATTTTCACGGAGAAAGCGCGCGAGCGGCGAGGCGGCGGCGGCGGTGGGCTCGAGGAAGGCGCGGACCGCGCGATCTTCGTACAAGCAGAGACCCCAGCCGTCGCGATGCGGTCCCCGCCGTCCACCACGTACGGCGAGGCCGGAGAACGAGAAGACGATGTCCGTCGGGACGTTGCACTCCATCCCAAGAAGCTCACACAAAGCCCACTCTCCTCACGTCCGCACCTGCGCGCTCACGCGCGGCCGTGCGCTTGACCGTACGAACCCCAGAGTGCGATCCTCAAGGTAACACGCATGGCGCCGCGGAATCCCTCCGACCACGAAGAGGCGACCTCGATCACGAGGATCACGGGGCTCACAGGGAGCGGCCAGCGCGGGCGTACGCTGACGCCGTACCTCATCGTGCTCGTCGGCACCCATGTGGGCGAAACGTTCCGCCTCGACGACGGCGAGCTGATCCTCGGGCGCTCGCCGCAGTCGAACATCCGCTTCGACGACGACGGCGTCTCGCGCCGTCACGCGAAGATGCGACTCGCCCCGAGCGGCGACTGGGTGCTCGAGGACCTGAAGAGCGCGAACGGCACCTTCGTGAACGACGAGCGCATCGCATCGCGTGTCCTGCGCGCCGAAGATAAGATCCATTTCGGCCCGAACGCCCTCGTGAAATTCACTCTGCACGACGAGCTCGAGGAGAACTTCCAGCGGCAGATGTACGATGCCGCGCTGCGCGACGGGCTCACCGGCGCGTTCAACAAGAAGTACTTCCTCACGCGCCTCGACACCGAGCTCGCGTACGCGCGGCGTCACCAGACGAATCTGTCGCTCATCATGCTCGACGTCGACTTCTTCAAGCGCGTCAACGACACGCACGGCCACCTCGCCGGCGACGCCGTGCTCGTGACGCTGGCGCAGGTCGTTGTGCGAACGCTCCGCGCCGAGGACGTGTTCGCCCGCTACGGCGGCGAAGAGTTCGCCGTGATCTGCCGCGGCGTGTCGCGCGAGCAGGCGTACATCCTCGCCGAGCGCATCCGCTCGCTGGTGGAGGCGACGCCCTTCGAGTCGAGCGGGACGCGGCTGGCGGTGACCGTGAGCCTCGGCGTGGCTGGCATGCCGGAGTTCGCGGCCCAGTCGTCGGTGCAGCTCGTCGCCGCGGCCGATGAGGCGCTCTACGCCGCCAAGCGCGGCGGCCGCAACCGCGTCATGCGCTACAGCTGAACGGCGGCGAATGCCTTCGCGAGGAACGGGCGCAAGCCATCCAGGGCGGCGGGCGGGATGCCGTGCCCGCCGGTGAACGGGATCCACGTCACGTCGAGCCCGGCTTCCTTCAGGAGATCGCGAAGGCGCTCGGCCATCTCGAAGGCGAGGAGCGGGTCCTGCCGGCCGTGCGATTGGAGAACGGGAAGCCCCTTGCGCGACGCCATGCGCGCGGTCCACTCGGCCTCCGCGAGGAGCGTACCCGAGAAGAGGACGAGCCCGGCGAGCGCGACCTCGGAATGGAGCGTCACGTCGCAGGCGAGCATCGCGCCTTGCGAGAAGCCGCCGAGGACGATCGCGGACGGCGAGAGGAGCGTCGCAGCCTCGGTGAGGAGCGCCTGCGCTTTCGCACGGGCGTCGAGCAGTCCCTCCGGCACGTCGCGAGAGAGATCGCGGACGGTGCCATCGCGCATCGCACGGTCGAGCGCGGCCATGTCGATGTGCCACCACGCGCGCCCCGCGCCGTAGGCGGCGGGCAGGGCGAGCGGCGCCACCGGGAAGAGGAAACGCGTGCCGGGCGGGGCCTCGATGACGCGGTGGAGCGCGACGAGATCGTCGCCCGGCGCGCCGAAGCCATGAAGGAGGACGACGAGCGGGCCGTCGCCGCCCCCTTCGCGATCGGTGCCGCCGGTGAGCACCGCGTCGAGGCCACCCAGGGACAACTTCTTCATGCGAGCCTGGTTACCACGGCTACCAGACCAGGACGATCTCGTCGTTCTGGCCGTCCTTTAGCTCGATGGGGTGGATGTGGTCGCCGAGGAAGCTGTTCTTCACTTTCACCTCGTGCTTGCCCGTGCGCACCTTGATGGGGCCGACCGAGTCTCGGCCGTACGCGACGCCGTCGACGGTGACGAGACCGCCGGGGTACGCCGTGATGCGAAGCTGCGCCACGCGGCCGTAAGCGCCGGGGCGAGGCGGCGGAGGGGGACCGCCGGGGTTCGCCTCGCCGATGCGCAGCTCGACGAAGACGCCGTCACGCCATCGCGCGACGATCGGAATGCCCGCTTCGTTCCACGCCGTCTGTGACAGCGGCGGCTCCTTCGCGCCCGCGACCGGCTTGCCCGGCAGAATGATCTGCGCCGGGTGGCCGACGGCCTTCGAGAGGAGGAGCGACGGGAGGTAGTCTATTTTGACCCCCTGCTGGCGCGTGTCCTTCGACTCGCCGACGACGTAGACGCCGTTGACGATGTCGGTGCGGCGGTCGGTGGAGAGGTAGACGCCGATCCCCTCGATGACGGTGTGGAGCTTGCCGCCGTCGTCGTCGATCTTGCCGAGCAGCTCTTCCACGACGCCGCGATCGGAGCCGATGAGCGGCACGGCCTCGCGCGCCTTCTGTGCCCAACGCTGCGCGGCGCGCGTCCTCTCGGCGAGCTCGCTGTCGTCGCCCACGACGCCGGCGATCGCCTGCGAGGCGGCGTCGAGGATGCGGGCGCGACGCAGGCGGTTGATCGTGGTCTCGGCGGGACGCTCGTCGACCGTCACCGCGTCGAGGAGCTTCACCCGAAGGTCGCGCGTGCGCGCTGCGCGCTCAGGGGTCGGGCTCGCGCGCTCGGCCTTTCGCGCGGCGATGAAGCGACAAGGGTCGGCGCCGCACTGCCGGAGCTCCGCGTCGTAGACGGCGGCGCGCACCTCCTGCACCTCCGGCAGCTCACGATCGGCGCCGACGAAGATGTGGTCGGCCAGATCGAGCGCCTCGGTCAGCTTCTGCGAAGCGACGAGCGCCCGGACGCGCAAGAGCTTGTCCTCGCGCGCGAGCTTCGCCGCGTCGGCGGCGCGCGTCCCGCCCTGCGCGGCGATCTCGTCGAGGCGGGCCACTCGCTCGTCGCCATGGAGCCGCGAGGCCTCGAGGATCGCGACGTCGTCGCGGAGCGCGCCGACCTCGGTGGCGTCCGTCCCGATGGACTCGAGGGCGTCGATGATCACGACAGCGCGCGCCGCGTTGCCCGCCGTGATCACCGCGCGCGCGTCGGCGACGCTCGGGGACGACGCGGTCTTCACCACCGTCGTCGCGAAGAGCGCGCCGACGAGCACGAGCGGGTACGCGATCTCCATCGGCAGCGGGCGCTGCAGCTTGAAGCCGACACCGAGCATGCGGAGGACGGCACCGCTCGTGGCGACGAGGGCGGCGAACGCGAGCAGGAGGAAGAACCCGATGCCGAGGTTCCAGTTGCGGAAGTACACGGTCGAGCCGCGCAGCGCGAGGTAGAGGAGGAAGAGGACGAGCCCCCAGACCGCGGACGCGCCGGCCCAGAGCGTCACGCGCGCACGCACAGGGCTGAGCGTGTCGGGCCCGACCTCGACGGCGCAGCGCGCACCGGACAGGATCAGCTTGCCGCGGCGCCCCGCCATCTCGTACGCGAGCTCGCGCCGGACGGCGCCGAAGCGGACGTACTGCTGCTGGCTCACGCGCTCGAGGCGCGTGTCCACCGGCGGCCGGTGGCGCATGAGGCGCTCGTACTCCTCGAGGGCGAGGGCGCCGCTCGGGACGAGGCCGCTCGAGAGCGTCGCGCCGTAGACGACGAAGGGGGCGAGATCGGTGCGCGTGAGGATCTTCGGCTCGGCGAGCTGGGGATAGGTCTCGGTGATCCTCCCCTCGGGGAGCACGCGCACGTCGAGCCGCGCCTCCTGCGTGTAGGTGAGCCACACGAGCTGCATTCCTTGCCCGGCGCACGCCGCGCATCCGACGACGCCGCCGGTGCCGCACGGCCCGCAGCCGATGGCCCCGGCGCCGGCGCACGCCGGGCACGCCGCGGTGCCCTGAGCGTTCCGGCCGGAGCCGCCGCACGTGCCGCAAGGCGAACGACCGCTGCCGCCGCAGGTTGGGCACGACGTTGACGCCCGCCCTCCGCAACTGCTGCACGTGTCGACCTTCTCCGTCGCCGTACGCAGCTCCTCGGGTGAGATCGACCACGGATCGACGGTGCGCAGGTCGAAGAAGATCGGCGCGGGCGGCCGACGCTGCACGTCGGGGGGCGCGGGAGCGCGCTGCTCGACGATCTCGCGGCGGTGGATCTCGGTGGCGACGCGGACGAAGTCCTGCTCGTCCTGCCGCACCAGCGAGACCATCTTGTCGAGCCGGCGCGGCGCCCCCACCGTTTTTTTCGCCCACGCCTTGAGCGACTCACGCGCGATGCGGTCGACGTCGCCGGCGCTCGTCGTCGTCAGCGCCTCAGCAGGCCCGTCAGCTAGGTTGAGGTCGTCGGTCGCCATGGGCGGAGCCCCCATTGTCTCCGAAGGAGGGGCGGGCCGCCAAACAGGGTACACCTGATGTACGCTGGCCGGCTGTGACGAAGCCCAAGTTGCCCGGCAAGCCGCCGCCCAAGGGGGCGCAAAAGGCGCGACCGGAGCCGCCCCCGAAGCCCAAGGACGATCTGGCCGAGGTCGAGCGGGCCCTCTCCGTCCTGGACGGTCACCACCCCGAGCACGAGCGTGCGCGGCGCGAGGTGACCGAGGCCATGGCCAAGAAGCGCGTGCTCGTGGAGTCGGCCGTCGTGGTCTCGACGCGGGCCCTTCGAAAGCGCATCGCGATCGGCTCGGCGGCGGCGGTCGCCACGGGCCTCGTGGCCTACCTCGTATGGGGGCGCCATGCGCACGCCGTGGCGCTCGAGCGCGCGCTGGCGGGACCCACGGCGACGTTCGAGGCGCGCGGGTTCTCACCGGTCTCGACGGGCGAGGGACGACTCGAAGAGGCGATCGAACCGGGATGCTACGTCGTCGTCGGACCGGCGGAGGGCGACACGAAGCTCGAGCTCGAGCACGGCGGCGAAACGCTGACCGGCGAGCGCTCGATCGGCTGGTGCGCGTGCACGCCGGAGAAGGCGAGTGTCCGCGGCGCCAGCGCGCTACGTATGCTCCGCGTCGACGGCAAGACGATCGGCAACGTCGACGGGCTCGGGGCCGTGGAGCCGCGGCCCGCGACGTTGTCGCAGCGCAGCGAGGACTGCGCCGCCGAGCAGCTCGACGCGTGGCTCGGTGAGAGGAAGCTCGCGGCCGCGCCGGTCGACCCCGCGCCGCTCGAGGCGTCGCCCGCGCTGGAGCCGCTGCGCCGCGCGGGCTTCTCGGTGGTCGCCACGCTGCCGCCCGGGCCCTCGTTCGCGCTCATCGACGGCGGCGGCGAGAGCTGCTTCGTCGCATGGAGCGAGGACCCCGCCGACGCGCTCACGCTGCGGCTCTCCGGCGGCGCGCGGCCGATCGTCTCGGAGAAAGGCGGCATCGCGTGGTGCTCGGAGACGCCACGCCTCGTGACGCTTTGGCGCCAGGGCCGCGGCGCGGTCACCGTCGCGCGCGCACAGGCCGCTCGCGTGGCCGGGCTTCTCGGCCTGAAGGAGCGCGTGCAGCGCGGCGTCGTGTTCCCGTCGTTCACCGCCTGGGTCGCCGCCGAAGATCTCGCGTGGGACGCGACGCAGGCGCTGCGCGGGAGCGCGATCAGCGAGGCCACGGTGGCGATCACCGGCACCCAGATCGAATCGACGGGGGGCGGCGATCCACGCCTCGTCGCGATCTCGATGCTACAAGGCGGCTCGCTCGTCGCCGATCGCCGCGGCGACATCGCGTACTTCTGTCACCCCAAGCTCGACAGCGGCGCGCTGGCCGCGACGTGCGCGCAGCTGGGGCCGCAGATCTGGCGCCAGACCGGCGCCCTCGGCTCGGTCGGTGTCGCCCAAGCGCCGCTGCCGTTCTGGCTCACCGTGTTCGCCGAGGTGAAGGACCCGGACCTCGCGCGGAGCCTCGTCGCGCTCCTCATCCTCGCGCGACGACTGCAAGGCGATGGGTTCGAGCCCACGACCCTCGCCGGTGTCGTCGAAGAGCAGAGCGGCGTCAGCGTGACCGGCCGCGGCGGCGACGACGCGGTGGTGGCGGTCGGCCTCGGCCCGAAGGCCCCGTGGGTCTTCCCGTATTCGGACGGCACCGAATGGCAGCTCGCCGGGGAGCCACGGATCGTGGACCTGAAACCCGGCGAGCGCGTGGTGCTGTCGAGCGTGCAGCCGCCGACGGTTCCGAAAGAACAGCGGCGCACGGTGGTCTTCAGGCGAGGCGGCCGCAAGTAGCCTTCTCGGCTCGCCTCAGTGCGAGAACACGTGGCTCACCGTCCACGGGGTCGGCGACGTGTCGATCACCGCGAGGCGCAGCGGGCGCGTGCCGTGGCCGAGGGCGCCGGCGGCGACGACGAACGCGCGCGTGCCGGCGGGGGTCGGAACGCCGTATTTGCCGACGATCGTCGTGTTCTCGTCGGCAGGTGTGATGCCGAGATCCAGCATGGGCGGCGGGAGCGCGAGGCCGGCTGCGTCGCTCGACTTGCCGAACGCGAGCGCGCGCACGGCGGGCGTCACCGTGCTGCCCGCGAAGGGGCCCACGTCGACCGTCGGCGCGTTGGGCGACGCGTGGATGACGCGGGCGCGCGTGGCGGCGGCGTCGGCAGTGAAGCCGTCGGAGAACGCGAGCACGCCGAACGGCTGGCCGCCGGACGGAGGCGCGAGGTACCCCGTCGCGATCGCGAGGTAGCGCTCGCCGGCGGTGAGCCCGGTGAGCTTCGCGCTCGCGGCGGGCGGCGTCGTGGGGCAGCCGGCACCGGCCGAGTGCGCGAAGATGTCGAGCTTCACGTCGCCCACCGGCACCTGCAGCGGGCCGGCGATCTTGCCGAACGCGAGATCGTCGATGATGCGCGCGCCGCCGGCGCAGACGTCGACCTCCGGCGCATCGACGCCGGCGTGCAGCGCGTACACGATCGGGTTCTGCTTCAGGAAGCCGACGGTGCCGTTCGGCCCGACGACGAGGAGCGCGAAGCCGGCGGCGTCGCGCGGGAGCTTCGAGACCAGCCCGGTCGCGAAGACGGTGAGCGCCTGGCCGTTGGGAAGCTTGGGGACGCTGAACGCGGTGACGCGGCTCCCGCCGGCGTCGATGCCCACCTGCAGCTCCGTGTCGGCGGGCAGCTCGACGCCCCCCTGGTCGGCGAAGCGCGCGAGGCCGGGGAGCTCCGGCTTCGACGGATCGTCGTTGGCGACGTCGATGCCGACGGTGGGCGCGTCGGCCGACGCGTGCACGATGCGCAGGCGCGCCTTGCCGAGGCCGATCGGCGCCGGCCCGTCGTCGAACGCGAGGAGGCGAAGCTTGTCGCCCGCCGTCTTAGAGCCCGCCAGCCCTGCGGCAGCGATCATCTGAATGCTCCCTTTCACGAGCGTGATCGGCGGAGAGACGAACACCGGCAAGTCGCTCGCGGTCGACGGCGAGACGCGGAGCTCGATCTGGTAGGTGGCGGCCGGCACGTCGAGGTACGCGGAGGTGTCGCCGTACGACAGGCCACGCGCGAGCGGCGTCGCGACGCCTGCGGCGTAGATGTCGACCGCGGGCGCGTCGGAGGACGCGTGCACGACGCGAATGCGCGCGTTGTCACCGGCGGGCCCGGGCGGCGTCGTCGCGCCGCTGCTCCCGCTGCTGCCCCCGCCGCCGCTGCTTCCGCTGCTTCCGCTGCTGCCGCCACCGCCGCCAGCCCCCGGCCCGGACGGATCGCCGGACCTGTCCGACGCGCCGCAACCCACCGAGATCGCCGCCGCCAACGCCACGCACGAAAGGCCAATCGACTTTTTCATGTTCGTCCTCCACGACAAAGCAGGGCTTCGCGAGCGCCCGCGTTCTCTCGCGCGCGCTTCGAAGCGGTTCGATTCCCGGCAACTTGCCGCGGAACCCCATCGCCAACCCGAAGAGCACTTCGTTCGGGCCCCTGCCGGTGGATGCACCGGGGTCGACTATTTTTGCAACTGGACGGTTCGCTGACGCGTACGGCCCGTCGGCCGTGGGGAGGGAGATGTCGGAATCGCACCTACCCGCCCAGAAAGTGGCGCCGGCAGCCCGCCGGAGCCGGTTACATTGGAAGCTCGAGATGAAGAAGACGCCGCGCCGGATCGAAGGCGACGCGCCGGGGCCCCCGTTGTCGCGCCTGGAGAGCTTCGTGCTGTCCCGGGTCGACGGTCAGCTCTCGGTGCGCGACATCGTCGATCTCACCGGCCTCGCGGCACCTCAGGTCGAACAGATCCTGACGCGCCTCAGCGAGCGCGGCGCGATCGCGGTCGCCGAAGATCCCAGCGTTCCCCATCTCGACGAGCTGCTCGCCGACGAGCCGCTCGCCCACGCCGACGAGATCGTCGACGTGGTGCCGGGTGCGATCCCTCCGCCGCCGGTGTCGTGGATCGCCGAGGACCTGCCGGAGGCCCCCGGCGACCGCTTGCTCTCCACGCTGAACGATCCGCCCGACTCGCAGCTCGAGCTCCCCCCCGAGGAGGACTGGGGCGACGCTTCCGACGGCAGCCCCGTCGACTCCGGACCCGACAGCCTCGCGAACCTCGACGAGGATCCCGACGCCCCGGAAGGCGAGGAGGGCGCAGAGCAGAAGCACGCGTCGCTCATCCCCGCCGAGGGAGACGTCACCGATCCGACCGAGGCCCACCCGCACGAGATCCAGAACTACCGGAAGCTCTTCGAGACCAAGTGGCACTCGAAAACGCCGGACGAGCGCATCAAGGCCTCGCGCCTCGTGGACGGCGCCGATCTCTTTGCGCTCTGCTTCGATCCCGATCCGCACGTCATCAAGGGCATCCTCGAGAACGACCGCGCGAGCCTCGACCACGCGCGCCTCATCGCCCAGCACCACCGCAACCCCGTCGGTCTCACGGCGCTCTGCGAGCGCGTCTCGATCCTGAAGGACGCGCGCGTGCAGCGGGCGCTGCTCCGGAACCTCCAGCTGACCGAGGCCCTCGCGCGCAAGATTCTGATGCCGAAGCGGCTGCTCGAGATCTACAAGGCCTCGATCGATCGCGACGTCACCGACCGAACGCGCACGACGGCCAAGGGTCTCTTCAAGGGGAAGTTCTCGCGCGCGACGCCCGAGGAGAAGTTCGAGATCATCTGGAACACCGAGGGTCGCGTCCTGCCGCACCTGCTCGGCCAGACGATCGACATGAAGACCACGGCGCTCTTCTGCGCCCGCAACTTCACGTCGGTCGTGCTCATCCAGTCGTTCTCGCGCTTCCCCGCGACGCCGCCGTCGATCCTGTCGCATATGCTCCGGCAGCCGCTCGTGAAGCGGCAGGTACACCTGCGCAACATGATCCTCCAGCACCCCAACGTGCCGAGCGAGGCGAAGCGCAAGATCTGAAGTCCTGACGTCCTGACCGGTGCGGCTGCCCGCTCTCCGCGACGCGCGAGCCCTACTTCAGCGACGCGATGACCTCGTCGAGGTCTGACCACGAGCTTACGACGCGGATCGCGTCCCCCTTCAGGCCCAGAAGCGGCGCGCCTTGGCCACCGACCCACAGTCGCACGCGGCGCGGCAGCGCGGACGCGATCGCCTTCACCTGCTTGGCAGCACGAGCCGGATCCGGCGGCAGGACGACGGAGAGCCCGACCGCGGTCACGTCGTGCGCCTTCGCGGCGCTCACGATCTGATCGGGCGGCGTGTTCATGCCCAGAAGGCGCGGGACGAGCTGGTGCACCGCGCAGTAGAGGGCCACCATCGTGAGCCCCAGGCCGTGCGACTCGTCGGGGAGCGTCGTCAAGAGGACGCTGGGGCCATCCTGCGCGTCCTCGAACGCCGCGAGCAGGACCCGCAGCTGCGTCGTGAGGGACTCGGAGAGCAAGTGCTCCTGGCGTACCTCGAGCTTTCCCAGCGCCCAGAGCTCGCCCGCGCGCTGCGTCAGCGGATGCGCGAGCTCGGTGACGAAACGCTTGGGGCCGAGGACGAGAGCGAGCTTCTTGATCTCGGCGCGCACCTGCTTCGCGTCGTCGTGCGAGAGCGCCTCCAGCACGGCGTCGAGCGGTACGGGCTGCTCCAGCGCCGCCGCGCCGACCTCTCCGCTGCGCGCGATCATCTGCGCTATCTCCTCCGCCTTGCGGCCCACGACCTCACCGGGCCGGTAACCCGCCTTCATCGCCCGGCGCACGAGGAGGAGCGTCTGGACGTCCTCCTCGGAGTAGACGCGACTGCCGCCCGCGGTCCGCATCGGCACCGGAAACCCGTAGCGCCGCTCCCACATGCGGAGCGTGTCCGGTTCGATCTGCGTGAGGCGCGAGGCGACGCGTATCGAGTAGCCAGGCTCGGCGCCACGCAGGCGCGAATCCAAGTGTGCGGGCACGCAATGAACATAGCGCCTCACCTGTATTTTGTCCATGACGTATCCTTGACAATAATTGGACAGTGACTACACAAGAGAACGCAGAAACCAACTCCAACACGAGGTCCACCCGCCATGACGTTCATCGTTCGTTCCTTCCTCGCCGCCTCCACGCTCTCCCTCCTCGCCCTGGCCGCTTGCGGCGGCGGCGCCGCCACCGAGCCGGGCGTCGCCTCCCCGACGAGCGCCAACGCCAAGAGCGACATCATCGACACGGCCGTCGGAGCCGGCTCGTTCAAGACGCTCGCCGCTGCGCTGAAGGCTGCCGATCTCATCGACACCCTCAAGGGACCTGGCCCCTTCACGGTCTTCGCCCCCACCGACGAGGCGTTCGCCAAGCTCCCGGCCGGAACCGTGGAAGGCCTTCTGAAGCCCGAGAACAAGGAGAAGCTCAAGGGCATCCTCACCTTCCACGTCGTCGCAGGTCACGTCGGCTCATCGGACGTCGTGAAGCTCAAGAGCGCCAAGACGGTGCAGGGCAGCGAGGTCTCGATCAACACCGACGGCGGCAACGTCATGATCAACGGCGCCAAGGTCACGAAGGCCGACATCGAGTGCTCGAACGGCGTCATTCACGTCATCGACACCGTCATTCTTCCCAAGTAACGACGAACCGCCTGCTCGATCCGGTCTTCTTTCGCAGGCGAGGCGGCGGCCACGTGAAGTGGGCTGCCTCGCGCAGGGAGGGGATCGAGAGAAACCGTATCGAGCCTGCGGAGATTGCGACGTGCTGCGTGTCGAGGGTGCGGCCTGACCGCACCAAGGAGTCCTCATGTCGATTGATCTCGCAAGTATCGCGGAGCTTCCCACTCGCTTCGGCCGTTTCCGTATTCACGTCTTCGTCGATTCGGCCGACAGGAAGGAGCACGTGGCTCTGGTCCATGGAGACGTCTTCGGCGAGGCGAACGTCCTCACACGCATGCACTCGGAGTGCCTCACGGGCGACATCATGGGCTCCCTGAGGTGCGACTGCCGCGAGCAGCTCGAGCGCGGGCTCGAGCGCATCGGTGCGGCGCCGTGCGGCGTCGTCCTTTACATGCGCCAGGAGGGGCGCGGCATCGGGCTCGTGAACAAGATCCGCGCGTACCACCTGCAGGAGCAGGGGCTCGACACCGTCGACGCGAACCTCGCACTCGGGTTCAAGGACGACGAGCGCGACTACTCGCCGGCCGCCGGCATGTTGCGCATCCTCGGCGTCCGCTCGGTGAGCCTGTTGACCAACAACCCGGACAAGGTGCGGCAGCTCGAGGACTGTGGGATCGCGATCGCCGAGCGCGTTCCACACGCGATCTCGCCGGGTCACTACAACGCGTCCTATCTGAAGACCAAGGCACGTCGCTCCGGTCACCTCATCGCGGTGTGAGCCGCGCGGCTACTTGGCGGTGATCGTGTCGACGAGGACGATCACCTTGGAGGGTGTGGGCACGAGGCCGCACGGGCTATTGTTCGGCCCCTCGCCGGCGATGAGCGCCAGGCCCGTCTCCTTGGCGCTCGCGCTCACCGTCGCCGTCGCCCAGTCCGTCGCCCAAGCGAGACCTTTGTACGGCGTCGCGAGCTTCCTGAAGTCGCCGGACACGGGCGTCACCGTGGAGGTCACCACGGGAGTGCCCGGCGACGCCGTCTGCAACGTGAGCGCCGCCGGAATGTACGGCGGCGAGCCGCGGTCCTCGACGAACACGCGGTAGCGAAGCGTGATCGCGGTGGCTGTGCTCGTGTCGAGCCGCGCGGCGAGGCCAAGGCGCGGCGTCTGCAACATGCAGTAGCCGTCCAGGAACTCGCCGATCTCCGCGCACCCGCCGCTCTCGCACGCGGGATCGGAGCCGGCCAGGCCGAGGAGCGTGGTGGCGCCCCAGGTACCCACGGTGATCGGGTCGCCGTCGAACGAGTGCTGCTTGGCGACGACGGGGAGCTCGAGGAACGCGATCGGCTGCTTCACCTGAGGAAGCCCGTGGCCGGCGAAGTCCGTGAACGTGCTTGGCCACGTCACCGTCGTCGACCCCACCGGCGCGAAGTCGGCCCGACGCGCCGTGCCGACGATCATGCCGACGAACGGCGCCGGGATGCCGGGGTTCGCGTCCCAGACCACGGGGACGTTCTTGCCCGCGGTCGAGGTGATGGCGAACGCCGAGAACGGCGCTTTGTCCCCCGAGGAGAGAGGCTCCGCGAAGCGCAGCGGAATGGGATCCCAAGGTAGGAGGGCGCCGTCCGGTCCGATCGGCGAGACCCCGGCGATGCGAACCTCGGGGACGAGGCGATCGCTGCTGAGCGTCCCGCTCGCCGACACCTTGCCCTGGGCGATCACGTCTCCGCCGCTCGCCTGCTCGTTGCCCGTCGCGGTGAACGCGCCCGAGAGGGCGCCCGATGCGTCGCGGGCCAGCGAGATCGTCTCCCAGGTGTCCGTCGAGAAGCGCTCGCTGTACGTCCCCTTGCCTGTCAGCAGGACCTTCCCTGCCAGGGTCGCGACGTCGTAGAACGCAGGGCCTCCCCAGCGCGGGGTGACCAGCGCGGCCAGCGCCCCCTTGTTCTGCATGAGGTCTACGCGGAACGCGTGCGCCCTCGACGGTGGCGTTCCGAACAGGCCGCCCCCGGTCTCCTGCGTGACGTTCGAGAACATCAAGTCGTACGAGCCGAGCACCAGCCCGCCGCTCGACCCGCTGCTGCCACTCGATCCGCTGCTGCCGCTCGAACCGCTCGACCCGCTGCTGCCACTCGATCCGCTCGAGCCGCTGCTGCCACTCGACCCGCTCGACCCGCTGCTCGAGCCGTCGGTGATCGTTTCGTAGCGACCGCCGCACGCGAGGGCAACGAGGGGGAAGAGAGCGGTGAAGACGAGAAGGGAGCGCATGCGCCCTGCTGAGCAACCTGTGTGCCTTTGCAAATCCGCGGAATCGCTAGCAGCGATGGCACACCTTGCGGCACACCGAGGCACGAAGATCCGTTTCGCCGTTCTCGTCGCCGCCGAAGGCTCACGCGCGGCGCCGGCTCGGCGGGGGCTCGAATCACTGCGCGGTCTGCTCGAGCTCGGGGAGGTCCAGGCACTTCCGGAAAGTCCGTTCGCACCCGGTAAAGCAAGACGCTTCGGGCGTGGGCGCATGCCCCTGGCAACCGACGTAGCAGTCCCCGAGCGCGGTCGAGCAGTCCCCGGACTCGAGGGTCTGCGCGGTCTCCAACTCGGGCTCCCGCGGACGCGTGGTCGATGAGCAGGCGAAGGTATTCAGCGTCAGGACGACGAAGGCGCCGAACGGCAAAAAGGTTCTCATGCACCCTTGAGGCGCCACGGGCCGGTGCGTCTCGATCTTTCGTCGCGCCCCTTCAAATAAAGAATTTGGAAATCGAATCCCCCACCCCACCGTAGGAAGCAGGGTGAGCGCTGGGCCCGGCGTATGGTAACGTTTCACCATCTTGCGCATCGCGCGCGGCCGACGGGGTCCCTTTTGCAAGGTTCCAGTGCGCAGTTGGGATGCCTCGACGACGAGGAGCTGGTGCTCTTCTTGGAGGGGGAGGCCACGCCCGACCATGAGCTGCGCCTCAAGGCTCATATCGACGGGTGTCGCGCCTGTCGGCAGGCCGTCGCCGCGGGCGCATCGCAGTTCCCGAGCGAGACGCGCGCCCGGAGGGCGGCCGATGGGCGCCTCGACGAAGGTAGCGTCATCTGTGGCAAGTACCGCGTCGAGCGCGTCCTCGGCAGTGGCGGGATGGGGGTCGTCGTCGCCGCGCGTCACGTCGAGCTTGGCACGCGTGTCGCGATCAAGACGATGCACCCCGAGCTCCTCGTCGACGAGGCCGCGGTGCGTCGGTTCGGCCGCGAAGGCCAGGCCGCGGCGCGGCTGACCGGCGATCACACGGCCCGCATCTTCGACGTCGGGAACCTCGAGTCGGGCGCGCCGTTCATCGTCATGGAGTACCTCGAGGGAAAAGACCTCGGCGAGGTGCTCAAGACACGGGGCCCCCTCCCGTTCGTCGTGGCGGTGTCGTACATCCTCGACGCGTGCGCAGCGGTGAGCGAGGCGCACGCGCTTGGAATCGTGCATCGCGACCTCAAGCCCGCCAACATCTTCCTGGCGCGACTGCAGACCGGCGAGCAGCGAATCAAGGTCGTCGATTTCGGGCTCGCGAAGAATTTCGATGGAGCGGCCTCCGGTGCCGAGTCGGGTCTCACCCGCGCGCACGCCTTCCTCGGCTCCCCTCACTACATGTCGCCCGAGCAAATTCAGTCTCCTCGCGACGTCGATGGCCGCGCCGACATCTGGGCGCTGGGCGCGTGTCTGTACGAGCTCGTCGCTGGGCGCCCCCCGTTTCTCGCCGCGAACGTGCAGCTCGTGTGCGCGCGGATCCTCCTCGAGCCGGCCGCTCCGCTCACCCTTGCGCGACCGGGAACACCGAAGGCGCTCGCCGAGACCGTCCGCCGCTGCCTGGAGCGCGATCCCGCGCGCCGATTTCAGCACGTCGACGAGCTCATCGAGGCGCTCTGCGTCGCGCACGCCGAGATCACCGGGCGCGCCGGGTCCGGAGCGGTCCCGGAGCCCGACGCCGTCGCGGAGCTCGGGGACGCCCCGACCCTTCCGGTAGCCCACCCGGTCCCGACGGTCGACCTGCCCGCCGCGACCGTCGCCTTGCCCGCCCCGACGGTCGCGGTGCCCGTCGGGACGCCGCGGCACCGACGCAAGCTCCCGGCGTTCGCCGTCGGAGGGACGCTCGCGTTGCTCGCGCTCGCAGCGACGGGCGCCCTCTCCTGGCGTGTGCGCGCGCGCACACGCCCGCCAACGCCAACGGAAACCCCGCCCATCACAGCGCCGGTCTCGGTCGACGAGGCCGTCGTGTCGCCGTCGCCCGTAAACTCACCGCTTGGCGCGACCGCCGCTCCGATGCCGCCGCCCACCACGACGGCCTCGCCGGCGGCTCCGGCGACTTCGGCGAAGCCCGCCCGCCCAAAGCCCCCGCCTGCGATCCCAGCCGCCGCGAGCCCGACGACGCCGCCGATCAGCGCACCTCCGGCAACGACGGCGCCCCCGGCGGTTCCTGATCCCCCGAAGGGGCTGACGTCGGATCGGCATGGATAGCCGTCTCCGCATCGCGTTCGTCATCGCCGCGCTCACGTCGTCGGCACACGTCGCACGAGCACGACAACCCGACGACGCTGGTGCGGCGTCCCGCGAGGCGCGGGCCGAGAAGCTCTTTCGCGACGCGACGCCGCTCGTGGGCGCCGGCAACTACGCCGAGGGGTGCCCGATGCTCGAGGAGAGCCAGCGCCTCGATCCCGCGCTCGGAACGCAGTTCAATCTCGCCGTCTGCTTCGCGCTGAGCGGTCGCCTGGTCGCGGCGTCGCGTCACTTCCGGGAGGTCGCAGAGGCCGCGCAGGCGGCGGGCAAGACCGATCGCGCGCGAGCGGCCCGCGAGCGGCTCGCCACGCTCGATCCCCGTGTGCCGCGCCTTCGAATCACCGCGCGCGAGGGGGTCACCGTGCAGGTCGACGGGATCGCCCTCCCGTCGAGCGCGGCGAAGGACGACGTGCCCGTCGACCCTGGACCGCACACGCTGCAAGCGACGGCGCCAGGCAAGGTGCGCTTCTTTCGGTCGGTGACCGTGGTCGAGCGGGACCGCGTCGCCGTCGCCGTGCCGGAGCTCGAAAGCGCCGAACCTTCGCGCGACACGGCGCCGCCTTCGCCGCCCTGGCACTCGCAGCGCTGGATTGGCGTCGGCGTCGGGAGCGCGGGCGTCGTGGGCCTCGCCGTCGGAGCGGTGCTCGGCGCGATGGCGCTCTCGAAGCGCTCGGACCTCGAGGCTGCGTGCCCCGCCTACCCGACGTGCGCGCCCGACAAGATCGCAGCGGCGCGGGAGATCGACGACAGCGGGCGCGGCGCGGCGTTGGGCTCCACGCTCGCGATCGCCGGCGGTGCCGCGGCGGTCGCTCTCGGCGCGACGCTCTTCCTGACGGCTCCCTCGTCACCCGCGTCGGCGTCGGTGCGCGTGACGCCGACGGCGCACGGCGCGATCCTCGAGGGACGATGGTGAAGCGCGCGCTGGCTTCTTTGCTCCTCGCCGCGGCTTCCGGCTGCGCAGCGCTCGCCGGGTTCGAGACGCTTCGAGTCGAAGGCGCGGTCGACGGCGGCATCGAGGCATCGACCGACGGTACGCTCCCCGACCAGGCGACGCCCGGTGACGCCGCGAGCGACGGCGCCTCGGACACTGCACCACTGGACGGGTCCACGAACCCCGACGCGACCCCTGACGCGAGCGCGGACGCGGACAGCGGGATCCGCGAGTGCAAGCCCTACGACGCGGGCGAGGCGGGCGTCGTCGTCTGCCCCGACAACGGCACGCCCTGCCCCTCCGACGAGGTCTGCTGCGGCGCTCCTGTAGGCAACCCCGATCTCCTCGCGCGGTGCGTCGTCCCGGGATGCGGAAGCCTCCTCACGTGCGACGGCCCGGAGGACTGCCCAGGAGCGGTCTGCTGCGCGACGCTCCGCGGCTACGCGCCGGGCAGCGGCGGCTGCGACGTGCGCGTCAACGTGACCCAGTGCGCCGCGGCGTGCGCCGAGGACCTGACGAAGTCGTGCACGCGAGGGGTGAGCACGACGGAGCGCCTCTGCCACGCGATGTGCGACTGCCCGGCCACGGCGATTTGCTGCCCGGTCCCAGAGAGCGCCATGCGCTACTGCATCGACCCGTCCGCCGCGCGCGACGGAGGGGCGGGTTGCAATTGAAGGAGCACGTCGCAGAGCATGCAGCTGGGCTGGCGAGCGCATTCCTGGCTGCCTCGACCGAACGGGCGCCCGCTGGGCCCGGGCTCGGTGACGCGCTTGCTCGGTTGCTCGCCGCCTCCCGCGCCGCGTGGCCGGACGTCCACCTCGACGACATGACCTTCGTTCGGCACGTCGCCGAGCGCGTCGCCGACGCACCGCTCCCGGGCGCGCTCGAGGCGCTGCACGGCTCGGACCTCTACCTCGCCTGCGCGTGCTCGCTGGGCGGGCCGCAAGCCATCGCCGCTTTCGAGCGCGCGTACACGGCAAAAATCGACGCGTACATCGCGCGCGTGGCCCGGACTCCGGAGAGCAAAGACGAAGTACGGCAGAACGTCCGCGAGGCCCTCCTCGTCGGTCACGCCGGCCGTCCGCCCACGATCGCGGCGTACACCGGCCGCGGCCCGCTCGGCGCGTGGGTGCGCGTGACCGCGGTGCGCGCAGCGCTTCGGCTCGTTCGTCGCACCCGGGCCGATCCGCTCGACTCGGGGGAAATGCTCGACCTGCGGTCGCCGGAGAACGATCCGGAGCTCGAGCTCCTCAAGCGCCGATACGCCGCCGAGGTCCGCGAAGCGTTCCTCGCCACGCTCCAGTCGCTGTCGTTCGACGAGCGCAACGTCCTGCGCCTGCATCACCTCGACGGCCTCACCATCGAGGAGGTGGGCACGACCTACCGGGTGAGCCGGGCGACGGCCGCCCGCTGGCTGGCGCATGCGCGCGAGAAGATCCTCGCGGAGACACGAAAGCGCCTGAAGGAAAAGCTCGGCATTCACGAGCACGAGGTCGACAGCCTCATGGGCCTCGCCGCGAGTCGCCTGCCGCTCAGCCTCCAGCGCCACCTGATGTAGGCGGCGAGCGCGGCCATGAAGATCCACGTGGCACCGGAGGCGTCGGACGCGCACGGCGAGGGGCACAACGTGCACCCGCCACCGCGAGCGTCGAGCTTCGGTGCAAGGAACGGGGCGAGGAAGTCGGCGTACGCGTCGACGCGGGTGTAGACGGCGAACCGAGCGCAGTCGACGTCGCCGCCGGAGATGACGCCTACGAGGGTGCCACCGGCATACGCCGAGCCCCCCGAGTCGTTGCTGCACGGCTGGCCCGGAGTCGGGCGCGTCGTGAACGTCGTAGCGCGAACCGCGTCGAGGCGTGCGTCGCCAGCTCGCCGCGCGACGTGCTCGTTCGAGCCACGCGGCGCGCCGAAGCCCACGACCCGGATGGCAGCGCCTTCGGACGGCGGCGACCGAAGGCTCATCGGCGCAGGCGCAACCGTCGCCCGTTCGGCGAGCTCGACGATCGCGATGTCATCTTGCAGCGTCGCGAGATCGAACGACGGATGCCTCGTCGCCCGAAGAACCGGCAGCAGCGCTCCGCCCTGCTCGCCCCCCAGATAGACCCCGTCGGGCTCGCGGAACGCGACGCAGTGCGCAGCCGTGACGACGATGCGCGGCGCGATGAGCGTTCCGCTGCAGTAGATCTGCGTGCCCTGCGCGAGTGCGACCGTCGTGGTGTCGGCCTCGTCGAGCGCGCCATGCTCGATCGCTTCGGTGGTGCTCGACAGCGCCTCGCCGCCACCGGCGTCGGAGCACCCGAGGGGCAACGCCAGAAGGATAGCGAGAGCTCGCGCCACGCCGCCGTTCGTACGATGCGTCGGTTCGTTCATCGAAAGAGTGAGACGGTCGGGCCGGCGACGTCTCACCGTTTCAGTAGACGCGACACGGTGCCGCGTCCCTTTCGAAACTAGTGGAGGCTCCCCAATGAAGACGTCTTTCGCAATCGTGTCGCTTCTCGGGTGCGTGGGTCTGGCCCAGACGATGGCGTGCAGCGGATCTCCGGGCGCGGACGAGCCCACGGCCCAATCGATCGACCAGGGGCTCACTGCGATCGTCCCGGCGGGCGCCAAGAGCAAGAGCCACGGGATCGACCACTGGACCATGAAGCAGCACGACGCCTCGATCACCGTGAACGGGCTCGATCCGCAAAAGGCGAGCCTCGTGAAGATCGACGTCCAGTCCAGCGTCGACAAGGCCTCCGGCCTCCGCCACTTCGCGGTCACGACCCACGAGGGCAAGCTCGTGGTGACGGAGAAGGGCCTCGTCTTGCAGAACACGCTGGGAAGCGCCAGTCGGCTCGCGATCGGGAACCTGAAGGAGGACATCGAGCTTCACGCCGCCAGCGGCGCAGTGGCCTACGATTGCCAGGGGGACCTGGAGCTCTTGCTCGCCGCGGTCGGCGGTCTGGTGCTCGGTTGCGGAACGCCGGAGCCCGTCGAACCGGCGGTCTGCTTCGTCGCGATCGTGGCCGTCATCGGCGCCTGGCACAACTACCAGGCGAGCTGTAACGCGTCGTGAGGCCGTTCCCCCAACCGTCTTCAGAAACGAGGCGCGCCATGATCACGAAGTGGATTCTCATCGCCCCCCTGCTGGGGGCCTTTGCCTGCAGCTCTCCGCCGTCGGATCCGGGACCGACCCGCTCGACGCACGAAGCGCTCGCGGCGGGCAATTGCCCCGAGTGCAACGCAACGTGCAACTTCCCCGGCTCGACGGGGCCGTACGATCCGCACGATTGCTTCGAGTGCCTCAACGCGTGCGGCCCGGGGGGTGATTCGACGGCCCACACGGCGCAGCAGTAGCGCGGCGCTCAGGGGAGCACGACGACGTCCCATCGCATGCGCCGCGCGGGTCCACCCGCGTGACGCACCAGGAGGCCGCCCGCGGCGAGCTGACCCGTAGCGGCCAGCTCGCCGTTGACGCGTACGCGCACGCCGTTGGCCAGGGGGTCGAGCCGACCGCAGCTCGAACAGGTCGCGAGCATACTCTCGTCCACCTGCGCGACACCGGCCGGCAACGCCGCGGGGCCTCCGTTGGCGGTCACCTCGAAGGTGGTCCCATCTACGAGGGTCGCGGTGGCCCTGGCCGTGCGCG
Organism: Myxococcales bacterium; assembly: GCA_025359105.1. GTDB lineage: Bacteria > Myxococcota_A > Polyangia > Polyangiales > Polyangiaceae > JANYHK01. Next base: position 2,255 of record JANYHK010000061.1, on the reverse strand, counting down.
GATCGATCGCGGCGCGCACGTCGAGCACGCCGCTCACCTTGTCCATGGTCACGATGCTCGGCTCGGTCGCCGGAGCAAGCGTCTCGATCGTGGGATCGAGCATCGGCACGATCCCTCCACTCTTCAGGTACAGGGGCAGGACGGTGAGCGGCGCGGCGCGCTCGACGTCCTTGCCGCCGTCGACCTTGTCGAGCGTCCACCAGTCCACCCACGTGCCCGGCGGCATCCAGAACGAGCGGACCGTCTGGCCGCGCCGCACGACCGGCGCCACGTAGAGCGAAGGTCCGAAGTAGTATTCGAGATCGACGCCGTAGGCGCGCGCCTCGCGAGAATGGGCGAGGAAGGGATGCCGCATGACGGGAATCCCGCTCGTGACCGCCTCCTTCGCCGCGGCGTAGAGGTACGGGAACAGGCGCGTGTGCAGCCGCGCGTAGTCCCCGTAGACCTGCACGGTCTCGTCGTCGTCCCAGAGCTCCCACTTCTTCTTCTGGCCCGTGCCCGAACAGGCGTTCTCGTGGTGCATGTCCGAGGACAGCGCGCCGAACTCCACCCACCGCAGGTAGACCTCCTTGTCCCCTGGCGGATCGTTGAGGCACGTGTACCCGCCGATGTCGCTGCCCCAGAACGGAATGCCGGAGAGCCCGGCGTTGACCCCCGCCCGAACCTGCGCGGGCAGGCCCTTCGCGTCGTCGAAGCTCGCGCTCGGATCGCCCGACCAGTGCACGGGGATGAAGGCCTGCGTGCCCGTGTAGCCGGCGCGCGCGAAGTACATGAAGTCGTCCCCGCGGACCCTCTTCATGTAGTCCCACGCCGCCTTCTGATATTGCGTCGGGAAGAGGTTGTGCTCCTCCCAGCCGAGCCGCCCGTCGAACGTCTTCGCGTGCGGCGGGACGTACTCGCCGAAGTCGAGCATCCACCCGTCGTAGCCGAGATCGAGCGCCCGCTGGAGCAGGCCCTGGTACCAGATCACCGCGTCCGGGTTGGTGAGATCGATGGTGGCGACGAGCTGCTGCCCGGCGGAGATCACCGCGGTGTCGAACTCCGTGCCGTCGTCGAGCTTGATGAAGTAGCCCTTGGCGCGGCCCTCGGTGACCAGCGCCGCGGTGGCCGGGTTGGTCACCGACACGTACGAGTTGTAGTACCCGTCCGCCTTGAACCCGAGCGCGTGCAGGTTGGCGTTGTAGGCGGCGAACTCGGCCTCGTGGCCGACCTCGGTGCCGATGGGGAGGAAGTGCGCCGCGTCGTCGAGCACCGTGGTGGGCACGTCGTTGTCGCGGAGCGCCTGCGCCTCGGGGACGCCGTTGACCATGGTGCCGTGGTCGACGCGGCGGCGCGGGCCGAACACCCACGGCGCCGGCAGGTGGGCGCGCCCGGTGATGCTGGTGTAGTGCGCCAGGGTCTCCAGCGGGTCGTCGTGTACGAGCACGCGGTAGCGGAGGCGCGGCTCCTCGGCGTAGACACGGAAGAGCGCGGGATCCTCGGCGCCGATGGAGAAGCCGGTGCGGAACGTGGTCTCCAGGTAGAGGCCGTAGCCGCGCGTGGAGAGGTAGAACGGGATGGGCACGTGGGTCATCCCCGGCCCGTTGGGGCCCGGGTTGTTGGGGCCCGGCTTGACGTTCTCGCCCTGGCCGATGCCGCCCTCCTCCGTCCAGCACTCGTAGTGGCGGCCGCGGTGATCGACGGTGACCAGCCGCTCGCCGAGGCCGAAGAAGTGCTCGTCCGCGGGGAGCTGGAAGGACTGGCCCATCTGGTTGAGCGGCCCGATGCCCGCGCCCGCGTCACCCTTGGCCACGTCGCTGAGCTTGGGGATGCTGGCCTCGACGCGCAGCTCGGCGCCGTCGACGCCGAGCTCGAGGTGGAGGGTGGTGTCCTCGTCGGCGGGGTCGAAGAGATCGATCGACGCGCTCGAGGCCGTCATGGTGGCGGCGGCCACGCTGCTGCCGTGGTGCCATGGCGAGTCGGTGCCCTGCACGTGGTCCCAGCCCTCGATGAGGGGCGGCTTGATGAAGGTGTCGTGGTACGTCGCGCCCAGCGCGCCGTAGGCCTGCGCGTCGTCGCCGGTGACCATGGAGTCGTCGTCGAACGTGTCGAGCATCACCTTGCCGGCGGCGCTCTCCACGCGTCGCCGAGCATCACCGTGCGAGCGTCCGCCCCGGCAATCCCGTACGTGTCTTTCAGATACTTGCGTGTGGGCTCGCCAATCTTGAGGTTCTCACCATTGAGCGTGCGGCCCGCCAGACTGGCCATCATGAAGA
>JANYHK010000019.1 GCA_025359105.1 Myxococcales bacterium | reverse complement strand
CGCCCTTCGAGGCGGTCGGCCCCGCGACGTATGTGCCGAAGGTGAAGAACCTGATGACCGGCCTCGCGGCAACCGACGCCGAGGTCAAGGCGGTCATCGCCGATCCGAACGCGCTGCGCGGGCTCATCGATCAGTGGATGGTGCTGCCCGAGTTCCAGGGGAGGATGGTCGACTTCTTCCGGAACGCGTTCCAGCAGAACCAGGTCGTCCTCGGCGCGCTCATGACGAACCTCGGGCTCAACTTCCAGATCCAGGGGACGCTCCAGAAGCAGCTCGAGCGCAACATCATGGACAGCTTCGCGATGACCGTGTGGGAGATGGTCAAGGCGGGCCAGCCGCTCAACAAGGCGGTCACGACGAACCAGTACATGATGACCACGGCGATGATGAGCCTGCTCTCGTACGCCGACGATCTGCAGGTCGACGACAAGGGCAAGCTCACCAACCGCGCCAACGCGCGCCTGGCGATCCCCGCGACGGGATTCACGATCGATCCGAACTCCACGGCGACGCTCGCCGAGTCGCTGAACCCCGCCAGCCCAAACTACATGATCTGGCACCTGGGGGGGACGTTCACCGGTTGCACGACGCTCACGCCGTACGTGATCAACACGCCGAACAACATGTACCAGCAGCTGTTCGGCTTCCTCCTCGGGCGCGCGGCGTACCCGCCTTGCGTGCCGAGCGGCAACCAGAACAACGTCACGGCGCAGTTCGCCGACGCGGATTTCTCCGATTGGCGCATGGTCACGATCGATCAGACCGACGCCGGTAACCCCAACACCACGCCGGTCTTCTTCGACATCCTCAAGATGCGCGCGGCCAACGCGATGAAGCTGCACACGCAGCGCATCGGATTTTTCGGCACGCTCGCGTTCGACGCCAACTGGGGAACGAACTCGAGCAACGAGGCGCGCGTCACCGCCAACCAGACGCTCATCGTCGCGACCGGCGCGAGCATCCTCGGCGAGGATACGATCGTGAAGTTCCCCGTCAACGCCACCGACGCGAACCACGCGACGAACCCGGCGTGCGCGGGCTGCCACAGCCAGCTCGACCCCTTCAAGCAGTACTTCCGCCAGTCGTACTCGCTCACCTACCACGACCAGACCGACACGACGCAGCTGGCGCAGCCGGCCGGCTTCAACATCGGCGGCGTGACGGCCACCGGCCAGGGCATCGGCGATCTGTCGCGCATCCTCGCCGGGCACCCGCGCTTCAAGCTCGCGTGGGCGCAGAAGCTCTACTTCTGGGGCACATCCACCCCGGCGCTCGAAGACGATCCCGAACTCGTGCGCATCGGCGACGTGTTCGCAAAGGCGAACTACGACTTCAAGGCGCTGGCCCGCGAGGTGTTCTCCTCGCCCCTGCTCACGCTGGCCGGTCCGACGAAGACCACGCAGACCAACGGTGTCATCCTCAGCATCGCGCGGCGCGACCAGTTCTGCGCCGCGCTGTCCAACCGGATGGGGCTGGTCGACGTGTGCGGCATGGAGACCGTCAAGCCGACGGGCGCACAGACGACCATCGCGTCGCGCGCGCTGCTCATGCCCGTCGACACCTACTACCGCGCGTACGCGCTGCCGTCCTACCCGACCAACCCCGATCTGTTCTTCCGCGACAGCGTCGAGTCCGTCTGCCGCCTCGTGGGCGACCAGGTCGTCGACGTCGCCGCCGGAAGCAAGTACAGCAGCAAGAACGTCGACGGCGCGATCGCCGACTTCGTCGGCACGGTCATGAACGTGTCCGCCTCCGATCCGCGCTCGGCCCCGGCCATCGCAATCCTGAAGGACAACTACACGGCAGCGATCGCGGCGAAGGCGTCGCCAACCGACGCGCTCAAATCTACGTTCACGCTGGCGTGCATCGCGCCGACCAGCATCGCGCTGGGGCTCTAGGAGGAACGCATGGACATCGCGCGTCGCAAGCTTCTTCTCTCCGGACTGTTCGGCACGGGCTGGGTCGGCCTCCGGGCGCTGGCCACGGGCCTACCCATCTCGCTCTTCGCCCAGTCGCGGGTGGCCCGCGCGGACCCGGCGCCCGCGTGCGCGGCCAAGCCGCAGTACCTGGTGCTCCTGACGTCGGGCAGCGGCGACCCGCTGAACGCCAACGTCCCCGGCTGCTACGTCGACCCAGGAATCTACCACCCCGCGCAACCGACGATGGCGCCCACCGCCATGCAGATCGGCGGCCAGTCGGTAACCGCCGCGCTCCCGTGGACGACGCTGCCCGCCAACCTCCTGGCGCGCACGAGCTTCATCCACCACGCCACCTACACGAACTCGCACGGCGACGCCGCCAAGGTGAACCGCCTCATGGGCGCGGTCCAGCGGCAGGAGATGCTCGCGTCGCTCATCGCCAAGAACCTCGCGCCGTGCCTGAAGACGATCCAGGCGCAACCCGTCGTCCTGAACAACAACCTCATCACGTACAACGGCAGCGTGATGCCGATCCTCAGCCCGCCGAACCTCCAGGCGGCGCTCGCCGCCCCGACCGGTCCGCTCGCGCAGCTGCAGACGATCCGCGACACGCACGTCGACCAGCTGAACGCGCTCTTCAAGCAGACGGGAAACGTCGCGCAGAAGCAGATCCTCGACTCGTACGCGCTCTCGCAGGGCGAGGCGCGCTCGCTCTCGCAGCAGCTGCTGAACGATCTGTCGTCGATCAAGGGCACCACGCGCGCCGACACGAACATCGCCACGGCGGTGCTCTTCAAGATGAACGTGAGCCCGGTCGCGGTCGCGACCTACAGCTTCGGCGGCGACAACCACAACGACACCGCGCTGACCAACGAGGCGACCGAGACGATCAACAGCCTGACGGCGATCGCCGATCTGTTCACGCGCCTCGGGACGTACGGCCTGCAGGACAGCGTCACGGTCGCCATCCAGAACGTGTTCGGGCGCACCTTGTCGATCCAGAACCACAGCGGAACCGCTGACGGCCGCAACCACAACGCCAACCACCACTGCTCGGTGCTCATCGGCGCCGGCATCAAGTCGTCGGTCATCGGCGGCACGGCGCTGCAGACGGGCGGCCGCGACTACCGCGCGACGGGCTTCGACTCGGCGACCGGCAAGCCGAACGACGCCGGCGACGTGCCGTACGAGAACACGCTCGGCTCGGTCGGCAAGACGCTGGGCATCGCGTGCGGCGTCGCGCAGGCGGAGCTCGACAAGCAGATCACGCTCGGGAAAGTCATCCCCGCGGCGCTGGCGTAGGCGGGATTCGGGCGCGTCGTCGTGCGGTGGCTCGCACGCGGCGCCTCGTCACGTCTTAAGAGAGGGCCCACGCGGCCGTAACGATCGTGGATGCCCCTCGCCGTGCGCTCCGTCGCGGTGCTCGCGCTCGCCGTCTTGCCGGCGTTCGGGTGCACGTCGCTCCTCGGCGATTTCTCGAGATCGGACGGTGCGCTGGGCGCCGCGGCTTCGGAGGACGCCGGCGCGGGTGACGCGACGCCTGGGGGTTCGCACGACGCGCCCGCAGGCCCGACGGGCGACGACGAGGCTGCCGTCGGACCCGTGAGCGACGCCGCTGCGAAGGACGACGCGCGGACGAGCGACGCCGCGCCGCCGCCGCCCGGGCAGCCCGTGCGGATCGCGACCGGGGAGACCAGCGTGCACGCGCTCGCCGTCGACGCGAACAACGTGTATTTTACACGATTCGCGAGCAGCGGCGACGTGAAGCAACTCTCGCTCGCGGGCGGCGCGGCGATCGCGCTCGGCTCCGGCATCGACGGCGCCACCGACCTCGCGCTCGATGGCGCCGGCAGCGTCTACTGGGTCACGGTCGCGACGAGCGGCACCTGGCAGCTGTTCGACGCGAAGATCGGCGTCGCCGGCTCCGCGCGCTCGCTCCTCTCCCCTGCCCCGTCCGGCGCCGCCCACGGCGTGGCGGTGGACGCGAGCCATGTCTTCGTCGGACAGGTCTCGAGCCTAGGGTACGCGACGGTGTCCTCGATCCCGATCGGCGGCGGCGCCGGCGCCACGCTCGCGAGCGGTCCCGGCAAGCTGGGCAGCGTCCGCGAGCGCGGCCCCGACGTCGTGTGGACCGACACCGCCAATGGCCGCGTCTACTCGGCCTCGAAGACCGCAGGAGGCGCCCCCGTCGCCATCGCCACGGGGATGACCCAGCCGAGCGAGCTCGTCCTCGCCGGCGACGCCGTCTTCTGGATCAACCACGGCGCGACCGGCTCTGCTTCCATCTGCGCGGGCACGGTCGGCGTTACCCGCTCGGACAAGCCTCTTGCTTCCAATCTCTCCCAGCCCGCCGGCATCGCCACCGACGGCGCCCTCGTCTTCTGGACCGACGCGGGCACCGGAGAGCTGCTCTCGATGAACGTCGACGGCACCTCGCGCCGCCGCGTCGCCGCCGGCATCGCCCGGCCTGGTCCCGTCGCCGTGGGCGCCACCGCCATCGTCTGGTACGACGGCGCCGACGGCTCCATCTGGAAGCTCGGGCGCTGATTCACCGGCCTTTTTGCACACTCCGGTTCACGCCGAGGGCAAACTCGGGCAAAGTGGCGGGATGAACGAGTCGCGGTTCGCGCGTGTCGACGTCGCCCGGGTGCTCGAGGCGGGGGGCAAGCTCTCGGCGCCCGAGGCCGACGCCATCCTCGAGATCGCCTACCTGTCGACGGTCGTGGACGGCCGCCTCTCGGACGAGGAGATCGCCGCCTTCGCGCAGGTCGCCGCGCGCCTCAAGGCCGGCTCGGCGAGCGACGGGCGCAAGCTCGACGAGCTCCTCGACGGCTACGCGCGCCACATCGAGCACCGGGACATCGCCGAGCGCCTCGCCGACCTCGCCAAGAGCCTCACGCGCGACGACGCGCGCAAGACGGCCTACAAGGTCGCGTTCGCGATGGCGCTGTGCGACCTCGCCACGAGCGACGACGAGACCGACTTCGACGACGCCCTCGTCACCCTCCTTGGCCTGTCGATCGAAGACGTCGATGCCCTGGAAAGCGAAGTCTACGCCGCGCTGGACGCGGTTCAGTAGACATCGCTACGCGAGCGTCGTTCCGGCTTCGGCGCCTGTCTCTTCGAACTCGAGATCGGGGAACTGGCGACGGGCGCTGTTGAGCTGCCACTCGCCGGCGAAGAGGACGACCGGGCGATCGCGCGCCGTGAGCGCCGCGGTGCCGCACTCGCCGCGCGCGAAGGCGGCGAGATCGACGGGCGCGCCGTCCTTGCGGGTGATCCAGCGCGCGAAGTCGATCTGCACGGGCTCCAGGCGCGTCACCACGTCGTACTCACTCTTGAGGCGGTGCTGCACGACCTCGAGCTGGAGGCGACCGACCGCCCCGAGGATCGACTCGCCCTCGCGCCCGTAGTGCGGGCGGTAGAGCTGGATCGTCCCTTCCTGCGCGAGCTGGTCGAGGCCCTTCTTGAGTTGCTTGCGCCGCATCGGATCGACCATCACGACGCGCGTGAAGTGCTCGGGCGAGAAGCTCGGGATCGGGTCGAACGAGAATTTCTTCCCGCTCGTGAGCGTGTCGCCGATCTCGAAGACGCCGGGGTCGAAGACGCCGACGACGTCGCCCGCGCAGCCGTCCTCGACGATCGTGCGCTCTTGCGCGAGGAACGTCGTCGGGTTGGCGAGGCGGATCTCCTTGCCGGTGCGGACCTGCAGGACCTTGACGCCACGCTCGAATTTGCCCGAGCAGATGCGGAGGAACGCGACGCGGTCGCGGTGCGCCCGGTCCATGTTCGCCTGGATCTTGAAGACGAACGCGGAGAAGTCCCCATCGGGCGGGATGTCGCCCATCGTGGAGTGGTGCGCGCCGGGGGGTGGCATGAGATCGCAGAACGTGTCGAGGAACGCCTCGAGGCCGAAGTTGTTCATCGCGCTGCCGAAGAACATCGGGCTGACGTCGCCGGCGAGGAACTTCTTCTCGTCGAACGCGTCGCCCGCGGCGTCGAGCAGCTCGGACTCTTCACGGAGTCGGGCGTAACCTTCTTGCTCGAGCTCGGTTTCGAGGAGCGGATCGTCGAGCCCCGTCACCTTGACCGCCGCCATCTCCGCGCCGCCGAGCTGCGAGGAGGTGCGCTTGTCGTCGAAGAGGTACACCTTCTTGCTGGTGCGGTGGTAGACGCCGCGGAACGTCCCACCGCGGTACATCGGCCAGGTGATCGGGTAGACGCCGATGCCGAGCACGTGCTCGACCTCGCCGATGAGCTCGAAAGGCTCGCGGCCAGGGCGATCCATCTTGTTCACGAAGGTGAAGATGGGGAGCTTTCTCTGCCGGCACACCCGGAAGAGCTTCTTCGTCTGGGCCTCGACGCCCTTCGCGCAGTCGAGCAGCATGACGGCGCCGTCCGCCGCGTGCAGCGTGCGGTAAGTGTCCTCGCTGAAGTCGGCGTGGCCGGGCGTGTCGAGGAGGTTCATCTTCAGACCGCGGTACGGGAACTGAAGGACGCTCGAGGTGATCGAGATGCCGCGCTCGCGCTCGATCTCCATCCAGTCGCTGACGGCCGAGGCCCGGCCGCGCTTCGCCTTGACGGCGCCGGCGAGCTGGATCGCGCCGCCGTACAGGAGGAGCTTTTCGGTGAGCGTCGTCTTCCCCGCGTCGGGGTGGGAGATGATGGCGAAGGTCTTCCGCTTCGCGATCTCCTGGGAGAGGTCCATGGCGCGGGCTGAATAGCACGGATTTCGCCTTTCGAGGCTGCGCCCGTGTGCCCATCGCGTGCGCGCTCCGCACTTGAAGTGCGCTCGCCGCACGCCGGGTGGCGCGCGCTCGCCGCGGCGCTCCGACATTCCCGGCCTTCTTCGCGCATTTCGCTTGGCACCTGCCTTGCTCAGGGAGGCTCACCATTCACCTCGAGGGAGAAGCTTCATGCGATTCGGATCTCAGCTCACGCGCTTCATGGTTCTGGCGGTGCCGGTCACGGCGCTCGCCATGGGCGCGGCTCTCACGCTCGATGTCTCCGTCGCTTCGGCGCAGCAGCCCACACTGGTGCCCGGCGCGCCGCCGCTCCACCCACCCGACGTCGCGGCGGCGCGCCACCTGAGTGGAGCCACCTCGGGCGCGCAGATCCCCGCTCCGAAGGCTTTGACTCTCGTTCACGCTCCCGCAGACATCGCCCTCATGGAGGACCACCTGCGCGAGCACAACGTCCCCGTGGCCGACATCAAGCACTCGTTCGTCGCGGAGGCCGGACATCGAATCGACTGCGTCGACGCCCAGAAGCAGCCTGCGCTTCGCATCGCTTCGATGCGTGGGCACGTCCTCGGCACGCCGCCCACGGCCGTCGCCGCCGCACAGGCGGAGCCTGGTCATCCGGGGGCCGCGCCGCCACCGGGCTCGAGCCCGCTTCGGCCTCCGACGGGCGTGCCGCAGGCCTCCGGCAACCTGCTGCAGGGTGGCCGCGACGCTGCCGGAGCGCTCCGCGAGTGCCCGGTGGCGACGGTGCCGGTCACGCGCCACACCCTCGACACGTTGAAGACCTTCGCCACGCTCGGTGACTTCTATTCGAAGTACCCCGGCGGCGCGGGCGCGGGTCGCCATTTCGCAGTTCGTGAGGCCGCTGCCAAGGGCCAGCCGCCGCCGCCGCCGCCGCCGGGCGAGGCGATCCACGACCACGCCGGCGCGTCACGCGGCATCACCAACTACGGCGCCCACTCCACGATTCGCGTCTTCAAGCCGTACGTGATGCACGGCTACAACGAGTTCAGCCTGTCGCAGATCTGGGTTTCGGCCGGCGCCTACGAGGACAAGTCACTGCAGACGCTGGAGGTCGGCGTACAGAGCACACCCGATCAACACAACGGCGATACGAGGCCGCGTCTCTTCGTCTACTCGACCTCCGACGCCTACCAGTTCTGGGCCGCCAAGACCTACGCCCAGGCGCACGCCTCCGGTTGCTACAACCTCCTGTGCGGACGCTTCGTTCAGGTCGCGAACAACTGGGACTGGGACGCCCCCGTGAGCGCGGGTGAGGTCGACGTGGCCTTCATCAAGTACGCCGACAAGTGGTGGCTCCAGATCGGCGGCACGTGGATCGGCTACTACCCGACGTCGCTCTACAGCGCGAGCGGCATCCGGGACCACGCGACGAGCATCGACTTCGGCGGCGAGATCGTCGACAACCGCGACGGCGCGCACGGCGGGCACCCGGCGTGGCACACGGCGACGGCGATGGGGACCGGCGCTTGGCCGTCGACGCCGGGCGCGGCGTACCAGAAGCGGCTGTCTTACTTCGCCGCGCTCAACGGGCAATCCCACTACCACGCGTGGGGTCTCAGCGGCTACGCGGAGCGCCCGACCTGTTACGCGTCGGGCGGGCCTCTCTACAACTACGCCGACGCAAACTCCGGCGCCTTCTTCTTCTTCGGCGGCCCCGGGTACAATGTGGCATGCACGAAGTGACGGCGCGGTCCGACCGCCCTCGTCGGCGTAGGGCGAGCGCGGCGGTCGCGCTCGCCTTCGTGAACCTCGTCGCGTGCACGCCGGCATCGGCCCCGCCCGCTTCTGGGGCGCCGGGAGCCGACGCCGGCGAAGCCCCCACCGGCGAGCGCGCGGCGTGTGCCGGGCTCTCCCAGGCAGCCCGATCGAGCGTCATCGCCGCCATCGACGCGAACCGAAGCTGCACCCAAGACTCGGAGTGCGTCGTCGTCCCCGTCGCCATGGCTTGCTTCGATGCCTGCAGCTGGAGCATGAACGCGTCGGCTCGGCCCGCCTACGAGAAGGCGATGGGGGCGGCGAGCGAGACACACTGCGGCGCGTTCGCCAAGGCGCGATGCACGCCGCAGACACCACCGCCCTGTCGTCCGCACCCTCCCCCGACCTGCCGAGGGGGCAAGTGCTTCTGACCGCGGTATCGAGGGGCCCCATCGCCACCATCTTCTTCGTCTGCGCGTTGTGCATGAACTCCAGCAGCCGCTCGTCTGCTCCCACACCAGGTTCGGCAGGAGAACGAGGCCGGCGATCGCGGCGCCCACCCACGGGCCCTTCGTGAGGAGCGCCCGGCGGTAAGGCGACAGGAGGATGCCCACGAAGAGCGCGGCGCCGAAGAAGAGCGTCGAGTGCTTTGCCTCCAGCGCGACGCCGCACACGAGCCCGAACCACGGCCACGCGCGACGGTCGCCGAGCACGAGCGCGCGCGTCGCCAGGAGCGCGGCGCTGGCCCACGCCGCGGGCAGGACGCAGTTCATCGAAAGGAAGTGGTGCGTGCCGAGCATCTCCGGCGCCACGACGAACGCGAGGGCGGCGACGATCTGCGCGAAGCGCCCGCCGCCGAGCGTTCGCGCGATCTCGGCGGTTTACGTCCTGAAGCGATCGGTCGCTTCCACGAGGTGGTGCAAATTACCGGGCTCGAACGCGGAGTGCCCGGCGTCCTGCACGATGTGGAGCGTCGCCTCGGGCCACGCGCGGTGGAGCGCCCACGCCGACTCCATCGGGCAGACGACGTCGTAGCGTCCCTGGACGATGACCCCGGGGATCTTGCGGATCTTGTCCACGTTCGCGAGCAGCTCGCGGCCCTCCAGCCAGGCGTGGTGCACGAAGTAGTGGCACTCGATGCGCGCGAACGCGAGGCTGAAGTCGTCCTCGCTCGTCTTGGAGATCAGCGCCGGGCTCGGGAAGAGGTTGCTCGTGCTCCCTTCCCAGATGCTCCACGCCCGCGCCGCTTCGCCGCGGATCTTCGGATCGGCCGACGTCAGACGCTTGTAGTATGCACGTACAAGATCGCCGCGCTCGGCCTCCGGGATCGGCGCCAGGTAGCCCTCCCACGCGTCGGGGTAGAGCGCGCTCGCGCCGCGCTGGTAGAACCAGTCGATCTCCTGCTGGCGGATGAGGAAGATGCCTCGCAGCACGAGCTCGGTCACGCGATCGGGGTGCGCCTCGGCGTACGCGAGGCCGAGGGTCGAGCCCCACGAGCCGCCGAACACCTGCCAGCGCGCGATCCCGAGGTGCTCGCGGATCTTCTCCATGTCGCTCACGAGGTCCCACGTCGTGTTGTCGTCGAGCGACGCGAACGGCGTGCTCTTGCCGCACCCGCGCTGATCGAAGAGCACGATGCGGTAGGCCTTCGGATCGAAGAAGCGACGCTGCTTGCCCTCTGTGCCGAAGCCGGGACCGCCGTGGACGAAGACGACCGGCTTGCCCTTGGGGTTACCGGACTCTTCGAAGTAGATCTCGTGGCCGCCGCCGACCGCGAGGCGTCCAGAGTTGAAGGGCTCGATCTCGGGGTAGAGGCCGCGACGCTCGGTCATCCGTCCCCTCTACCACGCGGCAGGCGTCAGTTGCACAGGCCGAAACAGCGCTTGCCGCAACACTCCCAGTCGTGACGACACGGGAGGTACCTTGGGAGGCACTGCTGGCAGCGGGCGCCGGCGTCCTGCTGCGGGCACACGAGGCCGACGCAGCACGGGTTCAGGCTGTCGCAGGGCGCGCCGGGGTCGCCGATGCAGGCGGTCTGGCACTCCAGGTTCTCCGTGCACGAGAGGCCGACGCAGCACGCGGCGGTGTTGCCGCATCCGCCCTGGCCCTTGGACTTGCAGCTGCCCACGCACTTGTTCGAGGCGTTGCAGACGCCGGGCGCGCAGCAGAGGCTCGACGTCGCGTTGCACGGCGTGGGGCTCACGCACCCGGCCTCCGCGGGAGGAGGTGGGAGCTCGTTGGCGTCGGCGAACGTGACGTCTGGCGGATCGGAGACGTCCAGCGCTGCGCCGTCGGTCGGTGCGCCCGTGTCCTGCGCGTCCGCTGCGCCCACGGTGCCATCGTGCGCGGCGTCGGTCGGGTACGCCGAGAAGCCATACGGATCGCCGACCCCCGCGATCAGCCCGCAGCCCGCCGCGCCGGCGAGGCACAGGAGCACGGCCAGTGCGACGCGACGCATACCCGCAGCGTAGCTCAGCGCCGAAGGTACGGGAAACCGCGCCCCGCCTACCCCACGCGACCGGGACAAATGGTCAGCGCGGCGAGGTCATCGCCAGGGAGTCGTACTCGGCGAACAGGCGGTCGGTCGCCGTCGGATCGATCCAGAGCACTTCGTCCTGCCCGACGTTGGCCTTGTGCCGGAGCACGTACCTCTGTCCGGAGGTGACATCGAGCGTCGCGATCGCGGCGTCGCTCCCGCCGGGGGTGATGCGGTGGTTCCCTGGCGCGGCGTAGTAGCAGAAAAAGCTGGGTCCACGCGTCATCCCCACGGTCACGCCGTTGTCGCGGAACAGCGTCGGCAGGAGCTGCCCGGGGCCCGGCGGACGCACGACGCACACCTGCGCCATGCCCGGCGGGATGGTGACGAACGGGTCGACCGCGATCTCGCGCGCCTCACGGGCCCCGCGTGGAGCCGAGCCGCACGCGGCGACGAGCAAGAGGGCGAGGAGGAGGAGGAAGAGGCGCCGCACGGGAACGTTCCAGAGCAACCGCCGTGCCCGCGTCGTCATCACGGGATCCTCCAGGAATAGCCCTCCGCGGCGATGAGCGCGTCCGACTCGGCGGGACCCCATGACCCGGCGGCGTAGCCCGGGATCTGCTTCTCGGCCGACGACTCCCACAGATTGAGCAGCGGATCGGTGATCCGCCACGCCGCTTCGACCTCGTCCGACCGCGTGAAAAGTGTCGCGTCGCCGATCATGCAGTCGAGGAGCAACGTCTCGTAGGCCGGGTGCACCTCGCCGCCGAAGACGTTGGAGTACGCGAAGTCCATGTGCACCGGTGCGACCTCGATGCCGGGGGTCAAGGCGAGGGCCGCGCCCGGGATCTTCACGTCGAAGCCGATGGCGATGCCGTCGTCGGGCTGGATGCGCATGACGAGCACGTTGGGGCGCGGGCCCTCTCCGGGGCACGGCTCGTACATCGGCTTCTTCGCGGGGCGGAAGTACAGCGCGACCTCGGAGTGGCGCTTGGCCATGCGCTTGCCGCTGCGCACGTAGAACGGAACGCCGCGCCAGCGATCGTTGTCGACCTCGAACTTGATCGCGGCGAACGTCGGCGTCGTGGACGTCGCGGCGACGTCGGGCTCCTGCTTGTATCCGGGTACGGCGGCGCCGGCGATGCGGCCCTCGGTGTATTGTGCACGAATCGCGTTGGTCTTGCCGTCGACGACGATCGGCTTCACGGCCCGCAGCACCTTTACCTTCTCGTCGCGGATGGCGTCGGCGGTGGGCACGTCAGGCGGCTCCATCGCGGTCAGGGCGAGCATCTGCAGGAGGTGGTTCTGGAACATGTCGCGCACGACGCCCGCGGACTCGTAGTACTTGGACCGACCCTCGAGCCCGACGGTCTCGGCGGCGGTGATCTGCACGTGCGAGATGTACTCGCGGCTCCACAGGGCCTCGAAGATCGCGTTGGCGGAGCGGAACACGAGGATGTTCTGCACCGTCTCCTTACCGACGTAGTGATCGATGCGGTAGATCTGCGGCTCGGCGAAGACGGACAGGACGGCCTTGCTCAGCTCCTGCGCCGTCGCGAGGCTTTTGCCGAACGGCTTCTCCACGATGACGCGCCGCCACGGGCGCGCGTGCGGGTCGCTGACGCGGGGCAGGACGCCCGCGGCGCCCGCGTACTTGCAGATCGGCTCGAAGAGGAACGGCGGGACGGCGAGGTAGAGGAGGCGGTTCTGCTTCTTCGCGTCGAGCTTGCTCTCGAAGGCGACGAGGCGCGCGTTCAGGTCGGTGTAGACGGTCGGCTCCGTGAGGTTGCCGGTGACCCAGAAGACGCGGTCCTCGAGCGACTGCCAGACGCGCTGGTCGAAGTTCTTTACGTCGTCTGCCTTCGAGAGGGCGTCCTTGATCGCGGCGCGGTAGCTGACGTCGTCCTGCTTCTCGATACCGACGGCGACGATGCGAAAATCCGGGCTCAGCAGGTCCTTGATCGCGAGCTGGTAGATCGCCGGGAAGAGCTTGCGTCGGGCGAGATCGCCGAGGCCGCCGAAGATGACGAGCGTGCACGGCTCGCCCTTGGCCAGCGGGCCCGTGGAGACGGGCGGAACGGTGATGGACATCGATGCCTCCGAGGAGCGCGAGCGTATCGTCGCTAGAGGCGGGACGCGAGGCGCTTCGCGATCACCGTCGAGATCGCCATGATCGTGGCCTGCGGGTTGACGCCGAGGCCGGTCGGCAGGAGCGACCCGTCGCACACGTACACGCCGTGCGCACCGAAGCGCTCCCCGTCGGGGCTGACTCCGGCGGTCTTCGGATCGCGGCCGATGCGGCACGTGCCGTTCACGTGCGCCGAGAAGACGGCGAGCTGGTTCGGCCCGATCGGGGCGCGGGCTATCGCGCGGAGATCGGCCTCGCTGCGCACCACGATCTGCGGGGTGTGCAGCGTCCGCACCTCCCGCGCGCCGGCAGCGAGGTGCAGGCGCGCGCTCGCCTCGATGGCGCGCGCGAGGTGCCGCCCGTCGGTGGGACCCAGGCGGTAGGCGATCTTCGTGGCGCCGCTGCGGTCCACCACCACCGAGCCGTTCGACATCGCGCGATCGGCGCCGTCACGGATCAGCGCGATGAACGCGCCCGTCGTGCGAAGCGCCTTCATCGCGCGGCGGTTCTCGGCGCCGATGCCACCGAAGACGACCGAGGCGAGCGCGGGGTGCAAGGGCGGGCACTCGATCCAGAAGCCGTAGCCGTGCTCGTCCAGGCGCAGGTGCTCGTCGCACAGCGCCGTCAGCGGCATGCCGGCGTAGGTGCACACGTCGCGCTCGTAGACGCCGAGGGTCGCCGTCGTCGGGTGGAGACGCAGGTAACGGCCCACGCCGCCGCCGCCCATGCCCGAGCGCTGGAGCAAGGCGGGCGTGCCGATCGCCCCGGCGGCGCAGACGACGGCCTTCGCGTCGATCGAGAGCTCGGCGCGCACGCGACCGCTGCCGCGCTCCAGCACGCTCGCGTGCACGCGCTTCTTCGGGAAGGCGCCGCCTCTCTCGAGGATCTCGATGCGATCGGCGCGAACATCCGAGTAGAGCCGAGCGCCGGCGCGCAGGGCCCGCGGCAGGTACGTCGAGAGCGTGCCCTGCTTCGCGTCGTAACGGCAGCCGTACGTGCAGAAGCCGGAGCGCACGCACCCCTTCGCGTTGATCTTGCCGGCGCGCGCGCGCCAGCCGAGCGCCCGCGCGCCTTCGAGGAGGAGCCGATTGTTCAGCGAGTGCGCGTCCTCCGGGACGAGGCGGGCGTGCACCTCCTCTTCCACGAGATCGTAAGCAGGCGCGAGATCGCGGGGCCGCATGCCGTCGGTGCCGAAGTCGTCGGCCCACTCGTCGAGGACGAAGTCGGGCGCGCGCAGCATGATCATCCAGTTGATGGTGGTGCCGCCGCCCACCGCGCGTCCCTGCAGGATCGAGATCGACAGATCGCTCGTCGCGCGCAGCCCTCCGTCGGCGAGGAGCTTGTCGCCCATCGCGCCCTCGAGCTCGTCGAAGTCGTCGGGCGCGTAGTAGCCGCCCTCCTCGAGCACGAGGACGTCCCGACCCGCCTCGGCGAGACGCGCCGCTGCGACGCCGCCGCCCGCGCCGCTGCCGATGACGACGACGTCACACGAGAGACGAAGCGCACCCGCGACCTGATGCCCCTGCGTGACCGTCAATCGCGCGCGTGGCTCCGGCGAGAGAAGGCGGCGACGCTCGGCGGGGGCGCTTCGGGCGATCGGCTCCTCGTCGATCGTGACGCCGACGGCCGGCCCCTCCCACGGCAGCTCCGGCTCGCGATCATGGAGCGGCCCGCCATAGCCGAGCTCGCGCGCGGCGTCGGGCTCCGCGTAGTACGTGGCGAGGATCGCGGCGCGCATCGCCTGGTGCACGGTGCGCTGCAGACCTACCCGAGACGTCGCCCACCGCGCGAGCATCCGGTCCTGGAGGCCGGCCGGCAAGCGCGCGAACGGGACCGGACGCAGCACCGTCGCGAGCGCGGCGGCCCGGTTGCCGAAGAGCGCGATGGCCTGACGGAACTGCTTGTCCGCGGCGTCGCCGCTGGCCGCGATGCGTGCAGCGACGAGGCGGGCGAGGTCCTTCTGGATGGACACGCCGTCGTACGCGTGGGGGGCGACGCGTCGGCAAACCGCGTCGAGTGTCTCGGTGTAGGATGGCACGATGACCGTGAACGAGAAGTTCGAGGACGCGCAGCGCCGCGTCAAGGAGCTAAAGGCGGCCCCGGGGAACGACACGCTCCTCGAGCTCTATGCGCTCTTCAAGCAAGCCACCGCCGGCGACGTGTCGGGCTCCCGGCCCGGCATGATGGACTTCAAGGGGCGCGCGAAGTTCGATGCGTGGACCGCGAAGAAGGGGACGACGAAGGAGAAGGCCATGGAGGCCTACGTCGCCCTCGTCGACAAGCTGGCCAGCTGAGAGCTCTCCGGCCGTTCGGTCGGCGGCGAGCGGCGCGACGTGGAGCGTCAACGCGCTGACGCTCCGGTGAACGTGCGCGGCGGCGGGGTGACCTGCTACAAGATCGAGCACGTGAACACCGCCACCAGGAAAATCGTGCCCAACCCGAGCGCGATGGCCGTGGGGCTGCCGGACGCGCTCGCCGAGGCCTCGGCGCTTCACCTCGCGCCCCTCCCCGTCATGCGCGTGGCGCACGTGGTCGCGGCGTGCGAGCGCATGGTCGTGACAAGGCCGCAGGTCATCGTCGTCATGGCGACGGCGCCCCAGGTCGACGTCTTGCGCGAGCGCGCCGTAGACGTCGGCGCCGAGCTCGCCGAGCTCACGCCAGAGATGAACGCGCTTCAGGTGAAAGCGGCCGTCGTGAACGCGAAATACCGCGCCGACAAGCGCTGGTGACGACGCGAGCAGGGCGCCCCGTGTGCCCCCGCGCAAGGCAGCGTCAACGGCTCGCCACCCCTCGTCGCCGGGCCGACGCCCGGCCGGCGACCCCGCCTTCGCCGCGTGCGAAATGTCCGCGCTTTTCGGGTGAGAGGGCGTTGGCAAGCGACTTGCTTTTGGGACCCTCATCATGGCGACG
Organism: Myxococcales bacterium; assembly: GCA_025359105.1. Lineage (GTDB taxonomy): Bacteria > Myxococcota_A > Polyangia > Polyangiales > Polyangiaceae > JANYHK01. The sequence continues at coordinate 124,535 of JANYHK010000019.1, read as the reverse complement.
TACACGGACGACGATTTTCTCGAGCCCCTCGACGAGATGCAGTCGGACGGCCTCCCGGCCAACGACTCCGGCCAAGACGCCGGCGACGCCGACGACCTCATCGCCACCGGCAGCGGCCCCCGGTCGACGCTTGCCATCCCTCCCCCGCCCCTCAAGGGGAAGATCAGCGAGCTCAGGCTGAAGCCCAACCGGAGCCCCCTCTCCATGCCGGACTTCGGCGCGGTGTTCGTGTGGGGCCAGGGGGACGCGTACGACATCCCCCGCGACGTTCCGCCCCCGTCGGATCTGAGTGAGATGCACCCGCAGCTCCGCGACACGGTGAAGCCGGGGCGCGTCGCGTAGAGCTCAATTTCCCTGCGGAGACCGGAAAGCGACGTGCGCGCCGGTATAGAGCAATTACTCTACGCACCGCATGCGCGTCTGGCTCGCCCTTCTTGTCGTGATCTCGGCCGCGTGCGCCAACTCTAGCGGAGGCGCCGGCGGGCCCGGCGAAGGCACGGGCGGCACGCCCGACGGCGGACCTGGCAGCTCGGGCGACGGCGGCGGCCCCGGCGACGACGCCGCGGCGCGCGACGGCTCGGGCGGAGACGGAGCCAGCCGCGACGCAGGCGCGGACGCGGCGGGCGGAGGAAGCATTCTCCCGGTCGGCTACGTGCGCCCCGACGTCGGCCCACCGCTCACGCCCGCCGAGATCGCCGCAGCCACCGACGACGTCATCGCGCTCCTCAAGGGCACACGCTACTTCGACGTCGTCGACGAGCGCGCGCACGGCTGGCCGGAGTCCGAGCCGACCGGGTTCTGGTACGGCACGTGGTGGAGCGGCGTGACCGTGACGAAGGCGGGCGGCCTCGTCACCTACAAGCACAGCGCCGACGGCGCCGACAACAACGGCCTCCGCACGGCGCCCCTGCTCGAAGGCGCGTGCTACGCGCAGCTCATGTGGGGCAAGCCTCTCACCGCCCACCTGGTGCGGAAGTTTGCGCGCGGCTTCTCGTCGTGGGCGCTCGCGATGAAGCGCGATCCAACCGACACCGCAGGCGCGATGCTCGCGCGCGCGCACTACGCGCGCAACGTCACCTCCACCGACAGCGGTCGCACGATCGCGATCGACGTCTCCGCCGATCTCCCGGGCGTCGACGGCACGTCGCAGTACGTCCATCTTCCGAACAACCCCACGTTCGGCGACATCTGGATCAAGAACCTTCGCTCGAAGGACGACATGGGGCATGTCTTCCGGTCGATGGTCCAGGCGCAGGCGTGCGCGCCGCGCCTCGATGCCGCCGGGCAGGCCGACTTCGCGCAGATGATGTCGCTCTACGAGGCCTGGTCGCGCCAGGTGGAGAAGGACAGCTGGGGCATCGCGACGCTCGACAAGAGCGCGCAGCCCACGATGCCGCCCGTGAGCGAGACGCTCGCGCACTACACGCTGCTCGGCAACATCGAGTGCCCCGGTCCGCTGATGATGGCTCTTTTCGGCGACGGCGTGCCGGGCGCCCTCGACTGTGGGAGCGGCATCAGCGCGGCCGAGCAAGCGCTCGGCTCGCAGCTGAAGAACAGCGCGAAGCAGATCCTCCGCACGCACCATGAGGCCGCGGTGAACGCGGCGTTCCTGAAGGGTGCGAACGCTTCGGGGCTCGCGCTCCTGAAGGGGCTGGCGACGCGCATCGAGACCGATCGTGCTTTGCTCCTCGGCCCGAATCCGCCGGCCGGGCTGAGCGCCGCGGATATCGCGTCGATGCTGCTCCACTCCGCCAACGCCGGGGTACCGCTGACGAGCGACGAGGTCCGGTGGCTGCACGGCCGCATCAAGCTCGCCGCGCAGACGTTCCTCGCGCCCGCCGCGACGCCGGCCTACCACGTGTTCGAAGCGGCCACGCCCGACGGCGTTTACCCGTACGAGCCAGGCGGCGACGGGCTCTCGTTCGTGGACCTCGGGGTCGTCCTCGGCCAGTGCGCGGCGCCGTACCGCAACGACACGACGCGCACGATGCTCGACTGCGCGCGCCTCCGCGCCGCGTTCTGACGCGCGCTGCGGTGGCCCTGCATTACTTCGCCTCGACGGCGATCGCCTCGGCCTCGCGCGCGGCGTCGCCGGCGCGTGTCTTGTCGGCGGGGGCGGTGAGGAGCGCCTCGGCCTTTCGGAAACGGGCGGCGACGTCCTGCCAGTGCGCCTTGCCCGACGCGCGCGGCGCGCCCACACGCTGGATCCACGCGGCGTCGAACGCGGCGAGTCCGGCATACGGCCCGCCTCCCCTCGTGACCGCGTCGAGCGCGGCGATCTCGCCGAGGCCGAGCCCTTCCGGCGGCGGCTTCCGCATCATCTGCGCGGCGTCCTCGGGCCCGCCACGCAGCGCGATCGCGAGCGCGAGGTACAGCTCCGCATCGCGCGACGTACCTTTGTCTCCGCCCGCGAGACGCGCCGCGGCGGCGGCCTCGTCGAAGTCGACCGCGCGCCAGTACGCGCGGCCGAGATCCAGCCGCGCGCGCGCCACGAGGGTCGCGACGTCGGCGGGCGGCGGCTCGGCCCTGAGGCGCGCGCGAACGGAGAGCGGAAAGCCGAGGGGCGAGAGCGCAGCGAGACCATCCTTGTCGCTGATCGTCTTCGGATCGAGCACGATTCCCGCGTAAAACGAGGGGAGCCGGGCGGCGAGGGCGTGCGGCGCGTCGGCGCTCGCCGGGATCGGCAACGCCGGGAGGAGGAGCGCGTCGAGGGCGTCGATGCGCCGTCCCGCGTACAACTTCCCGAGCACCTCGCGCGCCGCCGACACGCGGCGATCCTTGACGACGCCGAGCGACGCGAGATCCTTGAGCCCGACGAGCACCGCGTCGCGGCCTCGCTCCTTGCGCGGCTCGAGCATCTGATCGAGCGACGCCTCGTAGACGCCTCTCAGCTCGGCGTCCTTCGCGATGGCGTCGGGCACCGGCACGGCGCGAACGACCTCGACGAAGCGCAGATCGGCCAGCCCCGCCTCCACCGCCGCGACCGCGCGGCCGTAACCGCGCAGGTGCGACGCCTGCGTCGACAGGTCCTCGACGAGCTTGGCCTGGGTGGCGATCCACGCGCCGAGCGGGCCCTTGATGAACGCGAGCACGTGCGGCTTGTCGAAGGGCGGCGTCGCCTTGGGCGCGCCTTCGACCGTGCGCGAGAGCCGCGCCGCGAGCGCGAGGCCGAAGAGCGCGTGCTGCACCTCGGGCGATGGGCCGGCCTTGCCGATGACCGGAGCGGCGAGGACGTCGCCGCACCCGGTCTCGGCGTTCTCGACTCGCAGCGCGCGCACCACGCCGGACGGGAGCTCCTTGCATGCCTCGAGATCGAGCAGCATCGCGTCGCGCACGGCGCGGTCCGCTTCGCCGAGCGCACCACCCAGCGCGGCCAGCGCATCGTCGCACTTCGCCTTGCCGGTCTTCTTGCGCGATCCGTACGCGGCGCACGCCGGCGCGGGCGGGACGAGTCCCTTTGGCGCCGCGGCGAGCGGCGTGGCGATCGCGTCGTACGCGACGGGGGCGAGCGGCTCTTCGTGGAGCGTCCCCATGATCGCGAACGGGTTCGTGGACGCAGGCGCGGGCGCCGTGCCCAGCGGCGGCGCCGGCGAAGTCCCCGGCGGGATCGCGCCTGCCGAATCGGGCGCCTTGGACGCCGGCGCGGCGGCGCCACAGCCGACCGCGAAGGAGAGGGGAAGGAAGAGGAACGGAACGAGGATGAGGCTGACCGTCCGCGAGCTCGACTTCATCATGCGTGCATTCCCAGGGTGACGAGGACGACGAGACCCAGCGCGATCCGGTAGTAACCGAACGGCTCGAGCCCGCGCTTCTGCAAGTACTTCACGAAGCCGGCGATCACGACCCACGCCACGAGGAAGGAGACCACGAACCCGATCGCCACGTTCAGAACCCCCGCCTGCGCGAGCTCGTGGCGTCCTTTGTACGTCTCGTACGCCGTCGCCGCGCCGAGCGTCGGCAGCGCGAGCAAAAACGAGAACTCTGCCGCCGTCGCCGTCGACAGCCCCGTCGCCTGGCCCGCGAGGATGGTGCACATCGAGCGCGACGTCCCCGGCCACAGCGAGAAGCACTGCCCAATGCCGATGAGCAGCGCGCGCTTCGGCGTAACGTGCTCGAGCCCGACGAGGCCCCCTTCGCCGCGCGCCGTGCGACGTCGCTCGACGACGATCATCACGATACCGCCGACGATGAGCGCGGCCGCGACCGGCAGCGGGCCGAAGAGGTGCGCCTTGATCGCCTTGCGAAAGAGGAGACCGGCCACCGCCGTCGGTACGAAGCCCGCGGCGAGAGCCGTGAGCAGCGCCATCGCGGCGCGTTCGCGGACGACGAGCCCGCGCACGCGACGGCCGAGGAGCTCGCGGTACTGCACGACGACGGCGAGCACCGCGCCGAGCTGGATCACGATGTCGAAGGAGCCCGACCCCTCGCTCTTCTGCCCGAGCTTCTCGAGCAGCGCGCCGAACAAGATGAGGTGCCCGGTCGACGAGATCGGGAGGTACTCGGTGAGTCCCTCGACCACGCCGAGGATCATGGCGACGAACGCGTTCATTGAGGCGCGAGGATACAGAGGCGTCCGCCCCACCGCGAGCTTACCCCGATTCGAGCGTCGCGCGGCGCGACGACCCGCTCGCCCCGGCGCACCCTGGCACAGCGGTTCGCGGCTGTTTCGCCGCAGGTTTCAGCGTTTTTCCGGGTGGCACGCCGTTGGCTTGAGAGCGCGCGACACGGGAAAGGGACTTCATGGACTACGATCGCATGGCCGAGGCCGCGCTCGTGCTCGTCGGGAACGTCTAGAGCACGCGCGATTTGAACGCGGTAGGACCGCTCTCCTCCGAGCACACGCCGGAGTGGCACGAGGGCTCGGTCGCGCCGTCGTGTGCGATCAAGGGCACCGTTCAGGGGGCCATCCCCGTCCGCTACGCCGCGAGCTCCGACGTGGTGTGGTTCTCCAGCCCGAAGCTCTCGCCGGGCCAAGACGCGGTCTTCATTCTTCCGCCCGATCGGCTCACTGGCGTTGCCGGCGGCGGGTACCTCGTCACCGAGCCTATCGACGTAGGCCCGTCGTCGTCTTTGCCTCGGCTGCTCGGCATCCTGACCTGCCCGCCCCCGGTTCTGTAGCGCGACGGTTCCGAACTGCCCCGCCAGCATCCCGTTTTCGGGAGATGAAAACGCCGTCGTACCAACAACCGTGGCTGCCTTCACGAGAACGCGCTATGGCACCGCTTCAGCTCGGCCGCGAAGGTCGTTGCACCGGGGGGGTGCCTCCCCAGAAGCGAGTTTTTTGCCATGGTGGGTCTCAAAAGCAGCTGGTTCGTCTCGGTTGGCCTCCTCGGCGGACTCGCCATCCTGGCGTGCAGCTCGGACAACGCACCGCCCGGCAGCGGCGCCGGCAGCAGCAGCGGTAGCAGCAGCGGCAGCAGCGGCAGCGGCAGCAGCAGCAGCGGCAGCGGCAGCGGCAGCAGCAGCGGCGGCGTGCCCGACAGCGGCCCCCCCGACCTGGACGCCGCTCCCGGTGCAGCCTGCCCCGCCCGCACGACCGGAACGGACGCCGTGCACATCATCATGGGCGTCACGTGGCCGGGCTCGGTCGGCACCAACCCCGGCTCGGGCACCGTGCACGTATGGACGCGCTCGAAGCTCACCTACGGCGCGAACAACGCGATCACCGCCGTGAACACGCCCTGCGGCAGCCAGGTGCCGGACATCCAGACCACGCCGATCGCGGGCGGCGCCAAGGTGCAACCCGAGTTCCTGCCCGCCGTTTGGGAGTCGGCGGCCATGGGAACGGCGCAAGCGACGGGCACGCAGTCGAGCTTCGACGTCAACAGCAAGGTGAACATCGTCTCGGCGCCGGTGCTCGTCGGCCTGAGCATGACGGATCCGAACGCGGCGTGGCCCGCGGCGACCGCGATTCAGGCCGTCGACAGCGATGGCGACGGCCACCCGGCGATCACGGCCACTCCGAAGAGCACGGCCGGCTACGGTTTGCCTCCGACGAGCATCCTCCAGACCAACCACGCCGACCTGCTCTACATCGCGTCGCGCATCACGAGCACGCTCACCGGCGTCCGCGACACGTGCGACTCGCAGAAGGGCGCCGCGCAGGTCGCCGCCTTCGACAGCCACGTCGTCGGATGTCACATCAAGGGCGGCGGAGACTGCGCGCCGGCCGATTCCAAGTTCGTCGACGACAACCGCACCGTCTACAAGGTGACCGGCGCGACCTTCGAAGCGAAGACCGTCTCGGACACGGCAACGTGCGCCGACGTACGCGCGGCGCTTCCGGCGCACTGACGAGCGCGGATGCGCTGCCTCATCTGCCACGCGCTCGCCTCGGTCGTCGTCGGTGGCTTCATGCTGTGGTCCAGCCCGGCGCATGCGTCGGGCTTCGCCGCCGCGCGGTTCGGCGGCGAGCACGGCAACCCCACCGAGTCGAACCCGACGGCGCTCTACTACAATCCCGCGGGCATCGCGTTCAGCGAAGGCACGCACCTCTTCGTCGACGGGAGTCTCGCGATCCGTCACGCGACGTGGGAGCACGCCCAGTCGGCGCACGACGTTCCGGAGCCTGCGGGAGCGGAAGGTGCGAACTACGGCAAGGCCTCGCTCACGAACGTCTTCGGGGGTCCAGCGCTCGGCGCCACCACGAAGTTCGGCGACCTCGCGATCGGCGCCGGGCTCTTCGTGCCCTTCGCCGGGCGCGCCACCTGGGACAAGAACGACAAGCTCAAAGGCGGCGCGTTCCCGCTCGCGGCCGACGGCGTGGCTCGGTGGCACCAGATCGACGGCTCGCTCACGTCGATCTACCTCACGGCCGGCGCAGCCTATCGGTTGGGTCCGGTGAGCGTTGGACTGTCCGGAAATTTCATCTTCTCCAGCGTCAAGAACCAGCAAGCCAAGAACCTCACGCTGGGCGACAACGACGTCACGCAGGAGGCGCGCAGCGAGCTCGACGTGAGCGGTCGCCACGCGAGCTTCGCCGTCGGGCTCATGTGGGAAGCGCTCGCCGACAGACTGTGGATCGGCGCCTCGTACCAGGCGGCCCCCGGCATCGGGGCCATGAAGCTCACGGGGACGCTCACCAACGTGTCAGGACCGGACGCGCGCAAGGACGACGTCGATTTCCTCCAGAGCCTGCCCGACATCGTCCGGCTCGGTGGCAGCTACCGGCCGCGCAAGGACCTCGAGGTTCGTCTGTTCGGCGACTTCACGCGCTGGAGCAAGCTCGTCGACCAGTGCATCACGCTGAAGGATCGCCCCTGCGGTATCAACAAGACGGACGGCACGCCGCTGCCAGGCACGGGCACCGTGACCGACGTGTACCGCGGCTGGAGGGATACGTTCGGCGTTCGCGTCGGCGCGAGCTACTGGGTGAAGCCCGCGGTCGAGCTCTTTGCGGGCCTCGGCTTCGAGCGCAGCGCGATTCCCGACAACACGCTCGATCCCGGCCTTCCGGACGCCGACACGCTCGCGCCGGCGGCCGGCGGACGCTTCGAGATTTTCGACAAGCTCTACCTGGCGGCGTCATACACGCACATCCAGTATTTAGGCCGCGACAACACGGGAAAGAGCGTCCTCGACGATCCGGCCGTGGCACCGACCACGCGACGCGTGGACGGCGGCGGCCACTACACGGCTTTTATCGGTGTGCTCAACATGAACCTCGAGAAGCAATTCTGAGCGGGGCCGACTCTTGCTCGCCGTTCAGTGCTGCAGCACGAAGCGCCACACCGCGTACGCGAGCGCGACGAGGACGAGCAGGCCGATCGGCACGAGCCAGCCGCTCCCGCCCTCTTTCTGGATCGGCTGCGGCTCGACCTTTTTCAGATCCCGCGTGGCGGCTGCCTCGGCCTTGATCGCCTTGGCTTCGGTGGCCTCTTTGCTCGCCTTCCCCTTCTTCCCCTTCTTGCCCGTCTGAGAAGACGCGGACGAGGACGACGACGAGCTCGATGCGGCCTGCTGCGCGGCAGCCTTCGCCTCGGAGACGGCGCGTGCCTGCTCTTCGCCGCGGCGCGACTCCTCTGAGAGGCGATCTTCGGCTTCGCGGGCTGCGGCCTTTTCGGCGGCCGCGGCCCTCTCGGCTTCGGCGAGGCGGGCGGTCTCCGCGGCCTCTGCTTCGTCGGCGGCGCGACGCTGCGCCTCCGCTGCGGCCTCGGCCTTTCGCGCCTCCTCTTCGGCGATCTCCGCCTCGAGCTGCGCTTCCTCGGCGGCCCTTCGCGCCTCCTCGGCTTTGCGCGCTTCCTGGGCCTTGCGGGCTTCCTCCGCCTTGCGGGCCTCGTCGGCGGCGTGCTTGCGGCGAGTCTCCTCGGCCTTGCGGGCTTCCTCGGCGGCGCGGCGACGCGTCTCCTCGGCCTTGCGTGCGTCCTCGGCGGCGCGGCGACGCGCCTCCTCGGCCTTGCGCGCCTCCTCGGCCTTGCGGGTCTCCTCGCGCTTCGTGTCCTCGGCGCGACGTGCTTGCTCCGCGCGGGCCGCGGCGGCGGCCTGCGCGCCGTCGCTCGACACCGCGGGGGCAGCGGCGACCGCGACGGGTCCAGGGCTCACGCCGGCGCCGCGCTGCGCTTCGAGCGCGACGGCGTTGGACTTCACGGTGACGAGGAGCTTCTCGAGCTTCGCGATGCGTTCCTGGGTATTCACGTGTCCCCACAGGGTCGCCGAAGTTGCGCGCCTTTACAAGCGCAAGCAGAGCCGTAAAACCCGCCTGCACGGGCCGTTCGGCGACGCCAAAGTCGCCACCATGACGCTAGAGTCCCACCATGAAGAAAACGGACGAGGAGTGGAAGGCGACCCTCACCCCCGAGGAGTACGAAGTCACGCGCCGCAAGGGAACCGAGCGCGCGTTCAGCGGGAAGTACTGGGACACGAAGACGGACGGCACCTACGCGTGCAAGTGCTGCGGCGCGAAGCTCTTCGTCTCGGACACCAAGTTCGACAGCGGCTGCGGCTGGCCCAGCTTCTTCGCGCCCGCGGACGGCGCGCCGGTCGAGGAGCACGTCGATCGCTCGCACTTCATGGTCCGCACCGAGGTCACCTGCAAGGAGTGCGGCGCGCACCTTGGCCACGTCTTCGAAGACGGCCCCAAGCCGACGGGCCTCCGCTACTGCATCAACTCGGCGTCGATCGACCTCCAGCCCAAGAAGCCGACCTGATCTTATTTTCGGGCCGTGTCGATTTTCGACCGCCAGGATCGTCGCTAGGGTGGAGGCTCCCGCGCTTCAGTGTGCCGCGCGCGACGCCAATCGGAGGACATCATGCAGTTTCTGCTTCTGATCCACGAGCCCGAGGCGACTGCCGCCCGGAGCCCGTCCGAGCGCGAGGCGCTCACGGCCGACTACGTGGGCTACACCAAGGAGCTCCAGGCGGCCGGCGTCATGCGCGGCGGCGATCCGCTGATGCCGTCGGCGAAGGGCGCCAAGGTGTCGGTGCGAGAGGGCAAGACGCGCATCGTCGACGGCCCGTTCACCGAGGCGAAGGAGGTGCTCGGCGGCTACTACATGGTCGACGTCCCGGCCCTCGCCGAGGCCGTCGAATGGGCTGCGAAATGCCCAGGGGCCAAGCACGGCACCATGGAAGTCCGCGAGGTCAGGCCCTTCATGAAGGGGTGATCGGGCGCGCGGCAAAAACCAGATAGAACGGGGGGGTGCCACCGACCGCCCCCATCGACCCGCAGCTCGTTCGAAACGAGACGTGGCGGCTCGTCGCGCGCCTGACGCGCATGGTCGGGGACGTCGATCTCGCCGAGGAGATCGCGCAGGACGCGCTCGTCGCCGCGCTCGAGACGTGGGCGGGGACGGGAGCGCCGGAAAACCCCGGGGCGTGGCTCATGGCGACGGCGAAGAACCGCGCGCTCGACGTCCTCAGGCGTAGGCGGCACGCACAATCGCGCGAGGGGGACGTGACGTGGCACGAAGAGGCGCTCCGAGGCGCCTCGTTCGACGACGCCCCCGACGCGGTCCACGACGACAAGCTCCGCCTCGTGTTCGTGTGCTGCCACCCAGAGCTGGCGCGCGAGCAGCAAGTCGCGCTCACCCTCCGGCTCGTCTGCGGGCTCACGACCGACGAGATCGCGCGCGCGTTCCTGGCTACCGAGCCGACGATCGCGCAGCGGATCGTGCGGGCGAAGAAGACGATCAAGGACAGCGCGCTGCCGTACGAGGTGCCGGGCGCCGGCCACCTCGCGGCGCGGTTGCCGAGCGTGCTCGAGGTCGTCTACCTCGTCTTCAACGAGGGGTACTCCGCGGCGAGCGGCGACGCGCTGATCCGGAAGGACATGTGCGCCGAAGCGCTCCGCCTCGGCTACGCGCTTGCGGAGCTGCTCCCGCAGGAGCCCGAGGTGCTCGGCCTGGTCGCGCTGATGGAGATCCAGTCGTCGCGCACCGAGGCGCGCATCGGCGCGGACGGCGAGCTCGTGCTCCTCGCCGATCAGGACCGCGCGCGCTGGGACCAGACGGCGATCGCGCGCGGCCTCGCGCAGCTGGCACGCGCACGCGCAACGGCAGCGGAGCGCCGCGGCACCTACGTCGTGCAGGCCCAGATCGCCGCCTGCCACGCGCGCGCAACCTCGAGCGCCGCGACGGAGTGGCGGACGATCGCACTCCTTTACGAGGATCTCGGCCGCATCGCCCCCTCTCCTATCGTCGAGATGAACCGCGCGGTCGCCGTCAGCCTGGCCGACGGGCCCGCCGCCGGGCTCGCCGTGCTCGACGCGATCGTCGATCACCCCGAGCTGGCGCGCTACCACCTGCTACCGTCGGTACGGGCGGACATGCTACGCCGGCTCGGGGACAGGGACGCCGCGCGCGCCGAGTACGCACGCGCCATCGCCCTCTCCACGAACGAGCGGGAGACAGCGTTCTTGGAGCGGCGACTTCGGGAGGTTTCATGAGCGAGCGACTCGTGGTGAAGGGGTTGGGCGCGAGCCCCGGGCGGGCCACCGGCCCTTTGGCCTTCTCGGCGACCACGGTGCAGGGCTTCGCGGCCAAGGGCACACCCGCCGTCTTCGTGTGCATCGAGGCAGGGGCCGAGGACGCCGAGAGCATCCGCGCGTGCGCCGCGCTCGTGACGACGCGCGGCGGCCTCACCGGCGACGGCGCCATCATGGCGCGCGCGCTCGGCAAGCCCTGCCTCACGAGCTGCGGCGTCGTCATCGTCCGCGCGCGCGAAGGGCTCCTCGAGGCCGGCGACGTCTCCGTCCGCGAAGGGGACTCGGTTACCCTCGACGCCGCGCGCGGCGAGCTGCTCGCCAACTAAGCAACCGTCCTTTTCATGGAACGGTTGCGCCAGCCTTCTTCCGGGCCGCTACCGTCGCCCCAGCTGAAAAGAAGCCTCGCGGTTTGACATACGGATTCGTATGTGGAACACCCATCTACATACGAAACCGTATGTAAAGGAGCCCGCCGATGAGCGCGACGACGACGCACCACGAGAGCACGACCCCCGACGCCAGCCGCGCCGAGCGCGCCGGTGCGCCGCTGACCCTCGACGGCCTCCTCGACCTCGACTGCGACGCGCTGCAGAAGCTGTACGAGGGCGCGCGCGTCCCGCGACTCACCGACGTTCGCGGCGATCTACGCGGCCGGATGCTGGCGTGGCCGGCGCTCAAACCCCCGGTGAGCCGCGCCATCCGCGCGTTCGCCGGCTCCCGCGTTTTTCCGTGGCGCGGCAAGAGCTTCTCGCCGAAGAGCGAGGATCGCGGCGAGGGGATGAACCGCGTCGTCCGCGACAGGATCCGCCTCTACCGCTTCGAGACGTTCGTGGACCGGTCGCGGGCCGGCGACTTCGACTGCGTGCAGCTCGACTACGACCTGCCGGAGAACCCGTTCTTCATTCGCCCGATCAAGGACGAGATCCGCGAAATCGCGCCCAAGCTGTACCTAGGGCAGGCGTACCTGCGGCTGAAGGAGAAGACGCACCTCGTCCTCTACTTCGGGCTCGCAGGATGAAGGCGCTCGTCACCGGCGCGGCGGGCTTCATCGGCTCTCACGTCGTCCGAGAGCTCGTTGCCGCGGGCCACGACGTCCGCGCGCTCCACCTCCCCACCGACGACACCCGCAACCTGCGCGGGCTCGACGTGGAGAAGGTCGAGGGGGACGTCACCGATCGCGACAGCATGCGCCGCGCCGTTGCAGGGCGCGACTGGGTCTTCCACCTGGCGGCGATCTACGCGCTGTGGACGCGCGATCCGTCGCGGATGCTGCGCGTCAACGTCGACGGGACACGGATCGTGCTCGAGGAGGCCGAGCGCGCAGGGGTCGCGCGCGTGGTGCATACGAGCTCGATCGCGCGCTTCGGCGGTCAGGGCCCCGATCGCCGCGCGACCGAGGCGAGCCCATTCGCGCTCGGACCGACGGGCGATCTGTACTCGCGAAGCAAGGCGGCCGCGCACGAGATCGCCGTGCAGGCGGCGACGCGCGGGCAAGACGTCGTCCTCGTGGCGCCGTGCGGCCCGATCGGACCGGGCGACGTGGGGCCAACGCCGACGGGTCGCCTCCTCATTGCCGCGGTCACCATGCCGGCGTCGATCGTGACGCGGACCTCCTCGAACTTCGCGCACGTACGCGACATGGCGCGCGCGCACGTCGCCGCCGCCACCCGAGGTCTGCCCGGGGAGACCTACCTCCTCGGCAGCCGCGACGTGGAGCTCACCGAGCTCGCGCGCGTCGCCCAGCGCGTCTGTGGCCTGCGTCGGCCGATCCTCGAGGCGCCCTTCCGGCTCGCCTCGGCCGCCGGGTACGCGGCGACGATGTGGGCACGGCGCACCGGCGCTCCTCCCCTTCTCACGCCCGCCGCCGTCCGTATCGCGCGCCTCGGGCTCCGCGCGGACTGCACCAAAGCGGAGCGGTGCCTCGGAATGGAGCACACCCCGCTCGACGTGGCAGTCCGCGACGCCCTCGTCTGGTTCGCTCGGGAGGGCTACCTCCGCGACGAAAAGCTCGTCCAACGGCTCCTCGAGGACGCAGGCGACACGCCGGCGAGCGCCGGACCGGTACATGCATTAGGTTAAGCTCCAGTGAACGACTCGCACGTCACGCCCGTCGGGATCAACCGCTCCACGTGCCTCCCCCAGCACTTCCGTGAGCTCCCGCTGGACGTGCTCGGCCTGAGCCACGCCTACGCGCGCGCGAAGGAGATGCACGCCGCGATGCCGCCTCGACCGGGGCTCGCCGGGTACCGCATCTTCGTCGTCCTCCGCGAGAACGTACGCGCGCTGGATCTCCCCGCGTCGCCCGACATGTACATGGTCCTGGGGCGTCACACGCAGTGCGACATGGTGCTCGACGCGGAGCCCAGCGTGGCCCTCCGTCACCTGCTCGTGCGCGCGATCGTGCAGCCGGACGGAGCGGTGGGTGTGCGCGTCCTCGATCTGCAAACGACGCTCGCGTTCCACGTGGACAACGGCGAGGCGTGCCGGTCCATCTTCGCCGTCGGTCCCATCGCGATGCGGCTGGGGCCGTACGCCATCGTCGCGCTTCCGCTCGACCCTGCGGCGTCGCCACCGAGGCTCCCCAAGCCGACGCTGTCGCGCGCCACGTCGATGGCGCTCGCGCGGGAGGGGGGCCCGTACCGCGCGGCGGCCACGAAGCACGGCGAGGTCTTTCGCAGCTCGCACATCACGCTCCTCCCCATCGCGCCGATGCTGGAGGACTTGCACGCGGGCTGGGGCGTTCAGAACGCGCGCGCGGGCTTCGGGCGCGTGACCCTCGACGGCACCGGGCGCATGGCCTCGATCGAGGTGCCGGAGGCGGAGCTCGACAGCGGAGTGCTCATCGGGCGCGCGCTCAAGTGCAAGGACGAGGGGCTGCGGTCGATGCTCGACAACTCGATCTCGCGGGCGCACGTCCTGCTCCTCCGCGAAGATGGGCTGACGAGCGCGTTCGACGTCGCCAGCACGCGCGGAACGTACGCGTACGGCGTGCGCGTGCGGCGCGTGCTCCTCCCCGACACCGGCGCGACGCTCTCGCTCGCGAACCCCTACGGGCTGCGCCTGCACTGGCACCGCCGCGTGTGACGACGCGCCTCATGTAGGATGCGGCGATGCACACGGCCGCGCGCCTCCTCCGCCTCCCCCGCCTGCTCGGTCTGGTCTGCCTCGTCGGCCTCGCCGCGCCCGCGTGCGCGGGTCCCGCCAGGAGCGTCCCGTCGCCCACCGCGGAGGCCGACGTCGCGCGCGTCCTCGACGACTGGCACGACGCGGCGGCCCACGCCGACGAAGAGCGCTACTTCCGGCACATCGCCGACTCCGGCGTTTTCCTCGGCACCGACATGACCGAGCGCTGGGAAAAACAGGCGTTCCGCGCGTACGCCCACCCGTTCTTCGCGAAGGGCAAGGCGTGGAGCTTCCGCGCGGTGGAGCGCCACGTACGCTTCGACGCCGACGGCGGGACCGCGTGGTTCGACGAGCGCCTCGACACGCCGAACCTCGGCCCCGCGCGCGGCAGCGGTGTCCTCGTGCGCAGCGAGGCCGGCGTGTGGAAGATCGCGCACTACGATCTGTCCGTGCCGATCCCCAACGAGAAGTTCGGCGACGTGAAGGCGCTGATCGCCAGGTAGCGGAGGCTTACTCCTCGAGTCGGTACAGATCGCCGCCGCGCTGGCCGCCGGCGTAGAGGCGGTCGCCGAGCACGGCGAGCGGCGCCACGCAGAAGATGTCCCCGATCTCGAACGGGCTCTTTTTGTCGTCGATGCTCGCGAGCTCGCGGATGGTCCCGTCGTCGGCGAGACGGAGGAGCTTCCTCTCGGTGAGGATGACGACGCCGTCGCGGTAGCGAGTGATGTCCGTCGGTCGCCCAGCGCCGGGCGGGAGATCGATCGGGTCCCACGCGTCGCCGTCGGTCGTGACGCGGAGGCGCACACCGTCGCGCGCGCCGGCGATCCAGAAGAGGCGGGGCGGCCGGTGCGGCGGCGTGTCGGCGTACCAGCGGAGCGTCTGCGCGGTGCCGACGACGCGCGCGTGGTGGACGTCTTCGCGCGAGATCGCGGCGGCGCCGGCGGGGGGAGAGAAGACGACGTAGTCGTTGGGCTCGCGGCCGTCGTAGTCCTGGATGCCCGCGTAGAGGCGGTCCTTGAAGCGGACGAGGTAGCCGAGCCGCCAGACGCCGTTCTGCCATGGGAACGGGTAGTCGATCTCGTAGGTCCACCGTGACAGATCCGCATTGGCAACATGAAGCGCGCCGGGCGACGCGCCCCGCCACGCGCGCTCGGTCGGCGGGACCGAGCCCGTCGACGCGTAGTACCGACCGCGAAAACGAATCACGTCGAGCACGTGGTAGGCGCGCGGCAAGACCGAGACGCCCTTGGGCGGCCGGAAATGCGGCATCGACGCCGGAGCGAACTTGCCGGCCGCGTCGGACACGAAGACGAAGCCCTCGGTCCCGTGATCGACGAGGCCGAAGCCGTCGTAGGGCGGATCGGCGTCGGGCACGAAGAGGCGCCCGCCGATCCCGTGAACGCGCACGAAGCCCTGGCCCGCCCCGCCGCCGCGCGTCGGCTCCCCTGGGCGGTTCCAGTCGAAGGCGACGGTGAACGGGCGCTTCGCGTCGGCGGGGTCGTAGCGGGTGATCGTCGCGCCGTCCGTGCCGAGCGGCTGGTTGGCGTGGGCCGCGAAGAGCGCGCCCTGCATCGCCGTGAGATCGCAGATGCGCGTGAGCGCGAGCGGCGGCCGCCCCACCTTCACGAAGCGCGCGCGCGCGGGCAGCGCTCCTTCGCCGACGTCGGCGGGATCGTCGTCGCCGTCGGGATCGAGCTGCGCGGGGGTGACTGCCGCGTCGGCGGAGGCGGCGAGCGGGCCCGACCCATGTGCATCCGCGGCCCCTGCCTTCGCGGCCCCTGCCTCCGCGCCGCTGGCCGCGCTCGCTACGATCGCCGCATCCCCGCGCGCCACGGCCTCAGCGCGCGGGGGAGCCGGCCCCCGGGCGCACGAGATCTGCGCGACGAACAGGCCCAGCAGGCCCGAGACGACAGAAAGACGCATGATCGTGCTTGGACTTGCATCCGGGCGACGCCTTGGGACGATAGGATCACATGATGCGTGCATTTCCCCGCAAGGCGCTCCTCCTCGCCGCTCCGCTGCTTCTCACGACGCCGCTGTCTCCGTTCTCTCTTCTCGCGTGCAGCTCCAATAGTGACACGCTCGACGGCGGTTCTTCGAGCTCGAGCGGCTCCGCGTCGAGCTCCGGCAGCTCGGGAGCGAGCTCGGGCAGCGCCGGCGCCTCGGGCTCATCGGGAGCGTCGGGGACCTCCGGCACCTCCGGCGCGAGCTCCGGTACGTCGGGGGCGAGCTCCGGTACGTCGGGGGCGAGCTCGGGCACGTCCGGCGCGTCGAGCTCCGGCGGAGACGGCGGCACCCTCGGCAAGCTCACGCCCGGCGACTCGACGCTGACGATCACCGCCGCGGGAAAGACCCGGTCGGTGCTCCTCCACGTCCCCGCGGCGGTCACCAAAGGTCAGATCCCGCTCGTCCTCGCCCTGCACGGCAACGGCGACCAGAATGCGAACTTCGTCGCGACCTCCGGCATCAAGGCGCTCGCCGACACGGACGGATTCGTCCTGGCCGCGCCGCAGGGCATCACCCAGACGGTCACGGTCGGCGGGCAGACCGTCCCGAACATCGACTGGGACGCGTACCGCTCCGTTGCCGACGGCAACATCGATCTCCCGCTCCTGCAGGCGCTCCAGGCACGGCTCGTCGGCAGCGGCTCGATCGACGTGAAGCACATCGTCGTCTACGGCTACTCCCAGGGCGGTTACATGTCCTTCCGCTACGGGATGGACGCTGCGGCAAGCCTCGCCTGCTCCGCCGTGCTCGCTGCCGCCGATCCGATGCCGGGCGCCGGCCTCGTCACCAACGCCGCGCGGAAGATCCCGGTCGCGATCCAGATCGGCGACAAGGACTACGGCATCTCCGGCGCGCGGACGACGAAGACCGAGCTCGACGGCAACGGCAACCCGAACTCCTACGTCGAGATCGCGGACGCAGGGCACGTGCCGATCCCCGGACATCCGGCGGCGCCCCTCGACTGGTGCCGCGGCCAGGCGCTGCCCTGAGCACCGGGCTCACTTCACCTTGTAGTCGAGCGTCATCGGCTTTCCGTCGCGCGTGATCCGCACGTCGAACTTCTCGCCGTTGCGGATGCGCGCGTAGG
The DNA here is from genome assembly GCA_025359105.1 of Myxococcales bacterium. Taxonomy (GTDB): domain Bacteria; phylum Myxococcota_A; class Polyangia; order Polyangiales; family Polyangiaceae; genus JANYHK01. Next base: position 107,397 of record JANYHK010000019.1, on the reverse strand, counting down.
CCTGGAGCGCGCTCTCGGGGCTGGCGATGTCGAGGCCGTTGATCGACTCGAGCCTGTCGTTGTTGGAGAGACCAATCAGCCCGAGGAGCGAGTCGGGCTTGATGCCCATCAGGCGCAAGCCGGCGACGCGGCCGTCGATCATCTCCGGCGCCACACGCGTCTGCGAGATCAGCTCGTGCTGCGACTCGAGGATCCGGTCGAGCGTCGCGCGGTCGATGTCGTAATCCCCGGGGCCGTTCCTGCGGATCCCCTTGGCGAGCGCGGGCGGGACCGACGAGGGCACGGCCACCGTCGGGATCGCCGCCGTCTTCGTGACGCCCGGCGCCTCCTTGGGCCGGAAGAGCGCGGTCTGGCACAGGCTGCCGCCGCCGCTGCCGGCGCGCGACATCCACACGCGGTCCCAGCCAACGAAGGCCACGCGCCGTTCGCCGACGTCGTCCCCTCGCCGCCGCAGCGTGCCCTTGGGATCGGCCGGCGTCGACAGCGCGGCGAACGACCACTCCGGATCGGACGACGCCGCGATCGCGACGACGCGCAGCCCCTCGCACGGAGGAGCGTCGCGCGGATCGGTGGACGCGGCGACACCTGCGAGGTCGTCCTCGATGACGGTAGACGGCAAAAGCGAGGTCGCATGATCGAACGGGTTGCGCGCGAGGATGGCGTCGGCCGACCGCGGCTTCGGCGGCTCCGGCGCGCGCGCGCGGCCGAGATCTCCGTGCGCCGCGACCAGCGCGCGCGCGTCAGGCGCCAGCTGCACCCCCACGAGCGTCGTGATGGCGTGGGCATCCAGCGCGGCAGCGAGGGCGACGAGAACGGGCACCGCGGTCCAGACGAGCTTCGGAGCGATTCGCATGGTCGATCCAAGAGCGAGCGCCGTGCCACCCGCATGCCTGCGAGGTCAGGTGGGCGACGACGGCGAGGGCGCCACGTTGTCGCGGGCGACCCGCTCGTCGACGTCGCCGGCGCCAGTCTGACAAAAGTGGCCTCAAACCCGCGCGGTGCCGGCGAGACCGAGCTCTCTCGCGCGCGCAGCGACGGCGAGCGTGACCGCCTCGTGAACGCCGGGCTTGAGGGGGCTCGGCACGATCTCGCCCGCGTCGGCCTGCGCGGCAATGGCCTCGGCGGCGGCGACGAGCATCTCCGGCGCGATCGCGCGGCTCCTTAAATCGAGCGCCGCGCGGAAGAGCGAGGGAAACGCGAGCGCATTGTTGATGGCGCGACCGTCGCCGGCGAAGGCGGCGCCGGCGGCGAGGGCGTCGTCGGGATCGATCTCCGGGTCGGGGTTCGAGAGCGCGAAGATGACCTGGCGCGGCCGCACCATCTGCTTCGTGATGAGGCCGGGCTTGCCGGTCGTCGCGACGACGATGTCCGCCGAGGCGAGCAGCGTGGCCAGATTCGTCCCTCGCGCGCCGAGCGACTCGAGCCACGCGACGGCCGCCGGGTTCGGATCGGTCACCAGGACCTCCCCCACCCCGTACGTGAGCGCGAGGCGGGCGATGGCGCTGCCGGCGGCGCCGAGCCCGATCTGCCCGAGCTTCGCGCGGCGTAGCTCGATGCCGGTCAGCTTGCACGCGTTCAGGATCGCCGCCAGCGCGGCGGTCGCGGTGCCGTGCTGGTCGTCGTGCATCACGGGCTTGTCGAGACGCTTCTTCAGCGCGTCCTCGATCGCGAAGCAGTCGGGCACCCTGATGTCCTCGAGGTGAATGCCGCCGAAGCCTCGCGAGATACGGACCACGGTCTCGACGAATTTCTCCGGATCCTTCTCGTCGATCAGGATGGGCGTGGCGCTGAGCCCCACGAATTTGTCGTAGAGCACCGCCTTGCCCTCCATCACGGGAAGGCTGGCCACCGGCCCGATGTCGCCGAGCCCGAGGACACGCGTGCCGTTCGTGCAGATCGCGACGGAGCTGCCGAGGCCCGTGAGCTCCCACGCGAGGCTCGGATCCTTCTCGATCGCGCGGGCGACGCGGGCGACGCCCGGCGTGTAGATGTAACGGAGGTCGGCGAGCTGACGCAGCTCGATGCGGCTCGTCGAGTGGAGCTTGCCACCCTGATGCGCCTCGAAGACGCGGTCCTTCACGGCGAGGACCTCGATCCCGTCGAGCGCCCCAACGCGCGCGACGAGCCGGGTGGTGTGCGCGTCGTTCATCGTCTCGACCGTGATGTCGCGCTCGCTCCAGCGGTCCTGCACCTTCACCGTCGTGATGTCGCCGATGACGCCGTCCTCTTCGGCGATGGCCTGCGCGAGGCGCGCGAGCTGGCCAGGAGCGTGCCGGAGCCGCACCTTGAGGACCGTGTCGATGTTGTACTTGCTCACGCGGCGAGGATTCGACGGCGACGGAGGAATGCGGCGGCGGCGACGAACGCCAGCGCGAACGACGTGCCCGCCGGCTCCGGCGCGCCACCGGCTCCCGCGAGGCCGCCCGGTGACGCCGCGCAGCCGCTCTTCGTCGTCTTGACCGGGGTGTTGGCCGCGCACACCGAGCTGAGCCCGCCCCGCGGCGTGGCGTCGCAGGCACCCGCCGCGGCGAACCCGCTGGCGGAGACGGACGTCTCGACCGGGCGCGGACCGGCGGGCGGATAGACCGCGCACACCGCCTTGGCGTCGTCGGCTCCGAGCGCCCGGTGTTTCGCCGAGCCCCCTTCGTCCTGGAAATACATGACGGCCGTGGCGTCGGGCGAGTGCGAGAGCCCCAGGAAATGCCCGCCTTCGTGGGTGAGGACGCTCTCCAGGTCGAACACACCCGTGCCGGGCGTGTCGGTCACGGTGATCTTGTGATCGGCGGTGTTGAGCTCGATGTCGGCGTCGAGGATCTCGCCGGTATCGCGGTTGAAGCTCACGGTGGTGAGCGCGACGGTGGGCGACGCCTGGTTCAGACGAATTTGCTCCGCCGTCTTGTGCGGCCAGGTCGCGTCGCGGAACACGATGACGTTCTGGTTCGGTCCGTCGACGTTGAACGCGGTGTCTCCGCAGGCGACGGGCCCGAGGTCCTGCGCCTTGATCGACGGCGCGGCAGGACACGACGCGCTCGACCACGCCGCGAGCGCGCCGGCAGCCGCGGTCGTCGCCGCGCCTAGCGTGGCGTAACGGCTCCCGTCCCTCTGGAGGCTGTAGCCGACGCACGTGGTCTTCCACCAGAGCGAGACGCTGGCGACCGTTTCGCCGTTCATCGTGCAGCTGGTGAGGCCGCTCGGAACGCACTGCGTGGCAGTCGGCGTGAAGTCCGCAGGCGGCGGACACGTCGTCGTTCGGCAGAACGCGGCGGCATCGGACGCGAAGGCCGTCACCACGACGGCGGCGAGGAGAGTCGAAGAGAAGCGCACCGGGAAGGAGTTTAGCGCTTCGAGGTCGTTCCGCCCATCACCCTCTCGATCGAGCTCAAACGCGCGAGCAATTCGGCGTTCATGTGGTCGAGCGCCTCGTGGAGGTGGGCGATCTCGAGCTCGGCGCGCAGGTTGACCTGGTACTCGATGTCGTTACGCACGCGCTCCCTGGCGACCTGGCGGTTCTGGCTCAAGAGGACGAAGACGCTGAGGATGATCGCCTCGAGCGAGACGACCATCGTGAGTAGCCCGAACGGGAAAGGGTCGAAGGCGCCGAACGACGTTTTCGCCAGCGGGCCGACGTTCAGGACGATCCAGACGAAGAAGATCCCGATGTGAATGAAGAGGAACGGCAAGCTGCCGGAGAACTCGCTGATCCAGTCGGCGACCTTCATCACCGAGGTGCGGCGGTCCTCTTCTTCTTCGTTCACGTTGCGTGACGCCGTGCCACGCAGCAGGCGCGCGGTCTCGCGGAGGCGCTTGCCCATCGCGGTCAGGAACATCTGGGCCGAGTCGGGGCGCGCCTTCAGGAGCTCGTCCAGGTCCCCGCGGTCGACGACCACCGCTTCGACGTCGCTGAGCGCCTTCGCCGTGGCCGTTCGCGGGCCCAGGTCGAGGAGCGAGATCTCGCCGAAGAAGTCCCCGGCCGTCGCACGCTCGAGCACCATCATCTCGCCGGTGTCGTTCTTGACGCTGATCTCGACCTCGCCGCTGAGGACGACGTACATCGACTCGCCGGGATCGCCGCGGCTGAAGATGACCTTGCCGGCCTCGTGCTTCTCCACGTCCACGCGCTTGGCGAGATCCTCCCGCGCGACCGCGTCGAGAGGTTCGAACAAGGGCACCCCCGCCAGCATTCCTGCGATGTCCGCCACGCGACGTTTCTACCACCGTTTTCGCTCGACGGGTGGCCTTCGGCGCTCACCTCTCGACGCGCACGGGCGTGGTTGTGGCCGGACTCGCGGGCGGGGTGAGCGGTCTCGCGACGGCGCCGCCCCAGGTCTGCGTCGGCACCGGGAGCTCCAGGGCGTCCTACGGCACGTGGTCCTTCACGTCGCGCGGCGCGCGCAGCTCCTCGAGCTTCTTCTCCTCGTCCACCTTGTGGCTGGCGCGGCGCATCACGTGCACGAGGCCGCGCGCGCGCGAGAAGTCGATCGGCGGCGTCCACGGCCTCCCGCTGAAGACCACGGCGTGATCGATCATCTCCTGCCGCTCGTTCATCTTGTCCTGGAAGATGCGGCGCGTGTCGGCGTCGTCGCGCATGATGTGGGGCGTCAAGACGAGCACGAGGTTGCTCTTCTCGTTCTGGTCGGTGCTGCTGCGGAAGAACGCTCCGAGGAGCGGGAGATCGCCCAGGATCGGCACCTTCGTCTCGGTCCCTGCAGCATCGAGAGAAACGCGCGGTACGCCTCCTCGACGGTGACCTTCTGCGTCGCGTAGACGGTGGCCTTGAGCGTCTTGGGCTTCGCGGTCGCGACGACGAAGCGCTTGCCGGTCAGCTCGCCGATCGTCTTCACGAGATCGGGCAAGTCGGCGTCCTCGACCTGGAACGAGACGAGCTCCCCCGGTGCCTTCGGCTTGGCGGGCGGTTTGTCGGCCGGCTTGTCCGGCGCCGGCGGTGACGGCAGTGGCGGCGTTGACGTGGTGTCGGCTCGGGCTGTGCGCTGCACGAACGCGCCGGACGCGAGGAGGAGAGCGAAGAGGAGCGTCGTCGTGCGTCGCATTCACGCCGAAGACCGGCGCGCGCGAACGCCTATTCCGCCGCGGATTTCGTTGTCACTTTGGCATCACGAGATCGCGCCCGACGTCGCTCACGTTCGGCGTGCCGGCGAGCGCCATCGCCTCGTCGATCTCGGCGCGGAGCATCGCGAGGACGCGACGGACGCCGCCTTCGCCGCCGAGCGCGAGGCCCCAGAGCACCGGCCTCCCCAGGAGCACCGCGCGCGCGCCGAGCGCGAGCGCCTTGAGCACGTCGGTGCCGCGTCGCACGCCGCCGTCGAGCAAGATCTCGCCGCGACCGTCCACCGCGTCGACGACGCGCGACAGGACGTCGATCGTCGCGGGCGCGGTGTCGAGCTGCCGCCCGCCGTGGTTGGAGACGACGACCCCCGCCGCGCCGCTGTCGACGGCCTTGCGCGCGTCGTCGGCCCGGACGATGCCCTTCACGAGGATCGGTAGCTTCGTCAAGGTTGCGAGCCACGCCAGCGCATCCCACGTGAGACTGGGGTCGAGCTTCGCCGCGATGTAGCTCGAGAGGCCAGAACCCTCCTGGGGCGCGACCAGGTCGCCGTGCCCCTCGGCGACGAGGTTCTCCACGCGAAGACCGGCCGGCAAGCCGAAGCGATTTCTCACGTCGCGCTCGCGGCGACCGAACACCGGCGCGTCGACGGTGAGCACCAGCGCCTTGCAGCCCGCAGCCTCCACCCGGCGCACCAGGGCCTCCGTCGCGCCGCGATCCTTGTAGACGTAGAGCTGGAACCAGAGCGGTCCGGTCGCGGCGGCGGCGACGTCCTCGACGCGCGTGGTCGACAGAGACGAGAGGATCATCGTCGTGCCCTCCGCCCCCGCCGCGCGCACCGTCGCCAGCTCGCCGTCGGGGTGCGCCATCTTGTGGAACGCCGTCGGTGCGAGCAATACCGGCATCGACACGCGCGCGCCGAGCACGGTGGTCGCGGTGTCGCGCCGGCTGACGTCGACCATCACCCGGTAGTGCAGCGCGATGCGCGAGAACGCGGCGCGGTTCTCGCGCAGCGTCACCTCGTCGTGCGCTCCGCTGGCGTAGTAGTCGAAGGCCATCCCGTCGAGGCGCGCGCGGGCGAGCGCCTCCAGCTCGAGCAAGTTCACGAAGTCCATCGCGGGAGGCATGCACCTTCGCGGGGCCGGCGACGAGCCCGAAGGAGAAGAAGATTGACGATGACGATGACGGTGGATCAAGTCCCCCGCCGGGATCGGGGCTCGTGAGCGGCGCCTTCGCGGTAACCGTCGGAGAAGCCTACATTTGACTACCGGCACGCACGTTGCAGTATCGGTTGACCATGCATTTTCGATTCGGTTTGCTCCTCCTCGTGGCCTCCCTTGGGTGTGGGGGGACGACGCAGGAGAGCGTCGACGATGGACAGGACGTCGCGCCTCTACTCGCCGGACGCATCGTGCCCGAAGCAGAGATCGCCCGCGATCTCCGCGCGGCGGGCTTTGCGGAGAACGAGATCCCCCGGATGGTGTGCGCTGCGAAGTACGAGTCGAGCTTTTACGCGCAGGCGTCCCACAGGAACCACAACGGCTCGACCGACTACGGCCTCTTCCAGATCAACGACGAGCTGTGGGCCGGCAAGTGCGGGCTCACCATCGCGACCCTCTACGATCCCGCGAAGAACGCGAAGTGCGCCAGAAGAGTCTACAATTCCGGTGGTATTCGTTCGTGGTACGCCTACCGACGCCACCAGACCGAGTGCGATTCGTACACCGTACGGGAGTAATCTGTGCTCCAGAGCCCGCCGATGTGAACTTTTGTTCACATCTTGAGGATCGTTCACAGCAATGAGACCGACAGGCGGCAGGTCATCATCGACGTAATTTATTGATATTGTTTGATTTGTTCTTAGGCATTCCCCCTGCTCTAGGTTCGCTCCGTCATGAGCACGAACCTTCAAATGCAGGCGCAGGGTCAGGGACGCCGTCAGGTGATGCAGGCCGCGGTGGGTCTTGCCGTCGGCGCGGTCGCGCTCCTCTTCGCCGGGGAGGCGCTCGCGGCGTCCTGTCCGGGTGACATGGCCCTGGTGAACGGCTCGTGCGTCGACAAGTTCGAGGGCTCGCTCGTGGAGATCCGTGAGGACGGGACCGAGGTGCCGTTCAGCCCGTACGCCACCCCCGTCGGCCACAAGGTCCGCGCGGTCTCGAGGGAGGGCGTCGCTCCGCAGGCCCACATCTCGATGGTGGAGGCGCAGAAGGCGTGCAAGGCGAGCAGCAAGCGCCTCTGCCACTCGAAGGAGTGGAAGACGGCGTGCAAGGGTCCGGACAAGACGCGCTTTCCCTACGGCAACACGCGTGAGGCGAACGCCTGCGTCGACACCGACCGCACCTCGCCCGTCCTGAAGAAGTACGCGGGCGAGCACACCGCGCGCACGATGAACGATCCGACGCTGAACCAGGAGCCGAACACGCTCGAGCCGACCGGCGCCGCCGCGGCGTGCACCAACGCGTACGGCGTGCACGACATGGTCGGCAACATCCACGAGTGGACCGACGACGCGGCGTTCCGCGGCGGGTACTACCTCGACACGACGCTGAACGGCGAGGGCTGTGACTACGTCACGACCGCGCACAGCCCCATCTACTACGACTACTCGACGGGCTTCCGTTGCTGCGCGGACGAGGGCTCGCTTCCCGACGACGTGGAGCCCACCCCGGAGGCGCAGCCGACCGCGCCGGCGGCGCCGACTGCGCCGATCGATCCGAGCACGACCCGCCCCTTCGCGCCGATGGGCGACGACGGCCCGTCGGGATCGTGGGTCGCGCCGGCTGCGGCGACGCTGAACGGTGGCGAGCGCCGCCGTGGCCGTGGGCGTGGTCGCACGGAGTTGGGCTGAGAAGACGCTCAGCGGCGGCCGAGCCGCGCCCGGGCGCGACGCAGAAGCGCGATCCCCTGGCCCGTACGTAGCACGGCGAGCACGCTGATCGCCGCCGCGAGGATGAACGCCGCACTGCGTGCGTCGGACGCCGCGAGGACTGCACCGCACGCGAGCGAGCCGACGACCATCGTGAGCGCGCCGCTGCGAATGAGGCGGCGCGCCTCGGCCAGGTCGCCGGACTGGCCCTGCTGCCGCTGCTGGCCCTGCTGCCGTTGCCCCTGCGGGTCCGCCACACGACCAGGCTACACCGCGCCGCAATCGGCGCGAAGGCTCGCCGCAGCAGAGGCGCGCGGCGGCGAGGCCTCGAACGCGACGGCGCGGCGTGGCCCGCGGCGGGTCTCGGCGTCGACGCGCGCGAGCCACCGGGCGAGGCGCGGGCGCGCGGCGACGAGGGTGGCTTGCCGCGGCGTGAGCGGGGTCGTGAACCCCTCCAGCTGCGCGGCCAGGGCGATGTCCGCCGTCGAGAATCCGGCCTCGAGCCAGAAGCCCTGCTCCGGAGCGCGCTCTTCGAGGGCGTCGAGGGTCACCTGGAACTGCTCCCAGCACGCCTCCTCACCAGCACGCCACACGTCGCGACCGTGGAGCGCGCGCAGGACGTTCGAACGAAGGCGCGGCGCGATGAACGTTCGAACGAACCACGGCGCGGCGCCGAAATACGCGCGCCGCACGGTCGGCCAGTTTGCGTCGTCCGCCCAGCGCGACGCGACGAGGAAGCCGTTCAGGTGGGTGTCGGCGAGCTCCTCCCAGAGGTGCGACTCCCCTCGCGCGTGCACGTCACCAGGGAAGGCAGCGGGGACGATCTCGCGGATCTTCGCTAGGATGCGCGTCGAGTCGGCCACGGGCACGTCGTCCACGAGGAGGATGGGGAGCTGCCCGACCGGATTGAGCGCGCGGAACGCGTGCGGTCCCACGCCCCGCCGCGAGACGTAAGGCAGCCCGGCGGCGCGCAGCGCGCGAATCACCTTCAGGCAAAACGGGGAAAAGCTGTCGATACCGGTCACGCCGGTCTCGGTGAACTCGCAGAGGACGAGGGAGGGGGTTTTCATGAGGGTCAAGCTACCTTCCCTTTTTGTCAGCCTTATGTCAGGTTTCTTCGATGCGCCGGACGGCCCGCCTCTTCGCCATCGCCGAGCACCTCCGCAGCCGTCGCACGGGCACGACGGCGGAGGCCCTCGCCGAGCGCTTCGACGTCACGGTGCGCACCATCTACCGCGATCTCGACGCGCTCCGCGACGCCGAGCTGCCGCTCCACGCCGAGCGCGGGCGCGGCGGCGGCTACGCGCTCGACCGCGCATACTCGCTCCCCCCGGTGAACTTCAACGCGCGCGAGGCGGCGCTGCTCGTCGCCGTCGGCCGCTGGGTGTCGGAGATGCGGCTCGTCCCCTTTACCGAGACGATCGAGGCTGCGCTCGACAAGGTGCGCGCGGCCCTCGGCGCCGCCGGTCAGCGCGAGCTCGCGCAGCAGATGAGCACCCTGCAGCTGGTGGGCATCCCTGCGCGCGCCGGCTCGAAGCAGGTACGCCAGGTCTTGGAGCAGGCGTGGTTCGAGCGGCGCTCGATGCGCATCCGCTACCGCGACGCCGACGGCGTCGTCACCAGCCGCATCGTCCGCGTGCGCGCGGTCGTGATGGAGCGCACCGAGACGCTCATCAACTGCGACGACCTCGACAAGGCGCAGGCCCGTCAGTTCAAGCTCGATCGGATCGAGCACGCCCAGATCGAGGACGCGCCCGCGGGAAGGTGAGGTAGCCTCGCCCCCCATGGATCGAGTCGCCGCATTCTTCGAGGAGAAGACCGTCAAGCGCGTGCTCGCGATCGGCGTCTTCGGGGGGCTCCTCGTCGTCTTTCGCGACCTCTTGCCGCTGCTGGTCTTCTTCGTCGCCTTCGAGCGCATGCTCGGAGCGGCGTCGCTCCTTCTGTCACGGAAGGCGGGCATCTCGCGCAAGCTCGCGCTCGTCGCCGTCGTCTTCGCCGGCCTCGGCGGCGTCGCGGTGGCCATCGCCCTCGGCGTCGGCCGCGCCGCGCGGGGAATCGTCGTGATGCGCGACACGTGGCCCGAGAAGATCGCCGCGCTCCGCGAGCACCCCCTCTACCTCCGCGTCCACGAGCACCTCGGCGACACCGACAAGGTCGTCGACGGCGCCAAGCACTACGGCGGGAGCGCGCTCCACTACGCGTCGGCGCTCGGGCACATCCTCGTCTACGCGACGGTGGGCTTCATCCTGGCCGTCGTGTTCCTCCTCGAGGAGGAGCACCTGACGAAGCTACGCGCCTCGATGAACCCCGCCTCGCTCATCGGCACGGTGACGCGCTGGCTCGGGCACCTCTGCGACTCCGTCATCGTGACGGTGCAGCTCCAGCTCATCGTCGCCGCGTGCAACACCGCGCTGACGCTGCCGGTCCTGATCCTCCTCGGCATCCCGCACATCGCCTCCCTGATGGTGCTGATCTTCGTCTCCGGCCTCGTGCCGGTGATCGGCAACTTGGTATCGGGCGTCGTGCTCTCGCTCCTCGCGTTCCACGCGAAGGGTTGGCTCGGCGTCGGTCTCTTCCTCGCGCTCACCGCCATCCTGCACAAGATCGAGGCCTACTACCTGAACCCGCGCCTCACCGCGCGCCACGTGCAGCTGCCGGGCTTCGTCCTCATCGTCAGCTTGCTCTTGTGGGAGCACCTGCTCGGGTTCGTCGGGCTGTTCGTCTCGTTCCCGTTCCTGTTCGTCGCCGGGCGCATCCGGGCCGAGATGCGGAGCACCGATACCGCGAACGCGGGCGCGAACGCGGGCGCGAGCTAGAACGCTTCAGGGACTGGCGACGCCCTTTGCGGGCACGCTCGTCGCTGGTGCGGCGGCGCTGTTGCGGGCGTCCTGGCCGGCGCGCCACGCGAAGTAGGCGGCGAGCGACGCAACGACGGCGATGATCGCGACGCCCACGAGGACCGTGCGCACGCGATCGTGAGGTTGCGGCATTGCGAAAGCCCTACCACCCTGTGCGGCGCTTCGGTGGGGCTTCTCGTCGCGCCCTCGCGTGGCGAGACTGGATCTTTTCGCCGAGAGCAGACCTTGGCGGGTTTCCGAGCCCCCAAGTGCCCGTTTCCTCGCACGACGGGACTCGGCGAGGCACTCGGTGGCGCGACGCCCAGCGACATTTCAAGCGCGTCCCTGCATGGTGCAAGTGCTTGCGCCATGTAGCCAATGCGCGCAAATTGTCCTCGATGAACAAGAGCGTCGTGTCGGTCTTCACCCTGTCGCTGGCGGTCGCCGCCTTCTTGCCCGCCGCACAAGGGTGCAGCGGCTCAAAGGATGGAAGCGGCTTCAACTCCAGCAGCGGGTCGAGCGGCTCCAGCGGCTCCAGCGGCGCGAGCTCCAGCGGCACGAGCTCCAGCGGCGCGAGCAGCGGCCTCTTCGGCGACGGCGGAACGTCGAGCAGCGGCAGCCTCGGCGACGGGGGCTGCGCGAAGGCCACGGCGAGCGCGTCCCGCGCGCCGGTGTACATGCTCATCGCGCTCGACGGCTCGGGGAGCATGGACCACGACCCGGCGACCAACAACCCGAACCAGAAGTGGAAGGCCGTCGTCCCCGCGCTCGACGCGATCTTCGACGACGTGAAGTCACAGAACGATCCAGCGTTCGCGATGGGGATGTTCGTCTTCTCCGATCAGAACGACCAGAGCTGCAACTTCCTGGGGCTCTGCAACGGTCCGTACCCGCAGAACAACGACGTGGCGATCGGCAACGTCGACGGGCCGCACCACGATGCGCTTCGCGGGCGCATCGACGGCACCTCACCCAAGGACGGCACGCCCTCGCAGGCGGCGATGTCCGGCGCGTACGCCGAGCTCAACGCCTACAAGCCCGCTGCGCCGGTTCCCGCCAACGGCAAGAAGGTCTTCGTCTTCATGACCGACGGCGTGCCGAGCGATCAGAACTTCAAGGCGGCGAACGCCGCGGCCCTGGCCGCGGCAGCGCTCGGGCAGGGCACGTTGACCTTCGCCGTCGGCATCGGCGACTTCCCGTCGGGCGACACGCAGTCCTACGATCCCGCGTTCATGGGCGCGATCGCGAACGCCGGCGGCACCGCGCCGGCCGGCTGCAACCCGAACGAGAACGCGAACGTCGCCAACGTCTGCCACTTCCAGGTGACGCCGGGGAACAAGACGGCCGCGCAGCTCACGGCGGAGTTCATCGCCGCGATCAACAAGATCCGCGGTCAGGTCGCGAGCTGCGAGTACCTCCTCGACAAGTCGAAGACCGGGACGGTCGACCCTACGCAGGTCAACGTCGTCTACACCGACAGCAGCGGCAAGCCCCACGACCTCGTGCAGGATCCGGCCAATGGCTGGACGTACGACGATCCGGCGAACCCGACCAAGGTCATCCTCCACGGCACCGACTGCAACACCGTGAAGGCCGACACGAAGGGCACCATCTCCATCGTTCTGGGATGCAAGACCGTCACGAAGTGACGGCGCGGCTCGTTCGCTAGAATTCCCCGACGCAACCGAGACCGAGGCCCGCCGGACCACACGCCGCGCGGGCCAGCGTCGTCGGCTTCGCGGACGGCGCCGTGGCGACGAGCACGATGCCGCCGGCGCTGAGCACGCCGCCCCCGATGAAGCCGATGATCGAGATCGTCCGCCACGAGTTCGCGCTCGAGACGTAGTCCTGGCACGACGTCGGCTGCTGCGCGCTGCCGCGTCCAGGGCACGCGGCGTCGTCGTTGTAGCTCGACACCGCGCTCTGCCGCGCCACGAGGCCGATCACGCCGGTCGCGAGGAGCGCCGCGCCGGTGCCTACCCCGATCCACCCCACCGTTCGCTGGGTGGAGCCTGGATCGGGCTGCATCACGATGTGCGTGGTCGGCGGCGACCCGCCGGCGGCCGGCGCGGGGCGAGCCTCCTCGCGCACCAGCTCGATCGTCTCGCGCGTCGTGCGGCCGGCGACGATCTCGGTGGCGCGCGACGCGGAGTGGTAGCCGCGCGCGCGGATCTCGAGCGAGCGACGCCCCACCTCGATCCGCCACGGCGCCGTCATGGGGAGGACCCCGACCGGCGCGCCGTCGACGACGACCTCCGCGCCCGGCGCGCCGCCGAGCACCTCGAGGGTGCCCACGTGCTGCTTCACGACGTCGAGCGCTCCGGCCAGCGCGGCGCGGTTCTTCTCGATCCACGCGTCGCCCTTCGCGGCGAGCGCCGCGGAGAGGTGCGCCTCGGCCGGCACCCAGATCCCGAGCGCCTGCTCCGCCAGCGCGACCTGCGCGCGCGTGCGGGGCGACGGCGCGAGCTCGTCGGCGCGCTTGAAGAGCACGAGGGCCTGGTCGTCCTTGCCCTGAACGCGCAGCTCTAGGCCGCGTGTGACGAGCGACTCGGCGTCCTCGGCGCGCGCCGCCGGTGCGCCGAGCGCGAGCGCCACGGCGAGAGCGATACCGAGCGCGCGACGATGCACGCGGGCGAGCTTAACCTACTTCACGCGTCAATTCAGGATCGGCGCGCCGTTGGGCGAAGCGGGCGTCGGCGAGGCAGGCGCGACGGTGGCCGGCGGAAGCGGCACCGCAGGAATGGGCGGCACCGCGGGCGCACCGGCGGGCTTCGGACGCAGATGGGGGCTCGGCGGCGGGCGCAGGGCGGGAGCCGGCGCGCTCGCGGCTGCGCTGGCCAGAGGTAGAGCGCTCGGCTCGAGCGCGGGAGGCGGCGGCGGCGCGGGCGTGGCGATGGGCGGCGGCTTGGCCTGCGCGGGGGCCTCGCTCGCCATGGTCGTCGCCGGCTGCGGCGGCTTCCGCGTCGCGACCACGTACCCGCCGATGGCTGCGGCAAGCGACGCCACCACGCCGACCGCGACACCGCCGGCGAAGCCTCGGCGCTTGCCCGGCGGCGGCTTGCTGCCGGCCCCGGTCGCGCCCCAGGTCACGCCTGTCCCCGCCTTGTCCTGGCTCGGTGCGCGCACGGAGTCAGCGCCAATGCCCACCTGGTCGACGGTGTCGACGAGCGAGCGCCACGGCCGGTCCAGCGCGCCCCGCAGGGCGCTCGCCGAGAACGGCTCGAGCGCGGCGGCCAGCTGCGCGACGGTGGCGTACCGCTTGGCCGGCGTCTTCTCGAGGCAACGCATCACGATCTCGACGAGGTCTGCCGGCAGGCCGTCGCGGAGCTTCACGAGAGGATCGGGCGGCTCGGTGGTCACCTTCAGGCACAGCTCGGTGACGGTCTCGCCGTCGAAGGGGACGCGCCCGGCGAGGAGCTCGTACAGGATGACGCCGAGCGACCACACGTCGCTGCGCGCGTCGGCGTTGCGCGCAGCGCGCATCTGCTCGGGCGCCATGTAGAGCGGCGAGCCCAGGACCACCGTGGAGTCGGTGAGGGAGAGCTGGCCTATCGCGGCAGGCCCCGTCGCCTTGAAGATGCCGAAGTCCAGAACCTTCACGAGCGGCGTTCCGTTCATCCGACGGGTCACGAAGAGGTTCTGCGGCTTCAGGTCGCGGTGGATGATCCCGTTGGCGTGCGCTTCGATGAGGGCCTCGCACGCCTGCAGGACGTACTCGGCCGCGTCGGCCACCGCGAGCGGCGCCTGCCGACGCGCGAGCTTGGCGAGGTCGGCGCCTTCGAGGAGCTCCATGACGATGAAGGGCGCGCCGGTCGCGAGCGTTCCGACATCGTAGACACGCGCGATGTGCTCCCCCTTCAGGCGCACGCTCGCCTTCGCCTCCCGCAGGAACCGCTCGACCGACTCCGGCCCCTTGAGGGCGCCCGGCAGGATGAACTTCAGCGCCACGCGCTGATCGATCGCGGTGTGCGTTGCAGCGACGACGATGCCCATGCCGCCAGCGCCGAGCACCGCGTCGACCCGGTACTTACCGGCGACGACCTCGCCGATCTCGACCGGTGGTTTGCGCTCTTCGTCCCGCATCTACGCGGGGGGCAGCCTAGCACCTTCGCGCGTTTGCGCTTCCGTGCGCGCGAACCCGCGGTACCCTCGGCGGTCGTGAAGCTCATTCTGACCGTTTCGAGCCTATTTTTGCTGGCGGCGTGCTCCTCTCGGCCCGCGCCAACCTCGCCCGCGGTGCCTTCCGCGCCCCCTACCCCTCCGGCGGCTGCAGCCCTGGACGCGTCCGCGTCCACGCCGGTCACCCCCGCCACCCCCAGTAGCCCCGCCCGCGCTGCGAGCAAGCCCATGACGACGTTCGACGAAGAGGTCGCTTTCCTCACCAAGCGCGGCACCGTCGTCGTGCTCGCCTCCCCTGGTGGCGGCCGTGTCGCCGTCTCCCCGACCTACCAGGCGCGCGTGATGACCAGCGCGGTCGGGCCGAGCGCCACGAGCCTCGGCTTCGTCCACCGCGGGTTCATCGAGAAGGGAGCGACGGGGACGCCGTTCGACAACTACGGCGGCGAGGATCGCTTCTGGCTCGGCCCCGAGGGCGGTCAGTTCGCCCTGTACTTCCCGAAGGGCGCCCCGTTCGCCTTCGACAAGTGGCAGACGCCCGCCGCCTTCCAGCTCGGCGAGTGGCCGGTGAAGTCGCAGACCGCCACGCAGGTCACCTTCGAGCGCGACATGACACTCACAAGCTACGCCGGCACGGTCTTCACGCTGAAGGTGACCCGAACCGTGCGCCTCCTGTCCGCGGACGACGTGCGCGCGCGCGCCGGAGCGAGCCTCCCTGCCGGCGTCGGGTGGGTTGCCTTCGAGACCGAGAACCGCATCACCAACGCCGGCAAGACGCCGTGGGTGAAGGACAAGGGCCTCCTCAGCGTCTGGATTCTCGGCATGTACAACCCGAGCCCCGACACGCGCGTCGTCGTCCCGTTCGAGCGCGCGGCAAGGGGCGAGATCGTCAATGATCGCTACTTCGGCAAGGTCCCGGCCGAGCGTCTGGCTGTGCGCGACGCGGACGGGGTCCTCGTCTTCTCGTGCGACGGAACCTACCGGAGCAAGATCGGCCTCGGCCCGGCGCGCGCCAAGCCGATGCTCGGGAGCTACAGCCCGAGCGCGCACCTCCTCACCCTCGTTCACTTCGACAAGCCGAAGGCGGCCACCGATTACGTGAACAGCATGTGGGAGATTCAGAAGGAGCCCTTCGGGGGGGACGTCGTCAACAGCTACAACGACGGCCCGACCGAGCCCGGGAAGCCCTCGCTCGGGGGCTTCTACGAGCTCGAAACCAGCTCGCCCGCGGCCGCGCTCGCGCCCGGCGCATCGCTCGTCCACACCCACCGCACGATGCACCTGGTGGGGGACGAGACCGCGCTCGACGTACTGGCAAAATCGGCGCTCGGGATCTCTCTCACGACCGTCGCCGCGCGATGAAGGTGGCTCAGCGTAGCGCGAGCGCCGCGACGGCCAGGGCAACCACCAGGGCGATCGACACGTAGGTCCACAGCTGCCTGTCGCGCGCCGCCGCAGCCGACGACGGCGTGGGCGTCGCTGCGCGCGGAATCTTGGCCGGCGGACGCGCGGAAGCCTCGCCTGCCTGGACGGCCGGCTTGCGCGAGGACGGCGGAGCTCCGCGCGCCCCCGCCTTCTTCTTGGTCGGGGCCTTCTTGGCCTCGACGGGCGGGCTCTTCACCTCGACCGACGAGACCCGCTCGGGCGACGGGTTCTCGCCGGCGCCCTTCTTCACCTCGGGGAGCGCCAGAGGCGGCGGCATCGTCTGCGCGCGAACCGTCTTGGTCTTGGCGACCTTCAGCCACGCCGTCTGCCGCGCTTGGTCGCCGGCGAAGAGCCCCGCCAGGAACCCGTCGAGCGTCGCCGCGCTCGGGCGCTGCGCTTCGGGGAGCGCCGCGAGGAACGCGTCGAGATCGGCGGCCATCGCGCCGGCGGTGAGGTACCGCGCGTCCGGCTTCGGCTGGAGCGATCGCTCGACGATCGCCCAGAGCGCGGGTGAGTAGTCGGGCACCGTCTCGGTGAGCCTCGGGACGTTCGCCTGGCGGATCGCATCGATCGTGGCGATGTCGCTGTCCCGTTTGAAGAGTCGCTTGCCCGCGCCGAGCTCCCACAGCGTCGTGCCGAGCGAGTAGAGATCGCTCCGCCCGTCGACTTGATCCTGAAGGATCTGCTCGGGGGACAGGTAGGGCACCTTCCCCTTCACGATGCCGTCGCCGGTCTTCGCGCGCTGGTTGCGCATCTTCGCGAGGCCGAAATCGATGAGCTTCACCCGACCGTCGAACGCCAGGAAGATGTTGCTGGGGTTCACGTCGCGGTGAATGACGTGGAGCTGCTGCCCGTCTTCGTCGACCAGCGTGTGCGCGTGCTCGAGCCCGTCGGCCACGCGCGCGCAGATCCATGCCCCGAGGGCGAGAGGCACGCGCTCCCCCTTCGACGCCAGCGCCTCCCACACGTCCATGAGCGAGCGACCGAGGAGCAGCTCCATCGCGATGAAGCGGTGGGCGCCGGTGACGCCGTACTCCAGGGTCTCGATGATGTTCGGATGACTGAGGCGCGAGAGGACCCTCGCCTCGTCCAGGAACATGTGGATGAACGTCTCGTCCTGGGCGAGCTCGTCCTTGATGACCTTCAGCGCGACGAGCTGCTCCTTGCCGGCGTCCATCTTGCGGCCGATGTAGACCGTCGCCATACCGCCGCCTGCGATCTTCGAGCCGACCTCGTAGGGGCCGAGCTGGCTGGGCGGCTGCGGGCTGGCGGTCGCGGTCACGGGGAGATCTCTCAGAGTAGCGGGCTTCGCGGACGAGTGTACCATTCCAGATGTGGGGCCCGTGCTTTACTCCGCGCGCCTGGAGCTGCGCCCGATCACGCTCGCGATCGTCGAGGCGGTGATGACGGGCCAGCGGCCGAGCGTCGAGGCGCTCGCCGGCGCCCGCGTCCCGGAGGCGTGGCCGGGGCGCGCGCTGGTCGAGCGGGCGTTCTGCGCGTCGCTCGAGGCCATCCGTGCCGATCCCGAGGCGCGACTCTGGGGAGATCGGCTCATGATCGCGCGGCCCCCCGGCGACGAGCCACGCGTCGTCGGCAGCGTCGTTTTCCACGGTCGCCCGGGCGACGACGGCGTCTGCGAGATCGGCTACGGCGTCGAGGAGCAGTCGCAGCGGCTCGGTCTGGCCACCGAGGCGGTCGCGACCTCGGTCGCGTGGGCGCTCGCGCAGCCGGAGGTGAAGCTCATTCAAGCGACGACCTTCGGCTGGCACCAGGCGTCGATCCGCGTGCTCGAGAAGGTCGGCTTCGAGCGCGCGGGAACGCGCGACCACGAGACGCTCGGCGAGCTGCTCGTCTACGAGCGGCGGGCGTGACCGGCGGCCGGCGCTTCCGGAGTCAAATGCGGAACAGGACCCCGCGCGCAGGGGCGCCGGTGGCGCGTGCGATCGCCGCCGCGTAGGTGGCGACCTGGGCCTCGTACCGCTTCAGGCCGTCCGCGGCGAGCTCGCGATCGGTCTTGTAGTCGACCACCACCCAGGCCCCGTCCTCTTCGAAGGCGAGATCGACCACGCCCTCGACGAGCGCGCCGTCGTCCTCGGTAAGCGAGACGAACACCTCGCGACGGCACGCGCGGCTCTTCGCGGCCCGGCGCATGAGCGGGTGCGCCAGCGCCGCCGACGCGGCTTCGGCCGCCGCGTTGGCTTCGTCGTCGGGGGCGCCGACGAGGCGGGCCTGCTTGACTGCGATCTGCAAGGCAGTCTGTTCCGAAGCGTCGAGCGGAAGCTCCGCGAGCACCCCGTGCACCAGCGTGCCGAAGCGCTTGTGGTGTGGCCTCCCCTCGCGACGCCCAGCGACCTCGACGAGCTCGACCTGCGCGCCGGCGGCTCCTGCTTCTGCCGACGCTGACGCCGCCGCCGTCACCGTCCGGACACGCAGCTCCGGGACGCCGCCCCGCGCCAGCCGCGCGTCGCGTGCGTCCTTCCACGCCTGGTGCTGCTTGACGCCGTCCTCCGCGGCCTTGCCGTCCTTGTCGGCCTCGAGGAGCTTTCGCTGGCGCAGCCCCGCCTCGTTTTCCTTGCCGAGGTCGAGCGCCTTCGGATCCCACCACACGACGTGGTGCCCGCCGCGCGACGTGTGGAGCCCGGGAGCGACCGCCCGCTGGGGGCTCCGCTGGGCTTTTTCCGGCCATTCGAGGACGGTGTCGTCGCCCGCGAAGGCCGGGCACCCGGGCGCCTGCTGCGCCACGCGCAGGTCTCGCGGATCCGGGTAGAGGACGACGTCGAGCATGTCGAGCCACCCCTCCTGTCCACCGTCGCCGAAGCCGGGGACGACGAGCAGGTCCCGCGCGCGCGTCGCCGCGACGTAGCCGAGCCGCACGGCTTCGTCGTGGTCGCGGCGGAGCACCTCGTCGCGATGCACGTCGAGATCGCGCGGCGTGCAGCCGCACAGTGGCATCGCGCAGAGCTTGGCGTCGGCGTCGGTGTAGCGCGACGGCTCCCGCATCGTCTTGGGCGCCAACGGGTCGACGAGGATGACGACTGGGAACTCGAGCCCCTTGGCGCGGTGCACCGTCATGAGGCGGACGCCGTCGGTGCCCTCCTCGACGACCGGCGCCTCGGGGGCTCCGCCGCGCGCCGCGTCGTCCTGCATGCGCTGCACGAAGGCGCGGAAGCTCGTCGCCTGCGACGCCTCGAAGCGCCGCGCGAGGTCGAGGACACGCAGGATGTTGGCGAGCGCCTGCTCGCCCGTCGGCCAGATGGCCACGCCGGCGTGCGCGCGGGTCTCGCCGAGCAGGCGCGAGAGCGTGTCGGCGATGGGTCGCCGGTTGCGGCGAAAGTGCAGCTCGCGGAGGATCGCGATCGCGTCCCACACGTCGGCGAGCGGCGGTTCGAGCCCGTCTCTCTTCGCGTCGCGGAGCAGGTGAAGCGGCCCGGTGCGATCCCGGTAAGCGAGGAGCACGTCGTCGCCGAGCGCGAAGAAGGGCCCGCGGAGCGTCGCGAACACCGAAAGCTCGTCGTCGGGCCATTCGATGGCCGACAGCGCGTTGCGCAGCGCGAGCACCTCCTCGCGCGCGTGGTACGAGCGACCGCCCATGAGCACGTGCGGGATGCCCCGCGCCTCCAGCCCGCGCACGTAGGCGCGCGTCTTGTCCTCGCCGAAGCTGGAGAAGCGCTTGAAGAGGAGGCACACGTGACGCGCCTCGATCGGCCGCGCCACGGTGCTATCGCGCTCGGTGATCGTCCAGCCGCTTTTCTTGACGAGCCACTCCACGAACGCGGCGACGGCGTCGGGCAGCGACTCGTCCACCTTCCACGACACGATCTTGCCGTAGTCGCTGTACGGCCGCGGCACCGGGAGCGCGATGATCGACGGCTGGCCGGCCGCGTCCTCCCTTCCGGGCGGCGCCTCGAGCGCGACGTACGATGCCTGGCTCCCGTCCTCGCCGCCCTTCATGACGCGCGCGAACGCGTCGTTCACGAAGCGCTGGAGCGCCGGCGCGGCGCGGAAGCTCGTCACGAGGTGCACGACCTTCGCCCCCTGCTCGACGAGACGCCGCTTCGTTCGCTCGTAGAGCGCGACGTCCGCGCGCCGGAAGCGGTAGATCGACTGCTTCGGATCGCCGACGACGAACAGCTTGCCGGGGACGACCCGCACCTTGCGGTGATCGGCCTCGGCAGGATCGTCGGCGGCGAGCAGGACCAGGATCTCCGCCTGGAGCGGGTCGGTGTCCTGGAATTCGTCGACCAGAAGGTGGGTGAAGCGCGCCTGCATGTCGGCGCGGACCTGCGCGTTCGTCGCGAGGAGATCGCGCGCACGGACGAGCAGATCCAGGAAATCCAGCTTCCCGGCGCGCCCTTTCAGCGCCTCGTACGACAGGACGAGGGGGCGCATTTCCACGTGGAGGAGCGCGGCGAGGCTGGCGTCGAGGTCGGCGAGGACGCGATCCAGGCGCTCCTTCACGCGCGCACGCATGTCGAGCACGTCGGCGCGGAGGAGGCCCTTGCCGTAGTTCTTGCCGTAGCCCTTCCAGCCCCAGCTCCTCTTCTTGCCGAGCTCACGCAGCTCCGCCTCGAGGCCGTCGTGGTCGCGCGGGCGCACGCGTTCGCGGCGGCCGAGCTCCTCGAGGAAGCGGGCGACCTCTTCGAGGCCCTTCTGCAGCCAGTCGTCGCCGCCCGACGCCTGGCCCGCGAGCGCGCCGAGCTCGGCCAGCGCCACGAGCACCGCGTCGATGTCGCCCTTGCGATCCATCGCCACCGCGGTCCACGGCGCGGCGAAGTCGCGCTGGTCGATGAGGTCGAGCCCGGCCTTGCGCAGCGCCTCGCGCGGCCCCGTCGCGTCGCGATCACGCGAGCGACGGCGAAGCACACGCCGCACCCCTTCCGGCGGCGCTTCGAGCTGCTTCTGAAACCAGTCGTCGAACGCCTCGTCGAAGAGCCGCTCCCGCTCGTCGTCGGGCGCCATCTCGAACATCGGATCGACGGCGGCCTCGATGGGCCGTTCACGCAGCAAATCGGCGCAAAATCCGTGGATCGTGCTGATGTGTGCCTGCTCGAGTTGCTCGAGCGCCCGGTCGAGGTTGGCGCGTGCCGCCGCCGTGACCCCGGGGCGCACGCGCTCCTCCTCGACCCGCGCGCGCAGGCGGAGCTTCATCTCGCCGGCCGCCTTCTCGGTGAACGTCACCGCGACGATGCGCGCGAGCTCCGCCTTGCCGCTCGAGACGAGCGCGAGCATGCGGGCGACGAGCTCGGTCGTCTTGCCGGTGCCCGCCGCCGCCTCGACGACGAGCGTGGCGTCGAGCTCGGTTCGGATCGCCTCGCGCGCGTCGTGATCGGGGAGGCGCGCGTTCATTTGCGACCTCGCAGCGTCGCGAGCGCCTTCAGCGGACCCGGGTGCTTCCGCTTGGTGCGCTGCTCCTCGTACGGCCCGCACACCACCTTGTAGTCGCAGTAGTCGCAGCCGCCCTTCACGGGCGCCGCCGGCAAGAACGCCTCGCGGAGCGCGTCGCCGATCGTCTTGGCGACGGCGCGCGCCCCTTCGCGCGCCTCTTCGTTCAGCGGAACCAGCGTCTCCTTGAAGTCCCCCGCCGACGTGCAGTAGTAGAGCCGCCCCCCTTCGACGTTTGCGCCCAGTAGCTTCTCGAGGACGAGCGAGTACATGACCGGCTGCAGCACCTCGCCGCCGCCCACGACGACGCCCTCCTTGGTGCGGGCCTTCCCGGTCTTGTAGTCCGTGGCGCGGATTCTCCCGTCCTCGTGGCGCTCGACGAGATCGATCGAGCCGCGGAGGCGTAAACCTTCGTCGAGCGGCACGTCCTCTTTCTTGCTCGCCGGATCCTGAGCGTCGCGGCGATCGGGCAGGCCGAAGGACAGCTCGAAGTGGAGCGGCACCCACTGCGGGTCCTCGGACGCGCGGCGCAGCCACTCGACGAGATCCGCCTTGATCGACGCGATCCCGTCCTCCCAGACGCGCGGGATCGCCGGGCACAGATCGTAGCGATGCTTCTCCGACACCTCGTCCACGACGGCGGCGAGGTGCGCGCGCGCCGCCTCGAGGTTCGACGGGCGCACCGGCAGCATGCCGACTTCGCGAAGGCGAACGTGGAGGTGGTAGAGGATGTCGTGCACGAGCGAGCCCTTTTGCAGGGGGTTCAGCTCCTCGAGGGCCTCGGGCTCCTCGCGAGGCCCGAGCTTGTGCAGCGCATAGAGGACGAATTTGTAGGGGCAGGTCGCGAAGTTCTGGAGCGCGGTCGGCGAGAACGAGCGCGCCTCCGGCAGGTGCTTTGCGAGCGCGGGCCGCGCGAGCTCGCTCGGCGCGACGAGGCCGTCGGAGGAGTAGAATTTCTTCTCCCACCGCGTGAAGCGGAAGCGCAACGCGCGCGCGAGGTGAACGTTGGCGCCGAGGAGGTAGCGCGCCTTGCCGGCCGTCTCCGCCTCGGGGCGCTGGAAGACCTGGGCGAGGAGCGCGAGATCGTGCTCGGCGTCGTCGATCGCGTCGAGCGGCGACGCCGGCGCCGGCCAGCCCAGGCGCGCGAGGCTCGCCTTCTCCGCGCGGCGCGCGAGCTCGTCGAAGCCGGGGAGCACGCCCTCGGCCGCGCGCAGGACCTCGAGCCCGTAGAACGACGGCGTGCGCGGGCGCGCCTGCTCGGTGTCGATGCGCGGGTACGAGAGGCACACGCGACTCTTCGCGGCGCCGACGGCAAGGCGGAGCGCGAGGCGCTCGGCGAGGACGCGATCGTCGTTGTGAACGAGGTGCGGGTCCAGCGCGCGGCGCTCGACGTCGCGCAAGATGGGATCCTCGGCGACCTTCTGAGGGAAGATTTTCTCGCCCAGGCCGGGGACGAAGACGACCTCGAACGCGAGCCCCCGCGCCCCTTCGGCCGCGCCGACGTACACCTTCCCGTAGCGGCGCTCGCCGGGCAGCGAGAGCAGATCGCCGAGGCGCTTCGAGAGGGCGAGGCGTACCTCGCGAAGATCGACGCCGGAGACGGCCGCCATCGGCGCGAGCTCGCCCAGGACCGCCAGGACGCGCTCGGGGCGCCGGAGCGCGCGCGTCGCCAGCTCGCCGAGCTTGTCGATCCAGACGTGCCAGGTCGCCTCGCGCGGCAGGTCGGCGAGCGCGTCGAGGAGCGGCAGCGCGTACGTCCGCAGGGCGGCCAGATCGGCGAGCTCGCGCTGGATGCGCTCGCGGCTCGGCGAGTCGGGATCCTCGAGCGCGCGTAGATCGAGCTCGCGCTCGTGGGCGAGCCCGTCCAGGCGCTTCTGCCAGCGCTCGCGGCCGCCGATGACGGCCGCCTCGACGAGGAGGCGCTCCCACCGCCGCGGCGCGCGGAGGGTTCCGCCGGTCACGGGCGCGCCTTCCGCGAGCACCTCGGCAGGCGCGGGCTCCTCGGAGGCCGCGTCTTCTTCTTCGAGGCGCGCGCGCGCGATCACGGCGGGCAGCGCGTCCTCGTCGGGCGCGACGAAGCGCTCGCCGGCGAGCGCAGCCTCAGGGGGTAGACCGTCCGCGTTCGCGGCCGGCACCTCCCCCAGCGACACGTACTCGGCGAAGCGCCGCGCCGAGAGCCCTTCCGCGGCGCACGCGAGCAGCGCGAGCAGCGCGCGTCCGGAGGGATCGGGGAGGAGCGTCCCCTGCGCGAAGTGCACGGGCACCTGCGCGCGACGCAGCGCCTCGACGAGGTGCGCGCGGTACGGCGCCGTCGAACGAAGGAGGACCGCGATGCGATCGAACGGGACACCGTCCGCGGCCTCGGCGAGGATACGGCGCGCGATCTCCACGCATTCGCGGCTCTCGCCGGGGGCCGAGAGGATCGTCACCTCGTCGGAGCTCGCGCCTGCCGCGGTCTGCTCGCGGAAGAGACCCTCCTGCAGTCGTGCGAGGGCGCCGGAGCCCGGGACAGGGAGCTCCTCCGCGGTCACGCCAAGCGCCCCTTCGAGCAGCGCGCGCGACCGCTCGTCCCCGCGCGGGCACGTCGCCAGGAGATCCTCGGACCTCAAAGCAAGCGCCGCGACGAGCTCGCGCTCGAGCGTCGAGCCCACCGCGACGTCGAGGAGCAGCGTCGGCAGGCCGAGGAGCGCCTCGGCCGTCCCGGCACCCGCGCCGGCGGTCTCCTTCGCGCGCGCCACCGCCAGGTGCAGCACGGCGGCGCGATCGGCGAGGCGCGCCCCTTCGAGCTCCGCCTCGTACGCCG
This sequence comes from Myxococcales bacterium, assembly GCA_025359105.1. Taxonomy (GTDB): domain Bacteria; phylum Myxococcota_A; class Polyangia; order Polyangiales; family Polyangiaceae; genus JANYHK01. The sequence continues at coordinate 82,906 of JANYHK010000019.1, read as the reverse complement.
CGTACACGCGCGCCAGATCGGGATCGGCCAGCCGCGTCGCCGCCACCTGCGCCATGCGCAGCTCGCCGATCGACCGCGCGAGCGCGCGCGGGAGCCCCGGCCTGTCCGCCACCACCGCGAAGCGACCGAGCCCGCCCTTCTCGTCGAGCTTGTTCACGACGCGCGCGCATAGCGCCTCGAGCGCGAGGCCCCCCGCCGCGACGAGCCCGCGCTCGGCGAGCGCCTGCGCCGCGAGGGTCGCCGCGAGCCGCCCGAGCCCGAGCCGCGTCGCGCCGAACGACGCGCCGGCCCGATGCGCGACCGGACGCGCGAGGCTCTGGATCGCCTCGGCGTGCGCCCCGACGAGGAGCACCGGCTCGGCGTTGCCACGCGCAGTGAGCCACGCGGCGGCGCGCCCGAGGCGCGCATGGGCCGAAGCGGAGACGCAGAGCGCGCGCGTTCCCTGCTTCATCGGCTCATTGGCCCAGCGCGCCACCCGGCGGGCCGCTGATGGTGTCGAGGCCGAACGCCTGCTGAAACGCGAGATAAAAACCCATGGCGGACACGCCCGCGTCGCGCGGCGGCAGCGGAAAACCCAGGTCCCCGCGCAGCACGAACCGATCGAGCTGCGGAAACAGAAATCGAAAGCCCACGCCGACCGACTGCTTGGGGTGCAGATTGTCGTATCCGTTGAACGCGTCGCCGACGTCGTAAAACACCGCCGCCGCGAGCTGCGAGCCGAGCACCTGGAGCGGCTTCGTGCGGTACTCGGCGTTCGCCGTCGCCCAGTCCTTGCCGACGTAGAAGTTGCTCGGGTAGCCGCGCAGACGGGAATTGCCGCCGAGGAACGTGAGGCGATTCAGGTAATTTCGGTACCGGTTCTGGCCGGTCACGTCGATGACGAAGCGCCCGAAAGAGAAGCGCGGCGAGACCCACCGCACGTGACCGCCCGCGGAGGCGTCCGACACGCGGGTGGTTTCTGCCTCCGTCGTCGATTCGACGGCGAGCCGCAAGAGCCCCGTCGAGACGGGCCACGTGTATTGCAGCCCGAGGTAGCCCCCGACGAAGTCCCTCGATGATCCGAGCGCGGTGGTGACGGGGTAGACCCTGGCCAAGAAATCGTGCCCGAGGCGATAGTCTTCTTGCAGCGCCAGCGTCTCGACGTCGAGCACCTCGAGGAACCGGCTCTCGTAGCTCCTCCACTGCACGAACGGGCCGACGCGTGTGTCGCTGACCGGCACGTTGCGGGTGACGAACTCCGTCGCCGCCGCCGGATCGAAGCGCGAGAGATCGGGCGCGCGGAAGTCGCGGAGGTTGATCTCGGCGCCGAACGCGATGTCGTTCTTCTGAAGGTCACCGAACGAGCGCGTCACGGAGGCCGACTCGGTGAGCCTTCGCGCGTGGTACTCGAAGGGGATCGCGTCCTTCACGTTGGGCGTCGCCTTCGCGTCGTAGGTGCTGAGCCTCGCGTTCACATAGCGCCGGAGGGTCTCGTTGCGCCATGAATTGGCGACCGACCAGGCCCACTCTTGCCGCAACGAATACAGCGGCAAGCCGATGCTTGCCGAGCCGGCCGACCCCTCCGCCTCCCCGGAGAACCGGTTGGTGATGATGTTCGCGTCGGCCGAAAAGGCCACGTGGGTCCCGGCGAGGCGACGAATCGTGTACCCCGCCCCCACCGTCATCGCGTTCGGGACGATGAACAGGCGGGTAAAGATCGTTTGGTGCCGGCCCGCGAGGTTCGACTCCGTCGGCTCGAGCAGGAGCGACTCGAGCCCCCCCGTTCCGATCTGGACGTCCGAGTTGAGCCTGAGGCTCCACACGTCCTTCGTGATCATCAGCAAGCGCACCCTGTCGGGCGCGCTTCCCCGGACGGGGACGACGATCACGAGCGACAGCTGGCTGAGCCCACGGAGATTTCGGGCCGTCTGATCGACGAGCGCCTGCTCGTACGGCCGCCCCTCTTCGAGCAGCACCTCCCGCGCGATGACGTCGCGCTTCGACGTCGTGTGGAGGGCATTCAAGACGGTATCGAGGGGCAGCTTGGAGCCGTCGAAGCGGTCGATCCCCCAGCCCTGGAGGGGATCACGCTCTTCGAGCACCTCGAGGGTCACCACGTCGGCCCCCTCGTAGATCTTTCCCTCGGGCGCCGGATCGATGGACCGGTGAAGTTCTTTGAGCGCGCCGTCGAGCGACTCCCGCTCGTAAGGCGAGTACGTCGTCTCCTCTGTCGATTGGGGCGGCGGCGGCTCTGCCCGGACGGCGGTCGACCATCCCCCGACCAGGAGGGCCCATGCGACGACCGCGACTCTCCTCTCGTTACGCACGGCAAGACCCGCGTGGATCGATGGACGGCGCGAGCGTCACTTCGTGCGGCGGCATCACGGGGCATCCTACACGAGACAAGGACGCCCACGGCACGGTACCCTCGTCCACCATGCAAGGAGCGGAGGAAGGGGTCCTGGCGAGCCTGACGCGGTCCATCGCCGATCGCGTCGACCGCATCGAGATCCCCTGGAATCGGTACGGGGTCGATCCGTATGGCGTGTCGAAGAAGCACCTCGTCGCGGGGATGACGGCGCTCTCGCTGCTCTACAAGCACTATTTCTCCGTGAAGGTCCACGGCATCGAGAACGTCCCGCGCCGGGGCCGCGCGATGCTCGTGGGCAACCACTCCGGCGGCGTCGCGATCGACGGCGCGATGGTGCTCGCGTCGATGCTGCTCGAGATGGATCCTCCGCGCCTCGCGCAGGGGATGATCGAGAAGTTCATCAACAAGATCCCGCTGGCGTCGCTCATGGCGAACCGCACCGGGCAGTTCACCGGGCTCCCCGAGCACGCCATCCGCCTGCTCGAGGACGAGCGCCTCCTCATGGTCTTCCCGGAGGGAGCGCGCGGCACGGCGAAGCTCTACAAGGAGCGCTACTCGCTCGTGGACTTCGGAACCGGCTTCATGCGCCTCGCCCTCAAGACGCACGCGCCGATCATCCCGTTCGCGTTCCTCGGCGGCGGCGACGCCGTGCCCACGATCGCCAACGCGTACACGCTCGGCAAGCTCTTCGGAGTGCCGTACATCCCCATCACGCCGTACCTGCTCGCGCTCCCGCTGCCGGTGAACCTCGAGATCGTCTACGGAGAGCCCATGGTTCTGTCGGGAACGGGCTCCGAGGACGACGAGGTCGTTGCCGAGTACGTCTTCGAGGTCAAAGCGCAGATCGCCGAGATGATGGATCGCGGTCGCAAGAAGCGCGAAGGCCTTCTGGCGCCGGGGAAGGCCTGAATGCGCATCCTCATCCTCGGGATCGCCGGCGCCATCGGCCGCAAGCTCACAGCCCGCCTCATGGGCGAGGGACACGAGATCATCGGCATCGACGCGCGCGGGTGGGGCAACGCTCCGCGCGGCGTCGAACTCTACGAGATCGACTTCCGCAAGCGCGCGGCGGAGGACGTGTTCCGCAAGCGCAAGCCCGACGCCGTCGTCCACATGGCGACGGTCACGAGCCTGCAAATCCGCGGCGAGGAGCGCTACCGCATCAACCTCGGCGGCACCCGCGCCGTCTTCGAGCACGCGCGAACCTACGGAGTCGGCCACTGCATCTTCGTCGGGCGTCACACGTTCTACGGCGCCGGCCCCGACAGCCCACTGTTTCACCAGGAAGACGAGGCCCCCATGGCGCTCGCCTCGTTTCCGGAGCTCAGCGATCTCGTCGCCGCCGATCTGTTCGCGGCGACCGCGCTGTGGCGGCACCCCGAGCTGTCGACGACGGTGCTCCGGATCTGTTACTCGCTCGGCGCGAGCGGCCACGGCACGCTCGCGACGTTCCTCCGCGGCCCGCGCGTCCCCACCGTGCTGGGCTTCGATCCGCTGTTCCAGTTCATGCACGAGGACGACATCGTGACCTCGATCGTGCTGGCGCTCGAGAAGCGGCCGCGGGGCATCTTCAACGTCGCCGGGCCCGATCCGGTGCCCCTCTCGGTCATCATCCGCGAGACCGGACGCAAGACGTTCCCGCTCCCCGAGTTCATCATCAACATGTCGCTCGGGCGCATGGGCCTGCCCCGCTTGCCGCGCGGCGCGCTCGGTCACATCAAGTACCCGGTCGTGGTCGACGCCGCCGCGTTCCGCGCGGCGACGGGCTTCCACCACCACTACGACGAGGTCGAGACGATGCAAGCCTTCCGCGAAGCGTTCCCGCCGAGGCTGTAGGCCCATGCCGAAGACCCGCCGCCCGCTCGCGGTGGCCGCCATCCTCGTCGGGATGTTCATGGCCGCACTCGAAGCCACAGTCGTCGCGACCGCGATGCCGACGGTCGTCGGCGACCTCGGCGGGATCGAGCTGTACGGCTGGGTCGGGTCGATCTACATGGTCGCGAGCACCATCACGATCCCGATCTACGGCAAGCTCGCGGACCTCTACGGACGCAAGCCGACCATGTACCTCGGCATCGCGATCTTCCTCGCCGGTTCGATGGCGAGCGGGCTCGCAGGGTCGATGACGCAGCTCATCGCGTTCCGCGCGCTGCAGGGCGTCGGGGCCGGCGGCGTGCAGCCGGTCGCGCTGACCATCGTCGGCGACCTGTTCACCGTGGAGGAGCGCGGGCGCATCCAGGGCCTCTTCGGCGCGGTGTGGGGCGTCGCGGGCATCGCGGGACCGCTCGTGGGCGGGCTCATCGTACGGGCGCTCTCGTGGCGGTGGGTCTTCTACATCAACCTGCCGTTCGGCCTCCTGTCCGCTGCGCTCCTGGCCGCGTTCTTCCACGAGGACATCGCGAAGAAGACCCCGACCATCGATTTTCTCGGCGCGGGCCTCCTGTCGAGCGCCATCCTCTCGCTGTTGCTCGCAGTGAGTGGCGTGCAGCCGGTCGTGACCGCGCCCCTCGCCGTCGCGAGCTTCGTCGCGTTCGTATGGGCCGAGCGCCGCGCCAAGGAGCCGCTCCTGCCGCTCGATATCCTCTCGCGGCCGGTCATCGCGCACGCGAACCTAGCGGGCGGTCTCATGGGCTCGCTCATGACGGCGACGGTCATGTACGTGCCCCTCTACGTACAAGCCGTGCTGGGCGGCACGCCGACGGAGGCCGGCACCGCCGTCGCGCCGATGCTGGTCGGCTGGCCGATCGCCGCCGCCATCAGCGGGCGGCTCCTCACGCGCGTGGGTATGCGCACGCTCGTCCGCACGGGCGCGATCGTCGCCTGCGCGTCGGCGTGGGTGATGGTCGCCGCGCTCCGCCCGTTCGCGCCGCTGTTCGCCGTCCGCATCGCGATGTTCACGCTCGGCGTCGGGATGGGCACGGCCAACACGGCGCTCATCATCGCCGTGCAGCAGGCCGTGAGCTGGAGCCACCGCGGCGTCGCCACCGCGAGCACGATGTTCTTCCGGATGATCGGCGGCGCGCTCGCGGTCGGCGTCCTCGGCGCGGTGCTCGCGCACGCGCTCGGCCCGGGCGTGCCGACGGAGCTCGTCAACCAGCTCCTCGGGCCCTCTCACGGCCGGGGCCTGGACGAGGCGCTCCTCGCCCCGCTGTCATCGTCGATGGCGGCGGGGCTCGGAACGATCTTTCAGATCATCGCCGGGATCGGGACCGCGGCGCTGGTCGCCGGGCTCGTCTTCCCGAAGGTCGAGATCAGTGCCAGGTCTGAACCGTCTGGTTGATCCACGCGGCGCCCGCGTCGATGCGGGCGTAGTACTCGACCTGGTGCTGCGGGTAGTTGCCATCGGTGTGGCACGAGGTGGCGCCCGAGACGACTCCGCCGCAGAGGAGCGGGCCGCCGGAGTCGCCGTGATCGGCGATCGCCGTCCCGAACTTCACCTGGATCGACGTGGACGCCGTCGCCTGCACCGTCTCGGTGCCGTGGCGCTTGCGCTCGTAGGTGTCGACGCCCTTGCTCGTGTGCGTGCCGAAGCCGACGGCCTCGCACGACGCGCCGTTGGCCGGAGCCGCCGTCGCGATCGGGGTGGGCTTGATGGTCGTGATGGGCTGGGCGAGGTGGATGAGGCCGATGTCGAACGTCGAGTTCGGGCAGCCGCCGCCCGAGCTGTACGACGGATGCGCGAGCATCTTGTCGACCGCGTGCTTGACCATGCCGGCGACCGGCTCGGTGCCGAGGTTCGCCGTCGCCTTGCCGTTGCCGGTGAAGAAGCCCTCGATCGGATCCTGCACGCAGTGGCCAGCCGTCAGGACGACGCTCGGCGTGATGAGCGTACCGGAGCAGAACCCGCCGCCCTGAAACCACACGAGGCCGACCCCCGGGTGCTTCGTATCCGTCGTGCCGCCCTGGATGGCGTCGTCCGAGCTCGCCGGGTCTTCCGATCCGGCCGAACCACTGCACCCCACCACAGTCCCCACGACGACGAGCAGCAACGAACGAAGACGCATCTCGAACCTCCCAAATGTGTACGGACGTAAGCACCGACAAGCGACCTACGGCGACCGCATCCGTACACTCTCCCCCACCAGGAGCAAGGTTACCCCGCGCAATTCCTTCACATTTGGAGGACACCCGCGCATAATGTGCGCGCCTATCGCTCACCCCTCCTCCCCCTCTTACACCTGCTCACCTCACCTCCTCACCCCCGTAGGAGGGCGGTGGTCTTCGCCGAGACCAAGCGAGGCCAAGGAGGACCGAGGAGACGTAGTTCCTCCACGTTGACGAGGCCCGCCGCCGGCATCGCGCCGGTATCGGCGAAGAACACCGCCCTCCTAAGGCTGGTGGTTGGCGAGGTCGCGGAGGGCGGTGACGATGCCGTCGCGCTGCGGGACGGAGTGCGCTTCGAGCGTGTCGGCGAGGCCGATCCCGGGAACGTTGGCGCCGGCGAGGAGCTTCGGCGGCGCGTAGAGCTCGTAGAAGAGATCCTCCACGGCGCGCCGGATCAGGTGCTCGCCGAAGTTGGTGACCTCGGTGTCCTCGTTCACCACGAGGAGGCGGTGCGTGCGCGCGATGCTCTCCTTGAGGCGCGGCCAGTCGTACGGGTAGAGCGAGCGGAGATCCAAGACCTCGGCCTCCACGCCCTCGGCCGCGATCTCGTCGGCGGCCTTCACGCACTGCTGGACCATTCGCCCATAAGTGACGACGGTGACGTCGCGGCCCGCGCGCGCGAGGCGTGCCTCACCGATCGGAATGAAGAAGTCCGGCGTGTCGGGCCAGTCCGGCGTCCACTTCGTACGATCGCCGAGCGGCGCGTCGATCATCTTGTTGAGCTTGCGCTCGTCGCTCGGCTCGCCCGGGATCTCTTCGCCAGCAACGCCCTTCGCCCGAAGGAGCGCCTTCGGCATGAGGAACATGACCGGGTTGGGATCGACGATCGCGCTCAGCATGAGACCGTACGCGTCACGTGGATTGGAGGGCATCACGATCTTCCAGCCGGGGAGACGCGTCGCCTGACCGTCGAACGAATGCGAGTGGTAGATGCTGCCGTGGATGCCGCTGCCCACCGGCGTCATCAGCACCATCGGGCAGTTGAAGTTGCCGTTCGACGACCAGTACAGGCCCCCGGCGAGCTTGAGTAGATCGATGGTGTTGAAGGCGTAGTCGCAGAACTGGATCTCGGCGACCGGGCGCTGGCCGCTCATCGCGAGGCCCATCGCGGTGCCGACGATGCCGCGCTCGTCGAGCGGCGTATTCCAGGCCGTCTTGAGGCCCTGGGTCTGGGTGAAGACGCCGCCGAGGGGTTGCCCGATGTCCTCGCCGAGGATGTCGGTGACGCCGAGGCGCTCTTCGCCGACGTGGAGCGCCATGCGCACCGCTTGAACGAGCGTGGCCATCAGCGACCCCCCGCCTTCTTCCACGGCTTGACGACGTCGTGGTCCGCGAAGACGTGCTCGTAGACCGCCTTCGGATCGGGCACCGGCTCCTCGCGCACGCGCTTGAGCGCGTCGAGGAGCTCGTGCGTGTAGCGCTCGCGGAGCGCGTCCATGTGCGGGCGCGTGAGGATGCCGCGGCTCTCGAGCGTCGCCTCGAAGCGGGCCAGGCAGTCGGCCTCCTCGGTCACGAAATTCGCGCCGGAGGACGACGAGTGGCCGTACAGGCGCGAGACCATGACCTCCATGAGGAACGGCCTCCGTTCCGTCCGGACGAGCTCCATCGCCTGCTTGATGGCGCGGTACGCCGTCTCCGGATCGTTGCCGTCGACGGTGAGTGTCTCCATCCCGAACGCCTTGCCGCGATCGGCGATGCGCTTGTCGCCGTGCTGCTCGCCGGCCGGCGTCGAGATGCCGTACTGGTTGTTCGTCACGATCATGAGGACGGGCAGCGGATTCGCGGGGCGACTGGACCAGACGAGGCAGCTGGCGAACTCGCCCTCGGCCGTCCCGGCGTCGCCGCCGGTGACGATGGTGATCCCGCGGCCGCCCGCGCGCTTGTTGGCGATGGCGGTGCCGGGGGCCATGGCGTACTGCACTTCGATCGGCGACGAGACGGGGACGACGTTCCAGCGGCGAACGGAGAAGTGGTTGCAGAAGTTGCGGCCGCCGGAGTACGGATCGGTGGCGACGCTCTTCATCTGCCGGATCGAGTCGACGGGATCGGCCCCCATCGCGAGGAGCGTGGCGCTCTGGCGGTAGTGGAAATGGCAGTAGTCGAACTCCGGCCCTTCCCCCTTGTGAATCAGGAGGCCGAGCGGGACGTTGAACGCCTCTTCGCCGGGGCCGCCGATCCAGAAGTAACCGTCCCCCTGCTTCTGCATCTTGATCAGGCGCTCCTCGAGGAGCCGCGCCTTGAGCATGAGATCGTGCATCTGCACGAGCAGATCGGGGGCGAGGCGCGGCGCGGGCGCGCCGAGATCACCAGAAGCTTTTTGCGAGAGGCCTGCGGTCACGGGGTCTTTTTAGACGCCCACGGCCCCCACCGCAAAGGCCAAAGGTGGGAAAGCGGCGCTTTTTCGGTGACCTGTGGCGTGTTTGGCTCGGACGCAGGCGTCTCGACCGGCACTTCCGCGAGAACGCAGCGCGTCACGTCGACCTCACCTGACGGAGCCGGCGCGAGCGCCTCTCCGGTGACGCGGGCGACGATGCACGTGACGTTGTCGGGACCGCCCGCCGCGAGCGCTTGCCCCACGAGCGCGTCGCACGCACTCGACGATGTCTTCGCCTCCGCCAGCACCTCGGCGATCCGCGCGTCGCCGACGGGGCCGTGGAGGCCGTCGGAGCATACGAGCAGAAGATCGTCCCGGAAGAGCTGCACGCTGCGCAGATCCACGTCGAGGTGCTCCGCCGTGCCGACCGCCTGCAGGATGACGTTGGCGTGCGGAAAGGTCGCCACCTCGTGGGGGGCAAGCTGCCCGCGCTCGACCATGAGCTGCGCGAGCGTCTGATCGCGCGTCACCTGCGTCAGCGTGCCGCGGCGAAAGACGTAGGCGCGGCTGTCGCCGATCTGGGCCACGACGAGCCGGTCCCCGACGACGGCGGCGATCGTGGCGGTGGTCCCCATACCCGACAAGTGCGGCTCCTTCAGCGCCACGGCATGAACGTGCCGGGTGGCCTCCCCGATCGCGTCGAACAGCGCGCGCGCGGCCTCCTGCTCGGTTGCGACGGCGCGCGCGCGCATCGCAGCTTCGATCGTGCCCGCCGCGCGTGTGCTCGCGACGAGCCCGCCGGCGGCGCCGCCCATGCCGTCGCACACGCCGGCGATCAGCGCGCAGGGCAGGAGCGCGACGAGCGACGAGTCCTGGTTGTCGTCGCGCTCGAGGCCGCGATCGGTGTGAGAGGCCACCTCCAGGGAAATCCCTGGGGAAATAGGATGTACGTCGGTCATGGACTCCAATGTGGCTCGGAAACTATAGTTGTCAACTGCTTCTACGACGACAGCTCCTCCCCGGGCAGGGTACATTGGGGAAGTGGGTGACTGGCAGGAACGGCTCGGCGAGGCGATGGACGCCCGCGGCCTGTCCGGCGGGGAGCTTGCGCGACGGACGGGCTTCACGGCGCAGTACATCAACTCGATGCGCAGCAAGGAGCGCGGCGCGCGCCTCCCGCTCGAGACGGCGCGCCGCATCGCGCACGCGCTGGGCGTGTCGGTCGAGTGGCTCACGCGCGGCTCCGGACCGCGCGAACGGCTGAGCGACGTCTACGCCATCGCGCCCCCGACGCCAGGCGACGACGCCGCCGCGAGCGGGCTGGAGCGGTACCCGAGCCGCGCCGAAGCGGTGGCCCTGCTGGCGACCACCGTGGAGCCCGAGGTGATCTCGGCGCTGCGCGCGGCCCTCCCCGAAGATCCGTCGGCCGATCCGGGCCGCGAGTTCTGGATAGCCCACGCGCGCGATCTGGCGCGCGATCTGCGGAGGATCAAGACCGATCCCGATCTGTCGGGCACCGCCGACGCGCACGCAGGCGCGCGATTGCGCTCGGGAAGCAAGAAAGCGAGGTAGGGGTGAGCTCTTCCTGGCGCGCGCGCGCCGGCGGCGGCGCCCTGGTGGTTGCCGCGAGCGCCTGCGCCGCGTCCACGCAGCCGAGGGCCGACGCCGCCGCGATTGCGCGCGTCGCGTCGGAGCTCGGGGCGCGCACGCGCGGCGCGGCCTGCGCGCGGAGCCGCGACGAGCTGGTGGGTCTCACGCTGGCCGAATGGCGCGCGCGCCCGGGGAGCGGCGCCTTCGACGCGGACTGGGCGTGCGTCGCGATTGCCGACGACGTGGCGCGCGACTCGATGGCTGGCTGCACACCCGCGCCGGTCGATGTCCTCTCCCGCCCCGTCACCTTCGCGCGGCGCGTGCAAGGCGAGCTCTTTTACGTCGGGCTCGACCCGCGCGAGTACGCCTACGATCTCGTCCCCGATCCCGCAGGCATCGGCGTCGAGGTCCGCGTCCAGCTCACCGGCCCGCTGGCCGAGGATCGGCGGCGCGTCGCAGCAATGCAGGCGAAGATGGACCGCGCCGCCGAGCTCTGGACGGCGCACAGCCCGGGTCGCGCGGTGCACTTCCGTTTCCGCGCGGAGACCACGGACACCGCCTCCCCGCACTTCGAGGTTCGCCTCTACGAGGGGGATGGCCGGACGCCGTTCGACGTGTCGTGGAGCGAAGCGTGGTCGTGGCACCTGCTCGCCCACGAGATCGGCCACATGCTCGGCCTCGACGACGAGTACGGGCAATTCAAAAAGACGTGGGGCCACGCCATCGGCGAGGACGCGGTCTGGGATCGCGACGTCACCGACAAGGTCCGCTGGTTCGGCTGCAATCCCTCGAGCCTCATGTGCGACAGCCGCGGGCTCGGGAGCGCGCCGCAGCTGTATCATTACTACGTGGTCCTCCGCCGCCGCGCGTGCCGCGTCACGCCGCCCGATCGCGACATCGTCTCGCCGTAGCCGCCTCCCTCTATAGCCATCGTTCTTTGGATGGAACGGTTGCCATAGCCTTCATGTGGGTCGCACGCAGGACGCGCGCCGCCGCGAGCCCGCCCAGCGTCACGCCGATCGCGTCGGCGACGAAGTCCGACCACGTCGAGCTTCGGTTCGCCGAGAAGCGCTGGAGCACCTCGTCGGTCGCGGCGGCGGCCAGGACGAGCGCGGGGCCGAGGCGGAGCGCACCGAACGCGGCCCGCTCCCCGATCAGGCCGTCGGCGAAGAACGCGAGCAGGCCGATGAACACCAGATGCGCGACGAAGTCGAGGTGCGGAACGCCGAGCACCTCGAGGCGTATCAACCCGCCGTACGCGAGGCATGACGCCGCGAGACAGCCGGCGAATATCGCGACGAACCCGACCACCCAGAATCTTCTCATGCTCCGTAAGACGAGCGAGCGCCCTGGCCCGGTCGGCCGCTCGGCCACGCCCCGGAGCCGCTGGCTCTCTGTGGGCGACCGTTCGGCGCCGCTCAGCCCAGCGAGTGTATCGACACCCCGGCCACGAGCGCCGCGAGCACGAAGCCGGCGACCACCTCGAGCGGCTTGTGCCTTTCGTCGCGCACGCGGGCCCACACCAGCATCAGCGCCACCAGCGCGAAGACGAGCGCCCCGCGCGGCGCGTTCGGCAAGAGCGCGAACGCCGCGCCGGCGGCGACCCCGACGTGCCCGCTCAGCTTGAGCCCCAGGCGCGTGATGAAGGTCGCCGCGAGGGCGCCGATCATCGCGCCTATCGCCGCGGAGACGACGATGCGCGGCGCGTCGAGCACCAGGGTTCCTGCCAGGAGGCCGAGCGCGCAGAGCGCGGCAAAGGCGAGGAGAGGGAGGCGCTCGCTGCGGATGGACACGTCGACATCGGAGAAGCGCGCGCGGCGCAGGCCCCACAGCCAGACGCAAATCGCGGGCACCTCGAAGACGGCGACGAAGAGCGTCCACCGCAATGCGGTCGGCCACGACCCGGTGCGGCTCCAGCACAACGCGAAGAACCCGAGCGGCGCGATCAGCGCCGGGTGGAACATCCAGCCCAGACCGCGGGCGACGCGCCTCGCGCCTGCCGGATCGGCGAACGCCCAGCCGACGGCGCCCAGCGCGCCCGCCACGCTGTCGAGCGACAGCTCGAAGATCTGCTCCGCTCCCGGACGAGCGCCGCGCACGAGCACCTGCACTCCCTGCCGCAACACGACGACGCCGACGAAAAAGAGGAGCGCGAGCGCCGCACGCGGCCGCGTCGCGCCGCGGAGGATCCACGCCGAGAGCGCCGTCGCGAGCAGGCCAAAGAGCAGCGCATGGAGCGCGAGGTGCGCGAGCTCGGTCAGCGCGCCGAGCTCGAGCACCCTCGACAGGGTGGAGTACCGCTCGCAGATCGCGCCATGCGGCAGCACGGTGGCGAGGCCGATGAGCGCGATCATCCCGAAGCGTGCCCGCATTGCCCTATCAGGATGCGCTCGCACCCACGCGGGCGCCAGCTAAACGGACAGAGTTGCGACCACGCCGAAGTGATCGCTCGGAAAGGCTCCGGCCACCGGCTCGTCGAAGCATACCTTCGACTCGAGCGGCTCGCCGCGGTAGCGATCGTCGGGACCCCGCACGAACACGTAGTCGATGCGGCGGTCCGGTTCGTGCACGATGGCAGCGAACGGATTTTTCCGGGCAAACGTCGTCCCCGGTGAACCGTCGCCAGCAACTCCGAACGCGTCGGCGAAGTACACACACGGTCCGCCGAGGCCCGTGAGCCCGCGCATGTACCGGATCTCGTCGGAGTCCGGCTCGGCGTTGAAGTCCCCGACGACGATCGGCGGAAACCCATCGATCGGGCTCGTGCGCATGATCGTCTCTGCGACGAACCGGACCTGCTCGCACCGGATGTGTCCGTGATGGAGCTTCCAGTTGAGATGGGTCACGAAGAACGGGAGCTTGCCGAACGGAGCGTCGATCTCCGCGAAGACCATCGACCTCCGCTCGCCGGAGCCACCATGCGGCAGCGGAAAGGTCTCCGAGCGCAGAATCGGCCACCGGGACAGAATGGCGTTGCCCACCGGGAATCCGTGCGCCTCCGACGCCAGTCCCCACGCGGCGTGGAAGCCGAGGCCGCGCGACACGAGGTCCACCTGGTCGAGGCAGTCCCCCTGGGTCGAGCGGAGGACCTCCTGCAGCCCGATGACGTCGGGTGCCAGCTCGGCCAACCGGGCGCGGATCGCGACGAGGCGCTCCTCCCAGGGACCGAACCGATTCCAGATGTTCAGCGTCGCCACCTTGAGCATGGCCCGACGATACCCGACGCGCGCGTTTTTGCCGCCACGAGGATCGGCGCTATCCTTGGTGGATGCGCGGACTCGCCACGGCCCTCGTGTGCCTTCCCTTAGCCGCCGTCGCCGCCGTCTCGTGGGCCGGCTGCGCGACGAGCGGAATCGCCGACCTCGGTGACGAAGCGGGCACCGGCGTGGACGACGACGCCGGCGACGTCCCTCACGCGCGCGACGCCAGCAGAGACACGTCGAGCTCGTTCGACGCCGGCACCGGCGGGGGCTTCGACGCGGCCCCCGTCGACGCCGCGCCCGATCCCGGCGACGGCTCCAGCGCGAGCTGCGTCGCGCCTAACGCCTGCCTGGCCGCCGACGACATCGGTTCGGTGAGCGGAGACACGAGCTCCCCCGCCGTCACGGCCTCGGGCTTCACGTCGAAATGGATGATGGTGAAGGTGACCGAGAACGACACCAATCCTCTCGGCAAGAAGCTCAACGTGCACGTGAGCCTCGACTCGCCCGCCGGCGCCAACTTCGACCTCTTCCTCTACGTCGACACCGGCGGCAGCGCGACGAGTCGAGCGTGCACGTCCGTGTCGGCGCAGTCGACGAACGCGTCCGGGACGGACACGGCGGCGCTCAATTTCGGCGAAGGCACCCCCGCGAACGGCGGCGACGACACGCGCATCGTCTCGGTCGAGGTCCGCTGGGTCTCCGGGACCTGCGCGCCCGGCTCGAAGTGGTCGCTCACCGTCACCGGCAACTGACGCCCGGTCCGCCGTTCACGGCGGCGGAACGAAGACCGGCGACCTGTCCCATTTGTAGGTGCCCGCGGCGCAGCTCGCGCGCAGCCACACCGGCGGATCGAGCGCCGACGCTATCGCGAACGGCTGCCCATCGTTGGCCTCGCAGAGCCTCTTCAGCGCCTCCTTGATCTTGCCGTCGGCCGCGTCGCGCGTGATGGGCGTGTGCCAGCCCGAGAGGGTGATGACGAGGTAGCTTCCGCGCCCGTAGCCCTGGATCCGGATCGGTGTGAGGCGCAGGAGCTCGAACATGTCGGCCATCGGCGTCTTCCACTCGCGGATCCGGTTGATCGAGACGACGGGAGCGGCCTTCTCGTTCGGCCTGCTCTCGTCCGGCCAGACCACGAGCGGGGCGCGCACGGCCGGATCGTCGACGGTGAGCCTGTCCCCGGCGACGTCGACGAGGAACACGTCGCGCACCGCCGTCCCCGTCTTGCACTTCGGCGACGGCGCCTCACGCACCTCGACCCTGGACTTGGTTCCTTGAGGCACGCTCTTGCCGATCTGCACGCATTCGAAGGCGTTCGCGTACCGCTTCGTCGCGAACACGTACCGGCGCACGTAGTCGCGCGCCGGATCCATCGGGTCGAGATCCCACCCGATCACGTCCATCAGGATACCTCCGTCGGGCAAGAGCCACGCCGGGCCTGCATCGACGCCGGCGTCCTTGGCCTCCGGTGTCGATGGACCCCCGTCATACGCGGCGGCGCTGGCAGTCACCGACGGCACGGGCTTCACCGGCTCGGGCGGCGCATTCGGGCACCCCGCGACCGCGAGAGCCCCCGCCAGCCCCAACGACAACCTCTTCGCGCGGGCGATCGCGATCGATGCGTTCATGACGAGCTCGAGCCTCTCAGATCGGAAGTTCCGACTTGGCGTCACGGATGGGCGTCCCGGTGTCCGTCACGGTTCCCGAATCCCCGCCGGCACCGGCGTCGGCCTCGACGACGGCGCACACATGGAGCACCGGCGAATCCGCGGTGCCGCCCGCCCGCAAGTCCACACACGTCTCGATCGTCGGGCAGCCCCGGTTGGGCTTGGAGTCGTCGCAGAACTGGAGACACCCGCCAAAGCCCGACTGCAGCTCTACGCAGGTCTGGTGATCGCTGCACGTGGGCTGCCCGATCTTGTTTGCGCAGGAGTCGTGCGGCTTCTTCCCGCTCACGCTCGGTAGGCACGCCAAGTGCGGCGTGCAGTTCGCGCTGCCACAGCTGACCCCCGCAGCGCAGGTGCAGTCCTTCGCCCAGCACGTGGTGCCTGCCCCGCACTGGTTCGGATCGCCATCGCACCCCGCGGCACCACTACTCGACGACGTCGAGCAAGCTTGGACGAGGGCCCCCACCCCGACCAGGACGACAGCCATCACAGTCCACCGCAGTCTTCGAGCGCGCATGGGAACTCTCCCTACCTGTTACAGCGAACGTCGTTGCATCCGAACCGGCAAGCGACACGAGCGACCCACCCGCAGGCCCTTTGACTCGAAAATGAGAAACGGGGGCAGCGCCGAAGCACTGCCCCCGATCCTACGCGAAACGCGTACTCAGCCTCGCGTACTCAGTTGTACTGATTGAAGTTGTCCAGGAAGTACTTCATCTGGAGCTGGATCCCGAACGCGTTCTCCCCACCGCTCTCCCCGTGGATGACGATGTTGTTGTACGCGCGGATGATCTGGTAGCTCGCCGTGTTGCGATCGCGGTCGACGATGATCCAGGTGTTGCGATCCTGGACGTACGTCCAAGAGTACCGGCGATTGTCCGGCCCGACAAACTCGTTGAAGTCGTCGGACTTCCCGACCTCGGTCGGGTTCGTGCGGCGAGCGCGCGGATCGTACGTGCACGTGTCGAGCGTGAGCGGCTCGGGGCAGTAGGTGTTCGTCTTGACCGCGATCCCTCGGAAGTAGTCGAGGAAGTCGCGCTCGCGGCCGAACACCTTGCCACCGATCCAGTCGCGGGTGTCGATACGACCGGGGAAGTTCAGGTCGTGCGTCGCCTTGGCGAAGATCGTGACCGCGGTGAGCTTGAGGAATGGATAGGTGTCGTACTGACCACCGACCATCGAGTCGACCGTGTCCTCCGAGATGTTCTCGAACGAACGGTCACCTTCGGCGCTGGAGTACGACGCCAGGTACGTACCGGCCGACTGGTCCGGGTCGTAGTTGTCGACGCCCCAGAGGTCAACCCACGACTGGAGCGCGAACAGCTTGTCCGAGAAGATACCCTGCTGGGTAACGTCGCCGTAGAAGTTGTCGTACACCGTCTTGAACGGGCGCTCGCCGGAGGACTGCTGGATGATCGCCTTGTGGAAGGCGCCGGCCAGCTGGTTCGCCATCGAGATGTCCCGGTTGAACTTGTCCGTGAGCTGCGCAAAGTAGTTCTGCGCGGGGATGTTCGCCGGCTGCGTCACACCGACGCGACGGAGCGTGTCCTGGAGCTCACCGGCGCTCCAGTCGAACAGCCACTGGCTGATGAACCGGCGCATGTCGGTGATGAGGGCTGCCGGCCCGTCCGCGTAGTTGCTGTAGCTCTGGAACTTGCGGTAGAGGCGGAAGTTACGCCACTTGTACTGCCACTCGTAGTTGTCGATCGCCGCGGCCATGATCTCGCTGGGAGTCGTGCCGAAGTCGAACGTGCGGCAGAACGGCGTGTACTTCACGTGGGCGTCGTTGCAGTACAGGTACGCACGCTCCGACTTGTCGGTGTTGGTTCCGTACGGATCGGCGAACCGCTTGAAGTTGGTGTCGCCCGTCTTCGCCTGACCGGAGAAGCTGCAGGCGGTCGCCGGAGCGCAGGCGTCGGGGAGGTTCGGGTTGGCGGTGCACTTCGCGCCGGCCGGGCAGCCCGGCTTCTGCGCATTCGCGTAGATGAACGCGATCGCCGCGCGGTCGTAGGGGTACCAGCCGTACTTGCCACCTTCGTTCTTCCAGAAGGTGCGGTCGGGCGTGGTGTTGTAGTCCATCAGCGAGGCCGTGTAGCCGCCGATCTTGTCACGGCCCGCGCCGTCCTTGTAGTGGGGGAAGTTCGGGCGGTCGACCGAGCCCATCCAGTTGTGGTCGAGACCGAGGGAGTGCCCCATCTCGTGCCAGACGACCATGGCGTAGTAGCTGTTCGCCATGCTCTTCTCGTACGCTTCGCGGGTCTCCCAGGCGCCGTTGATGCAGTGGCGACCGTCGCGCTGGAACACGTCGATGTAGTTGAACATGTCCGCGGAGTCCATGTGAACGCCGCGGTGGTTCTGGTGGTACATCTTCGCGAAGCCGAACTCGCGGTGGTTGACCGTGAGCGCCTTCATGCGATCCGAGAAGGCCGCAGCGGCCTTCACACCCTCAGGGCCGGGCGTGATGTCGAAGGGCGCTACGCCGCGATCCATCGAACCCGTGAGGGCGTGGAACTCGGCCTCGGTCCGCGCACGAGCGAGGACGTTGGAGACGCCGCCACCGAACGCGAGGTCCGTACCTTCGGGGGTGACGAACTGGTTCGCGGCCGGGTCTCCGTAAATCTGGTAGGGGAGGATGGCGCCCAGCCCGTTGAAGAAGTCCTGGTCCTGCTTCACGACGAAGTCCGCCGGCGCGAGGTTGCCCCACTTGGCGACGGGCTTCTGCAGGTACTCCTGCATCTTCCCGTACAGGGTCGAGTGGGAGTTACGCGCGGCCAGCGTGGCCGCCGTCGTGTCCGTCGAAGCAGGCACGAGCGGGATCGTGTCGCCGTCTTTGCAGCCGGCGGGTCCGTCGGGCCAGCTACCGTCCGCGTTCGTCGGCAACGCACCGACGCTCGCGAGGTAGAACTCGAGACGCGCCTGGACGAAGTCGGTGAACTCGAAGTTGTAGAAGATGACGTTCGAGGTGATCGTCTGGCCGGTGCGGGGGTCCGCGCCGTCCCAGGTGCTGCCGAGCGAGCCGTTCCCGTTGTCGAGATCGGAGATCCAGCGCAGCCAGTTGTAGCGAATGTCGCCGTACTGACGAACGTGCGCTTGGCCGTCCGCGCTCTTCGGGAGATCCGTCGGATCGTCGAAGTTGCGGACGATGAGGCGGGCCGCCGCGCCAGAGTCCGTGAGGATCTGGTTGGTCTGCTCGATGAGAGCGCCCGGATCGGTGTAGAACTTCTTGTACTCCTCGGGGAAGCCCGGGGCGAAGTAGTAGACGATGGGCTTGTTCGGGTCGTGACGCTGAACGAGCTCGCGCGCCGCGAGCAGATTCGTGTTCGCGTCGCGCGACACGAGGGTCGCGTCGAGCGTGCCGTACTTGCGGCGGATGGTGTCCTTCTCCGGGAGCTCGAGCGGCACGTACCCGTCGGCGCTCGTGCCGTCCGCGTTGAGCGGCTTGGCGCGAACCATCGAGTACTTGACGGTGTAGTTCACCGTCTGGCGGCCGAGCTTCTGGAACATCTGCCCGTCCTGGCCGTAGAGCTCAGTGCAGGCCTTGTCCGAGAAGTTGAGGGGGAACGTCATGTTGACGTTCCAGCTCATGTAGTCGTTCTTCTCGTCGACGAAGAACGTGTCCGGGACGAGGGTGACCGAGGAGTTACCCTGGTCGGTGCAGGCCGAGAGGATCTCCTGAACCCCGAACGGAGCGAGATCGCTCATGTCGTTCTTGGCGAAGTTCAGCTTGACCCACTGGCGGACCTTCCAGTCGAGCTCCAGGTTTTCGGTGTATTCGTTCGTCTTCTCGCCGTCCAGGTTGATCCTGTACTTGAGATCGACGTTCGTGACCGGCCAGGCGTTGACGACCTCGGAATCGCGCGTCCCCTGCTCGACCACGACCGGACCGATCTCGCGCGTGTTGAGCATGCGGAGCTTGTCGGAGGTGACGTCGAAGCGGACGACCGAAACTGGGCTGACCGAGCCCGACGCGATCGTCCCGAGCCCACCCGCGTTGAGCGGGTTCGGGGTGGATGCGCTGAGCACGGTAGCGCGAAGGAGCCAGCCGGGATCGGCGGCAGGCTTGCCGTCGGCCGCAGCCGCCCCCGAGCGGACGAGGAAGTCCTTACGGACGTACTGGTTCTCGTTGTAGACGCTGTTACGAGAGGGTCGATCCGCGACGCAGCCCCACGACGCCGATAGCGTCGCGAGGGTAGCTGTCGCGAGGAATGCGCGATTGAACTTGGCACTCATGACTGATGTTCTCCGGTTCTCGTTCTAAGCGTCACTGCGACAGCAGCGCGGGGTCCCACAGCTCTGCGTCGTCGACGCGACCGGCGCCGAAGCTCTTCGAGATGTCCAAGGTCACGCCGTACGTACGGGCGAAGATCTTGTCGATGTAGTTGTTGAACGGCGAGTAGCGGACGATGATGTCGCACGCGTTCGACGAGCCCGGGTGCTTCGTCAGCCAGTCGAGGACCGACTGGGCCGAGTCGTACATACGGACGCGAAGGATGTCGTTCGTGATCGGGTCCTTGCACATGAACACGTCGCCGAGGAAGTCGGAGGTGTCGATGGCGCGGATTTCGATGCGGTTGGTCGGGATGAACGCCGGGCGGGTGGTGCCCTCGCAGCAGTAGTTGTCGAGTCCGTCCTTGCGGGCGGTCGCGTTCTTCTTGCAGCCCGGGTCGGGGCCGACCGTGTCGCCGTTGGCGCCGCTGTTGATCGAGGGGGTGAGGTCCGGGTTGCAGACGAACTGCTGCTGGCCCTTCGCGCACACCGTCGCTAGGTCAAGCTTCTCGGCCTTGCAGGTCTGGAAGTTGTACTTGACGTGGTAGTTCGACGTGTTGCCCTCGAAGTCGAGGTCGCCCGTCGAGATGACCTTGTCTCGCGTACCCGTGAGCGGGATGGAGATACCGACGCCCGGCTGCTGGGGCGTGTGCGGGACGAGGGCCTGAACCATCTGGACCGGCGTACGGGCCGCGCCCTTGGGGCAGCAGTACGTCGAGGAGTCCGCTGCGGCTCCCGTGTCCTTCTTGCAACCGTCGTGCTGCGGCGCTCCGCCGGCCGCGCAGGTGCGAAGCTCGTCGGTCGCTGCCACGCAGATGGTGTTCGGCGGCGCGGGCGCCGGATCGTTGGCCGGGACGCCGCCGACGGTGCACTCGTAGGGGTTCGTGTACTGCGGCATGCTGATCTTGGCCGTCTGAACGTTGTTCAGGTAACCCGTGATCGTGATCTGGCTCGGGCCGCTGTGGAAGATCGTGTTACCCCACGCGCCCGGGTAGTCGGCCAGGAGCGGCAACCCGTCCGAGTCGAGGCCACCGGTCTCGTGGTAATCGCCGTTGCCATCCCAGGGGCCGAGGGTCGAGGCGCCGCAGGCGTCGGTGCCGACGGTGCCGCAGTTGACGCTCTCCCAGAGGGACGTGAGGATGTTCGAGCCGAACATGTTCGAGAGACGAACGTGGTCGAACTTGCCGAGCGCCGCCGTCGACTTGCCGGCGAACGCCTGGTACATCGCCCGCTCCGCGCGGCTCATCTTGCGATCCCACTTCGTGCTGCGCTGGTTCGCGACCTTGATGTCCGAGCCGTACTCGAAGTTCGTCGGCTCGTGCGTCGCGTCGACGAAGTCGCGCTCGATGTACTCGATCTTGTCGAACTGGTTGAGGTCCGAGATGTCGAAGAACACGTTCTCGAAGTCGAGCTTGACGCCCGTGACCTGCGCCTGCGTCGGCTCCACGAAGGGCGTGATGCCGCTCGCAGTGCCGTAGGCCTTCAGGTACTTCACGAGGGCCAGCGAGTACTGCTGGAAGAAGAAGCGGCGATCACGCACGGCCGGCGGGAGGTTGAAGATGTCCCCCTTGCCGAACACGTTGATGACGCGCTGGTAGGCGCCGTCCCACAGCGGGAAGCCCGGATCGTTGATCGGGTCGCCCGAGGCGGACATGCAGGTGCTCGTGTCGCCCGTGACCGCGGCGGACGGGCTCTCGCAGATGACGATCTTCGGGTCGCCCGGCTTCAGGAGGGAGCCGAAGATACCGAAGAAGGTACCGGCCATCTGCTTGGTCAGGTCGCCGTTCAGGTACGGGTGAACGCTCGCGTCGGGCGTGCAGAACGGCTTCGCCGGGGGCGCGGGGACCGTGTACGTTCCGAGGCACCCGGAGGACTTGGGACCCGTGATGAGGACGCCTTCGAGGCCGGTGCAGCCCACCGGCGCGGTGGCCGCGTTGAAGCAGGCGGCGTCGCCGATGTTGTGCTGGAGCGCGACCGGCGTCTTCGCGATGCGGTAGATCTCCTCTTGCGAGGCCGCCATGTACTCCATGAAGACACGGGCGGAGCCGTGGTTGTCGCGCTTGGTCGGGCCGAGGTCGTTCTTGACATTGCCGCGGGCGCGGACGTCGAAGATCCACTCGGTGGTCTGGTCGGCCGGACCGGGGAGGTCGGTGTCCTTGACGTAGTCGAACGTGTCCTTCTGCAGGGTGACGTTCTGGTTGACGCCGACGACGTTGAAGAAGATGTCATCGAGCGTGTGCGTGCGACCGCCGACGAGCTTGTTGAACGTGGTCTTGTCGATCGACGGATCGCCCGTGACGTTGACGCACGTGTCGAGCATCTCTTGCCAGGTCTGACCCAGCTTGATGTTGCAGTTCTTGGGGTTGGCGGCCGTGCCCAGCGTCGCCTTGGCGAAGGGGCCCTCCGCGTCGATCTTCACAGTCATCGCCGCGTTCGAGTACGGCAGGATCTTGATGAAGAAGTTGTAGATGTAGTAGGGCGTGCTCAGGACCGGCTGTGCCGTGTGCGCGTGGGTCACGAAGTACACGGCCGCGGGGCGGATGCCCCAGATCACGTTGCCGGCGCCGTCGTCACCCAGCTCGAGACATGCTGCGTTTTGGCCGCAGCTCGGCGCAGCGGTCTGCTCAGGCATGTACGCCGAGATGACGGCATCGTAGAACTCGGTGATCTTCGGATCCCAGTCCGGACCCGAGTTCGGATCGAAGAGCCAGGGAGCGTTGTTCTTCAGCGGGAGGCCGCCGACACCGATCTCGTACGTGTCGTTCTGGTGCGGGCACGTCGTGTCCGGGATGATGTTGCCGCTCCCGTCCTTGACGGGCGTGACGTAGTTGTAGCAATCCTGGCCCGAGTTGGGCTTGCGGCCCTTGACCTTGATCTTGCCGCTGTACCCGAGGTTCAAGACCATCTGGGTCACGATGTGCGTGCCGACGTCGTAGAAGAACTGAATCTCCGAGTTGTCGCCCCAGTGGACGCCGCCGTTGCCGTCGCTGACGGACTGGCAGTTGATCAGGTCGGCCTGCTCGACGGTGATGCCGCGGTACGTATCGTCCCCGGCCATGTCGATCCCGCCGTAGCTACGCGGGGGCTTGATCTCGGAGGCGATCGCCTTCGCCCAGGTCGTGCGCTTGGTGTCTGCGTCACAGATTTCCTGGCGGCTCGAACCCTTCCCGGGATTGCTCTCCAGGTTCGACTTGCCGGGGTCGATCACCGGGGTCTTGCCCGGGTCGAAGCCAGAGTTAAACAAATCTCCCGCACCCGCCGGCGCCGGCGAATACGTCTGATTCGGACCGTCTTCGCACGCCAACAGCGTGACAGAAGAGAGTGCGGCGATGAGTAGTTTGGTCGACCTTCGCATCGGACTCCTCGTGATCAATTCAAGCCCCTGTGACCCGCTAGCGTCGCCCGCTCTGCCGGAACGTGATCGCCAGGAAGTGGCTTCACATCAGGCACAGGTAGGCTCGGACCGGCCTCTTACCCTCCCTCTCGCGGGCACGCAATCACGGAATTGACCAAAACATGCGGACCCACAAACTCATGCCCGGCATCTTTGTGAGGCGTAGGGGGTTGTGGGGGTCATTTTTTTGGCCCTCAAGCTTGTTAAGTCATTGATATAGCGCGGCTAAAGTGGGTGCAGTGTTCACAAATCGGGCGTCGCAAAAACATTGCGCCAGCTTGGTCAATGCACACATTGTACGACGTCGAATTTTGACTAGAATTTTGTAGATTCATTGAAACGAGGGGTCTCCGCGCGAAATGGGGATCCGTGCAAGTCTGCGCTGGATCAACGGAATCTACGGACACCGAGGCACGAATGTCATAGTGCACGGTTTGCGGGTGGCCTGTCGGCTCCCGTGGGCCAACGGGTGTGTTGGACGCCGATGGGCGCCTTCGCTGGAGCCGGAGGCCGGCAGGCTGTACGATGCTTCGAAATGCGGGCTCGCTGGCGCACGGCTGCGCTCTTCTTCGTCGCGACGGTCGGGCTTGGGCTGGGAGCCTCGGCGGGCGACGCGGCGGCGTTCTGTCGATCCACGACCTGCCGCGGGGACTGCCCGACGGACGCCAACGGGTGCCCGAGCACCGGGCAGCCTCTCTTCTGGCCGAGGTCGTGCCTGGGCTTCAATCTGCAGAAGAACGGCACGCAAAGCCTGGACCTCGCCGACGTCCGCGTGGCGCTGCAGAAGTCGTTTCAGGCGTGGAGTGAGGTCCCCTGCCCCGGTGGCAAGGCCGCCTCCATGACGTTCAGCGAGCTCGAAGACGTCGCCTGCAAGAAGAGCCAGTACAACGCGGACGGCCGCAACGTGAACATCGTGCTCTTTCGCGACGACGACTGGACGTACAAGGGCATCGACGGAACGCTCGCCAAGACGGCGGTGACCTACGACGATCGCACCGGCGAGATCTTCGACGCGGACATCGAGATCAACGCGGCGTTCAACAATCTCACGGTCGGTGACGCCAGGGTCGCCTACGACCTGCGCACGATCGCCACACACGAAGCCGGGCACTTCATCGGGATGGCGCACAGCTCGGACCCGATTGCCTCGATGTACGCGACCTACGCGCCGGGGACCGCCGCCGGGCGTGCGCTGGCGGACGACGACATCGCGGGCGTCTGCGCCGTGTACCCGCCAGGCCGCCAGGCCGCGTGCGACCCGACGCCGAAGGGTGGGCTCGGGACGGCGTGCCCCGATCCGACGAAGAGTGGCTGTGCCGTGGCGCCGACGCGCGCAGAGCAAGGCGAGCCTCCGATCGGGGGCGGCACGCTTGGCGGGTGCGGCATGCTCGCGGCGCTCACGCTCGGGGCGCGGCGTGCGCGGCGGGCACGGCGGGCTTGCTCGAGCGTCGAGCGTGCCGCGTGAGAAGCGCGCGCGTGTGAGATTTGGGCGCGCGTGAGATTTGGGCGCGACTGGTCTATAGAGCGTTCGTGAAATTCGTCGACCAATGCGACGTCTCCGTCGTCGCCGGAAAAGGGGGCAACGGCTCCGTCGCGTTCCGACGCGAGAAGTTCGTCCCGTTCGGCGGCCCATCGGGCGGCGACGGCGGCAGCGGCGGCGATGTCGTCTTCGTTGCCGATCCGGGTCTGTCAACGCTCCTCGACGTCACCTATGCCCACACGCTGCGTGCGCCCCACGGGCAGCACGGCATGGGGAAGGACTGCTACGGCAAGGGAGGCGAGGACCTCGTGTGCCGCGTGCCGGTCGGGACCCAGGTGTTCACCCAGGAGGGGCACGAGCTGCTCTACGACATGAACGCGCCGCACATGCGTGTCGTCATTGCCCGGGGCGGCAAGGGCGGCCGCGGCAACATGCACTTCGCGACGCCCTACGATCGCGCGCCCCGGCGGGCGGAGGCCGGGTTGCCCGGCGAAGAGAAGCAGCTGCGCCTCGAGCTGAAGGTGATGGCCGACGTCGGCCTCCTGGGCTTCCCGAACGTCGGAAAATCCACGTTCATCCGCGCGTGCTCGGCGGCGCACCCGAAGGTCGCCGATTACCCGTTCACGACGCTCGTGCCCCACCTCGGCGTCGTGCGCATCGACGACGACGCGAGCTTCGTGCTCGCTGACATCCCCGGCCTCATCCCTGGCGCGGCGGAGGGCGCGGGCCTCGGCATCCGCTTCTTGCAGCACGTCGAGCGGACCCGGGCGCTCCTTCACCTGGTGACGCTCGATCACGCCGAGGATCGCGATCCGGTCAGGGACTACGAGGCGCTCGTCGGCGAGCTCCTCAAGTTCGACGAGCGGCTCGCGACGCGACCGACCATCGTGGCGATGACGAAGGCGGATCTGCCCGAGGTGCAGGAGGCATACGCGCGGGTGAAGCCGATCTTCGCGAGGAAGAAGATCGATCTGCGCCTGGTGTCTGCCGCGACGGGGGCCGGGGTTCGTGCGCTCTTGATCGATCTCTTTCGCGTCGTGCGCGCGCAGGCCGCGGATCCGGAGGCCGAAGCCGCGCGCGCGAAGGCCCCCGGCAAGCGGTCGACCGCCACCGCGACCAAGACCAAAACCACGACCGCGAACGCGACCACGACCACGATCGCGACCACGAACGCGAACGCGAACGCGACCAAGAGCGCGGCCAAGAGCACGAACGCGACGAAGAAGACCAAGGCCGCGACCGCGAAGGCAAAGCCCGTCGCGAAGGCCAAGATGACGCCGGCGGCCAAGGAGCGCGCCAAGGCCAAGGCGAAGGCCAAGACGGCGAGTGAGGCGGCCCCGAAGGCGAGGCGCGCGGCGGAGACGGTGGCCAAGAAGAAGCTCGACAAGAAGACGAGGGGCGCGAAGCGCGCGACGCGCCAGCGACGGCGTTGAGCGAGAAGACCGAAGAGGCGACGCCGAAGAGGCTGCGCAAAGCGCAGGAGGACGGCGACAGCGGCCAAAGCGCGTTCGCGTCGCAGGCGGTCGCGTTCCTGGTCGCCGTGGCCCTCGTGCCGGGCGCGGCGGCGATGCTCGTGTCGCGCTCGGCGGACGGCCTGCGCGCGGCGATCGCCCACGCCGCCGACGTGAGCCCCGGGGCGGCGGTGGACGCGGGGGCGCTCGCCGGGGATCTGGTGCTACTGGCGGTGCCGGTGCTGCTCGGCGCGGCGATCGCGTCGGCGGTGACGAGCGCGGTGCAGACCGGCGGGTTCATCGCGACGAAGAAGCTGACGCCGAAGCTGGAGCGACTCGACGTGTGGGGCGGGCTCGTGAAGCTCTTCACCGTGGCGCGCCTCTTCAACGTGGTGCGGGCGCTCGCGTTCGCCGCGGTCGTGGCGTACTTCGCCTACCGTGGGTTGCGCGCGCACCTCGTCGATCTCGCGCGACTGTCGGGGCGACTCGGCTACGTCGGACACGCGGCGGCGGAGATCGCGCGCGGAATCGCGACGCAGGCGGCGCTTGCGGGGCTCGCGCTCGGCGCCGTGGACCTCGTCGTCGTGCGGCGCGGCTGGGCCAAGCGCCTGCGCATGACGAAGGCGGAGGTGAAGCGCGAGCACAAGGAGAGCGACGGCGATCCGCAGACGAAGGCGGCGCGCGAGCGGGCCCGCCACGAGATGCTCCAGGCGGCGACGGTCGCGAGCGTGCGCACGGCGAGCATCGTCATCGTCAACCCGACGCACCTGGCGTGCGCGCTTCGCTACGAAGAGCGGCAGGACGGCTCCGGTGACGCAGCCCCCGTCGTCGTCGCGACCGGCGAAGGCGATCTCGCGCAGCAGATCGTGCGTGCCGCGCATGCCTACGGCGTCCCGGTGCTGCGCGACGTGCCGCTCGCGCACGCGCTCGTCGAGCTCGCGGTCGGCGACCAGATCCCCGAAGCGCTGTACGAGGCGGTCGCGGAGATCTTGCGCGAAGCGTGGGACGAGACCGCCGGACGCCTCTAGACCGGCGGGGCCGGGGCCGGCGCGCCCTTGCCGCCGTGGGCGATGTGGCGGAGGCGGTTCGCATCGTCCGGGCGTTCGACCGTCGCGAAGAGCTTGGAGAGGAACGCGAGACAGGCGTGCCCTCCCTTGTCGTCGCCCTGCTCGCGGGCGCGTGCGAGGGCGTCGAGCGCCTCGAGGAGTGCTTCATCGGGCCGACCCGCGACGGCAAGGGCCACGCCGAGGGCGAGGGACGCCTGGCAGCGCTCCATCGGCGGGGCGTTCGCGTCGAGCTCGGCACGCGCCGAGCGCAGCGAGCGCAGCGCGTCCCCGACGTCGCCACGCGCCAGGCGGACGATCGCCTGCATTCGCTCGGCGAACCGTCCGTGCTCGCCGGCGGCGAGCAGACCCTCGGCCCACTGCTCGAGCGATTGCGTGTCGGCCCCGAGCAGGGCCTCCTTCGCCAGCTCGGTCATCCGCTCGCCCACGTCCTCGCCCCGGATCGCCTCGGGCGGGGGAGCGGCGACCGGATCGGTCACGGCTTCCGGCGGATGCTCGGTGGGGGCGAGCGCGACGGAGAGCGTGGACGAATCCCCCTCTCCCCCGGGCGCCCCGACCATCGTGCCTACCTCCGAGCTCGGCGACGTCTGCGAGCTCGGCGGGCTGACGGCGATCGTGACCGACGGTGGCCCGTCGAACTCCCCGTCGTCGATAGGGGAGATGATGGTGACCGTGGGCGGCTCCGAGTCGTGCTTGGGGGCCTCGCCGTCGGCGATCGCCTCCGGCCTGTGCGAAAGCGCTTCGAGCGGCTCGTCGGCCACGTCGACGCCTTCCACGAGGGCGGCGTACGCACCGCTCCGCGAGCCCTCCTGCGGCGTCGCGGACTGGCGCAGCGGGACGAGCAGCGCGAGCGCCGCCCGCGCCTCCTCGTCACACGACGGGTCCTGCTCGCGCGCAAAGGCGATGAGCTGGGTCGCGGCGTGCCGCAGCTCGAGGCCTATCGCGGCGCGCGCGCTCGTAAGCGCGACGCGGGAGGCCTTGGCGTGGTCGCCGGCCTTGGCGAGGTGGTGCGCGGCCTCCGCGAGCCCGAGGCCGCGCTCCTCGCTCTCGAGGACGTGCGCGAGCGCGCGGTGGATGCTGCCCCGGAGCTGCTCGTTGCCGAGCTCACCGAGCAGCGCCTCGCGATGCGTGCGCGTCGGAAGCGCCATCCAGCCTACCTGAGGCTCGGTGAGCCACCGACGCGCGACGAGCTTCCGCGCCTCGTCCTCCGCGTCCACGCGCACGTTGGCGGCGGCGAGGAGCTTGGCGAGGCGCTCGAGCGCGAGCTCCCCTCCGCCGAGCGCGACGAACGCGAGGACGAGCTGCTCGAGCGCCGAGCCCATCATCTGGGCGCGACGCGCGATCCACTGGACTGCCGGGCGCGGCGCGCCACGCCCGGCGCTGCGCGTCCGCGCGCGTGCGCCCTCCGCGGCCCATGCCAGCTCGCCCGACGACAGGCTCACGGCGAGGGCCTCGAGGATGCCGAGCGGGGTGTGGCTACCGCGACGCGCCCAGCGCTTCTGGGCCGATGCGTCCAGCGCGCCCCCGAGCGCGGCCGCCGCGAACGCGCCGCCCTCCGCGTCGTCGAAGGGCGCGAGCGCCATCTCGGGCCCCTTCGCCAGCTCCGCAAAGGCGGGCGGCGGGGGGTTCGTCTCGTCGACGCGCACGACGCAGGCGAAGGCGCCGTCGGCGGCCACGACGGCGCGCGCACACGCCTCCACGGACGACGCGTCGACGTCGACGACGTCGTCGATCAGGAGGGCGCCCGGTGGCGCGTCCTCGGCGCTTCCCCGGAGGAATGAGGAGATGATCGCCGCGGCCGTCTCGATGGGGACGCCGTCGCCCGCGAGCAGGCGGCGCAACGCGGGCTCGAGCTCGACCTCGAAGTGTGGCGCCTCGATGGCCCGCGCTTTCCCCAGCGCGCGGCGGAGCGCGCCGAGCGGCTCCGTCGACGACCCGCTCGGCGACAGGACGAGGCACGGGCCGGGCGCGACCAGCGCCGCGAGCTCGGCGAGCAGGCGCGAGCCTCCGAGCCCGGGGTCGGCTCGCAGGATCGCCAGCGCGCCGGGCATCCAGAGGAGGGCGCTCGGATCCTCTCGACCGACGAGCTTCGGCGTCTCGAGCTTCGACACCAGCGCGGCGGCGGCGTGACGCCACGGCTGACGCACATCGAGCATCGCACCGCGAACGCGCCGGCCCCCGTCACTCGCGACGTGCGTGCCGAGGATCACGAGCGTCGCCGTGGCCTTGAACGAGCGATCGACGAGCACCTCACCGGGCCGCGCGACGCGCCCCAGCGCCGCGCTGGCCGCGAGCGGCAAGCCCCACGCGAGCCACCCGCGCGTGTCGTCGGGGGCGACCGGCTCGACATGGCCTTCGGCGACGCCGGCGCCCCAGGCGACCTCGCCTGGCTTGGTCTCTTCGATGACGCCGGAGGTCGCCATCCCGATGGCCTCCTCCACCAGATCGGGCTCGAACGCGATCGCGACCACCTGCGAGCCGAACGCGATGAGGTTGCCCCCGAGCGCTTCTCCGCGCTGCACGAGGGCACGTGTCCGCTCGACGTAGCCTCTGCCCGTCACGGGCGAAAGCCCGGAGTGGGCCATCCAGAAGCTGACGACGATGCGCTCGGTCACATTTGTCCTGCGATGCCTCGACGAGGAGGGGTCAGACTCGGATCCTCTTCTTCAACGCCGCCAGCTCGTCGTCGACGTCGCTCGTCTTGTCCGCTCCCTTGGTTCCCCGTTCGAGGTCGCGGAACTTGGCTTCGAGGTCTTGCTCTTTCTCCCCTTTGCCGAGCGCCTCCTCGACTTCCGACATCGCGCTGCCCTGGGCCTCGCGATCTTCGATCTTCTCTTCCATGCGGCGGAAGTTGTCGAACGCGCTCGTGCCGCCCTTCGTGCCGAGCCCTTCGACACCGGCGCCCGCGCGCGCCTGCTGCGCCCGCGCGACGATGCTGCCCTTGCGGAGCTTCAGCTCTTCGAGCTTCTTCTCCATACGCTCGAGCTCCTCTTTCATCGTGAGGGCGACGTCGCGCTGCTCGGAGCGCGCCTTGTCGACGCTCTCGGCCTCGGCCTGGACGCGCTTCTTCTGCTTTAGCGCCTCACGGGCGAGCGCCTCGTCGCCGCCCTTGAGGGCGAGCTCCGCGCGCTTGTCCCACTTGTCGACCTCGGCGGTGAGGTCGTCCTTTTTCTTTCGGAGCTGCTTCTCAGCTGCCACGGCGCTGATCACCTCCTGGCGACCGCGCTTCAGCTGCTGCTCCATCTCGTCCAGGTTGAGCTCCAGCAGCTTCTTGTCGTCCTCTGCCTTGTCGAGGAGCGAGTTGACGTTGCTCGAGATAACCTTGCCCATACGGTCGAAGATCCCCATTTTTCCCTCGAGGTCCTACCCGGACAAGGGTTGAGGGTACCACGCAATTCCCGTTTGATCCCACGCGGGGGCGCGGCGACTCGGGGGGTCCCCTTTAACGGCCCAGCGGGCCCGATGTCGATGCTACACTACGGACGCGATGACCGACTGGCGCAGCCGCCTCACCGAGCAGCTCATCGGGTCCCCCGGGAGCTCCCCTGCCTCGCGTCCCGAACCGGGCACGCTCCTCGAGATCGTGCTCGGCCAGGCCCGGGCCGAGCTCACCTACGTCCTCGAGCTGGGCAAGACACACAGTCTCCCCGTCACCGGCAGCGTGACGACGGACGACATCTGGATCCGCGTTGGTGCGACCACGCTGCGATTCAACTACAGCCGGCGCGCTGGAGTCATCGTCGCCAGCGTGATCGGGCGCGAGGACCAGCAGCTCCGCTACAGCCCGGACAAGCGCGCCGTCGTGACACCCGACGGCGAGCCGCTCGACGCAACGGCGTTCGTGCGCGACGCCATCGACACGACGGTCACCGCCTGGAAGGTGAGCGGCAAGCCCGAGATCACCATCTCGATGATGCGGTCGGAGCGCCCCCCGCAGCCGACCCTGCCCGACTCCTCCGAGATTCTCCCCAAGTCCTGAGGTCCGCGTCCACCGCACCTGCTCCGTCTGGAGGTTGTCCATGGCCACGTGCAAGGTGTGCGACGACGAGGTCGACAGTCTGGTCTCCGTCAAGGTCGACGGGAAGGCCAAGAAGATGTGTGAGGACTGCGCCGACCGCGCCCGCGAGCAGGCCGAGGTGGCCGAGGCGAGCGAGGCCGTCGTTCAGAACATGATGGGGTTCAAGGGGCGACGCTGAAGGTGAGGCGAGGACGCCTGCGTGGGTTCTTGCTCTTGCTCGCAGCGTCGTCGACGCTCGGTGTGCTCGGTGCATGCCGCGAGCCGACACAGATCACGCTGCAGCTCACGACCGACTTCGACTGCGCGAAGCTCGGGGCGAGCCCCGGGACGACGAGCATCTCGATCGGCCGCGACCTCGCGTCGATCACAGCGCCGACCACCACGTTCCCTTCGTGCGCGGCCGGCCACCCCGACGATCTGGGATCACTCGTGCTCGTTCCGAGCGGTGACGGCGACAGCGCCTCGGTCGAGATCATCGCCGGCCTCGGCAAGGAGGCGTGCGCCGCCGACGCGCCGAAGCTCACCGGCTGCGTCGTCGCCAAACGACGCCTCCGGTTCGTCCCGCACACGCGGCTCGTCGTCCCCATCCAGCTTCGAACGGTTTGCGTTGGGGTGCCATGCACGGGCAACCTCACGTGCGTCGACGGCTCCTGCGTCGACTCGCTGGTGGACCCGGGCACCTGCAGCAACGGCGCGTGCCCCGACCTGCACGGCGGCGTACCGCCCGCGGACGCCGGAGGTCCGCCTCCCGACGCTGCCGCGACGGACGGGGCATCGGTCGACGGCTCGACCGCCGACGCGCCGAACGATGCGGCGGACGCTGCGGACTCCGTCACCTGCAAGCTGGTGGCCCCGAAGCCCGCCAATCCTGGATGGGTCGACTGCCCGACGGCGACGGACATGAGCAACGCATGCGTTGCGAAGACGGACAAGTGCTGCGGGCCGACGATCGCCTGTACCTTGGTCGCAAACGGATGCGGCGCTTTTCCGGGTTCGACCTGCGACGAGCCCGCGGACTGCCCCGTGCCGGGGGACCAGTGTTGCGCGCCCGGCGCGCCGGGTTTCCCGGGACCTGCCGCCACACGTGCGTCGCCGCTGGCACGGAGCCCCTGTGCAAGACGACGTGCGACTGTGCGGGGTGCCGCATGCCTCCCGCGTGCGGCGTCGCCACGTGCACAGGCGCATGCCCCAGGTGAAGCGGCGGCGCCGAGTGAACCTGCGGCGCCAAGTGAAGGTGCGGCGCCCCGGATATTCGACTACGGCTTGACGAACTTGAACGCGAACCGATCGCTCGTGCCGCGCTTCTCTTTCGCGGCGAACGGCGCCGCGTTCCAGTCGCGCGTGTCGCCCGCGTTTCGCCACACCGGCGACTCGGCGGCGAGCTTGAAGCCGATCTTCTCGATGTCCTCCTTCACGACCTTCTCCTCGATTCGGTGGAGCGTCTGCACCTCCGTCGCGCCGGTTCCGGCGCGGCCGCTGTGATCGACCACGCAGTAGACGCCACCCGGCTTGAGCGACGCGAAGATCGCCTTGTTCATCTTGTCACGGTCGACCTTCATCCAGAAGGTGTCGTGGTAAAAGAGGTTGTCGACGACGACGTCGAGCGCCTTGGCCTCGGGCGGGAGCGGGTCCTCGAACTCACGATCCGCGCGTACGAGGACGCCCTTGTTGACCGGCTTGGAGACGCGCGCGCTCCAGGGCTTCTCCGCGAACCTCTCGAGTAGCCACTTGTTGTTCTGCCCGTACACCTTGCCGGTCGGCCCGACGGCGCGCACGAGCAGCTCCGCGGTGTAGCCGCCGCCGGCGGCGATCTCGGCGACCTTGCCCCCCTGCGGCACACCGCAGAAGTCGAGCAGCTGGCCAGGGTGGCGCCCCCCGTCCATCGCCTTGTCGTCGGCGTCGCGATCGGCGGCGTCGACAGCCGCTTTCACATGGGCGCTCAACGCGGGGCCAGCAGCAGTCGGCTCCTTCTTCGGCGCGTCGATCTTGGGCGCGTCGACCTTGGCGCTGTCGGTCTTGGGGACCTCGGGCGTCGCCGGGGTGGCGGGCGTCGCCGGGGTGGCCGGTGCGCCGCCGCACGCCGCGAGGAGTAAGATGGGGAGAAGAAGATGCTTGGACGTCATGCGGAGCTCCGGATCTCTTTTTAGAGGAACGTCGTTTGCCCGTTCCGGTCAAACGACGGTAGCGACCGACAAGAAGGCTACAGCCACCGTTCCATCAAAGGGACGGTTGCTATAGGAGTCAGCGGTTGAGGATGTGGATGGCCTGGCCGAGGCCGCTCAGCGAGGCCTCCATGATGCCCTCGCCGAGCGTCGGGTGCGGGTGCATCGTCATGCCGATGTCCTCGAGGAAGGCGTGCATCTCGAGGGCGAGCATGCCCTCGCTGATGAGATCGGTCGCTGCGGGGCCCACGATATGGAAGCCGAGCACCTCGTGCGTCTTCTTGTCGCTGACGAGCTTGATGAAGCCGTCCGTCTCGTTGACGGCCATCGCGCGGCCGAGCGCGCCGAACGGGAATTTGCCGACCTTGACGTCGATCCCCTTCTCCTTCGCCTGCGCCTCGGTGAGGCCGGCCACGGCGATCTCCGGATCGGTGAAGATGGCGCCGGGGATCGCGACCCAGTCCTTCGCGGCCTTGTGGCCAGCGATGATCTCGGCGACGACCTCGCCCTCCTTGCTCGCCTTGTGCGCGAGCATCGGCATGCCCGACACGTCCCCGATCGCGAAGACCGTGGGCACGTTCGTGCGACCGACGTGGTCGGTCGGAATGAAGCCGCGCTCGAGCTTCACGCCGATCTCCTCGAGGCCGAGCCCCGCGCTGCTGGGGCGCATTCCCACGGCGACGAGCACCACGTCGGTGACGAGCGTGTCGAACTTGCCGTCGCCGAGATCGACGCGGACCGCCAGCGAGCCGTCGGCGTTCTTTTCGTAGCCCATGGCCTTGGCGTTCTTCAGGATCTTCGCGCCGTGCTTCACCATGCGTTTCTCGACGACGGCTGTGCACTCCGGATCGACGCCAGGGAGAAGGCTGGGAGTCGCCTCGACCACGGTCACTTGGCTGCCGAACTTCTGGTACACGCAGCCGAGCTCGAGGCCGATGACGCCGCCGCCGATGACGAGCAGGCGCTTGGGGATCTCGCGCAGGCTCACCGCCTCCTTGGCGCCGATGATCTGCTTGCCGTCGAACTTGAACGCCGGAAGCTCGATCGTCGACGAGCCGGTCGCGATCACGATCGCCTTCGCGTCGACGACCTCGGTGGCCCCCTCGCGTGTCTTGATCGACACCTGCGTCGGCGAGACCACGCGCCCCTCCCCCATCACGAGTTCGGCGCCGTTGCCCTTGAGGAGGCCGCGGACGCCGCCGGTGAGCTTCTTGACGATGCCCCCCTTCCAGTCCTGCATCTTGTTCACATCGAGGCGGAGGCCGTCGATCACGAGGCCGATCGCCGCGCCGTCCTTGGCCTTCTCGTAGGTGTGGCTCGTGGCGATGAGGGCCTTCGAGGGGACGCAGCCCCAGTTGAGGCAGACGCCGCCGACCTCTTCCTTCTCGACGACGAGCACCTTCTGTTTCAGCTGACCCAGCCGGATGCCGCACACGTAACCGCCGGGGCCTCCGCCGATCACCACCGCGTCGTAGCTTTTTGCGTTCGCCATCTTCTTCTGCCTTCTGGTTCAGTGCTTAGGGGCGCGCGGCCCGCTCTCCAAGGCGGCCTTCTGCTCGCGCAGGTTCCACGGGAGCTCCGCGTAGACGTCGTCGAACATGCTCGCGAGGGACGGCGCGGCGAGCTCCTCGACCTCTCTGATGATGGAGACGATCTCCGCGCTCGCGTCCGCCTCGAGCTTGGTGTCGCGCGCGTCGTCCATGAGGCCGCGCGCCTCGAGGTAGCGGCGGAGGCGGTCGATCGGGTCCTTCTTCGCCCACGCCTCGACCTCGGAGTCGGAGCGATAGAGCTTGGGATCGTCGCTCGTCGTGTGCGCGCCCATGCGGTAGGTGACCGCCTCGACGAAGGTGGGACCGCCGCCGCTGCGCGCGCAGGCGAACGCGTCGCGGAGAACCTTGTAGACGGCGAGCACGTCGTTGCCGTCGACGCGGACGCCTGGCATGCCGTACGCGCGCGCCTTGATCGCGATCGTGCGCGACGCGGTCTGCTTCGCGGTGGGGACGCTTATCGACCAGTGGTTGTTCTGGCAGATGATGACGACGGGGGCCTTGAAGACGCCGGCGAAGTTCATCGCGGCGTGGAAATCGGGCTGGCTGGTCGCGCCGTCGCCGCAGTAGCCGACCGCGATTTCGTGGGGCCTCCGCTTCGCCATGCGCATGGCCATCGCCGCGCCGACCGCCTGAGGGATCTGTGGGCCGATGACGGGCGACCAGCTCACCTGGTGCACCGCCTTGCCGGCCTGGTGGCTCGGCGGCTGCCGCCCCTTCAAGTTGTCGGCCGCGTTGCCGAAGACCTGGCCGATGTAATCGCGGAGCGGGTAGCCGCGAACGAGCATGACGCTCTGCTCGCGGAGCGCGGGGAAGACCCAGTCCTGCTTCGCCAGCGCGAGGCCGGAGGCGATGGGCACGGCCTCCTGCCCCGTCGCCGCGCCGTAGAAGCCGACACGACCCTGCCGCTGCAGGAGGATCATGCGCGCGTCGAGCGCGCGGAGGCGCCGCATCTCGAAGTAGGCGCGGAGCGCGACGGCGTCGGTCATCCCGTGGTCCACGCCCGGATCGGCGGTCCCGTCGTCGCGGAGGACGCGGAAGAGCATGACGTCGGGATCGGTCTCGGAGACAACCGCGGTGTCCATTTTCGCCGCGGACTCTAGCCGATTTTGTCTGGGGCGGACGTCGTTTGACGCGGGCAAAGGACGGGAGCGGCTAGGGCGTGCAGAACAGGAGCCAGAGCGGCATTCCGGTGATCGTTCCCTGGCATTTTTCGGCGGCGGGACAGCCCCCGTAGCCCGGTCCGCCGTCGCGAGCGGCGCCGGCGTCGAACGGCGGGTTGGCGTTTGGCTCGAGGCACAGCCACTTGCACGCCGCGCCCGCGTCGCCCGCGCCCAGGCACGCGAGGCCATCGGCGCAGCCGTTCGAGGTGTCGCAGGGCATTCCCTCGGTGTACCCCGTTGGAATGACGCCGCCGTCGATAGGGGCATAGATGCCGATGCAGCTCGACGTGCCGTACTGGTCCTGCGTGACGCACGTGAAGTTGGTCGGGCACGACTGCAGATGGAACGGACGGCACGGCGGATCGTAGTCGCAGACCTTGAAGCGTCCCTTGCCCTTGCCGTCGACGATGGACAGATCGCAGCGGCCGGCGAAGCCTTCGGGATCGCTCTTGCCACACACGTCGTCGGCGCAGCACGCGGGGGTGCACCGTCCCGAGGCGCCGGCGTCGCCCGTGCAGTCATTTCGCGGGCCGATGCAGTGGAGACCGGGGCCACACGGATCGTCCTTCGCCGAAGCGCAGCACGCATGGCCCTTCGGCAAGTGGCGCGTCGCGACGTCGTCGATGCACGCGGTGCCCGCGTCGCCCGCCGCCGCGCACTCCTGCCCACTCGGACAGTTCTGGAGCACGATGTCGCACGCCGAGTTGATCGCCGAGCACCCGCCCTCGATCGCCATCGCTCCGTCGAAACCCGCGCCGCCGTCACTCACCCGATCAGGCATGCCGTCCACAGGCGCGTCGCCCGCGGCCGTCGCATCGCCCCCCGCGTCCCCGACGAACCCCCGCGGCACCACCGAGCCACAAGCCACAAACGCCCCCGCGCCCCCCACGAGGACGACACACGCCACAACCGTCGCCACCCGCTGCCCCCTCATCGCCCCTCCCCTTCTACACCGGCAGACCGAGGAGGAGGGCGGTGGTTTTCGTCGAAACCAAGCGAGGCCAAGGAGGACCGAGGAGACGTAGTTCCTCTACGTTGACGAGGCCCGACGCCGGCATCGCGCCGGGATCGACGAAAAACACCGCCCTCCTCAGCCGTTTGTGCCGGAGTCGACCGGCGGCGGCTGCGGGTTGGGCAGGCAGAAGAGCCCGGCGATGGTCGCGTACGCCTCGGCGAAGGTTGTCCCGGAGAAGCAGGCGTCGACCACGGGGCCGGCGTCGGTGAGCCCTTGCGCGCACTTCGCGTCGGTCGACAGCGGGTTGCACTGGCCCTTGTCGGCGGCGGCGCGGCACGCACTGAGCAGGGTCAACGTCGCGTTGCTCGTCACCGGGCAGTTCGCGCTGCACGCGGCCAGCTCGCACATGGCGACCGCTTGCATCGCTCCGGCGCAGCGCACCCCGGTGGGATCGCCCATCCCGTTGGCGACGCAGCCAGGGATGTTGAGCTCGACCCATCCCTTGTGGACGATGACCGCACCGTAGATATCGGCCGCTTCGTCGGTGGCGATGCACTTGGCGCAGTCGGGGCTCACCGCCTTCGCGCACCCGGAGGCGTCCGACCCGAGGCAGCCCGCGCGGAACTTGTCGAGGTCGGCGGGCGCGCATGCCCCCTGGTAGAACTTTGCGGACTTGCGCCACGCAGGCTTGTACGTCGAGACATCGGCCGGCAAGCAGCTGCTCGCGATGCCGCCGTCCAAGCCGCTGGCGTCGCCGCCGCTGCTGCTACCACTTCCCGAGCTGCCGCCGCTGGAAGCGCCCGACGAAGCGTCGCCCGCGCCGACGCGGTCCGACGCCGACGTCGACGAAGAGCAGCCCGCGCCCGCCACGGCTGCCACGAGGACACCGACGGCAGCGGAGAGGGTGAGCATCCTGGAAAGCGTGAAGTTCAAGCCTTGTCGCCTCGCGAACGAGGAATCCGCCGGGGCCAGAACAGCGGCGCCCCGACACCAAAAGCGTAGCACGCCGCGCGAGGGCAGCTTCTCACGCCAATTTATTATGTAAATTCAGCACATTATCGAGTGGCGCTCTCACCGATCACCGACCGCGGGGTCGTAGAGACCGGGACCGCCGCCGTCCACGGCGAAGCGCATGTTCCCGACATTGCGGGCGGTTGCGCCAACCGTTGGTGCCTTGTTCGTCGACGATGGCGCGCTCTTGTCGTCGAGGCAGCCGCCGCAGCCCGTACCGAAGACGCCGAAGATGGCCGCGAAGAGCAGGGCTTTACGCATGGTGAGGACCTCGTTAGCCCAAAACGACGAGCGGGGCCAAGCCCTCTCGGACCAGCCCCGCGGTCGTTTCAGTGCGATTACGCGAAGGCGTGCGAATCAGCCGCCGTCGGCCGCGTCGGCCGGCGCGTCGGTGCCGCCGTCGCCCGAGCCGTCGGAGAGGCAGAAGATCGGGACGATCGCCGAGTAGGTCGAGTCGAAGTCGGTGCCCGAGAGGCAGTTGCCCGCCGCGCCGCCCGCGTCCTGGAGCGCGTCGAGGCAGCCCGCCGCGGTCGACTCCTTCGAGCAGGCGCCCTGGTCGGCCGCCGTGTCGCACGCGTTGATCATCTCGGTCGTGGTGGCCGGGTCCTTCGAGCACGCACCGCACGCCACGGCGCGGCACTCGCTCAGGAAGAGGCTCGCGCTCGCGCAGCCGGCGCCGTCGGCGACGGTGCCCTGGGCGATGGCGACGCAACCGGCGACGTTCGGGCTGACGAAGCCGCCGGTCACGAGCAGCGCGCCGAGGGCGGTGCCGGTGCTGGGGATGATGCACTCCTCGCAGGCCTTGCCAGCCGCGGTGCCGGTGAACGCCTTGCAAGCCGCGCCGCCGTCGCTCTGCTGGCCGAGGCACACCTTGCGAAAGAGGTCGATGTTCGCCTGGGTGCAGGCGTTCTGGTGGGCGTGGGGCGCGCGCCAGGTCTTCGTGAAGGTGACCGTCGCCGGGGGGGTGCAGAGATCGCCGCCGCCTTCGCCCGCGCCGGTATCGACGCCGCCGCCGCCGGAGTCCTTCTTACCGCTGTCGGTCCCGGCGCCGCCGCCATCGTCGGTCGGGTTGTTGTTGGTCGTGGTGCTCGAACAACCGAAGGCAATCGCGCTGACGAAACCCACGCAACCAACGACCGTCATCAACTTCTTCAACGACATGACCCGCCTCCTACTGCCCGCGCGGCACACGCCGCAAGCCAATGAATGGTTTCTTTGCCTCGAGCCCGTGACCAAGGCAGCCGAGGAGTGCTCGACTAAGCGATTTTAGCAAGACCAGCGCCATACGCGAATCGCCTGATTTCCTTGGTAAATTTGACCCACCGTTCGACATCTGACGCTCGGACGCGTTAGTTGCCTGCCGGCCAGGTCGATGATCCACAACGCCCCAGTCCCGGAAATCGCGGCCAAACTACCCGC
Source organism: Myxococcales bacterium (assembly GCA_025359105.1). Classification (GTDB taxonomy): domain Bacteria; phylum Myxococcota_A; class Polyangia; order Polyangiales; family Polyangiaceae; genus JANYHK01. The sequence continues at coordinate 43,751 of JANYHK010000019.1, read as the reverse complement.
CAGCACCCCCACCGTCAATCGCGTTTTTGATGGTGGCGGACAAGCGCAGCCACGTGGAGGGCGATCACGCCGATCGCGAGCAGGAGCTCGGCTTTGCCGGCGCGCTCGGCGACCTGGTGAATCGCGTTCAGCTCCGCGCCCGAGGATCCGAGGCCGCGGATCGCGCCGCCCCGATGGAGGGCCTCGATGCGGGGGGAGACGAACGCCGCGACGTAGACGGCGGCGGCGGCGGCGGCGGTGGCGAGGCCGCCGCGAAGCAGGTCGGCTCGGTCGATCTTGCGATCGCGGAGCGCGGCGAGCGCCGCTTCGACCGCGAGGACGACGATGACACACGCGACGGCGAGCTTGTCGAAGCGACGAAACACGACGGTCATCGCGTCGGCGCTCGTCGGCGCGGGGACCATCCCGAAGACGACGGGAGCGGCTATCGCTCCGAGCGCGACCATGCCGCCCATCCAGAGCCCGAGCGCGACGAGGGCGAGAGTGACGAGGGCGGGGCGCACGATGTGCATTCTACAGGGCCATCCTGGTGCCGTGGGTGCGGTCCCCGTACCGATGCGGGTCGAGCGTCACGAGAGGAGCGCCAGCGCTTCGCGCACCAGCTCGGGATCGGCGGGGCCTGCGGCGAGCGCTTCGATCCGCGGCCGCGCTTCGGCGATGCGCGCGCGGCCGGCCGCGACGATCGCGGCGTTCTGCTTCTCGCGATCGCCGGAGTCGAGGTCCCCGACGATCTCCGCGATCGCGCGGGGGTTGCCCATTCGCGCGAGGGCCACCTTGGCCTGGAAGACGCATGTAGTTTGCACGAAACGACGCAGGCCCCACGCGCGCCGCTCCAAGTAAGGGATGGCCTCCTTCATCCCGAGGGCGCCAGAGACCTCGATCGCCTCTTGTTCGTCCTCGGCCTCCGGACGACGCGGGAGCTGGCCGCGAACCACGTCGAGGAGCAGGGCGCGTCCCGCGTCGTCGCCCGCTTTCGCCAGGTAGATGGCGGCGACGAGGCGCACCTCGGGCGCCTCGTCCTCGAGCATCGCCTTGGCCCGCACGTGGAGCGCCGACGACGCATCCCGCGTGAGCTGATCCTCGGCGATACGCAGCGCGATGTATCGGATGGCCGGATCGTCGTCGCGCGTCGCCTGGAGGAGCGCGGGTGCGACGTCCTCGGCGACGGCGACGCGCGAGAAGGCGATGACGGCCTGGTAGCGGACCTCGGGGCGCTCGTCTCTGAGCGCTCGCTCGAGGCGCCCCGCCGCGCGGCCGTCGCCGATCTCACCGAGGGCGTTGAGCGCCATCTGCCGCACGTAGCCGTCCACGTCCTCGACCGCGGCGAGGAGCGACGGCAGCGCCTCGACGCCCTTCACGTCGGCGAGCGCCACCGCCGCCGCGCCCCGCACACCGGCGTGGTCGTCCTTCAGCGCCTTCTCGAAGAGCGGGAGCGCGCGCGCCCGGAGCGCGTCGTCGCCGGTGGCGTGGCGCGCCAGGTCCTTGATGGACGAGGCGCGCGTGTGGGGCTTGTCGCTGGACAGATCGCGCAGGCTCGCCTCGAGCGTGCGCGGCAACGGCGGCGGGTGCAGCATGCTCGGAAAGAAGTAGCAGAAAACCCGAGCACCTCGGGGCGCCTCACTCGCGCGCGGCGGCGCGCCCGGCGACGAGCATCGCGGCGCTCGTGAAGAACACCGACAGGCTCCCGGCGACGAGGACGTGGGGCGCGCGGAGCATCGAGGCGACGCCCTGGTCCATGACGCTGCCGAGCGAGACACCGTCGCGCGGCCCGAAGCCCAGGAACGACAACGCCGCCTCGCTGACGACGACGGCGGCGGCGGTGCCGCCGAGCTGCACGGCGACGACGCCGAGCAGGTTGGGCACCACGTGACGAAAGAGCACGGCCGTGCGGCCGAGGCCGAGGGCGTAGGCCGCCTCCACGAAGGCGGCGTCGCGGAGCACGCGGGTCTGCGCGAGCGCGAGGCGAGCGAAGGGTGCCCACGCCGTGAGCGCGAAGACGAAGCCGAGGTGCATTCGCCCCGGCGCGCGCACCGCCGACAGCACGGCGAACGCGAGCAGGAACGTGGGAAACGCCTGGACCAGATCGCACGCGCGCTCCACGGCGCGCTCGAGGCGACCCCGCGCCATCGCCGAGGCCGCGCCGAGGGGCGTGCCGATCGCGAACCCGACGAGCGCGACGGTGACCGCGAGGAGCGCGCCGCGGAGCACCGCGTGCCCGAGGAGGGACGTGAGATCGACGCCCGCCTCGCCGCAGCCGAGCGGCCGCGCGAGGCTGGGCGGGCAGAACGCGTCCTCGAGCACCAGGCGGTCGGGCGCGTGCGAGGCCCACGCGCTCGTGACCGCGGCGACGAGGAGCAACACCGCGAGCGGCACGAGGCGGAGCAGACGCTTTGTCACCCGCGCACCCGCGGGTCCATCGCCGCGTGCACGAGCGCGGCGATGCCCTGGGTGATCACGAAGAGGCCGCCCGACGCGACGACCGCGCCCTCGAGCACCGGCAGATCGCGCGACGCGTACGCCTCGAGCATCAAGGAGCCGAGACCGGCGCGCTCGAAGAGGCGCTCGAGCACGACGGCGCCTCCGAGCAGCGCGCCCAGCTGCGTGGCGACGACGGTGACGATGGGGCCCGCGCTCGGTGGCAGCGCGTGGAGGACCCAGACGCGCAGGTTCGTCGCGCCCTTCGCGCGCGCCACGCTGAGGAACTGCGCGCGGCCCACGTCGGCCAGCGCGGCGCGACCCACGCGCCCCACCTGCGCGGCGAGCGGCACGGCGAGGAGCGCGCTGGCGAACGCGAGCCCGGCAAAGCCGGCGTCGGGATCGCCGGGCAGCGGCACGACGTGTACGCGCACGGCCAGCGCGTACGTCACGACCGGCGCGAAGGCGAGCAGCGGGGTCGCCGCGACGGCGACGAGAACACGATCGACGTGGCGCCTGCGCTCGCCGAGCCACGGGCCGGAAGCGAGGAGCGCCGCGCCGACGCCGAGCACCGCGCCGAAAAGGACGGCGAGGCCCGCCAGCTCGCTCGTCGGACCGAGCGCGTCACGCACGCGCCCCATGGCCGCGACGCCGGGCCGGCGCAAGGACTCGCCCAGATCGAGCGTCGCCAGGCCGCGGAGGAAATGTGCATACTGCAACCAAAGCGGCTGATCGAGCCCGAGCTTCGCGCGCAGCGCGGCGCGCTCGATCTCGTCCGACTGGTCGCCGAGGACGAGCGCGGCGGGATCGCCGGGCAACAGCCGCATCGCGAAGAAGACGAGCGACGCGAGGACGAGCAGGACCGCCGCGGCCTCCGCGACGCGCACAAGGACCGCGCGCGACGCGCGGAGGATCACCCGGCCCCGGCGGCGTCCACGATGCCCGCATCGGCGGCGGCGTCGCCGGTGCCGGCGTCGGAGCCCGCGTCCGCGGCGGCCGCGTCGACGGCGCCGGAGTCCACTGCGCCGAGATCGGGGGCGGCGGGCTGGCAGACGGCGGCGTCGGGCATGCTCGCGAGCGTCGCCGCGCCGCCGACCGCCGCCTCGCCGTTGTCGGGCGTGACGATGCAGACTTTCTGGGTCTGGTCGTCGTCGAGGATGACGGCGCTCCACGGCGTCTTGCGGGGGTCCGCGCAGATGTACCCCCCCCGGCAGTCCGAGTCCGAATGGCACTGGGCCATGCAGAACGTCCGCCCCGTTCGCGAGCTCTGCCTATCGTTGTAGCCGCAGCCCTGGACGGCCGGGTGGAAGAGGACGCACGCGGCCTCGTCCGGGCAGAGATTGCCGCGGCAACCGAAGATGGTGCAATAGCCCCCGGGCTCGGCGGTGTCGCAGAGGCGATCGCCGCGAATCGAGCAATCCGTGGACAAAACGCACTTGTCGCCGATGGACGGGGTGCACCCCATCGCCCAGCCGGACGACACGATCAGCAAGCAAAGAAGGAGCACGCGGGGCATGCGGCGGCGGACCCTAGCACCAGGTTCGTCCCACTGAAACCCGTTTGACATCACCGCACTTGACCCCTAGGTTGCGCAGCGCAAACGATCATGGCGACCTACATCACGGCAGACTGCATCAACTGCGGAGCTTGCGAGCCCGAGTGCCCCAACGAGGCGATCAGCGAGGGAGACGAGATCTACCTCATTGACCCCGAGCTCTGCACGGAGTGCGTCGGTTTCTACGACCACGAGGCCTGCCAGGCGGTGTGCCCCGTCGAGTGCTGCTTGCCTGACCCCGGACACACGGAAGAGGAGAAGGCGCTCATCGAGCGCGCCCTCAAGCTCCACCCGGACGACCCCGAGCTTCAGAAACGCGCCGGCGTGAACGAGTACCCGTCGCGTTTCCGGAAGTAGCGGTCGCACGCATGACGCGCGCGCTCGGCCTCGCGGCGCTCGCGGCGCTCGGGGGTCTCACCACCGCCTGCGCGGGCGGCTCGCCGCTGCTGCACCCTGCGCACACGCTCGAGGCCGGAGTCATCCGCGCGGCGGGCGGCGTCAGCGCAAACGTTGCCGTCGGTTCGATCGCCGAAGACGTCCGGCGCGCGCGCGATCAGGCGGCGCGGAACCTCGACGTGCCGGGAACGCCCGGATCGAACCCCGCCTACGCGAAGGGCGCGCTCGTCACGGCGGCAGTCGCGCCGGGCCTCGCGCCATTCGTCGGCGCGCGCGTGGGTGTCGGCGGTCACGCCGAGGGGGGCATCGCGTACACGGGACGGGGCGCGCGCATCGACCTGCGTCGCTCGTTCGAGTCGGGGAGCGTGGCGCTCTCGATCGGCGCGGGCCTCACCGGCACGTTCTACGGGCGCCAGCAGGGCTCGCCGCTCCCGAACGTCGAGCTCTCTGCGCTGCACGGTTTCGGGGCCGACGTTCCGCTCCTCGTCGGCTGGCGCAGCGACGCGGGACTCTATGAAGCGTGGGCCGGCGCGCGCGCCGGTTTCGAGCGCGACGAGATCGAGAGCCTCACCAGCGAGCCGAAGAGCGTCTCGATCGGCACGCCCCCCATTCATCTCGCCGCCACGCGCTTCTACGGCGGCGGGCTCATCGGCGTCGGCACCGGGTTTCGGCACGTTCACGTCGCCCTCGAGTTGAACGTCGCGTACCAGTCGGCGACGGGCGAGTACAACGACACCCACGTGGCCATCGGCGGTGTCTCGCTGTCCCCGGCGAGCGCCCTGTGGTGGACGTTCTAGGCTTTCGTTGGGTCGCAACTTATTGAAATCACGGAAAGAGGGTTGCGAGCGCTTCCGGGCCCAGTTAACCTACGTGGAACGACTGATGCGCCTGTCCCTCCTCAGCTTCGGCACCGTCTCCGCCCTCGCGCTGCTCGTCGGCTGCTCCGCGCCCGTCGCGGCCTCCTCCGAGACTGCCGACGCGGAGGCGACGAGCCCGGCCGCCGCCATCGTCGTCGTGGAGCGCACGAGCGGCCCCGGTGAGGGCACGCGCGCCGAGGCCATCGCGCGCTTCGTGCAGATGCGATCGGGCGTCGTGGACGAGCAGGCGCTCCGGATGATCGGGGCCGCGGTGGAGTTCCCGGCCCTCGGCGCGTGCGCCCAGGTGGGCCGCGGCTTGGGTGACGCGCCGGCCCGCGCGGTAAAGCTCGCAGACGTGGGCGGCATCTCCCTCGAAGCGAACGGCGTGAAGACGGCGCTCGCGGCGCGCCAGCTGCCCGACGTGGCCGATCTCGTGAGCGGCGTCGTGTACACGGGGCGCGGGGAGAGCGCGCTCTTCCCGCAGGCGCGCTACACCCTTCGGAGCACTGGCACCGCGGAAGTCGACGCCCTCGAGGTGAACGCGACCGCACCCGCCGAGCCGGCAGACCTCCGCGTCGCGAGCCAGGACGGGCGCGCGGCCGTGCTGCTCGTCCCCGGCGTGGCGGTCGACCTGACCTGGGAGCGCGGCACCGGCTTGGACCTCGTGTACGTCGACGTCGCGTCGCGCGACGCCGGCACACCGGTGACGCGTTGCCTCTACACGGACACCGGACGCGCGACGCTCCCCAGCGCGGCGCTCGGCACGATCGACGAAGGCACGCTCAGCCTTCACCGGCTCCACCGGGAGGCGTTTCGGGCGCGCGGGCTCGAGTCGGGCGAGGTGCGGTTCGATTTCGCGCGCGCCGTCGCCTTCACGCGTCGCTGACCGGCCGCGCCAGGTCTTCGCTACGCAAGTAGGGCTTGATTTCTCGAGGGGCGGAACTAGGGTCCAGCGTTGATGCGTCGCGCGCTGGCAAGTTTGGCCGTCCTTCTCGTCGCGGCGCACGCGCATGGCGACGCGCCCCGCAAGGCCGCCTCGGCGCCCACGAAGAAGCCCGGCACCGTCGCGCACGTGGGCAAACCCACGCCGCCGAAGTACACGCAGTACGTAAAGGGTTGGCATGCCCCTGCGCCGAACAAGACGCCGCCGATCGACGCGAGCGGGCGACCCATGCTGGCACTTCTCGCGCTCAACACCGGCGATCGCATCGAGCTGCCGGCGCTGTCCGAGCGCGGCGGGTTCGCGGCGTCGCAGCTGGACCGCGCCGCGTTCGTGATGCGCGAGTCCCACTCCGGAAACGAGCACCCGATCGAGCCTCGCCTGCTCGACGTCGTCTACGCGTTACAGACCCACTTCGCCGCGCAAGAGGTGCGAATGGTGTCGGGCTACCGCACGCCGCACCACGGCGCGTCGAACCACGGGCGCGGCCGCGCGATGGATCTCGTCATCCCGGGTGCGAGCGACGAGGACGTCGCGAAGTTCGCGCGTGAGATGGGCTTCGTCGGCGTCGGAGTCTACCCGACGAGCGGCTTCGTGCACGTCGACGTGCGCGATCGCAGCTATTTTTGGATCGACGCGAGCGGCCCCGGGCGGCGCAATCGTGAGCGCGGCGTCCTCGGCGACCTGGCGAAGAAGAGCGACCAGCGCGCGGCGAGCCGCGGCGACAAGCCAACCCCAGCCTTCGCCGTCGCACCCGACGTCGACGCCGCCCTCGCGCGGGGGAGCATCGCGCCAGGCGCTGCCGGCGACGACGACGACGACGACACGGACTAGAGTCGGGTGGACCCGGACATCGAGCACCTCGTCAGGGAGGAGCGGCTCCTCGCCGCCGCCGAGCTCGCGCTGCAGCGTGGGCAGCCGGCGGTGGCGTCCGACCTCTACGAGCGCGCGTGCGCGTGGAAGGAGGCTGCGCTGGCCGCGCTCACGGCGGGCGACGCCGCGCGCGCGTTGCCGCTGGCCGTTGCCGGCGGCGATGACGCGACCGCGGAGAAGGCCCTCGGACTCGTGGCCGCCGACAAGAGCGCGATCGGCCGCGTCGCTGCGCGCCTGGAACGCCGCGGGGACCACGGCTGGTGCGCGCGCATGCACGAAGCCGCAGGCGACAAGGCGCAGGCCGCCAAGTCCTGGGAGCGCGACGGCGACGCCGTGCGCGCCGCGCGGCTGCTCGAACAGGAGGCCGACGCCGTCGGCGCGGCACGCGTGCTCGAAGCGGCGATTCGCCGCGAGCCCACCCTGTGGTCACGTCACGTCGCGCTGGGAGGGCTGCTCCTGCGCTACGGCAAGTCGGAGGCCGCGGCGCGCGCGCTGCAAAAAGTCGCCGCCCACGCGCCGGAGCGTCGCCAAGCGCTGACCTTGCTCGTGCGCGCTCTCGACAAGCTCGGCCTGGGTCAGGCGCAGGCCGAGGCGACGTTCGAGCTCGGCCAGCTCGGCGGACCGGACGAGCCGGAAGGCGTGGAGGCGCGACCTGCCGCGGTGAAGGCTCGCCTCTTCGGCCGCTACGAGGTTCTGCGCGAGGTTGCGTCGAGCCCCAGCGCGCGCGTCGTCGAGTGCATCGACGGGGTTCGCAACGAGCATGTGGCGGTGAAGGTCTTCGCCGCCTATGACGCGCGAGGCGCCGGGCGCGACGCGCTCGCCCGCTTCGAGCGCGAGGTGCGGGTGCTTGGGACGCTCGATCATCCCAACGTCGTTCCGCTGCGCGACTACATCCCCGAGGGTCCCGCGATCGCGCTCATGTGGATGAACGGCGGTACGCTCGAGAAACGCCTGAGCGACGGCACGCTCTCGCCGGCGCGCGCCGTCGAGGTCGCGTGCGCCGTCCTGAGCGCGCTGGGCGAAGCGCATCGCCTCGGTGTCCTGCACCGCGACGTGAAGCCGGCCAACGTGCTCTTCGACGACGCCGGCGTCGCGCGGCTCGGCGACTTCGGCGTCGCGCACCTCGGCGATCTGTCGGCGACGGCCACCGCTGGCGTCATTGGAACGCTCGCGTACATGAGCCCGGAGCAGCGCGAGGGAAAGCCGGCCACGCTCAGGAGCGATCTCTACGGCGTCGGCGCGATGCTCCTCGAGATGCTGACGGGCGAGCGCCCGGAGTCGCCGGGGCCGCCGCGCACGCTCCCGAGCGGCGCCCACCGCGACCTCGACACGCGCCACGACGCGCTCGTGCTGCGCATGATCGCGGCAGAGCCGGAAGGGCGCCCCGCCGACGCATACGCCGCGCGGCGCATGTTGACCGCGCTCCCCTGGCCGAGCGTCGTCGAGCCGGCTGCGCCGAAGCCCGCAGACAAGCGCGCGCCGAGCGAGCACCCGCGCGCCGGGCGGCTGACCATCGGCGTGGACGGGATCGCCTTCGACGGGTGGATCGGCCGCGCGGTGCAGCGCGTGCCGCTCACCGAACAAAGCCTGGTGCGCGCACGGGCGTTCGCGCGCGCGGGGCATCGCGCGCTGCAGAACGTGCTCCGCGTCGATCGGGAGGGCAGAGAGATCTGGCTCGAATCGCTGCACGGCGAGCCGGCCGGCGCCCTCACCCGGTCGCAAGCCCGAGAGGCCCAGGAGGCACTCGAGGCCCTCCACGCCGCGGGCGCCACGCACGGCGCGGTCGACCGCGCGCACGTGCTCGTCTCGGCGACCGGCGGCGTCGTCCTCTGCTTCACGCCCGACGCGTCGCCAACCGCGACGATCGACACCGACCGGCTCGGGCTGGCGCGGCTCGCGCTCGGTCCTACTTGACGGGCTTCGGTGCGGGCGCCGGCGCAGCAGGGGGCGGCGGGGCTGCCGGCGGCGCAGGGAGATCGTCGTCGATGATCCCGAACCTCAGCTCGCGCGGCACTCCTTCGCGCTCGTACTCGACGCGGAGCTCGCTCGAGACCTCGAGCGACTTGAACGCCTCGAGCGCCTCCTCGGGGTGCTCGATGGGGAAGCCGTTGATGTGCGTGACGACGTCGCCGGCCTTGAGGTCGACCCCCTGAAAGAAGCTCGCGTCGTTGAGCTTCTGGAGGCGAAAGCCGTGGAATTTCCCGGCCTGGAACACCGCGTGCTCGTCGAGCGTGACGCGCTGAAGGAATGCGCCCGGGCCGGCCTGGAGCACCGCCTGCAGCTGCGAGCGCCGGATCGAGTTGGCCGGGACGGGGAGCGCGCCCGGCGTCGCCACGGCCTTGGGCTCCGCGCGCGGGGCCACGGACGCCGGCGACTCGGGCGCGGGCGAGGCGCCGCCGCACGCGACGAGACCGACGAGGAAGAGGCCCACCATGCCGCGCGAGCTTCGCATGTTCTAGACCCTGCCCCGATCGGCTGCAGTTTTCAACTTTTTGGGCAAAGTCGCGGCGCCTGGGTTCTAGGGCGAGCCGAAGTGGCCGAGGTACGCATCCATCACGCGGGCCTCGACGTGCTCGACGGAGCCCACCGCCTCGACGATGACGACGCGATCGTCCGGCATGTGACGGGCCAGATCCTTGTAGAACGCCGCGAGCGCGCGCTGCACCTCGTTCTGCTCGTAAAGTTGGGCGGCCTCCCCCCGCGCCTCGCGGCGGGCGGCGCCGACGTCGGGCGGCACGTCCAGCACGACGGTGAGATCGGGCCGCAGCGCGAGGCGGTTGAGCGAGCGGATCCAGTCGATCGTCGCCTCACCGCCGCGGCCGCTGCTGACGCTCTGGTACGCGAGGCTCGACGCGTCGTAGCGATCGCTGAGCACGACGCCGCCAGTGGAGAGGAACGGCTCGATGTCGCTCTCCACATGGTCCATGCGGTCGGCTGCGAAGAGGAGCGCCATCGTCGCCCATCCCGGCGCGCGCCCGCCCGGCAGCACGATGCGCCCCGTGAGGACCTGCCGCACGAGCGTGCCCACCGGGCCGTCGCTCGGCTCGCGCGTCGTACGCACAGGGCGCGTTCCGCCCTTCTTCAGGCGCTCGGCGAGCCGCGCGACCTGGGTGGTCGTGCCGGCGCCGTCAATGCCCTCGATCACGACGAAGCGTCCGCGCGTTTTCGCCTTGTCCACGACGGGTGCCATAGCGCACCGGGAGGCGAGCGTCACCCTCTTGTGGGGCAGAACGAAGGATCATGGAGACGGCGCCGGGTCCTCGCCGAGGATCACGTTGTCGATGAGGCGCGTCGTGCCGACGCGGCACGCGATCGCGAGCAGCGCACGGTCGCCAACCACGGCGTCATCGGCGAAGGGGACGAGCCCGTCGGGGGTGGTGACGTCGACGTAGTCCACCGACGTGGAGATCGCGTCGACCTCGGTACGCGCGAGTCCGCGCAGGACCGCGGCGCGCCGCTCGCCCGCGTCGAACGCGCGCGTGGCGGACGCGAGCCCCCGCGAGAGCGCGAGCGCCTTCTTTCGCTCTTCGGCGGTGAGGTAGGCGTTTCGCGAGCTCATCGCCAGGCCGTCGGCCTCGCGGACGATCGGGTGCCCCACGACTTCGACGGGCAAGAAGAGATCCCGGGCGACGCGGCGCAAGATGGCCAGCTGCTGGTAGTCTTTCTTCCCGAACACGGCCACCGACGCTCCCGTGAGCGCGAAGAGCTTCGTGACGACGGTGGCGACGCCCTCGAAGTGCCCCGGCCGGAACGGTCCGCACAAGGACGCCGCGAGGGCGCCGACGTGTACGCGCGTCTCCTCCCCGTCCGGGTACATGGCCTTTCGGTCAGGGGCGAAGACCAGATCGGCGCGGGCGAGGCCGAGCTTTTCGACATCCCCGGCGAGATCGCGCGGGTACTTCGCGAAATCTTCGTTCGGACCAAACTGCGTGGGGTTGACGAAGATCGACACGACGACGAACGCCGCGCGCTCCTTGGCGGCGCGTACGAGAGCGAGGTGCCCCTCGTGTAGCGCGCCCATCGTCGGGACGAGCCCCACGCGGTGCCCGCGGGCGCGCGCGGCATCGCACGCGCCACGAAATTCTTCAGGGGACGAGACCGCTTGCGTCATCCCGCGAAAGATACCGATCAATGTTTGCTTTACACGCCTTTTTCAGGGCGTAAGCTGCCGCCCATGTCGCTCTGCCGTAGGCCTCGCGGGGTGGCGTTGGGACTCGCGATCGCCGCGAGCGTGCTCGTGGCCGCGTGCGGGAGCCGCGGCCCGCTCGACATCGAGATCGTCGAGGGCGCGGGCGCCGACGGGGGCCTCGACGCGACGGGCGGTTCGCTGACCGACGCCGCGGCGGACGCCGATGCCGCGGACGCCGCCGTCACCGATGCCAAACGCGAGGCCAGCCTCGTCGACTGCGGCACGTGCCTGGCGCAGCAGTGCGGCCAGCAGATCCTGAAGTGCCTCCAATCGACGACCTGCCGCACGACGCTGCAGTGCGCAGCGCAAAAATGCCTCGCAGGAGGCAACGCGAACCCCGCGTGCCTCCTCCAGTGCTCGCCCGATCCGGCGGGACTCCTGCCGATCGTCGGCATACTGACGTGCGTGACGACGAAGTGCGGCAGCGACTGCACCGCGGTCCTCGGCGGGCTCGGCGGCGGACTCGGCGGTGGTGGCGGCGGCGGTGGCGGTGGTGGTGGTGGCGGCGGCGGCGGTGGGCGCGACGGCGGCTGAGCGGTCCTCGAAAACGGGGCGGGATCTCGACGCATCGCCCGCGAACGAGTAGATGCTTGGTCATGCTGGGGACGCGCTCTGGACGGAGAGGCTTCGCGGTCGGGCGGGCCATGCTGATGGGGGTTTCGCTGACCCTCGCGGCGCCCAGCGCGTTCGCCGCCGACCCGAGCCCGACGGAGCTGCGTGAAGCGCGCGAGCTCTTCGCGAAGGCAGAGAAGGACGAGAAGGCCGGCGACTGGAGCGCGGCGCTCGAGAAGCTGCGGCGCATCGCGCAAATCAAGGTGACGCCCGGCGTGCGCTTCCACCTCGCCCTCGCCGAGGAAAAGACGGGGCAGCTCGTCGCCGCGCTGGCCGACTACGCGATCGCCGAAAAGCAGGCGACCGACGAAAAGAACCGCGACGTGCTCGCCGCGTTGCGAGAGCCGATCGCAGCGCTGCAGGCGCGCGTGCCCCGGTTGATCGTCAAGGCGCCGCCCGACGTGAGAGGCCTCGAAATTTCCGTCGACGGCAAGCTGCTCGCGCCGGGGCTCTACGCCGCCGAAATGCCCGTCGACCCCGGAGCGCACGTCGTCGAGGCAAAGGCGTCAGGAAGAAGGGCGTTCACGCGGACCGTCACGGCCCAAGAGCGCGACGTCGCGACCGTCGATGTGGTGCTCGAGGAAGAGCCGCGAGCGGGGACCGCGCCCGGCCCCGCGCCCGTCGACACCCGCCCGTCGACCACGCCGACGACGACTCCAGGAACGCCCCCCGCTTCCGTGCCGCGCGACAAGGCTGCCCTGGGCGAGAGCAAGACAGGCGCGATCGTGGCGACGGTCGCGGCCGTCGCGTTCGTCGGCGCAGGTGTCGGCGCCTACCTCGTCGCAGACGGCAAGCAGTCGGACGGACGCGCTCAGTGCCAAGCGCTCACGACGCAGACCGCGTGCGACGATCTTCGCGGCCCGGTGCGCACGTGGGACACGATCGCGCTCGCCGCGTGGGTCGGCGGAGCGGCGCTCGCGACCGTGGCTATCGTCTTGTGGGCGAAGCCGACCTCCAGCGGTGGCGGAGCCTCGACGTCGGGGCGCGTCTTCGTCGGCGCCGGTGCGGCCGGCCTCGCGGGGACGTTCTGATGCGCGCGCGCTTCGTCGCCACGGCGGTCGTCGCGGGCGTGTCGCTCGCCGCGTGCGGCATCGATCTGTTCCACTCGACGGACTTCGACACGCTCTGCGTCGCCGACCCCCGCGCCGACGCGTGCGCGCAGGCGGACGCGACCGCCGAAGGCGGCACCGCCGACGGTCCCTCGACCGACGGCAACGGCTCCGACGGCAACGGGAACACGGACGACGCGGCCGACGGCGGTGGTGGCGACACTGGCCCGCCCCCCAAGGACTCCGGGCGCGACGCCGCGCCGACCAACTTCTGCGGATGGACCTCGGCGATGGCGCACGACAAGGCCCGCCGCGCGTGTGCGTGGCTCGGCGCGTGCGCGAGCGGCTTCGGCGCCAACGACTTCGGGCAGTGCTTCGACGACGCGGTCCGCGCCTACGACTGCACCATCAGCCCGATGCGCAAGGTCACCGGCAAGGTGCACGACTACTGGGATTGCCTCTGGCAGGCGACGACGTGCGCCGACGTCACCGCGTGCGTGATGCGTGGCGTCGCCCCCGCGTGCGCGCCCGGTGGCTCCGAGGTCTCGGCGTGCTCGGCGTCGGGCGACGTCGGCTTCGATTGCCCCGCGGTGGGCGGTACACCAACCAGCCTCGAAGCTTGCGTCGGCGCCGGCAAGGTGTGCGACACCACGACGGGCGCCCTCGTGTGCGCGGGAAGCACGGGCGGGTGCGCCGCTTCACCCCCAGCGGCGTGCAGCGGAACGAGGATCTTCGACTGCAGCGCGATGATCGATCAGGGCGTCGATTGCGCGCTCTTCGGCGGTGTATGTGTGAAGCCCGTTGGCGTCGGTCCCGCGTGCACGCCCGCAGTGGACGCTGGCGCCTGCGTGCCCACGACGACGTTGACGTGTCTCGTGGGCGGCGTCGTCAGCGGGTGCCCCGCGGGCACGACGGAGACGGTGGACTGCAGCAATCTGCTGGAGACATCGGGTGGCTGCAACGCGACGAATCCCGGAAGGCCGTGGGACGTCTCGCGCGGCTGCAAGGCGAGCGGTGTATGCACGCCCAAGTGCAACCCCGACGGCTCGCTCGCCGCCTGCCATCGCGGGCTCCACCTCATCGACGTCCCGTGCACGCTCTACGGACTCCACGCCTGCGTGCAGGGCACGCACCTCACGGCGACCACCTTCCAGTGCTCGCCCTGACGTCCTCTACCAACTAGCCGCTGCCTACTTGAGTGCGGACTCGAGCTGCTCGCGCGCGAGCTTGTCGGCCGCGGCGGCTCCGTCGTCGTCGCTGCTGCTGCTGGCGGCAACCTTGCGGGCGCGCGGCGCGGGCGCCGGCCTCGGAGCGGGCGCCGGTGCCGGGCGCCAGTACGTGCGCGGCGCGGCAGCGACCTTCGGCTCCGGCTTCGGCGCGGGCGCCGCGTACGCAACCGGGGGCTTCTTGTCGGGCGCTGCGTTCGCGGTCGGCAGATCGTTGGTTGCGACGGTCTTGACCGGATCCCCCGCCTTGTCCGTGAGGGGAATCGGCGGAAGCGCCGTGGCTACCGCGACCGGCGCGGGCGGATTGATCGGCGCGAGCGCAGCGGGGAGCGGCGCGGGCGGCGCGATTGGAGCGACGGCCGCCGCGACGGGGAGCTGAACGGGCGGCGCGATCGGCGCCGCGGCGGGGAGGGGCGCGGGTGCGGTGCCGGGCTGAGCCGCGGCGGCACGGGCAGTCGAGTGCGCGGGATCGACGAACGAAGCCGTCGCGTCGATGATCGAGTCGGCGTCGCCTCGGGCGACGACGGCGGTGACGAGGCCGACGAACACGCCCATCGCGAGGAGCGCAGCAGCCCACGACATCGTCGGGCGGCCGATGAGGACGCGCGTACGGGTCGTGATGACGGTCGCGGGGGGGTTGATAGCCGGATCGCTCGGCGGCGCGGGCGGGATCGTTCCACTCGGAGGCGGCGACGGAATCGCGTACGCCGGAACCTGCCCGGACTGGTGCGCTCGGACCGAAGCGAGCGCCTGGGCGCGGATGCTGGCGGGGATGGCGGACTGGCCGAGCATCGTCGGCGGCGTGTTGACGTGCAGCCCGAAGCCGTTCGGCATCGGGGGCGGCGGCGGCACGAAGGCCGCGGGGCGCGAGCTCGGCGACGGCGGCACCGAGCGCGTGCTCGTCGACGCGCGCGGGACGAACGACTGGGCGGGGGTCATCGGGCGGAGCATCGTGCGCTCCTCGTCCTCACGACCAAGGCGCGGGCGGGCGGAGGAGCGGGGAGCGTGCGAGCTCGCCGGGGGAAACGAGGAGCCGCCGCGCTTGGACGGCATCACCGACGTCATCTCCTCGTCGGTGGAGCGCTGGAAGACACGCGGGCGCTCGCTCGGCGGCGCGGGGTAGCTGCTGGGCGGCGCCGGGTAGCGATGCGACGCAGGCTTGGCTCGGCCCATCGACGGGGGCGGCATGCTCGGCGGGAGCCGCGAAGGGGGCGGCACGCTCGGCGCAACACGAACGACCTCGATCTCACCGGAGTCGACGACTTCGGCATCTTCAGGTCGATTCGGGCGCTTCGTGAAAGGGAGCACGTCGTTGCCTCCAGAGGAGATAGGAGATGCGGGGGGACAGCTCACTTCAATGCAGGTGCCGAGCCAGCGCTCCTAAATTCGTCCTCCAGCGCGGAACTGGGAAAACCTTCCCCAAACCATTCGAATTCGTGGTGTTTCATCGGATGTGCCCCGTTTGCTTACTGCAGCATTCCAGTCCCACTGGGCGAGGGGTTCGAAAACCCTGGGGGTCGAAAGATCCAGACGCACAAAGGTGCGATAATGTGTGCGAAACGCCGACGCGATGGATCGCCGTTGGTCCGATTGGGCGGACCGCTCGGGAGAGCGAACGGACCGTCCGCGCGTACGAACGGAATGGAGGGGATGCCTGGCTCGTCTCCCCTTGCGATACGTTGACGAGGTCCCCGAGGTCCCGAGGTCCGTGACGAACGCCGACCGAAAACCCACCTTCGCACGCTTCCACCCGCTCTTCGAGCGATGGGCGAGGCGCGTGCGCGCGCGGCTCGCCCTGCGGCACGCGCTCACGGGCGCCGCGATCGGCCTCGCGCTGGCGACGATTCCGGCGGCCGTCGCCTGGAAGACGCGTCACGCTCCGCTGCGTCTCGCGGCGCCGATCGTCGGCGTCGTGGGCGCCGCCGTCGGGCTGGTCATCGCGCGTCGACGGCGCTGGAGCGACTCCGACGTCGCCCTCTACCTGGATGAGCGCCTCGACACGCAGGAGACCATCGCTACCGCCGTCGAGATGCGCAACGACGCCGAGCTCGACGATCCCGCGCGCGCCGTCGTCGTAACGAGCGCGGCCGAAGCACTCTCGTCACGCGATGCCAAGCGCGCGCGGCCGAGGACGCTTCGTCCGATCCACGCGCTCCTTCCGCTCGCGACGCTCGCCCTCGTGGTGATCGCGCGCGCTCCCCTGCCCGCTGCCCCCGTCGTCGGCTCCCCCCCCGGCACCGCCAAGGTGCAGATCGCGCAAGCAGACGGCCTCGAGAAGGTCGCCAAGGTCGCGCAGATGGACGCGCGGGACGAGGCGCAACGCGAGCGCCTGCAGAAGATCGCGAAGGACGCGGAGAAGCTGAAAGAGGACCTCGCCAAAGGCCTCGAGAAGCGCGACGCGCAAGATCGCATCTCGCGCCTCGAGGACGCGCTCGCGCAGGAGCGGCTGTCCCTCGGCGACGGAGAGAAGCGCGCCGGCCTCGAGAGCGCCGTGGGCAAGCTCGAGGAGAACGAGCTCACGAAGAAGGCGGGCAAGGCGCTCGGCGATCACGATCTCGAGTCGATGGACAAGGAGATGGAGAAGATCGCCAACCAGCGCGAGAAGGCGGACCGCGAGCTCGCCAAGAAATCGCTCGAAGACGCACGAGACGCGGCGAAGAAGAACGGGGCGCCGGACGTCGCCAAGGCGCTCGACGACGAGAAGAACCTCATGGACCGCCGCGGAAAGCGCGCCGAGATGCTCCGCGATCTGGCCAAGGGAATGGACAAGGCGGGCGAGTCGAACGACGAGCTGAAGAACCAGGCCGAGTCGCTCGACCGTGATGGCTCCGACGCGGCCGCGAAGAAGCTCGCCGAGTCGATGGGCAAGGCCCTCGAGAAGATGACGCCGGAGGAGCGCAAACGCCTCGCCGACAAGCTGCGGCAGATGGCGAAGCAGAACCCCGGCGGCAAGTCCGGCGATCCGCAGGAGCTCAAGGACCTGGCCGATGATCTCGCGACGCCCGAGGGGCAGAAGAAGCTCGAGGACGAGCTGAAGGACCTCGCGAAGGACGACACGGAGAGCGACGAGGCGAAGCGTCAGCAAGAGCTCGACGACGCCCAGAACGGCGCGCAAGACACCGAGCGCGAACTCGGCAAGCAGGGACAGCAAGGCCAACAGGGACAACAAGGCCAGCAGGGACAGCAAGGACAGCAAGGACAGCAAGGACAGCAAGGACAGCAAGGACAGCAAGGACAGCAAGGACAGCAGGGACAGCAAGGACAGCAAGGCCAACAGGGACAACCCGGCGGAACGCCCATCCCGATACCGGGAGACGGGCCGGGCACCGGCGGCCCCGGAAGTCACCACGATCCGGGCACCGGCAACCACACGGGCAAGACGAACCCCGTTGACGCACAGTCGCTCAAGAGCCGCGCGAAAGGCCCCATGAACAAGGGAGCCGCGATGCCCGGTTCGGTGTCCACGTTTTCGCAAGGCAAGGCGGGCGGCACCGCGAACACGCGCGGCACCGGCGACCTGAGGGTCGTGGGCCCGAGCGAGGTCGACGGCGTCAACCGGAGCGACGTGCCCGAAGAATACCGCGACCAGGTACGGCAATACTTCCAGCCGTGATGCGACGGATCGGAACATGAGAAGGAGCCCGCGGGCATGATGGACAACTTCGAAGGTCGGCTCGCGAGCGCGGCGAGCACGATCGCGACGCTCAAGGCGGCGGTCGGGCAGGTCATCGTCGGCCAGGCCGCCGTCGTCGATCAGGTGATGTGGGGGCTCGTCGCCGGCGGGCACATCTTGCTCGAGGGCGCGCCGGGGCTCGGCAAGACGCTCCTCGTCCGCACGCTGGCGCAGTGCCTCGACCTGCGTTTTTCGCGCATTCAGTTCACGCCCGATCTCATGCCGAGCGATGTCGTCGGAACGAACGTGCTCGTGATGGACCCGGCCCAGCGCGCCGCCGGCAGCATGTTCGCGCTCCAGCGCGGGCCGATCTTCGGCCAGATCGTCCTCGCCGACGAGATCAACCGCGCGACACCGAAGACGCAGAGCGCGCTGCTCGAGGCGATGGCGGAGCACGCCGTCACCATCGCTGGCACGCGCCACGTGCTCGAGGAGCCCTTCTTCGTGCTGGCGACGGAGAACCCGATCGAGATGGAGGGCACGTACCCGCTCCCCGAAGCTCAGCTCGATCGCTTCCTCTTGAAGGTGCTCGTCCCCAACCCGAGCGAGGACGAAATGTGCGAGGTGCTCACGCGCACGACCGGTCGCGGGCAAGCGGCGCCGCCCCGCGTGCTGGGGAAGGACGGCGTCCTCTCGCTGCGCGCCATGTGCCGCGAGGTCGCCATCGCCGAGCCGGTGGTGCGCTACGCGGCCAAGCTGGTGCGGGCGAGCGATCCGGCGACGCCCGAGGCGCCGGATCTCGTGAAGAAGGCGATCCGCTACGGAGCCGCCGTGCGCGGCGCGCAGTCACTCGTGCTCGCGGCCAAGGCGGTCGCGCTGTGCGAGGGGCGCGCGCACGTGTCGTTCGCCGACATCGCGAAGGTCGCCAGACCCGCGCTACGCCACCGCATCATTCGCTCTTTCGAAGGCGAGGCCGACGGCGTGACGACGGACGCGACCATCGACGCGCTCCTCGCCGCGGTGCCGACGCGCCCAGCCAACGTGGAGCGTGAAGGGGCGCGCGCGTGAGCGTACGCGGGGGTGCGCTGCTTCTCGGCGTCGCGGTGGCGTTCGCGCTCGCGACGTCGCTCGTGACCTCCCCGGCGACCGCGGAGCCACAGAGCACCGCGCCCGCTCCGGTGCTCGGTCTGGCGGCATCGCCGATGTTCGGCGCGGACGCGACGAGCGGGACCGGGTGGAGCGACGTCGTCGCGCGCATCGACAACCTGAGCGCGGCGACGCAAAAGGGAACCCTCGAGCTGAACAGCGCCGCCGCATACGGTGGCGGCGAGAAGTTCGGCGCCCGCGCGCCGTTCAACGTCCCGGCCGGCAAGAGCGCGGTCGTGAGGTTGCCGATTCACGGATCGACGTACTACGGCCCCGCCATCTCGGTCACCGCGTTCGACGACAAGGGCAAGACGTTGGCGACCGCGAGCGTGTCGATCAACGGCACGCCAGCCCCGCTGCTCGTCGACATCGACCAGCCGTCGCGGCTCTCGGTGGTGATGCGCGCGTGGCCGACCACGCCGGCGTGGAGCCCCGGCGGCACGCCGACGTATGCCTACGGCAGCACCGGCACGACGCCGCTCAGCTTCGGGGTGCCGACGTTCGACAAGACGACCGGGGATCCCATCCTGCCCGAGCACGCCGCCGGATACGCCGCTGCGACCGCGGTGCTCGTGCACACCGACGTGCTCGCGCGACTCGAGCCGGCCGCGCTCGACGCGCTCGTCAACTGGGTGCTCGCCGGCGGCACGCTCGGCGTGGTTCCAAGCCGGCCCGAGGATCTGCGCGGGCCGGTCGTCACCGCGCTCGTCGGCGGCCCCGTGTCGGTCGCCGCGGCGCCGGCGAACCTCCTCAGGCTCCCCGGCATCACGCGCCCGTCGTCGTCGCCCGGCATGACGCCGTTCGACCTCGGCGAGCCCGAGCAAGAGCCGCCGCCCAAGGCGGCACCGCCCATCCCCATGATCTTCGCGCCCGACGCGCAG
Organism: Myxococcales bacterium; assembly: GCA_025359105.1. Classification (GTDB taxonomy): domain Bacteria; phylum Myxococcota_A; class Polyangia; order Polyangiales; family Polyangiaceae; genus JANYHK01. Next base: position 23,999 of record JANYHK010000019.1, on the reverse strand, counting down.
AGCGGCACCACGTTCGTGCCCGTCCGCGTCCCCAGCGCCGGACGCCTCGGGCCGGCCGGCAACGTGAAGGACAAGCTCACCGGTTACTCCGGTGGCAACCTGCACCCCTCGGACCTCGGCGCGAGCGCCGCGTACGGTCTCGGCGAAGTGCACCTCCTCGCGTTCGATCCGACGGTCACGCCGATGCTCGACGATCCCTGGGTACACGCGCGGATCCTCGAAATGGTGACGCGGGCGTGGGATCGCCGCGCGCTCGTCGCCTTCCCGCACGGCACCGGCGATCGCAACGACTACCGCCTCGAGGACGTGCGCAGGGCGCTCGATCCGAACGAGAATTTTCGGCCCGGCCTCGGCATCTCCGCCGTCCTTCTCATCCTCTACTCCATCCTCGCCGGTCCGGTGACGTTCCTCCGCGCCGCGAAGAAGGGCCGCCCGCTGCGGCCGCTCCTGTGGCTGCCCATCCTGAGCGCCACGGCGTTCGGCGCGATCGTGCTCGTCGGACTCGCTGGCAAGGGCTGGCGCGGGCGCGCACGTCACGTGTCTCTCGTCGAGACCGGTGCCGGGGTGACGCGGGGCTCGGTGCGTCGCTACCGCGGATTCTTCGCGAGCGAGACCAAGTCGCTCTCCGTGCTGGCCACCGACCGCGGCTGCGTCCTCGACGTCGCCACCGGGGACTCCCGCTCGCACGAGAACGCCGTCCTTCGCATCGATCGCAACGGCGCGGCGCTCGAGAACCTGACGAGCCTGCCCTGGCAGACGGTCGTGGTGCGCGAGGACGGCTTCACCGACTGGAAGGGCGCGGTCAGCGTCACACGCACCGACGACGGCGGCGTCGACGTCGTCAACCGCACCGGCCGCAAGCTCGTGGACGTCCTCGTATGGGCGCCCGGCAGCGAAATTTCCTGGTTTGCGTCGATCGAGGACGGCGGTCGCGTGCGTTCGGGCGCGGGCAAGCGTGCCCTCTCGTCGAGCGCGCGGCGCCACACGACGAGCGGCTCGCGCACCGTCCATCCCCTGCAGGCGCACGACATCGGCTACGCGATCACCTCGAAGTACAACGAGCGGCTCGCGCAGGCGTGGACCCCTTTCGAGAACGCGGCCGGTGAGGCCGTCGACTGGTGGCCGGACGACGTGCCGGTCGTGATGGGCGAGATGGTCGGCGGCGAGAAGGCGAGCCAGGACTCCGGGCTGGGGCTCGAGAGCGATCGCGTGCTCGTTCGCGTGGTCGGCTACGGAGGCACACCATGACGCTGGGAGTTCCGCTCGCGCCGCCCTCGGCCGGCGCCACGCAGCCGATCGCCGCGTTGGCGGCGCCGCCCGCGATCCGGGTTCGTCACCTCTGGCATCGCTTCGGCCGCTTCGACGTCCTGCGCGACGTGTCGTTCGACGTGCACGCGGGTGAGATCTTCGGCTTCATCGGCCCCAACGGCGCCGGCAAGACGACGACCATTCGCGTCATGGCGACCCTGCTCGAGCCGATGGCCGGGCGGGTCGAGGTCGACGGGCTCGACGTGACGATCGATCCGGAGAGCGTTCGGAAGATCATCGGGTACATGCCCGACCACGCAGGCGTCTACGAGCGCGTCACGGTGCGCGAGTACCTCGAGTTCTTCGCCGACGCGTACCGCGTGCCTACGGCGGGGACGACGTACGCCGTCGTCGACGCCGTGATGGAGCTGACGGATCTGACGAAGCTGCGAGACAAGCTCGTCATCACGATGAGCAAGGGCATGAAGCAGCGCCTTCAGCTCGCGCGCACGCTTCTGCACGATCCGAAGGTCCTCATTCTCGATGAGCCAGCGAGCGATCTCGACCCGCGCGCGCGTATCGAGATCCGCGATCTGCTCGTCGAGCTTCGCGCGATGGGGAAGACGATCTTCCTCTCGTCCCACATCCTGACCGAGCTCGCCGACGTCTGCACGAGCGTCGCCATCCTCGAACGTGGGCGGCTCGTCGTGGCGGGTCCGATCCACGACATCGCGCGACGGCTCGAGCTCGCCGCCGCGCAACCAGCTGTACCGGTGCAGGCCCCCTACGCCGGCCCGCCCCACGCGGCGGGTCAAGCGCTGGCGCAGGGCAATCCGTTCGCGCCGCCCACGCACGCGGCACCGACGCCGCACGTCATCGAGATCCCTAAGCGTCGCGCCAAGCTGAAGGTCATGGCTCCGCTCGAGGCCGTCGCGGCCACGCTTCAGGTGCTCCCCAACGTGGCGACCGTCGGCCCTGGTCCCGGCGGGACCATCATCGTCACGTACATGGGCGATGACCAGTCGCTCGCCGGCGTCGTCCGCGCGCTCGTCATGAACGGCATCGCGGTGGTCGGCGTCGAGCCGGAGCGTAACGAGCTCGAGCGGATCTTCCTCGAAGTCACCAAAGGAGAGGTCCAATGACCGCCGCCGCACCGCCGCACGTGCCGACGCCGCACGCGACGCCGAAGGACGGCCTCTTCGCGCGATGGGCGCGCGACGCCAACGCCATCTGGATGCGCGAGATGCGCCAGTCGGCGCGCCTCGGGCGGACGCCGTGGATCCTCTTCGCGCTGACCCTGTCGATTTCACTCCTCATGTGCTCGATCGGAGGCCTGGCGACCGCCGATCGCACGAGCCCCGCGCAGCTCGGAGGCGCGCTCTTCCAGGTGTTCTTCTCGATCGCCTACCTGGTCGTCGTCATCGTCGGCCCCGCCGTCGCCGCCAACAGCATCGCGTCGGAGCGCGAGGGGCGAACGTGGGAAGCGGTGCTGCTGACCGGCCTGTCGCCCAAGGAGATCGCGCGCGGCAAGTTCATGGCCGCGTACACGACGATCGCGCTCTACATCGTGGTGCTCGCGCCGGTCGGCGCGCTGTCGTTCCTCTTCGGCGGCGTCACCGCCGTCGAGGTCGTGGTGGCCTTCGCGTTCCTGTTCCTCGTGGCAGGCCTGGCGGTCGCGTTCGGGCTGGCCGTGAGCTCGCTCATGGCGAGCCTGCGCGGCGCGATCGTCGTGACGCTGATGCTCGCGATCTGCATCGGCCCCTTCCTCTACTCGGTGCTCGGGGTCGGCGCCTCCTTCGCCATCCACAAACTGTGGAACGAGGTCCCGGACGGGTTCCCGATCTGGCTCCCCCTCGCCTACTCGCGGGCGACGTTCGGCCTCGAGTACCTCCTCGTCCTCGGCCTCTTGCCGATCTTGCTCGTCATCGTCCCGGCGTGGTTCCTGTACGAGACGACCATCTCGAACCTGACCGGTGACGCCGACGATCGGTCCACGGGCCTCAAGCGCTGGTTCTCCGTGACGACGCCGGCGCTCGCGCTCGCGTGCACGCTGCCAAGCCTCCTCTCCGACGGCGACTCCGACCGCCTCGGCTTCGCCCTGGTTGGCCTCTGCGCCTTCTTCTGCCACGCGTGCTTCTGCGCGATGCTGTTCACGTTCGAGCCGCCTGGCCCGTCGCGGCGCGTGCGCACGCACTGGGAGCGCACGAAGGCGGGCGCCTTGACGCGATTCTTCGGCCCCGGCCTGACCAAGACGAGCGTGCTCGTGATGCTCCTCGGCGTGGTCGGGCTCGTGACCGTGGCGGCCGGGACCATGGCGGGGATCGAGGCCTTCGGCACCGGCTTCGACAAGCAGACCAAGGTCCTGCAGATCTTCGTCTTCGCCGCGTACGCGACGCCGTTCTTCGTGTTCGTCGTCGGGCTGAACGCGTGGCTGCGCGCTCGCGGGAACGCGCCCTGGATCGCGCGCCTCATCAGCGGCGGCGTGCTCTTCTTGATCGCTGCGGGGCCCTGGGTCGTCGCGGCCATCGGCGGCGTGGTGGCCCATAGCAACGAGAAGGACTGGCTCATCGTCGGCTCACCGAGCCCCTTCTACGCGTTCGTGATGATGGGCGCGATCGACCGTGCGTACTACGACCACGTGCTCACGGTGCCGGCCGGCCTCGCGTGCGCGACCGGATGGGGCGCGCTCGGCCTCGCGCTCCTGGCTGCTGCCGGGCGACGCTGCACGCGCGTCGTCGCGCAGCACGACGCATCGATCGCGCAGGCCAACGCCGCGCTCGACGCCGAGGAAGCCGCGCACGTCGCGGCGGCGCAGGCACAGCAGGCGCAGCAGGCACCGCAGGCACCATGACGGCGCTGATCGAGCCGGGCTTCCTGCGCGAGCTCGAGGCGCTGCGGCGCCGCATGCACATCCGCGCGCGTTCGGGGGGCGGCGGGGAGCACGTCGGAAAGCGCAGGGGCGGGAGCGCGGAGTTCCTGGAGCACCGCGCCTACACCGCGGGGGACGATCTCCGGCGCATGGATTGGCTGGCGTTCGCGCGCACCGGCGAGCCGGTGCTGAAGACGTTCCGCACCGAAGAGGACGTCATCGTGCGGCTCGTGATCGACGCGAGCGCGTCGCTCGAGGCCGGCACGCCGACCAAGCTCGACACCGCGCGACGGCTCGCGGCGGCCGTCGGGTACATGGCGCTGGCAGGCAGCGAGCGGGCGCAGGTCATCGTCGCGGGCGAGGGCCTCTCGCGCATCGGGGCGCCGGCGCGGGGCAAGTCGGCGTTGCCCAAGCTCCTGCGTGATCTCGAGGCGATGCAGGCGCGCGGCGGCACGGATCTGACGCGCGCCATCGACGCGATCGTCCAGCGCGCCCCGCGGCCGGGGATGCTCGTCGTGCTGAGCGATTTTCTCGATCCGGGGCCGTTCGACCTCGCCATCGGGCGCGCCGCGGCGGCCGGACACGACGTGGCGCTCGTGCAGGTGCTCAGCGAGGAAGAGCTGCACCCGCCCTACGACGGCGACGTCGCCTTCGAGGACGCCGAGACCGGAGCGGTCGTCGAGGTTACGCTGGACGCCACGGCGATCGCGGCCTACACCGAGCGGCTAAACGCGCTCATCTTCGGGCTCCGCGCGCTGGCCAAGCGACATGGCGCGCCGTACGTCCGCGCCACGACCACGGAGCCGAGCGTCGGCGTGATCCGGCGCTTCGTCGGCCGCGCGGTGGACTGAGATGGGTGCCCTCGAGCTCTTGAACCGGCCAGGGTTGTGGCTGCTCGCGGGGCTCGGACCGCTAGTGCTCCTCTACATCCTCAAGATCAGGCGCGTGCGGGTGCGCGTGCCGTCGACGTGGCTGTGGCAGGCGGCCAAGCGCGATCTGATGGCGAAGCACCCGTTCAAGCGGCTCGTCGCCGAGCTCCCGCTGCTCCTGCAGATCCTCGCGCTCCTTGCGCTCGCGTTCGCGCTGTCGCGACCGGCGCAGCGCGGCGGGCGGGTGCAGGGTGACCATGTCGCGATCGTCGTCGACACGAGCGCGTCGATGGGGACGCGCGTGGGCTCGGGTGCCGCCGCGGGCACACGCCTGGACGAGGCAAAGCGGGCGGCCATCGAAGTTACGACCGCGCTGTCGCCCGGCTCGGACGCGCTCGTCATCGAAGCGGCGCGCGACGCACGCCTCGCCACGCCGCTCGAGCGCGACGCCAAGCACCTGCGCGCGGCGATCGAGCAGCTCGCGCCGCAGGACGTGGAGGGCGACCTCGGCGCCGCTGTCGCCCTCGCGGCCGATCGCCTCCGCGGGCTGGGCGGGTCACGGCGCATCGTCGTCCTCACCGACGGCGCGCTGGCCCGCGTCGCCCCGCTCGCCGCCGCAGGGATCCCGACCGACGTGCGCACGGTCGGGGATGCCCAGGAGAACGCGGCCATCGTGCGCATGGACGTGCGCGCAGGCGTCGATCCGATCACCAAGCGCGAGCAGGCGCAGGTCTTCGTGATGGTGCAGAGCTTCGGGACGAAGCCGCGCGATGTCTTCGTCACCTTGGCCATCGACGGCAAGTCCGAGCCGGTCGCGTCGCGCCGGGTGCTCGTCGCGCCTGGCGAGAAGCTCCCGGTCGTGCTGACGTTCGAGCCCAGCGTCCTCGATCGTGGCGCGGGCCTCCTCGCGCAACTCTCGCCGGGCGATGCCCTCCCCGTCGACGACGTCGCGTACGGACGCGTGCCGGCCGGGCAGCGCATGCCGGTCACGCTGGCGTCCCGGGCCCCGTACTCATGGATGTCGCGCGCGCTCGACGCCGACCCCAACGTCTCCCTGCAGCGCATCACCGTCGACCAGCTCGCGACCGTGAACGTCGATCCCGACGCGCTCGTGCTCGTCGAAGGGGCCTGCCCGGCCGAGGTGCCCGGCCACGACGTCGTCATCGTGGCCCCGCCGGAAGGCCGGTGCCTCGGGCTCGACGTCGGCCCCGTCGTCGAGCAGCCGCAGATCACGTCGTGGGAAGCGGGGGATCCGCGGCTTCGCTTCCTCACCATGGACGGCGTGCACGTCGCGCGCGGACGCGGGCTCGGTGCGCTGGGCGCCACCGGAGCGCTCCTGCGCGCCGGCAAGATCACGCTCATCGCCGACGCCTCTATCCCCGGTCGCAGCGGGACGATCGTGGGCTTCGACGTCGGCGACAGCGATTGGCCGCTCAAGGCGTCGTTCGTGCTCTTCGCGCGGAACATGGTCGAGCAAGCGCGCGTGCACCGCGCCCAGGGTGCCGCGGGACCGGTGAGTACCGGCGATCCGCTGCGCGTGGCCGTCCCTGCTGGCGTCACGTCGGTGAAGGTCGAAGGGCCCGGGATGCCTGAGCGCGAGCTGCCGGCGAAGGGCGGCTTCGCCATCGTCCCCGCGACCGCCCACGCCGGGCTGTACAAGGTGCGCTGGAGCGCGCCGCGCGTCGGTTCCGTGCTCATCCCCGCGAACCTCACGAGCGACAAGGAGAGCGACGTGCGCCCGCGGCCCATCGCGATTGACGCGACGGCCGGCACCTTCACAGCGACGCGCGCACCCGATGCGCATCGCGAGTGGGCGCCGTGGCTCGCCTTGTTCGCCGCGCTGGTGCTGGCCCTCGATGTATGGTGGCTCACCCGGCGCGTGAAGGCGCCGTCGCCCGTGAAGGTGGGAGCCAAGGTCGGGGCGCGCGCATGACCCTACCGACGATGCCCGCCCTGCCTGCCCTGCCCCCGCTCGCGCGCCTCATCTACCTCGCGGGCGCGCTCGCGCTCGCGCTCGTTACCCTCGTGCTCCTGGTCCGCGCACGACGGCGCGGGCATCCCGGGTTCGCCAGCGGCGCCGTCGCGCTCGCCGGCATCGCGCCCCTCGTCTACGAGGGGCTCGTTCACGCCGAGCTCGTGAAGGAGACGTACGTGCGCTTCGGCGAGCCGCGCGCGCTCGTGTTCACGGCGGCGGCGGGCGCCTGGCTCGCGTGGCGGTTCACGATGCTCCCCGCGCGCATGAGCCGGGCGCGCCGCGCCGCGGTGGTCGTGCTCGCCTCGCTCGGCGTCCTCGGCGCGTGCCTCGCCGCCGCCGAGCCGGAGCTGGGCCGGCCGCTCGATCGCCTGACGATCCTCGTCGCCGTCGATCGCTCGCGGTCGATCGACATGGTGCCAGGGGCCGACGCGCGCGTGCGGGCCGAGCTCAAGGTGGCCGAGCGCGGAATGCACGCCGACGATCGCATCGGCACCGTGGTCTTCGGCGCCGAGGCCGCGACCGAGGACCCGCCGCGGCCCCAGTCGGACCTGCCGCCGCCCCAGCGCATCGAGGTCGGGCGCGACGGGACGGATCTCGAGGCAGCGATCCGCCGCGCGCTCGCCGAGCTGCCCGCCGACACCGCCGGGCGGATCGTCCTCGTGACCGACGGCGTGCAGACACGCGGCGACGCCCTCGCCGCCGCGGCCACGGCGGTCGCAGCCGACGTCCCCATCGATGTCGTCATGCTCGAGCAGAAGGTGGTGCCCGACGTGCGCGTCGTTTCGGTGCGCGCTCCGACCCGCGCCGACGAGGGCGAGGCGCTCGACCTGCGCGTGGTGACGAGCAGCGCCGTCGCGACCGACGTGGAGGTCCGCGTGAAGCGTGACGGCGAGCTGCTCCACGTGGCACGCGCGAAGATCCAGGCCGGCGAGGACGTGCTCCGCGTGCGCGAGACCGCCGCCTCGCCGGGGCTCCATCGCTACGATGTCGAGATCACCGCCCTCGATCCGGCGGCCGACGGCGCCCCCGAGGACAACGCGGGCAGCGCCTTCGTGCGGGTCCGGGGCCCGGCGCTGGCGCTCGTGCTCGAGGGGGACCCAGGCAAGGGGGCGCCGCTCGCGAAGGCGCTCCAGACCAGCGGCTTTCTGACGGAAGAACGCAGTACCAGCGGCGTCCCCTCCGACGTCGGCGGCCTCGCCGGGTTCGACCTCGTCGTCCTCAGCGACGTGCGCGCCAGCGATCTCGCCACGGTGCAGCTCGACGCCCTCGCGAGCTACGCCCGCGACCTGGGCGGCGGCCTGCTCCTCATGGGCGGCGATCGCTCCATGGGCCCCGGCGGCTACGCGCGCACGCCCATCGAGGAGGTGAGCCCCCTCGCCTTCGATCTCAAGAAGGAGAAGCGCCGCGCCTCCCTCGCCGAGGTGATCGCGATCGACTACTCCGGCTCGATGTCGGCAACGGTCGGCGGCCAGACCAAGCTCGCGCTCGCCAACGAGGCGGCGGCGAAGAGCGCGTCGCTGCTCGGCCCTGGCGATCGCCTCGGCGTCGAGCACGTGGACGATCGCGTCGCCTGGACCGTCCCGCTCGGCCCGGTGAACGACGCGGCCGACATCGGTAAGAAGATCCGCGCGGTGGCGGTCGGCGGCGGCGGCATCTACACCGACATTGCGCTGAAGGCCGGCTACGCGGCGCTCGAGAAGGAGACGGTCAACCTGAAGCACCTGCTGCTCTTCGCCGACGGCGCCGATGCCGAGCAGCTCGCCGGCTGCCGCGTCTACGTCGGCGAAGCGATGAAGCGGGGCATCACCACCAGCGTCATCTCGCTCGGCCGCGGGAGCGACACGCCGGAGCTCGAGGTGCTCTCCAAGCTCGGCGGCGGCCGGTTCTACCTCATCGACGACGCCACCAAGCTCCCCGCCGTCTTCACGCAGGAGACGATCCTGGCCGCGCGGAGCGCCATCCACGAGGTGCCGTTCAAGGTGAGCCTCGGCGCGCCGGGAGAGCCCACGCGGGCGGTGGACTTCAGCAAGGCGCCGGAGCTGAAGGGCTACGTCGTGGCGGTGCCGAAACCGCGCGCGACCGTCCTCCTCGGCGGGCCCGAGGGCGATCCGCTGATGGCGACGTGGTCGGTCGGCATCGGGCGCAGCGCCGCGTTCACGAGCGACTTCAAGGATCGCTGGGGCGCCGGCTGGCTGGGATGGCCTGGCGCGATGAAGCTGATGGGGCAACTGGGGCGCGACACGGCGCGGCGAAGCGACGACCCACGCGTGCGCCTGGAGGCCGACGCGCAGGGAGGCGTGCTCTCGGTGCGCGCGGACGTCGTCGGCGACGACGGGCGCGCGCAGACGTTCCGACGGCTCACCGTCCACGTCGCAGGACCCGACGGGTTCTCGCGCGACGTGCCCCTCGAGGCGGTAGGTGCCGGTCGCTACGCCGCGACGGTGCCGCTATCGCGCCCGGGGACCTACGTGGCGGCCGCGAAAGACGAGGTGACCGGCGACGGCGTAGGAACGACCGGCGCCGTCCTCAGCGCGGGCGAGGAGCTGCGGCCGACGGGGAGCGATCGCGTCCTCTTGTCGCGCATTGCGCAGATGACCGGCGGCAAGGTGCGCGACACACTCGCAGGCATCTACGACGATCGCGCGTCGCGGCGCTTCGCATACACCAAGATGGGCTCGCTGCTCGTGCTCGCGGCCGCGCTGGCGATGCTCGCGGGGGTCGCGGCGCGCAGGCTGGGGACGCCGTCGTTCCTCGCCTCCGCGGCGTCACGCGCGCGCGCCGCTGCAGCGCGCGCCCCGGAAGAGCGCCGCGCAGCGCGCGAGAGCGAGCTGGCCAGTGCGCGGGTCCGCGCGGAGGACCAGGCGCGCACCAACGCAACGCTCCTCGGTCGCAAGCGCGCCGCCGCGGCGACACCGAACGCCGGTCCCAACATCTTCGGGTACGCGCCTCCCGGCGCGCCTCCGCCCGGCGCGCCTCCGCCCGGCGGGCCTCCGCCCGGGCCGCCCCCAATCGTACCGCTCGCCGCGCCACCTCCCGGCGCTGCCGGAGCGAGCGCCGCCACCCCTGCAGGAGAGCGGCCGCTGACCGCCGCCGAGCGCCTCGCTCAAAGGCGACGCGAACGCAAATGACCGCCGCCGCGGCGCCGTCGTCGGTGCAACGCAAGCGCGGCCACGCCGACTAGGCCCCACACCCCGCCGCCGGCGGCCTCACCGGGCGACGCCGCGCAGCCCTTCTTCGCGGGCGGATCACGCTGGCACTCGGAGGTGAAGCCGTGCCGCGGCGTCGGATCGCACGCCGTCATCCCGACCTGCCCGGTCGAGGCGACGGACACGTCCACCGGACGCGTCCCCTCGGGCGGATAGACGTGGCAGATGGCCGCGATGTCCTCGAGGCCGATAGTTCGCTTGCGGACATCGTGCCCCTCGTCGCTCGCGAACATGACGCTCGCCTTGGAAGGCGCGTGGCCGATGCCGAACATGTGGCCGATCTCGTGCGTCGTGACCGCCTGGAGATCGAACGTGTTCTCGTCGAGGACGGTCGTGTCGGTGACCGGGATGATCTTGTGCTGCTGGCTGTTCAGCTCCATGTCGGCGTCGAAGATCTCACCGGTCTCCGGGTCGAAGGTCACCGTCGTGAGCGCAATGGTGCGCGATGTGCCATCGGAGAGGAGCTCGTCGGGGGTCTTCGCCTCATGGGGCCAGCCGCCGTCGCGGAAGACGATGACGTTCTGGTTGGCGACGACCTTGTTGTACCCGATGCTCCCGCACGCGACGGGCCCGAGGTAGCGTGCGTCGATGCTCGGATGCGAGCCGCCACTTCCGTTCGTCGGACACGCACGCGCCGCCCAGGCTTCGAAGCCCGACTGGAGCGTGGCGAGCGCTTCGTCGAACGAGAGGTGCTTTCCGCCATCCTTCTGCAGGGACCAACCGAGGCAGCCGCTCCGCCACCACAACGGCACGTCGCGGGTCTTCGCGGCGCCGCACCGCTGCGGCCAATCGGTGGGCTCGCAGAGTCCGTTCTGCGGGAAGTTTGCGGGGGCCGGGCACGTCGTCGAGCGGCAAAAACCGACGTTGGACGTCGCGGCTGCCTGATCGGTCTTGATGACCTCGCCGCCCGACGAACCCGCGGAGCAACCGGCCCACGCGATCGCGCACGCGGCGGCGCTCGCAGGGACGGACCAGCGGCGCGCGCGCATGCCCCAGACATACCACCCGGCCCCCGTCACGCAACGTAGGCGCCGCGGAAGAGCGACGATCACCTCGCGAGGGCGATGATGATCGCGAGCCCGCCGCCGACGAACAGCGCGACCACGCCCACGACCACTGGAATGATCCACGGTGGGCGGCCTTGGGGGACGCCGGCGGGGGCGTCGTCCATCCCGTACTCTGCCGAGCGTGCGGCCTGGAAGGCCAGGTCCATGTTCTGTCCGGCCTGCGCCGCGCCGCCGCCGTAACCCTGCGGCGCGTTGCCGGGGCTCTGCATCGTGCGATCTTGCGGGGGCTTCGCTGCGAAGGGATCCGCAGCCGCCTCGAGCGCGCGCGGAGCCGCCGCCGCCATCGCGCGCGGCAGCGACTCGGCGAGCTGACGCTGCAGCTCCGCTTGCGGCGTCCGGGCCCACGCGCGGTGGTCGCCGGCGAGCCCATACGCTCTGCCCACGGCGTCGGCGAGGGCCCCGACGGTCCGCGTGCGGATGTTCGGGTTCTTGGCGAGGGCCTCCTCCATCACGTGGTCCATGGCCGGCGGCACCGGGTATTTCGCGCCGCGAGCGCGGGCCTTCTCGCTGGGCGGCTCGGGCTCCTTCGTCATGATCGCGAGGAGGATCGACGGACCGTTGTTTCCCTCGAAGGGGACCGTCCCGGTCATGCACTCGTAGGTGATCGCCGCGAGCGCGAACACGTCTGCGCGCGCGTCGAGAGTGTCGAGCCCCTGCGCCTGCTCGGGCGCCATGTAGAACGGCGAGCCGATCGTCGTGCCGAGCACGGTCAGCTTCTTCGCGTCCTTGTTCTTGTCCTTGACCGAGCCGAAATCCAGGATCTTCGTGTAGTCCCCTTCGCGCGAGCCGCAGAGGAACAGGTTGTCGGGCTTCAGGTCCCTGTGGACGAAGTTCTTCGCGTGCGCTTCGTCGAGACCGATGGCCACCTGCGACAGCATGCGCAGGACACGCTCGGGCGGGATCGACTTCTCGCGCTTGATGACGAGACGGAGCTCCTCGCCGTCGAGGAACTCCATCACGAGCATGAAGACGTTCAGCGTAGGATCGCGCTGGAAATCGAGCACGTTGACGATGTAGTCGTGAGGCAGCGACGCCGAGAGCTCGTACTCCCGCTTGAACCGCTCGACCGCGACGTCATCGCGCGACACGTCGTCGTGGAGCACCTTGATCGCGATCCGCGTGTTCGTTTGCTTGTCGATTCCCTCGTACACCCGGCCCATGCCGCCGTCGGCGACGACCCGGCGGACTTCGTAGCGGCCGCCGAGGCGCGCGCCGATGCGCACGTCCTCGTTCGAGCCGACCGGCACCATGCTCGCGGTGATGAGACCCGTCCCGTCCGCCGGACAGAAGCCCGCGTCGTCCGGGTATACCCTCTTGCACGCGGGACAGCTCTTCAACGGGTGACTCCCCTCCTCGTCCTCGCCAAACGCAGCGGCACGTGCCTCAGTGCTCCGCCTCTTGCCCCGCGACCGGCGGCACGAAGTAGATGAGGCGCTGGCAGGACTGGCACTGCTCGATCAGCGGCTCCCTGCGGAGGCGGTGATAGAGCTGCGGCGGCAGGGCCATGTTGCAGGCCTTGCAGGTGCCGTCGCTCGTCTGGGCGATCCCGACGCCGCGGCGCCCGCGGATCGTTTCGTAGCGGCGGTAGACGACGGGCGGGAGCTTCTTGGCCACCTCGTCGCGGGCCTTCTGGCGCTGGGCGCGCTGCGACTCGACGCTCCCCAGCTTCTGGGTGATCGCCCCTTCGTTGGAGCCCAGCTCGGCCTCGAGCTTCTTGATCTCCTCCTGCGTCCCCTCCAGCGAAAGCCGCAGGGCATCGCCTTCGGTGGTGAGGCGCCCGATCTCGTCCTCGCGATCGCGAAGAAGCTTGCGGAGCTCCTCGACCTCGCGCTGGGCAGCGTTCGACTCGCGCTCGGTGCGGGACCGGTTGAGCTTGTCCCGCGAGTGCTCCACTTGCTGCATCATCGTGCGCACGTCGATGATGAACTCGTTACGGTTCTTCTCGTTCGCGTCGAGCGCGGTCTTGCCCTCGCCGCGTTTGTCTTCGAGCTTCTTCAGGCTCGCCTTGAGCGTCGTGAGGGTCGAGCGATCGCCCGTAAGCTCTTCATCCATCGTCTTGAGCTCGGCGTCGATGCCGGCGAGCTCTTCCAAGATCTTGATCTGCTCGGAAATAGTCAAAACGTGAACTCCTTGCAGCAGCTGTCTTTGTGCCTTCTTAAGAGAGAGGGTGAACCGGGTGGGCCCACCTGGGTTCGAACCAGGAACGGCCCGGTTATGAGCCGGGGGCTCTGACCGATTGAGCTATAGGCCCGGGTACGTTCCTTGATCGCGAGGGCACGTGCGAAAACGTAGTCCAACCGCGGCGGGGAAGGAAGAGGGGCCCGATCATTGCTTCCGCGATAGTGGCCGCGGGGCTTCGAAACAGCGCAAAACGCCGAGCGGCGCGACGGAATCTTTTGGAAATCCGGCCACCACACGGTCCCCCAGGGCGGCCAGGGGGCGCGCATTGGCGAGGTCGTGCTCGAGGCTCGGCCGCCCCCCGGGCGCGATCGGCACGAGCTGGGCGTGGTCCGTGAGGTCCGAAAAGACGGCGCGCGCGCCGAGCAGATCGGGGACGCCGCGACCCACGCCGCGCGGGACGATGACGCGCACGAGGGTCTCTGCGCCGCGGAGCGTCACGAGGACGAGGCGCGAGCCCTCGTCGTCGGCGGGCTGCTCGTCGTCTTTCACGAGGACGTCCAGCGTGTCGTCGTGCGCGAGCATGTCGAACGACTCGACGCGAGAGCCCGCCTTCGCGATGCGCGCGGGCGCGCCGACCAGCTGTCCATTGGGATCGAGCTGCGCGACCTCCAGCCACGTGGTGTGGCGCTTCTCGCCGGGGCCTTCGAGCTCGGGCGCCGCGTCGCGCTCGGGCTCCGGCTTGCGGGCGAGCCACGCGATCCAGTAGCCGCCCGGGCGAGCCGCCACACGCGGAGCGTCGGCGTCGCTGGAGTCGGGCGATACGACGCGCCCCTCGGCGCCCGCCGTGAGCGGAAGCGTCACGACCTTCACGACGCCGCGCGGCGCGCCCGCGGCGTCCTCGTCCCACGCGACGAGACCGCGCCCCTCGGGCGTGGTCGCGACGTCGAACGCGAACGACCCGTCGCTCTGCTGCGGAATGCGGGCTACGTCGATCGCGAGCGTGCGCGCACCCTTCTGCTGGACGTACATCGCGAGCACCGGCTTGCCGCCGAGGAGAATCGCCTTGGGCGGCGGCGCGTCGGCGGGGAGCTCGTCGCTGTCGTCGAGCTTCGGGGAGGAGAGCGTGTCGCCGTCGCGCGAGAGCGTGACGAGCGCGCCGACGTGCTTGCCGCCCAGGTCGTGCGCGACGCCGACGAACAGGCGGTCCTTGGTCAAAAGCGCGTCGCCCATCTCGTACGCGCCGGGCGGAAGCGGCAGGCCCTCGCGATCGCCGCAGCGTGCCGCCAATGGGGCATTCGCGTCGTCGCCGGCGTCCTCCGACGGCGATGCGTCGACGAGAGGCGCCGGCGCGTCGACCCCGCTTCGTCGGGGCGTCCAGTCGATCATCCGGATCGCGAACACGACGAGCGCGAGCGCGAGCAGGACTGCGCGCGTGATGAGCCTGCGGTTGCGGTGCCCCTCGTCGAGCTTCACCCGCCGAACCTCGCGGCCACCTCCGGCGAGACGGGTCCCAGGAACCCGTCCACCACCTCCAGCGCCAGCTCGTAGCGCTCGAGTGGAGGCATGACGTACGCGCCTGCCACCCGACCGCGCACAGCTTCGAGCATCTCGCGCGCGATCGCGACACCTTCCTTGCGCGCGGGCGCGCCGGTGCCCGCCTTCTTCATGCGATCACGTACGGCCTGGGGCACCTGCATGCCGGGCACCTCGTTGTGCAAGAACTCCGCGTTGCGGAAGCTGGCGAGCGGGAGCAGCCCCACGAGCACGGGCAAGCCGAGCGGCTCGATGTCGGTCAAGAACTTCTCGAGGACCACCGGATCGTAGACCGGCTGCGTCATGATGAGCTCGGCGCCCGCGGACTTCTTGTGGCCGAGTCGTTCGAGCTCGCGCGCGTAGTTCAAGGCGGCCGGTTCGGCGCCGGTCGCGAGGAGGAAGCTCGTGACGCCGCCGAGCGGCTTGCCGCCGGGATCGACGCCGTGGTTCAGGCGATAGGCGAGCTTCAGGATGCCGATCGAGTCGAGATCGTAGACGGCCGACGCGTCGGGGAAGTCGCCCATCTTCGGGGGATCGCCGGTGATGATGACGAGGTTCCGGAGCCCGAGATCGTGCGCGCCCAGCAGATGCGACAGCGTGCCGAGGAGGTTTCTGTCGCGCCCGCAGACGTGGAGGATCGTCTCCATCTCCGCCTCGCGCTGGATGCGCACCGCCATCGCGATGTTGCTCATGCGCGCCTGTGCGCGCGCGCCATCGGCGATGTTGATGACGTGGACGCCGCCGGCCTTCAGCATCTTGGCGGCCGCAATGGCGCGCGTCGGATCGAGGCCAACAGGGGGATTCACCTCGACGGAGACGAGGAAGTCTCGACCGAGCTTGGCGGCGAAGCCGCTCTTGCTCGCGCGCGGCAGAGGGCGGGCGCCCGTCTGCCCGTCGACGGGCGACGCACTCCACGCGCCCTCGGGGCGCGCTTCGATCGCCGACCACGAGCCCTCGCCCTCCTCCTTGTCGATCGCGGCGCCGGCCATGCGCGCGGCTGCCGCGATGCGCTTGATATGCTCCGGGGTCGTGCCGCAGCAACCGCCGACCATCCGCACACCGAGCTTGAACATGCGCCGCGCATAGATGCCGAAGTACTCGGGCGTCGAGATGTAGACCATGCGATCGTCCACGCGACGCGGCAGGCCGGCGTTGGGGACGGCGTAGAGCGGCAGGCCGGCGGGGGCCATCTGCTCTATGGCGGTCAAGACGCCCATCGGACCGTCCGAGCAGTTCACGCCGACGATCGACGCGCCCCACTCCTTGGCGAGGCGGGCGATCTCGAGGGCCGACGTTCCGTCGGCCATGAGGCCGTGCTCGTCGAGCGACACCGACGCGATGACCGGGACCCGCCCGGCCGCGGCGACGGCGAGGGCCTCGACGCCCACGCGAAGCTCGCCCGTCTGGCGCACCGTCTCGATGACGAGCGCGTCGACCTCTCCTTCCATGAGCGCGAGCGCCTGCTCGAGCATCGCCGACTTGACCTTCGTCAGGTCCTCGGGGCTCGCCTCACCGAGGAAGTACCCGCTCGGTCCGACCGCACCGATGACGTAGGCCCGCCCATTGGCCTGCTGCGCCGCGGCCTTTCGCGCGATCTGCACCGCGGCGAGGTTGATCTCGCGGATGCGCGACGCGAGGCCGTGCTTCTCGAGGCGCATGGCATGCGCGCCGAATGTGTTCGTCTCGATCGCCTGCGCGCCGGCGCGGAGGTAGTCCTCGTGGACGCGTTGAACGAGCTCGGGGCGCGTGACGTTGAGCTCCTCGAAGCAGACGCTGTAGAGAACGCCGCGCTCGTAGAGCTGTGTCCCCATGGCGCCGTCGACGACCAGGACGCCCTGGCGAATGGCTTCGAGCAGCGGTTTTTCGGGGCGAACGGAGGGCATCGGACAGGAAGGGTTACGGCGTCGGGCCGCCGAGCGCAAGCTGATGTACGCTCGGCGGCCATGACCCGCGAGCTTCACGGACGGGACGTGAGCCAGGCGCTCCCGGGTCTCCGCGTGAGCGACGACGCGGCCGACCGCGTCGCCTACGCGCGCGATCTCTGGCCGCGCCACCACCTCGCCGTGCGCGCAGGCAACGTCGCCGCGCACCGCCCGGGCGCGATCGTGTGGCCGGAGTCCACGGAAGAGGTCGCGCGCATCGTGCGCTGGGCGAACGAGTCGGGCACCGCGCTCGTCCCGTTCGGCGCTGGCAGCGGCGTGTGCGCGGGGATACTGCCGCGATCCGACGTGCTCGTCGTGGATCTCAAACGGATGGCGCGGTGGCGTCGGTTCGATCCCGCGGCGCCGCTCCTCGAGGTCGAAGCCGGGCACATGGGCGTGCCGCTCGAGGAGAAGCTCGGGCGCGAAGGGCTCACGCTCGGGCACTTCCCCTCCTCGATCTTGTGCAGCACCGTCGGCGGGTGGGTCGCGGCGCGCAGCGCCGGCCAGTGCTCGGGGCGCTACGGCAAGATCGAGGACATGGTCGTCGCGCTCGAGTGCGTCACCGGCAAGGGGGACGTCGTGAGCCTGCCCCATCGCACGAACGGCCAGAGCATGGTGCCGCTCGTCATCGGCAGCGAGGGCACGCTCGCGATCGTCACGAGCGCCACCCTGCGCCTCCACCCGGCGCCGACGGCGCGCGGCTTCGGGGCCTGGTCGTTCCCGACGACGGAGCAAGGCTGGGAAGGGATGCGCGCGCTCTTCCAGGCGGGTCTCCGCCCCGCCGTCTCGCGCCTCTACGATCCGTTCGACGCGATGCTGGCGCGGCAGGGCAGCGTCAAGAAGGCGCGCGGTGAGAAGCAGGCGCAGGCCGCGCCGGGGATGGGCCCTTCGGCCTTGCGCGCGCTGCTCCGCCGACCGCGCATCCTGAACGAGCTCGTCGACCGTTCCTCGCCGCTCCTCGGCGGCGCGTTGCTCGTGCTCATCTTCGAGGGCAGCGGCGACGCGCCGTCGCACGATGTAGAGGAGGCGCGGCGCATCCTCGAGCGAATGAAGGGCACGTACGAGGGAGAGGGCGCCGCACGCAAATGGCTTCTTCACCGCTACTCGGTGAGCTACCGCCAGGCGCCGGTGTTCGCCGCCGGCGGGTGGGCCGACACGATGGAGGTGGCGGCTCCGTGGTCGAAGCTCGGCGCCCTGTACGACGGCGTTCGTCACGCGCTCGGCAAGCACGTCTTCGTCATGGCCCACTTCAGTCACGCGTACCCCGACGGCTGCTGCATCTACTTTTCGTTCGCGGGCAGCGCCGCGGGCGCGCGCGCGCCTGGGACCTCGTGGGATCAGGGCTGCGCGGAGACCTACGATCGCGCGTGGCCAGCCGCGCTGGACGCGGCGATCGCCGCCGGAGGCACCCTCTCGCACCACCACGGGGTCGGCCGCTCCAAGGCGCCGCGCCTCGGCGCCGAGCTCGGAGAAGGCGTGGGCGTCGTGCGCGCGCTGCAACGCGCGTTCGATCCGAACGGCATCCTCAACCCCGGCAACCTCGCCCCCTCACCGAGCCCCGAGCCCTACGCGGACGACATCCATCCACGGGCGGTGCGCGCATGAGCCGCTTCGGAACCCGCGAGGGCACGGGCGGGGGAAGCCGCCTCGGAGCCCCCGTCGTCCACGTCGACCGGACCAGCCTCGTCGCGGAGATCGACGCAGCGCTCACGCTGGCGGAGGTCGAGGCCGCGCTCGCGGCGGCGGGTCTCGGGCTCGATCTTGGCCCCGACGCTCCACGCGACGCGCGCGTCTCCGACTGGCTCGCCGACGGAGCCCCCGGCACGCGCGATCCGTTCCGCGATCCGGTGGACCACGTCCTCTCCGGCCTCGACGCGCGGCTGCCGAACGGTCACGAGCTCCGCGTGCGACCGGGGCCGCGCCGCGCGGTCGGCCCCGATCTGGTCGCCCTCTTCTTCGGCGCGCGTGGCCGCTTCGGGACGATCACGCGCGCACACCTGCGCGTTCACCCGCTCGGCGTAGCGCGCCCCGAGGCCGCGCCGTTCACCGCGCCCGCCGCCCCTCCGCCGAGCGCGGCCGAGCGCGCCCTCCTCGACGCGATCGCCCGCGAGCTCGGCGGCTCGTAGGCGCTCGCGTCAGGAGAGACCGCCTCTCAGCCCGCCGCCTTCCAGGCTGCGCGCTCGGTCAGGCGACCCAGCCACGCCTTCAGGTTCGGCATCTTCGACAGATCCACCTGCAGGGGGAGCAGGAGCTCCGCGACGACGCCCACCGAGATGTCCGCGACGGAGAACGCGTCGCCCAGGGTCCACGTCTTGTTCGCGAGGTGCGCGTTCAGGATCGGCGCATAGCGCTCGAGGTCCTTGGTGCAGGCTGCGATGCGCGTCTCGTCCGGCTCGGCGCCCATCATCGGCTTGAAGAGCTTCTCCATCGCGAGGCCGTAGACCGCCGGCTCGAAGTGCGCGGTGTTCCAGAACATCCAGCGGAGCGCGTCGGCGCGACCCTTGACGTCGGTCGGGAGCAAGCTCGACTGCGGGTTTTTTCCGGCGAGGTACGTCAGGATCGCCGGCGACTCCCACATGATCACGCCGTCGTCGTCCTCGAGCGTCGGCACCTTTCCCATCGGGTTCTTCGCGAGGTACTCGGGCTTCTTGTGCTCACCCTTGGTGAAGTCGAGCTCGATGACGTTGAGCGTGATGCCGAGCTCGCCCGCGCAAACGCGGACACGCTTCGCGTTCGGCGAGAGCTTGTTCTGATAGAGCTTCATACGGTTCTCCCTTTCGTGAAGCGGAGAGGCTCCTTGAAAAGGGACGCCCTGTAAAGGCACGCCGAGCACGGGCCACGGCTGGCGCCCGGCACGGACAGCCTCAGCCCGGCGGCCACCCCATCGGGCGACCGCCCATCACGTGGAGATGCAGGTGATGCACGCTCTGCCCTCCGTCTTGCCCCTGATTGATCACGAGGCGGTAGCCCTTCGCGTCCAGCCCCAGCTGGGCGGCCACCTGGCGGCCGGCGGTGAGCAACTCGCCCAGCATCTGCCTGTCCGCGTCCGCGTCGGTGGCGTCGAAGATGCCGGTCAGGTGCCTCTTGGGGATGACGAGCGCGTGCGTCGGCGCCTGCGGGTTGATGTCCTTGAAGGACAGGACGTGATCGTTCTCGAAGACGATCTGGGAGGGGATCTCGCGCGCGACGATCTTGCAGAAGAGGCAGCCCATGGGGCGCATCGTAAGGCCATTTTTCGGCCGAACCCGGCGTATTTGAATGTGGGACAGGCGCCGCTCGTCGTACGCTCGACGTCGCATGGGTCCCTCCCGAACCTCGTTGTCGCGGGCGTTCGCGCTGATCGCGCCCCTTGCGCTGGCCGCGCTGCCCCTCGGCTGCGGCGGCGCGACGCAGAACGTCCGCGCGTTCCGTGCCTACGCGCACGAGGACCCGAGCATCAAGGTCTCGATCGATCGCGTCGAGGACATCGCCGTCACTCTGCAGCTGGTCGACAGGATCCTCACGGGAACGAGCTACACGCCCAACGATCTGTGGGTGAAGCGGCTCCCCCTGAGCAACTCCGACGCCAAGAAGATCAAGGAGGAGCTTCACGAGAAGTACCCGTACAACGGCAGCGGCGAGCACGAGGTCCCGATCCTGAAGGTGTACCGAGATCACATCCAGGACACCTTCCGTGACTACGGCCCGCCGCCCGAGAAAGGGAAGTACCCGTCGCTCCTCGACGCCGTCGCCGGGCTGAACCCGCGGACGTCGCAGGTGAAAGCGCACTGGCTCTCGTACCGCGACGCGACGCAGAAGCTCGCCGATGCGCACGAGAACGAGCATCGCATCTCGCGCGAGCTCCTCGGCGCGAGCGAGCGGGACCAGAAGGCACGGCAGCCCGAGCTCGATCGCGCCCGCGGCAACGTCGCCGCGCAGGCCGCCGCCGTCAACGCCGCGAAGGAGCACGTGCGCCTCGACGCCGAGAACCTCGCGAGCGATCAGGAGCTCACGAAGGGGGACAAGGAGCAGATCGCGCGCGACGGCTTCTTCGCGCTGTCCGTCTGCTTCCGCATCGAGCTGGAGGCGCTCGCGTTGATGCCGATCATCGCGATCCAGACCATCCGCGCGCTCCCCACCGCTCCGGCGGATCTCACGAACAAGCCGAACCTGAAGATCGGCCGGCAGGTCTACCAGCTGCCCCAGTACATCGCCGGGATCAAGGAGTCGATGAACCGGCAGGCCGAGGTGCTCGAGACGATGACCGGCGCCCTCGCTAAGGCCCTCAAGACCTCGGTCGACGACAGCCCCGGCTTCGCGCTGACCGAGAGCGTCGTCGATCAGATCGTCGGCGTGACGCTCGACTCGTTCCGCATCGACGTGCACGCCGGCGCCGACGCGTTCATCTACAGCTCGATCGGCACCTCCGACCGCTCCGGCGACGCCAAGGTGTCGTACGACTACCGCGGCCGAGCGTTCAAGCTCGACTACCGCATCGATCCCATCCTCCTCGCGTCGGCGCGGCTCGACGTCGTGCTCGACTGGATCCGGATGCCCGGCGTCGCCAACCTCGGCTTCGGCTACGCGACGGACCGCGTGTGGTCGTCGGGCGGCAAGGTGGAGTCGAGCTCGCTCACCGACGCGCTCGGCATCAAGGGGATCGCGAGCGACGTCATCGACGCCGGCATCGGCATCCTAGGCATCCGCTCGAGCGTGAAGCTGGCGACCTTCACCAACGGCAAGCTGCGCCAGGTGCAAGCGACGAACGTGGACAACGTCGTCGCGACGGCGCCGCTGCAGCTCAAGTACTCGCAGATCGACGTCGGCTACGACATCCTGTGGGCGCTGAACGACGACAACCTCCGCTCCTTCATGGAGGAGCTCGTCGTCGGTGGGCGCTACATCGACTACAAGCTGCCGCGCATCGTCTACGAGCTGAAGGACACCTCGACCGTCGCCGGCGAGCAGCACTACACGTTCAACCGCGAGAGCCCGCCGCAGGTGGTCGACTCGAAGTACTACATGGCGAGCGTGAGCGCGCGCTTCGGTGTAGGCGAGGCGCCGCGGTTTTCGCCGTTCCTCGACGTCGGGCTCGCCGGGGGCGGCGGGCCGGTCGCGTTCTACTTCCTGCAGCCGGGCATCACGCCGACGTCGCCCGACGCGGCGCTCGATCAGAACCACGATCACGTGCGCGAGCTGTCGTGGGTGTTCAATGGCTCGCTGACGGGCGGGCTCCGCTGGCGAATCCTGCCGCGCGGCTGGCGGTTGCGACTGGATCTCCGCGCCTCCTACCGCGCCGATGTGTTCGTGACGGGCGTGCACCGGGAAGCGGCCCCCAACGGCGCGCCGTTGCGCACGGACTTCGGCTCGTTCGACGTGTTCCACACTCCCTCGATCGCGTTCCGCGGCGCGTTCTGAAGGAGCGCGTCGGGCCGGCGAAATCGCACGACTGCGAGGCAGGATGACCCCTGCCGCACCGTATATCGGCGAGCCCACCATGCTCGTCAGCCGCGTCACCAACGAGATTCAGCGGAACCAAACCCACGCAAAGTGCCGACTTCGCGTGCTCTTCGGGGGTGAGGTCGGCCGTGAGGTCCCGCTGCCGGCGGTAGGGGTGGTCGTGGGCGCCGACCCGGCGTGCGACGTGCTCCTGAGCGACGAGGCCGTGAGTGGACGCCACCTCACCGTCGTCCCGACGCGCGCCGGCTTCGACGTGACCGATCTCGGCTCGCGCAACGGCACGTGGCTCGACGGCGTCGCCATCACGCGCGCGACGGTGCCCGTCGGGACCACGCTCCGCGTCGGCGGCACCCTTCTTCAGCTCTTGCCCGCCGAAGAGCCGATCGACATCGCCCCCAGCGCCGCCGGGCGCTTCGGCGCCATGGTCGGTGGCAGCCTCGCGATGCGACGCATCTACGCGCTGCTCGAGCGCGCGAGCGTCTCCGATGCGCCCATTCTGTTCCTCGGCGAGAGCGGCACGGGCAAAGAGCTCGCGGCGCGCGGCGTCCACGACCACAGCCGCCGCAAGGACGGCCCCTTCGTCGTGTTCGACTGCGGCGCGGCGAGCGAGACGCTCATCGAGAGCGATTTGTTCGGTCACGTGCGCGGCTCGTTCACAGGGGCGCATGCGGATCGCCCCGGCGCGTTCGCCCTCGCGGACAAGGGGACGCTCTTCCTCGACGAGATCGGCGACCTCCCGCTGTCGCTCCAGCCCAAGCTCTTGCGCCTGCTCGAGTCGGGCGAAGTGACGCCGCTCGGCGCACGGAAGGCCGAGAAGTACGACGTTCGCATCGTCGCCGCGACGCACCGCGATCTATGGAGCGAGGTCGGACGCGGGACCTTCCGCGGGGATCTCTTCTACCGGCTCGCCGTCGTCGAGGCGCACCTGCCGCCGCTCCGCAGCCGGCCTGACGACATCGCCGAGCTCGTGAAGGTGTTCCTCGAGAAGAACCGCTTCGCCGGGCCCCTGACGCGCGGCGCGAACCTGGACCGCCTCGGCGCGTATGGATGGCCGGGCAACGTCCGGGAGCTCCGCAACGTGGTGACGCGCGGCGTGGCGCTCGCGGCGCCGGGCGCGTCGTTCGAGCAGCTCCCCTTCCTCCTCCGCGCGACGTCGCAGGCGGACGCGCCGGCGCCGCTTGGCCGCGCGGACATTCCGTACCATGACGCGAAGAGCGCGCTCGTGCTGCGGTTCGAGCGGGAGTACCTGGCGGATCTGCTGCGGCGCGCGGAGGGGAACCTGTCGCAGGCGGCGCGGCTCGCGGGGCTCGAGCGGAAGTACTTGTACAAGGTGCTGGAGCGGGCGGACATGTTGCCGGCGAGGCTCCGAGCGGAGAATTAGCCAGCGTGGTCGACGGTCGTGGTCGACGGTCGAGGGCGCGGTCGTGGTCGAGCGTCGCGGTCGTGGTCGAGCGTCGTGGTCGCGGTCGCGGTCGTGGTCGCGGTCGCGGTCGCGGTCGCGGGGCGGGGGGTGCAAGCCCGTGCCAGGCGGGGCCTGGCACTTGGGCTTGCGATGCTCGGGGGGCGGGGGTGCGCGCGCGCACCTGGGTGCCTCGCTGCGGGGATGCGTGGGTGCGTCGTCATCAGGAACCTCCACCCCGCCTTCGGCGGGGCGAGGTGAATGGAGGTTCCTGATGACGACGTACTCATTGCCTCATCACAAGTTGCGGGTTTACGGGGCGGCGGTGGAGCTGCTCTTGGCTGTGCGGGA
>JANYHK010000108.1 GCA_025359105.1 Myxococcales bacterium | reverse complement strand
GCGGAGAGCAAGGGATTCGAACCCTTGGTGAGCTTGCACCCACACCTGATTTCGAATCAGGCTCCTTCGGCCACTCGGACAGCTCTCCGCCGCGAAACCTGCGCGATCCGGGCCCCTCTTGTCAAGCGGTGTCGGCGGATCCGCAGGGTCGCGCGTCAGTTCAGCGGGCGGGCGCCGGGGGGTGAGATGGAGCGCTGCGGGATCGAGATCTTCTTGTCGTTCTGGCCGTCGGGGATGACGCGATTGCCGTTGTTGTCGGTGATGTCGATGAAGATTTCGACGGCGACGGTCCCCTGCTCTTCCATGCGGAGACCGAGGTCGAAGCCGGTCAGGCCGGCGATGACCTGAGGAATGAACGGGTGGACGAGCGGATCCGGCAGGTTCGACCGGTTCTGGAAGTTGAAGGCCCGGTTGATGAGCCCCGCGGGATCGGCGTTCGGATCGGTGGGAGGGTTCTTGAGGATGTTCTCGGCCGTCGCGAGATCGACGGCGAGCTCGATCATGTCGTCGTTCGTGAGCGTGCCGACGATGCGCGTCTTCGGCTGGATCTTCACGCGACGCTCGATGCCGCTGAGGTTTGGCAGGGCCATCTCGTCACTGACGACGATGCCCGGCTTGTAGCGGACGAACTCGTTCCACGGATCGATCATCATGAGGAGCGTGTGCGCCTGATCGTCGAGGTTCGTGAGCGTGTAGCGAACCTCGACGCGGATGTCGCTCTGCTTGAGCCAAGGGCCGCGCGGGTAGGGCTCGGCCGCCAGGAGGCCCTGCAGCTCGGAGTCCGCAGGTCGGCGAATCGGGAACCGGACGGGGACCTGCACCTGATAGAGCTGCATCTGGCCGTCGTTGTAGACGGGCGCGAGCGACGGCGTCATGCCGAGGACGACGGGCTCGGTGACCTGCGCCGCGTCCTCGTTCGCACACCCGCCCAAGCCACCACCCACACCCACACCCACACCAGAAGAGAGCGCCGCCGCGACGAGCGCGCGACGAGCGAACGCCAAGCACCACGAACGATGGGGGGCCGAGGCACGACCCTTGGGGGCGCTCGCCTCCGAAGGCAGCCCCGTTGCGGCGCGAATCATGTGGGAATCAGGCTCCGACAGGAATGAAGTGCGAGCACCGTGCCTGAGCCTACGACTCGGAGAGCACGCGGTACAGTCCCTGGCGGCTCACGCCGAGGGTGCGGG
Source organism: Myxococcales bacterium (assembly GCA_025359105.1). Lineage (GTDB taxonomy): Bacteria > Myxococcota_A > Polyangia > Polyangiales > Polyangiaceae > JANYHK01. The sequence continues at coordinate 62,062 of JANYHK010000108.1, read as the reverse complement.
CGGCGCGGAGCTTGTTGCCGTCGACGCGGGCGATCGCGCGCCCTACCAGCTCGCGCACCTCGGCGCGGTGGCGCGTGCGGAGGGCGGCGAGCGTCGTCTCCTCGAGCGCGGGGGCGCGCGTCTCGGCGGTGGGGCGAGGGCCGGGACCGAGGGCCTCCTCGAGATCGGGCCGCCCGATGACGTCCGCGCTCGCCATCGCCGCGGCGACGCGCAACACGTTCGCGAGCTCGCGCACGTTGCCCGGCCAGGAGTGCTCGGCCAGGAGGCTCAGCGCGGGGACGTCGAGGCGGTGGCCGCGCATCGCCGGATCGCGGGCGAGGAGCGCGCGGGCGACGGTGGGGATGTCCTCGGGGCGCTCGCGCAGCGCGGGGATGCGCACGATGATCGCGGCGAGGCGGTAGAAGAGATCCTCGCGAAACGAGCCGGCAGCGACCATCGCGCCGAGATCGCGGTGCGTCGCCGCGACGACGCGCACGTCCACCTTGCGCGATTTGTTGCCGCCGACGGCGCGCACCTCGCGATCCTCGAGCACGCGCAGGAGCTTCACCTGCATCGCGGGGCTCATTTCGCCGACCTCGTCGAGGAAGAGCGTCCCCGACTCCGCCTCCACGAACAGGCCGCGACGCGCGCGATCGGCGCCGGTGAACGCGCCGCGCTCGTGGCCGAAGAGCTCGGCCTCGAGGAGCGGCTCGGCGAGCGCGCCGCAGTTGATGGCGACGAACGGCCCGTGCGCGCGGTCGCTGAGGCGATGCGCGAGGCGCGCGAAGAGCTCCTTTCCGCTCCCGGTCTCGCCGACGAGGACGACGCTCGCGTCGCTCTTGGCCGCGCGCGAGAGCTGCCCCACCGCGCGAAGCAGCGCGGGCGCCTTGCCGGCGATGCCGACCTCCTCCTTCGCGCGCACCACCGCGTCGGTGAGCGACGTCTCCGTCTCCGCGCGCCGCGCCTTGCGCACCCCGTCGAGGCGCGACTCGACGAGGCGCAGCGTGTGGCGCATCGCCGGACGGAGGCGGGCGGGGGTGTTCTCGACGAGGCGCGCGCGGAGCAGCGTGAGCGCGTTGCGCGCGAGCTGTCCGATCGGCTCGGGCTCCGTCGCGAGCGCCGCCATCGCTTCGTGCTCGGTGCGCACCGAGACGCCGTTGCCGCTCAGCCCCGCCGCGCCCAGCCAGCGCAAGAGCCACGCGTCCTGGTTGCCCGCGCGCGCCGCGAGCGCCATCGCCTGCGCCGCCTCGGCGCGCGTCCCGCCGCGCGTCGCGAGCGCCGTGAGGCCGATCGCGATGCGCTCAGCGTCCTCCGAGCGACCGCGGGCCAGGAGGGCGAGGCCCCGCAGGCGCTCGAGCGCGAAGCGGGTCGGGCGCTCGACGTCGGCGATCGCGAGGCCTTCGTTCACGAGTCGTTCGACCTTCTCCGGTCGCTCACCGGAGAGGAGCGCCGCCGCCGCAGTGAACCCGGCGAGCTGCGCGCGCTGCCACGCCGGTGATGCGTCGGTGACGCGCGCGCCCTCCAGCTGCTCGTGGACCTCTTCGACGGCACCCACGTCGAGCAGGGCGAAGAGGCGCGCCGCGCGCAGCGGCCACTCGGCGGCGCGGAGGCCCGCACGCGTCACGACCTCCGCCGCCCGGTCGAGCAAGCGCAGGCACGCCTCGTAACGCCCCGCCGTGCGATGCATCGTCGCAGCGTTGTAGAGTACACGGAACTCGCGCGGCGCCGACTGCCCCGCCGTCGGCATCGCGAGCGCCTGATCGAACAGCGCGCGCGCGCGTTCGCCGTCGCCGGCGCGCGCCAGGAGGATGCCGTGGTCGGCCACGACCGAGCGCAAGGTCGCCGGATCACCGGAGCGGAGGCCGAGCACGTGCGCGCGCGAGGCGTGACGCAGCGCCTCCGTCGTCTCGCCGCGCGCGCGCAGGACCTCGGCGAGCACGAGCTCACATAGCGCTTCCTCGGAGTCGGCGCGTGCACCACGGGCGATGCGGACGGACTCCTCGGCGAGCCGCCCCGCCTCGTCCGAGCGATCGGCATAGAGCAGCGAGAGCGCGAGGACGCGCCGCGCGGCCGAGCGGGCCCCCTGCTGTGGCGCGCGATCCGCCGCGTGCACGGCGCGCTCCGCAAGATCGCGTGCGCGCGCGAAGTCGGCCGCGTCGAACGCCGCCTGCGCTTGCCGCGCCAGCTCCATCCCCTCCCCCGTACGCTTAGCCGCCATGTGTGTCCGGAAATAGGACACTCCCCTCGCCTGACGGTCAACTGCCGAGGTCGCGCCCGAAACCAAAGGCCATCCCCCGCGTAGACCCTCCGACGCCCATGCGACGCGCCCTCCCAGTCCTCGTGTTCTTCGTCCCGGCCGTGGCGATGCTCCTGATCCTTCGCGGTGCGCCCCGGGCAGAAGCAACGCCCGCCGCGCGGGAGCGCGTGCCTGTCCTGGTCGAGCTCTTCACGTCCGAGGGCTGCTCCTCGTGCCCGCCCGCGGACAAGACGCTCGCGCGCCTTGCCCATGAGCAGCCCGTCGATGGGGCGCTCGTCGTGCCGATCGCCTGGCACGTGGACTACTGGGACTACATCGGCTGGGCCGATCCGTTCGCGTTGAAGGCGTCGACGGAGCGCCAGCGCGCCTACGCGCAGTGGATGGGGCGCGGCTCCCTCTACACACCGCAAGCGGTCGTCGACGGTCGCGCAGAGATGACCGGCAGCGACGCGCAGGCGCTCACGCGGGCGGTCGAGGCGCAGGTCCGGGCGCCGAAGGCCAAGGTCTCGGTGTCCGTTCGTGCGGACGGCGACGGTCGTGTGGTGGACGTCGTCGCCGGCCCGCTACCCGCCGGCGCCGAGCCGAGCGACGTGCTCGTGGTCGTCGTCGAGAACAGCGCCCACGTCGACGTGGGGCGCGGCGAAAACGCCGGGCGCACACTTGACCACGTGTCGATGGCCCGGCAGGTCCTGGTCGCGGGCGCTGTCGAGCCGACCGGCGAGACACGCCTTCACCAGCGGATTTCCTCACCTAAACGCCCTTCGTCGGTGGTCATCGTCGTTTCCGAGCGGCTCAGGCGAAAGGTTTGGGGGGTGGGCGTCGTTCCTCTCATGTGAGCGATTGGTCGAGCCAGAGAGCCGCATGGTACGCTGGAGAATCCCAGAGGGTTCCAATCGTGGCCGACGCGTTCGACGGCCGACGTCGCGCGCAACAGGGGCGTATCGGCGCGGTCATCAAGGACAAATGGCGGATCGACACTCGCCTCGGCACGGGCGGGATGGCCACCGTGTACGCGGCGACGCACCGCAACGGCAACCGCGTCGCGATCAAGATGCTCAACATCGACTACTCGCGAGACCCGAGCGTGCGCGCGCGGTTTCTTCGCGAGGGATACGTGGCCAACGCCGTCGGTCATCCCGGCGCCGTGAGGGTCCTCGACGACGACATCGCCGACGACGGCTGCGCGTTCCTCGTGATGGAGCTCCTGGAGGGCGAGTCGCTCGAGGCGCGCCGCGAGCGCGTCGGCGGCCGGCTCCTGATGCAGGAGGTCTTCACCGTCGGCGACCAGCTCCTCGATCTGCTCGCGGCCGCGCACCCCAAGGGGATCATTCACCGGGACATCAAGCCGGAGAACGTCTTCATCACGCACGACGGCAGCGTGAAGCTGCTCGATTTCGGCATCGCGCGGATGCGCGAGTCGAGCAACGTCGAGCGCACCGGCACCGGGCTGATGCTCGGGACGCCGGACTTCATGTCGCCCGAGCAGGCCAGTGGCCGGTCCGAGAACATCGACCCGCGGAGCGATCTCTGGGCCGTCGGCGCGACGATGTTCACGCTGCTGTCGGGGCAGTCGGTGCACGTGTCGCAGACGCTGCGCGATCACCTGTACGCCACCGCCACGATGCGCGCGCGCTCGCTCGCGCACGCGGCGCCCGACGTCGCGCGCCCGCTCGTCAGCGTCGTCGACCGCGCGCTCGAGCTCGACAAGGAGCGGCGGTGGCCGGACGCGCGCGCGATGCAGGACGCCCTGCGGTGGGCGTACAAGGCCGTCGTACAAGGCCCGGCGAGCGAGCCGTCGGGCGGCGAGAGCATCACCGTGCACATGGCCCCGCCCGTCGAGATCCACGACGAGGCCACGCGCGTCGAGCCCATGAGCATCCAGCCGGCGAGCGACCAGACGGTGATGCACCCGGTCCCCGCCGAGCAGCGCGCGTACCCGATGGAGGCCGCACGCGTGCCCACCCCGGCGCCCCGGACCGCGGCGCCGATGACGGACCCCATTCCCCGCGGCTTCTCGCCGCCGCGGGCGCCGATGCCCTCCTACGCGGACGCGCCGCAGCCGCAGCTTCAGCCGCCGCCCCCCCAAGCGATGCAGGGGGTGCAGGTGATGGAGCCGCCTTGGTACGGAAACCCGCAGTCCGACAGCGGGTCGGTGCCGATGGGGAACGTCTACCGGCCGCAGCAGACGCCGCCGCCGCACCTGATGCAGCCGCCGTCGACGCTCGGCGCGCAGTACACCGATGCGCGTCGAACGACAGGAGCCGGTCCGCCGGCGCGAGGCCGCGTGCTCTTGTTCGCGCTGCTCGCGCTCCTGATCGTCCTCTGCGTCGTCGCGACGGGGATCGTCGTGCTTGGCGTGCGCGACGGGTCGATGAGGCGCGCGCGTTCGAGCCCCAGTGGCTCCTCCCCTCTGCCGACGCGCGCGCCGCCCACGGCGCTCGGCGCGCCGCCGCTCGTCTCGCCGACGGCAACGACCGCGACGAACGACGCAGCGGCCCCCGCCGTCGCGCCGTGAGGCCGAATCTCGCGGCAGTCGTGTGGTAACGTCTCGATCGTGACCGAGCCGCTGCTCCAGACGAACGACGCGCGCGCCGACGTGGGCGGCGTACCGCAGGTCGACGGTCTGACGCTTCGGACCACCGGCGAACGCATCGTCGTTCTCGGCGCCGCGGAGGCGCTCTTCGACGCGGTGAGCGGCGCGCGCAAGCCGTCGCGCGGCGCGGTGCTCGTGCACGCCGAGGCCGCCGACGTCGCGCTCCGCGGCGGGCGCGTCGCAGGGGCCGCGCTCGATCCCGCGATGCCGCCCAAGTGGACGCCGCGGACCTACGCGCGCTGGAGCGCCCGGCTCGCCGGGCACGACGCCGCCATCGCCAGCAAGCTCGCGGACGAGGCGATCGAAAAGCTCGAGATGCGCGTCATCGCCGATGCGCCGCTCGGCAAGGCGGAGCGCCACGTGAAGCGCGCCGCCGTCGTGGCCGGCGCGCTCGCGACGGCGGCCCCGGTCATCGTCCTCGCCGACCCGACCGCGGGCGCGCCTGACGCGTTCGCGCGGACCTTTGGCCGTATACTCGTGGCTGCGCTGGAAGGGCGTGAATGGATCGTCTTCGCGCCGACGATGGCGCTCGGTGCACCGCTGGCGCTCGAGGCCGACGAGGCCATCGTGCTCGAGGGCTCCCAGGTCGCGGCCCAGGGCGCGCCGGGCGAGCTCGCCGCGCAGGAGCGCACGTACGCGCTGAAGGTCGCCGGCGAGGTCGAGGCGCTCGCGCGCGCCGTCGAAGCGCGGGGCGCGAAGGTGCGGCGGAGCGCGTCGGTGCTCGTCGTGGAGCTGGGCGAGTCGCTCACGACGCGCGATTTGATGAGCGCGGCGCTCGAGTCGCACGCGATCATCGTGGAGCTGAGCCCGCTCACGCGCGCGCTCGCCTGAGAGGACGAACAAAAATGACGGACAAGGACCAAGACGACATGACCCGCAGCGTCCACGCGCCGCTCGCGCGCCGCGACCTCGGCCCTGGGCGCCTGGGAACCTACAGCGCGTTCGGCGCGGCAGCTGGCGCCGTTCCCTTGCCGTGGCTGCCCGACGCGGTCGCGCGCCGGATCCGTGGCGCGCTCGCCCACGACGTCGCCGCCCGCCACGGCCTGTCGCTCACGCCCGCGGCGCGCAAGGTCCTCGCGGAGCCGAGCGGGGTCGAGGGTCCGCGCGGCTTCACCGGGCACGCGCTGCAGTTCATCGCCGGCAAGGTGCTGAGCCGCGTCGGCCCACTCGGCATGCTCGCGCCGCTCAGGAACGCCGCCCAGACGTTCGTGCTCGGGCACCTTTTTCACCGCTACCTGTCGGGCGGGCGCGACGAGCGGAGCGTCCGCATCGACGTCGAGGAGGCGCGCCGCGTGCGTCGCGCGATGGACCAGGCGATCCTCCACGCCATCACGACCGACGTGCACGGCGCGGCCGACGACGCGGCGCGGCCCGCCGAAGACCTGCGCGACCAGGCGACGGTGCTCACCGATGGGCTCATCATCGGCGCGGCGAGTCTGCCCGGCTGGGTCGTGCGCCGCCTCGAAGCTTCGTTCGACGAGGTCCTCACGCGCACCAAGGGATGAGCGGGCCGAGCATGGCGAGCGCAGAGAGGGCCAAGGTCGCGCGCGCCAAGCGCATCGTCGTGAAGATCGGCTCGCGCACCCTCGCCGCCGACATGAGCGTGTACGGGCGTCTCGCGCGCGCCATCGCCGGCGCCCGCGCCGAGAAGCGCAGCGTCGTGCTCGTCTCGAGCGGCGCCATCGCGCTGGGGACCAAGAAGCTCGGCTACCGCGCCCGCCCCAAGGAGATGGCGCGTCTTCAGGCCGCCGCAGCCGCGGGTCAGAGCGTCCTCATGCGCGCCTACGAGGAGGCGCTCGGCGGCCTCGGAATCACCGTCGCGCAGGTCCTCCTCACGCACGCCGATCTCGCCGACCGCGTCCGCGGCAACAACGCGCGCGCCGCGCTGGCGGAGCTCCTCCTCGCCGGCGCGGTCCCCATCCTGAACGAGAACGACTCGGTCGCCGTCGACGAGATCAAGTTCGGCGACAACGATCAGCTCTCTGCGATGGTCGCGCCGCTGGTCGACGCCGATCTCCTCGTCCTGCTGAGCGACGTCGAAGGCCTCCTCGATCGCGATGGCGCCCGCGTGCCGATCGTGCACGACGTCGCGAAGGAGGCGCTCCCGCTGGTCCGAGCGACGAAGAGCGCAGCCGGCACCGGCGGGATGGCGAGCAAGATCGAAGCGGCGAGACGCGCGACGATGGCGGGCGCCCACGTCGTCATCGCCGACGCGCGCGCCGACGACGTCCTCGCCGATGTGCTCGCCGGCAAGGACGTCGGAACCCTCTTCTGCCCCACCTTCGAGCGCCTGTCCGCCCGGCGCTACTGGATCGCCTTCACGCTGCGGCCGCAGGGGGACCTCGTCCTCGACCGCGGCGCCGCCCTAGCCGTGAAGGAAAAGGGCAAGAGCGTCCTCGCCATCGGCGTCCTCGGCGTGCGCGGCGATTTTCGCGAGGGGGACGCGGTCCGCCTCGTCGATCCCGACGGCGCCGAAATCGGCCGCGGCCTCGCCCGCTGCTCATCGCAAGTCGCCGCCGCGCGCGCCGGACACGAATCCGAGGTCCTCGTCCACCGCGACGACTTCGTCCTCACGCGCTGAGCGTGCAGAAGCCCCGAGGCCGATCGGTCAACGCGCGTACTGCAAGAGCCAGTCGTAGAAGGCCACGTCGTACGGCGTCGTGCCCGGCGCGGTCGCGACGAGCGGAAATTTCACGGCGTCCATGCCCGTGAGCTCGTACGCCGGGTCCCACGCGCTGTGCCCCACGTCGCGGAACAAGGTGTATCGCGGCGCGATCGGCGCGGCGGGCGAGCACGCTGTGAGTGTTCCGTACGACTTGGTCGCGTGGTCGGCGGCGGTGACGACGTTGTCGACGGCGCCGTGGAAGTACCAGATCGGAATCTGCTTCCACGTGCACTCCTTGCCTTGCGTCGAGTACCACCCCGAGATCGGCGCCGCCGCGGCGATCTCACCGCCAGCGTAGTCGGAGAGGTAATTGTAGACGGGCGCGCCGCCGCCGGAGAGCCCCGTCAGGTAGATGCGCTTCACGTCGACCTGGTAGTTCTTCTTCGCGAAGTCGACGAAATCCCGCACGCTCGCGCCGCTGCGCTCGGTCATGCCGTTGCGATCGTCCATCTGCGGCGAGAGGACGACGAATCGCTTCTTGGGGTCCCAGGTTCCGTTCTTGACGTCCTTCGCCAGGCCGTTGTTTGCGACGTTCGGCAGCTCGGTCGTGCCGTTGCCGCGCTCACCGTCGCCGTGGAAAAAGACGATGAGCGGCCAGTCGTCGCGCGCCGCATAGCCGGCGGGGACGTACGCGAGGTACCCGAGCTTCGCGCACGTGCTTCCCTTGACGTGCGCGGTCGGTACGTTCGGCGTCGGCGCCACCGGCGGCACGCACGCCCCGGGGCGGGGAAAGATCGCGCCGTCGCCGACGTCCGCCCTCGCGTCGGTGGGCCGCTGCGCGTCGAGGGGCGATGCGCCGTCGGTAGGCGTGCTGGCGTCCGACGTCGACGCAGCGTCCCCCCCGGTCGGCGACGGCAGCGCGCCCGCGTCCGTGTCGGTCGACGCGCCGGACGACGAGGCGTCCCCGCACCCGAGCGCCGCAGGTGCGAAGCCAACGAGGACCAGGACAAGGAGAGCGGCGCGCGACATCCTCTTCGGTCTACGCGACGCGGGCGGCGATGGCCTGCGATACTTTCGGCCAGCTCAATGCACCCACATCTACGGCGTAGGCGGCGCCCCTTGCACTGGCCCGCGCTTGGCGGGGGGCAAGTTGAGATTGATCGGCACCGTGTTGCGCGAGAGGGTATCCGAAGCTTGCGTGAGCATGTCGGGCCGCACCGCCACGTCGACCTGGCGCCCGCTCACGGCGCCGTGGCAGTTGCCGCAGAGCGAGTTGAAAAACTCGCGCTTGAAGGACTGGTGCGTCGCTTCGCCAGGGTAGAAAACGAACGTCTCCTTCTGGTAGCGCGGGATGTTCTTGGCCTTGCCCTCTTCCGTGTCGGGCAGGTGAAACAAGAACGGGAGGCCACCGGGCAGCGTGAAGTGGGTCGACGAGTCGGCGGCGACCGGCACGTTGCCGAGGAGGCGCCGCCGCACGTAGACCTTGCCGAACGCGTCGGAGACGACGTTGGCCCCGCCGCTCTCGTAGCTGGTGACGCCGTTGTCCGGCGGCATGTCCTCGTACAGGTCGAACGCGTTGAACTTCTCGACCGTGCGCCCGGTCGGCGTGTTCTGAAAGAGGATGGACGCTAGCGCCGCGCTGTCGAGGACGTAGACATCCGCCTCGCCCTTGCCCTCGGTGACCTGGGTGTGGCCATTCGGCTCCTCGAGGCTCGAGCGGTACAGTCCCTTGGGAGGACGCGCGTAGACCGCGACGGCCTCGATTTCGGCGGCGGCAGGGTCGCCGAAGAGCTTGGTCTTGGTCCCGGTGACCGGATCCATCACGTACACGTCGTAGTCGCCGCCGAAAGCGCCGAGCTCGCTGGCTGCGCCGTAGCTGACGAGCATCTTCGCCCCGGGCAGCGGCGCCGGCGACGTGTAGACGCCGCTCGTCGGCTGCTTCAGGTGCCCCGACGCGGTTCCGTCGGGGAGGCGAAGCGAGTGCAGGAAGAATTGCGGCTCCAGCGACATCGGCGACGTCGGATCGATGACGCCGGGATCGACGGGGTAGTCGCCGGGATCGGCGCTCGTGAAATCGATTCCGAGCGAGCGGTTGAAGATACCCACCGTGCCGCCGCCGTGCGGCGCGTCCCGGTCGCGGAAGATGGCGGCGAAGTTCTTGTCGGCGAGCTCCACCACGTACATCGCCTCGCGGTAGCCGATGGATCCGCGCTGCGCGTAGAGCGGGTGGTAGTCACCGCCGTCCACGTTCACGCGACGGAGCGCCAGCTGGTAGAAGCCGGGCGAGCGCTTCTCCGCGCTCATGATGACGCGGCCGTCGCTCATGAACGACGGGAGCCGCTCGGTGTTGAGGAGGAACGTCAGCTGGCGGATGCGCGACGCGCCGGCGACGCCCGGCGCGGGCTCGAAGACGTACAGGTTCGCGTTCGGCTTGCTCGGATCGGACGGCGTGCGCTGGGGGCCGGCGTAGTCGTACACGTCGCCTGCAGCGCGCGCCGCCTGCGCGGCGGTGTCCCAATTGCCACGGGTCGACGCGAAGACCAGGTGCGCGGCTCCGGTGTCGTCGGGCGGACTGTACGCGGGGTCGAAGTTGTGGACCTGCAGGCCGTTCTGCAGCGCGTCGGAGCCGGCGTTGATCGCTACATGAGCGTGGCAGCTCGTGCCGTCGGCGCTCATCTCGTAGATCTTGAGCGGCGCGGCCGCGCTCGTGCGCGCGGCGAACGCGACGAGCTTCCCGTCCCACGACACGGCGGGGCGCTTGATGTCGGCGGTCGCCGTATCGAGGCCGCAGCCGGCGGTGAGCGAGGCGTCGGTCGAGACGGTGACGTCGCCGGTGGGGGAGACCGTGGCCAGGATTCGGCGCAGATCGGCGCCCGGGGCGTACGCGTCGAAGTCCTGCGCGCGCGCCGGGACGGAGGCGGCGGGTCGCCTCACGTACACGATCGCCGACAGCGGCTCGAGCTTGCGCACGGCTCGCTCGCGGGCGAGCCACTCGCGCACCACGCAGTACGCCGGGATCTTGTCGAGCCCCTTGTCGTAGTCGAACGGCGCCTTCGCCACGAGCGCGTCGCAAGCCGCGGGCGACGCCGGGTCCTTCCCGAAGTCCTCGAATAGCGGGCCGCCGCGGTGGGCGATGCCCTGGCCGTTCACCTCGAGCTCCGGGCGGTACAGGTTCTTGCGAACGAGGCGGCTCGCCGTGGGATCCTCGCTCTCGAGCGCCAGCTGCTGGATGGACAGCGCGTAGTTCCGCCGCGTTGCGCTGAGCGAGAAGCTCCCGCCCGAGCCGCCGCGGAGGCGGTAGTCGTGGAACATCACCGCCGAGTGGCACTGCAGCATCATGCAGCCCTTCTTGACGAGGACCGGCTGCACCTTGTGCGCAAAGAAGTCGAAGCCCGCGTCGGTCGCGTCGACCTTGGGCGGGCCATGCTCCTTCGCCCACGCGCTGAGCACCTGGTAGCCGTCCTCCCCCTGCGACGCGAACACGACGCCGCCCTCGTGAAAAGAGCCGCCCTGCGCCGGAGACAGCGGACGGCGCAGGAGCTCGCTTTGCTCGGGGTTCTGGGCGAGGTAGTCCTGCGCGATGAAGTAATTCCACCGCTTCTGCTCGGGCGTGTCGCCGCAGGTGAGGTAGAGGTCGTTCGCCGTCGTGCCGTGGCAATTGCCGGCGGCGCACGCGCTCTTGAGGACGTCGGACGATCTGCCCTGGAACGTCCCCCAGTCTGGGTTCTGCGGATCCTTCGTCGAGTCGAAGCCTGCTGCCGCCGGCACGTTGGAGGAGCAAGGCGTGCGCACCGCCGAGCCGGGCGGCGCCCCGGAGTTGTTCTCGGTGGCGCCGTTGTCGATCCAGCGGCGCAGCGCCTGGTAAGCGGTCGCCGTGGGGTCCAGGATCGGGCCGCCGGTGTGCTTGATGTCGGTGGTGACGGTGACCTTCTGGCCGTCGTACGTCTGCACCTCGACGGGAAAGTCCGGGATGTTCTTCAGCAGGAACGCGGGCTGCCCGTAGGGGCCGTAGTTGACGAGCAGATCGCGGCGGCGCGCGACGCCAGCGTACGTCGACGCGTCGAGGTTGCCGAAGGCGTTCCCCTTCTCGCTCGAGACATGGCAGCCGACGCCGGTGTTGGTGCGCGCGCACGACGTGACGAGGACCGGCGCGATCGTCCTATCGAAGAACGTCGATGGCTGCGGCTCCTTGGTCGTGCACGCCGCCGCGACGGCGAGGACCGTCGCGGCCACAAGGACGCTCGCAGTGAGGGTTAGTGATCTCGCCAAAGCAAAGCCTCCGCTGAGGCTTGTGAGTATAGGGCCTGGGACTTGGGAGTGTAGGGCTACAGCCTTCGGAGGGCGATCTGGGCCTGGTCACGGACCAGGCCGTTCGCGTCGCCTTGCGCGATGGCCTCGAGCGTGCCGCGCGAGGAGGCGTCCCCGAAGGCGCCGAGCGCGTGGCAGGCGGCGCCGCGGACGTCGGCGTCGGGATCGCTCTTCGCGAGCGACGCGACGGTCGCGATGGCGTCGCGTGCGTGCATGGAGTCGAGCAGCTCGAGCGAGCGACGCCGCACGTGGGCGTCGGCGTCCCCGAGGCCACGCGTCACGCTGGCGGTGTCGGCGAACTGGTTGATGCGAGACGCGGCGCTCATCGCCGCGATCTTCACGCGACCGTCGGCGTCGGCCATCGCCTTGCCGAGCGCGCCAGCGCCGTCGTCGTTGAGCCGACCGAGCGCCGACGCGGCGGCGACGCGCACGGTGGGATCGGCGTCGGCGACGACCGCGGTCGCGCACGCTTCGATGCCGGGGGTCGCGAGGAACTCGCCGAGCGCGTAGGCCGCGAACGCGCGCTTGCGCGGATCGCCGTCGCCCTTGAGCGTGTTCAGCGTGCGCTCGTACGCCTCGCCGGGCCCGAAGACACCGAAGACGCGACGGCGCAGCCACCACGCGGCGATCTCGCGCGTCTTGCCGTTCGCGTCGTAGAGGAGCGGCTCAACGACGGAGATGCAGTCCAGGCACTCGACCTTCTCGCCGTGCTCGAGGGTCTCCCAGATGGCCGTCGGCGCGCCGCTCGACGCGACGCTCTTGATGCGATCGGGCGTGGAGAGAAACTCGATCTGATCGGGCGCGATGTTCCCGTAGATCGCCGCGGTGCCGGCGCCGTCCTTCAGGGGGTTCTCGCTCTTCGCGGTGCCGCCGCTCATCAAGGCCGCGCAGGCGAGCGCCGCGCCGAGGATCGTGGATGTCGTGGTGGTACGCATGGCCATTTCCCTCAGTACTTCACGCCGCTGGACGGATCGCTGTACGCGGCGAAGTTGGTGTTCTGGCGGGCGTAGTACTGGCCGCCGAGATCCATCACCCGGACGAGCATCTGCCGCTCGACGTCGCTGAGCGTGTTCGCCGGCCCCGTGTCCTCCGGATGCATGGCGCCCGGGAACGCGGTCGTCTTGTCCGCCGCCAAGAGGTTGATCTTGGCGATCATCGCCGAGGCGCGCGCGTTCGCCGGGACGCCCCACTTCGGGGGAATCGTGCCGGCGACCGTCGTCTGCATCCCCATCTCGAGCGCCGCGGGGAAGAAGATGGAGACATAGGACGCCGGGTACGTCGCGACCCTGCGGTCGTAGTAGACGGTGACCGGGGTGTCGGACATGTCGAACCGGGGGATGTGGTAAGTCGTCGCGAGACCGGTGACCGGATCGGTCCGCGTCATGTTGTAGAAGGTCTGCGCGCCGCTGCCGTTCGTGGTCTGGTTGTGGCAACCGGCGCACGCCCGCGTCAGGACGGGCTGCACCTTGGTGTTCCAGCCGTACTCGCCGTTCGCGACGCGATCGGCGATCGGGATCATGAAGTTCTCGGCCTGGGCCTGCTCGGCGCGCGTCGGGTTCTGGCCGAACGCGGGGACGCCCTGGCCGGTGCGGCTCTCGTGGCAGCCGACGCAGCGGCGATCCTCGCCGGGCATTCCCTGGATCCAGAGGCCCTGCGAGCGGATAGCGAGGCCGTACTTGTCGATCGGCTGCAGGTGCACCGGCAAAAACGGAGGGATGTTCGCGAGCCAGCTGCCGTCGGCGTAGACCTTCGCCTCGCCGAGGACGGCCGCGCCCTCGTGCATCGTGAGGCCGAACATCGTCACGCCCTTCGCGGCCTCGCTGGAGAAGCCCTCGATGATGCGCACGGCGACCGCGGTCTTCAGCGCGGCGTCGAGGCCGACGTTCACGAACTGCCCGCCGTTGATCGTCTCCTTCAAGCTCGTCTGCGCGACGTTGACGCTGCCGACCCGCACCGGCAGCGTCGCGTCCGACCCGTGCTGCAGGTCGCCGATGACCGGCGGCACCTTGCGCACCGCGACCGGCAGCGCGTTGAGCTCCCAGGTCTGGCGATCGTTGTAGAGGAGCTGGTTTTTCTGCGTGGCCGGATCGTAGATGTAGACGCCGAAGTCGGGCGGGGTCATGGACTGCTCGGCGAGATCGTTCACCGGGCCGTCGGCCCACGAGACGAGGATGCGCCCGTCCGGCAGCGTGCTGGGCTCGCGGTAGCGACCGGCGGGCGAGGGGCCGTTCGTCGTCGGCACGTCGGGCGTCAGGATCTTGTACTGGACGTTCTCCTCGTCGAGGCACGCGTGGCCGACGGCCGCGGCGCTCGTCGGGTCGGCACACGCCGGATCGTTCGCGTTGCGCGCGTCGATCTCGATGAGCGAGCCCGCGTGGATGGTGCGGTTGCGCGTCGTGCCGATGCCGATCATCACGTTCGGCCTGCCCCACTGCTCGCGCACGCTGAAGAGCGCGTTGGCGGGCTTGCCGTGCTGGCCGCCCACGGCCACCATCTGCGTGCCGTCGGGGTTGGCGGCGAAGAGCTTCACGTCGTTGACCGGGCCGAGGTGCTCCCAGCGCGAGTAGCCGATCTTGCCGTCGGCGCGGAGGAACGGCGCCACCGTGTGCGAGAGGTTCTGCGCAGCGAGCCGGCGGTCGGCGTCGCCGCCGTCGACCGTGATCGTCGCGAGCTGCGTGACCTCGCGCGAGTGCTCGTACTCGTCCGCGCGCGTGCCCATCTGCGTGTACATCTGGTTCGTCACGAACGCGATGCGGTTGTTCGGCAGGTAGATGGGGTTGATGTCGTCGGCGTCGGAGCCCGTCTTCGGATGGATCTCGAACTTGCCGCCCGGGCCGGCCGACAGCTGCGCGGTGTAGATGTGGTAGCGGTCGGTCGGGTCCTTCTTCATCGAGAAGACGACCTGCGTGCCGTCGAAGGACACGTCCGCGCCGTTGAAGTCGGCCTGCGGAAAGTCGGCGGTGATGTTGGTGACGACGCCGTCGGCGCGGGCGGGCGCGAGGATGTTGAGGCTGCCCCCCGGCACGTAGCGCTGGTAATCGAGCACCTGGCCGTTGCCGCCGGCGACGTCGACCGAGACCTGTCCGTTGTCGGCGACGACGGTGTGCTGCCGCTTGATGAAGATGATCGCCGAGACGCCGGCGCTGGTGCTCTCGGTCGTCGACTTGCTGCACCCGGCGTTTGCGCCAAGGAGGCCGAGGACGCTGGGCGTGACGACGCCGACGAGGAGCGCGAGGCTTGGGATCCGGAGGAACTTTGCGCGCTTCATGGCAATACAAAGGAAAGCATGGGCCGCGCCAAGTCGGAACCCTACTGTTTCCGTGGCGGTGCCCGCAGCACACACGTGGATCAAGAGGGGCTCACCCCTGACCGTGGGGGGCCAGCACCCCGTGACAGGTCGCGGTGTTACGTGCGTGTAACTACGCGCATCCGAGCTCTATCGGACGAGGTGAAGGATGGCGCCGGTGTCGCCGACCGCCCAGATGTCCTTCGCGCTCGAGCCCCAGATGCGCGCGAGGTAGCGACGCATACCGCTCTTGCTCTTCGTCCACGCGGTCCCGTCGAAGTGGCCGATGTCTCCGTTGACGCCGACGGCCCACACATCCGAGGCGGAGGATCCCCACAGGTCGAGGACCTCGAACACGCCGCCGTAGAGGGCATCGGTCGGCCCCGCGACGCCTCCCCAGGTTCCGCCGGAGAGGCGCGACGTCGCCTCGACGCGGCTGTTCGCGGGACCGGAGGCGCCCGACGCCCAGACGTCACCCGCAGCGCCGGTGAAGATCGTGTTCATGTCGGCCGTCGAGCCGACGTCCTTCTGCACCCACGCGCCCGCCTCGAAGTGGAGCGCCGTTCCGCCCGCGCCCGCGATCCACACCTCGGTCGCGGAGAGGCCCCACACGTCGTTGAGCGTCGTCGTGACCGGGCTGGTGACGCTCTTCCACGCGGTGCCGTCCCAGTGCGTGATCTCGCCGCCGCCGCCGACGGCCCACACGTCGTTCGCGGCGGCCCCCCAGAGGCCGTGAATGTCTTTCGTCGCGGCGCCGGTGAGCTTCGAGACCGCAGTGCTCCCGGCCGCCGCGTGAACGAGCACGCCTCCGCCGCCGCCCGCCCACATCTCGCCGGCGGGGCTGACCCAGACAGCGTTGAGGACGCCGTTCGTGACGGGCGTCGACGACGTCCATCCCTTGCCGTCCCAGTGCAGGCACGCGCCCGCGTCGCCGACGGCCCAGACGTCGTTCGGCCCGCTTCCCCAGACACCGAACAGGTCGGCGAGGTTGCCCTGCCGGAGATCGCTCCACGCGCCTCCGGTGTGGTGGACGAGGCTACCGTAGTCGCCCACCGCCCAGACATCTCCGCCGCCGTTGACCGCTAGGCCGCGGTAATACGAGCTTCCGATCTGCTGCTCGCTCCAGCCGACGCCGTCGTAGTGGGCGCCGATTCCGCCGACGGCCCACACGTCGGTCGGGCCGCGACCGCGCACGCGCTCGAGGTTGGACGAGAGCTGGGGAAGGATGGCGACGCCGCCGTCGGCGGGGGTCACGTGAACGTTCGCGCCGTTGTCGCCGACCGCCCAGATGTCGTCCGGCGAGAGCGCGGTCACGTCGTTGAAGTCGCCGGGCACGGCGAGCGTCCGCTGCGTGAAATCCGTGCCGCCGTCGACGGCGCCGTAGTGGGCGAGCAAACCATTGGCACCCCCGAAATAGACGTCGTTCGGCCCCGCAACGGCGACGCCGTAGACCGTGGTTCCCAGAGTACCGATGTCCTTCCACGCCGACCCGTCGTACCTGGCGACGGTGCCGCCGGACCCCGCAACCCAGACGTCGTCCGCGGCGCGTCCGTCCACGGCGTAGAGTTGCGGGCCGCCGGCGCTCGACACGAAATTCCACTTCGCGCCCGTCCACTGCATGATGACCCGGTCGTCGCCGACGACCCACACGTTGCTCGCCGTGGTCCCCCAGGCGGCGTGCAGCCAGTCATAGGTCGGAGTCGGAAGGCGCGAGATCTTTCCGTTGGCGATCTGGAACACCGAGCCTGCGGCACCCACGATGAAGATCTCGCCGCTCGGCGCGCTCCAGACGCCCTGAAGATCCGTGCCGAATGGGAGCGGGTTACTCCAGCACCAGCCGTCATCGCTGCAGATCCCGCCAGGCGCGGTCACGGTGCCGTCGCCGCCGCTACCCTCGCTCGGCCCGTCGCTGTTCGAGGGTGAGTCGGTGGAACCGAGTCCGTCGTTCGACGTTCCATCGAGCCCGCCATCTTGCCCGGGACCCGCGTCGCCGCGGACGTCGAGATCGCCGATGCCAATCAACGCGCCGCACCCGAGGAGGGAAAGGGACGTGAGCGCGAACAGCCCGGCGCGAGGCGACGTCCTCACGGCAGCGTCCCCTCGAGCGCGAGGCCGGCGACGGTGCGACCAGCCATCGGCGTGACACGCACGGAGCGCTCGGCGCTCGGACCCTTCGGCGCGGTGAAGTAGAGGATCGCGCCGCCGACGAGCAGCGCGCCACCCGCCGCGAAGCCCACGGTGCCGAGGGTCGCGCTGCTCGTGGCGCCGTCCTTGGTCGACGCAACGGAGTCGCGCGTCGCGGCGTCGGGGCAGACCTTGTCGGGGCACTTGCCCGTGACCGACGACCACTTCGAGCTGGCGTCGAGCG
The DNA here is from genome assembly GCA_025359105.1 of Myxococcales bacterium. Taxonomy (GTDB): domain Bacteria; phylum Myxococcota_A; class Polyangia; order Polyangiales; family Polyangiaceae; genus JANYHK01. The sequence goes on along the minus strand of JANYHK010000108.1, from coordinate 44,666 downwards.
CGAAGAACGTGCCGAGCCCGAGCCCGACGACGCCGACGCCCGCGACGACGAGGCCGGCGATTCGCTGCCCTCCGCCGGCATCGCGTGACGGCTGCTGAGGCTGTGACGGCGGCGGCGCACCGGCACCGGTCGGCGCGACCGCGGCGACCGCGTCGACGGGGGCATCCTCGAGCGGGGGGACGTCGACGCCCACGCTTGCTCCGTCCTTGGACTCGATCGTCGTGCGCCAGACCTTCTTCCCCGGCGCCTTCGCCTCGATCACGTGCGATCCGGCGTCGATGGGAACGTCGGCGTCGTAGAGGGCCGGGTCGATCGGCGCGCCGTCGCGCGCGACGGTGACCTCGCGCGACGCGTGGAGCTTGAGCCTTCCCAGCTTCGACTCGAGCGCCGCGGCCTTCTCGCGGGCGAGCTGGGCGCGTCGCTCGTCGGTGCGTGCCGCGGCGAGGCTCGCCGCTTCCTTGTACTGAAGCCAGGCGCTCGCGAGCTGCCCCTTGCGCTGGTAGCACTCGGCGAGGTTCAGCAAAGTGCCGACGGCCGGATCGAGCCGCTGGCTCGCGGCGAACTTGGGGCACGCGTCGTCGTATTTTTTCTGCGCGGCGAGCGAGCGCGCCTCGTTGAAGAGCGTCTCCGCGGCGACCTTGTCCGACGACGCCGGCTGCGCCGCGGCCTCGCCTGAAGCGGACAGCACGAGCGAGGTCGCGAGCGCGAGCGCGAGGCTTCTCCTCATCGGTAGCTGCCAGGATCGGCCGCGCCCGCCTTGCTGGGTGGGGAGGCGGCCGCCGGCTTTGCCTTCGCCGGCGTCGCCTTCGTGCCGCCGGTAGGCGGCGAGACGGGCGAGACGGCGGCGACGGAAGCGCCGGCGGCGACGGAAGCGCCGGCGTCGGGCGTCGCCGCCCGCGAAGTGGTCGGCGGAACGGCGAGCGCAGGCGGCTCGGTCGGCGGAGGCGCCGGTGGCTCGTTCTTGGCCACGTTCACCTGCGCCGCGTTCGCGGTGGCCGGCGTCGTTGGGTGCCGCGAGCGCGTCACGACCACGGCCGTGACCGCCGCTGCGACGACGACGGCGGCGGTCACGGCGATCCCGACGACGCCACCGCGGCTGCGCCCCATGGTCCGCGCCGACAGCGGCGAGCGCGACGCCTCGCCGAAGCTCACGTCGGTCTGCTCCGCAGGCATCTGCAGCTGCGGCGTGCCCGACACGACTGTGATGGTGCCCGGCGCGGACGGGAGGAGACCGCGGCCCGACGCCGGCGGCACCGGCACCCGGAGCATGCTCGACACGCGCCTCGACGCGCCGAGTGACAGCTCCGTCCCGTACGGCTCGAGCGCCGCCGCCAGCTCGGCGACGTTCGGGTAGCGCAGGTCCGGATCCTTCTGGAGGCAGCGCGCGACGATGTCGGCCAGCCCCTTCGGGACCTCGGGCACCACCGCGTCGAGGCGCTTCGGCGTGTCGCCGAGCACGAGCGCGCAGACTTGCGGCATCGTGTCGGCGCGGAACGGCAGCACCCCCGCCGCGAGGAGGTACAGAGTTACGCCCAGCGACCAGATGTCGGTTCGCACGTCGACGTTGCGCGACGAGATCATCTGCTCCGGCGACATGTAGAGCGGCGAGCCGAGCATGCTCGTCGTCGCCGTCATGCCGAGCTCTCCGTCGAGGTCGCCCCCCTCCGGCTGGGTCTGCTTCGAGATTCCGAAATCGAAGACCTTGACGAGCATGCGCCCGTCTGGCCGGTACGAAATGAAGAGGTTCGTCGGCTTGATGTCGCGATGGACGATGCCGTGCGCGTGCGCTTCGGCGATCGCGTCGCATGCCTGCAAGACGCAGTCGACGGCCTGCGCGGTGGGCATCTTGCCGTCGCGCTTGACGCGGTCCTTGAGCGTCTCGCCCTCGAGCAGCTCCATCACGATGTACGGCGCGCCGTTGTCGAGGTTGCCGACGTCGCGCACGCGTACGACGTGCTCGCTCCGCAGCTTCGCGACCGCGCGCGCCTCGCGGAGGAAGCGCACGACGATTTCCGGCTCGTCGATCACCCTGTCGCGGAGGAACTTGACGGCGACGAGCTCGTCGAGCTGTATGTGCCGCGCCGAGACGACGACGCCCATGCCACCGACGCCGAGCACGCGCTCGACGCGGTATTTCCCCGCCAGGACATCGCCTGCGGAGACGGGCGCGCGCACCGGAGCTTCGGCCAAAGGGAGACGACCTCCAGTTTTGCAGGCTACCATCACGGAAGAGGTCGGGCGGCGCCGCCACCGGTCGACTGGCAAATGGGGGCACCCCTGGGGGAGGATGTGCTCCGGTGTCCGTCAGCCGCGCTTCAAGCGGAAGCCGTCGGGCAGGAGCTTCTTCAGGGACGTATCCCGCCGCGAAATAGCGCGCGGTCCTTCACCGACGAGCGCGATCGGCATGTCGCTCGCGAACTCCCAGAGCACTTGCCTGCAGATTCCGCACGGCGAGCCGCCCCTGGGACCGGCGGTGACCACTGCGCATGCGATGGGTTGACGCTCGCCCGCGGCGACCATCTGGCCGATGGCGTTGCGCTCGGCGCAGATCGTCGCGCCGAAGGACGCGTTCTCGACGTTGCAGCCGGCGAAGATGCGCCCGGTCTTCGTCGCGATGGCGGCGCCGACGAAGTACTTCGAATAGGGCGCGTACGCGCGGCGACGAACCTCGCGCGCGGCGGCGATGAGCTGCGCCATCGAGACGGTGCCCTTCACGACGCCACCTTCGCGGCGCGGACGACCCAGCCTCCGAGGAGCGTGAGGAGCTCGTCACGTCGCGCGCGCGCCGTCTCCTCGACCTCCTTGTGATTCAGCTCCCCCTTGCCGATGCCGGCCGCCAGGTTCGTGATGCACGAGAGCGCGCCGACCTTCACGCGCATGTGGCGGAGGGCGATGACCTCGGGCACGGTGCTCATGCCGACCGCGTGCGCGCCGAGGCCGCGGAGCATGCGCACCTCGGCGGGCGTCTCGTACGACGGGCCGAGGAGGCCGGCGTAGATGCCTTCGCGGAGCTCTATCTTCGCGCCCTTCGCGACCGCGCGGAGCTCCTCGCGCAGCTGTGGATCGTAGGCGTGGCTCATGTCGGGGAAGCGCGGGCCGAGCGCGTCGTCGTTCGGGCCGAGCAGCGGCGTCGTCCCCATGAGGTTCAGGTGATCGCTGACGAGCATGAGATCGCCTGCGCTCCAGGTCGGATCGAGCCCGCCCGCGGCGTTGGTGAGCAGCACGCAGCCGACGCCGAGGCGCGCGAGCGTCCGCACGCCGTGAACGACGCTCGCGATCGGGTGCCCTTCGTAGAGGTGAATGCGCCCCTGCATGCACACGACGTCGACACCCTGCGCCTTGCCGAAGCACAGCTTGCCGGAGTGACCGATGACCTTGGACGCCGGCAAGTGCGGCAGGTCCGCGTACGGAACCTTGACGAGGCTCTCCAGCGAATCGGCGAACGCGCCGAGCCCGCTCCCCAGGACCAGGCCGACCTTCGGCGCCGACGCACCGGGCGCCATGCGGGCACGAATGGCGGCGACCGTCTCCGCGACACGGGCGCTGGGCGCGCCTTCCGATGAGCTCATCGGCCCATCCTAGCCCGAGGCTATTTCTTCGGGAATTTTTGCGTGAGCGCCTTGCACACCACTTCGGGCGCGTAGCGGCTCACGTCGCCGCCGTGGCTTGCGATCTCGCGCACGAGCGACGCCGATACGAAGCCGTGCTTGGTGCGCGTCGGCAGGAAGATCGTGTCGATCTCGGGGCAGAGGTCGGCGTTTGCGTGGGCGATCTGAAGCTCGTACTCGAAATCGGTCGCCGCGCGGAGGCCGCGCACGATGCAGCGTGCTGCGCGGGCTCGGCAGTAGTCGATGAGCAAGCCGTCGAACGAGTCGACCTCGACGTTGGGCAAATGCGCGACGACGCCCGTGATCAGATCCTGCCGCTCGGTCGCCGAGAAGAGGGGGTGGCGCGTGGGGTGCACGCCGATCGCGACGATGACCTCGCTGAAGAGCGCCGAGGATCGCTCGATGAGATCGAGGTGGCCGAGCGTCACCGGATCGAAGCTCCCGGCATAGACGGCGAGGCGCGCGACGGCTTGACCGGTCATTTTTTGGCTCCGGGAGGCGCGACGGTGGGGGCCGAGGTCGTCGGGGCCGGCTTGCCGGCGGGGCCCGGGGCGGGCTTGGGGCCGGGTGCAGGGGCCGGTACCGGGACCGAAGAAGGCGCCGGGCTGGGCACAGGTGCACGGGAAGCAGGACCTGCTGCCGGAGGAGGAGGAAGAGGAGAGGATGGCCCCGCGGCGTCGAGCGGCCGGCCCAGCGCCATCGCGGGATCGGGCTCGAGCCAGACGAACCGCCCTTCGTCTCCGAACGTCACGCGGAAGAGCGCGAGCAGGCCGGCGCCCATGACGCCGCCGAGATCGACGTCGACGTTGCCCTGGATGTCGCCGAGCGGCGCGCCCTGCAGCGCGGGGATCGACTGCAAGTCGAAGCCCCCGAGCTTCATCGACGGGACCATCCCCGCCTTCATGTTCTGCGCGGCCGGCTCCGGCTTGAGCGTCGCCGGATCGACGCCCGCGCGACGCCAGGTGGCGTCCTCGAGCGCGAGCGGGAACGGCGCCGACGAGTCGACGAGCAGGAGCGCGAGGGAGTCCCCCTTCGCCGTCATGTTCGCGCGCAGCAGCATGCCCCCGCCGCGGACGTACCAGAGCGGCACGCGGCTCGCGTCGGGCGGCGGCGTCGGCTCGTCGCGGCGCACGACGAACTGGCCGCCGCGGCGATCGAACGTCACGTGCATGTGCCGGAGGAGGTTCACGCCGAGGAGCGCCTTGACGGGCGCGCCGAGCTGGCGCGACAGGCCGGAGAGATCCTGCGTCAGCGCGGGGACATCCTTCACCTCGAGGTGCTCGCCGAATTTCAGGTTCACCCACGCCGGCTCTTTGCGCGAGTTGGAGTCGACCACGAGCTCACCGATCGACGTGGCGACCAGCGCCAGGATGCGCTCCCCTTCGAGCTCACACGGAACGACGAGCGCCGCGCCCGCCGGCGGCATTTCGACCGATGCGACGATGCCCCCTTCGATCGCGAAGGGGTGGCGCCCCTGCCCGCGCCGCGCGAGCTTCGCGACCTCGCGCGCCCACGGATCCTTCACGTTCGGGTCCTGCAGCATCGCCTCGAGATCGTCGGCGGCTTGCTCGATGTCGCCGGCGTACCAGTGAGCGCGCCCGCGCAGGCCCTGCACCTCGGTCGAGTGGAGGCCCTCGGTGAGCTTCAGCGTCTGCGGGTAGTCGAGGGCGGCGAGCGCGATCCGAGCGCTCAGGACGCGCGCGTCCTGGTCCCGCGGCGCGGCCTTGAGCGCGCTGTCGGCGGACTGGCGCGCGTCCTCGAAATCGCCCGATTTGTAGCTCTGCTTCGCGCGCGTGAGCCATTTTTCGGCCAGGGGCGACCGGTTGGGGACGTTCGCGTCGGGGCCAGGCCCGCACGCGGCCGCCAAGGCCGCAAGGAAGCACGGAAAAATGGGCGAGAAGCGCATTCCGTGTGAGCTGATACCCGATCAACGGGGGCGGGTCTACTGCGGGGTCAGCGGGGCGCCGAGGCAGGCGGGACAGCCGGCGCTCAGGTCGGATCGACGCGCAAGATCCGATCGGCGCGGAGCTCCCGCCTGCCGCGGCCCGGGAGCTGGTAGCCGACCACCCGCGGCGGTTCGACGTTCATCACGACCTCGGTGACGACGAGCGTGATCGGCTCGGGCGGGCGGCGGCTCGGGCGGTAGGTGAGCTTCACCGCCACGCCGTGCTCGGCGGCGGCGACGCACGCTTCGACGATGTGCGCGCGCGCGACCTTCTGGGCGACCTTCACCTCCCACAGATCGCGCACGCTCGTCGGCGCGAGCACGGTGACGCATCTGTCGAACACGGCTCGGAGCGCGGCGACATCGTCGGCGGCGCGGTGCGCGCGCTCGTGGGGGATGCCGAGGCTCGCGCACAGGGCGACGAGCGCGTGGCTCGGGAACGCGAAGGCGCGACGCGAGAGGTTCAGCGTGTCGAGCCAATGTGCAACATGCATGGGTTTGTTCGCGCGCGCAGCCTCCGCGAGGAGGAAGCGGACGTCCCACTCCGCGGCGTGCGCGACGAGCACCGCCCCCGCCAGCGCGCGGCTCACGTCGTCCACGACGGCGTCGAAGGGCGGCGCGCCCGCCAGCGCGACGGCGTCGAGCCCGTGGATCTGCGACGCGCCGCCCACGCGCTCGCCGGGGTTCACGAGCGTCGCGACACGCGCGACCACCTGGCCCGCGACGACGCGCTCGACGCACACCTCGACGACGCGATCCTTCTCGGCGTCGAGGCCGGTCATCTCCAGATCGACGAACGCGAACGGCGCCTCGGCGAGCGGCAGGTCCCACGGGGGACCGGGAGGCGGAGGCGAAACACGCGTCATGCGCCCGAACCTACCTCAACGGGCGACCTCCTCCCCCGCCGAGATCGCACGGCCTTCCCTATCGGAGGGTGGCACAGTGCGGCACCGGGAGTTCCCCGGGATTTCAGGGGTCTGCGGGGCGGCACGTCGGTTGCTGCGTTCGGGGCATGCTCAGGGGAACCTTCCTTCTCGTCACCGCCTTCTCCGTCACACTGCTCGCATGCTCGTCTTCGTCGGCACCGGGCGCGTCGTCGCTGGACGCATCCGCTCCGCACGACGCCTATTCGCCACCCTTCGACGCACCGGTGCAACCGACCGACGCCGCCGACGCCGCTTCCACCGGCGGCTTCCCGACCGCGATCGGGAGCTCGATCTGGTTCGATGGGCTCGGAGAGGTCGTCCTCGCGCACCGGCGCACGCCCGTCGGACCGCCGCTCTCGCTCGGCGACGGCGGAACGCTGACCCACCGCCCCCTCACGACAGCGGAGGCCGATAGCCTCGTCGCCGCGCTGCGCGCCACCGTGCTCGTCGCGACGCCGGCCTCCATCCCGAGCGACGCCGACTACGCCACCGTGACCCTCTCCGTAGGCGCGGCGTCGCGGACCTACGCCGATCGGCAAGCCTTCAGCAGCAATCAGACGGTCGTCGATCACCTCGTCGACGCGCTCGAGCTCGCGCACGCGCTGGTAAAGTAGGGGCGAAGCCGCGGCGAAGTAGGCGTGCAGTATGCACGCGGTACCGCACGCGCCGAAGCGACCTTCAGCGCTCGACGAGCATCGCGATCCCCTGACCGACGCCGATGCACAGCGCCGCCATCCCGCGCTTCTTGCCCTGCGCCTTCATGGCGTGAACGAGGGTGCCGAGGATGCGCGCGCCGCTCGATCCGATCGGGTGCCCCAGCGCGATCGCGCCGCCGTTGACGTTCACCTTCTCGGGATCCAGCTCGAGCCCGCGAATGCAGGCGAGCGACTGGGCGGCGAACGCCTCGTTGAGCTCGACGAGGTCGAGATCGCCCACCTTCCACCCCGCGCGCGCGAGCGCCTTTTTGCCTGCCGGGATCGGCCCTTCCCCCATCAGGTTCGGCTCGACGCCCGCCGTCGCGAAGGCGACCACGCGCGCGAGCGGTTCGAGGTCGTGGGCGCGCACGATCTCCTCGCTCGCGACGAGCACCGCGCTGGCGCCGTCGTTGATGGGTGAGCTGTTTCCCGCGGTCACGCTGCCCCCCTTGCGGAACACCGGCGCGAGCTTGGCCAGCGCCTCGAGCGTCGTGTCCGGCCGCGGCGACTCGTCCACCGCGAACAGCACCGGCTCCCCCTTCTTTTGTGGGATCGGCACCGGAACGATCTCGCGAGCGAACGCCCCCTTGGCGATCGCCGCCCCCGCCCTCTTCTGCGACGCGAGGGCGAACTGGTCCTGCTCGTCGCGCCCGATCTTCCACTTCTCGGCGACGTTCTCGGCCGTGTCCCCCATCGATTGAAGCGGGAAGCGCGCGGCCATCTTCGCGTTCTCGAAGCGCCAACCGATCGACGTGTCGTAGATCTTCGGCGTGCGGGAGAACGCCTCGTCGGGCTTCGCCATCGCGTAGGGCGCGCGCGTCATGCTCTCGACGCCGCCAGCGACGACGACCTCCGCGTCCCCCGTCCACACGCGCATGACCGCGTCGGTCACCGCTTCGAGCCCCGAGCCGCAGAGCCGGTTCACGGTGACGGCGGGGATCTCGTAGGGCAGCCCCGCGAGGAGCACCGCCATGCGCGCGACGTTTCGGTTGTCCTCCCCGGCCTGGTTCGTCGCGCCGAAGATCACCTGCTCGATGCGCGCGTACGCCGCCGGCGCCCGCGCGCCGAACGCCGCCAGCACGTGAGCCGCGAGATCGTCGGGCCGCGCCATCGCGAGGCCACCCTTCCACTTCGCGATGGGCGTGCGTACGGCGTCGACGATGTAAGCGGGGCGCGCAGGGCTCATGGCCCGCGGAGCTTAATGCACGGGGCCTGCAAACGGAACGGCGTGAGGTACGATTCCCCGATGAGCGGGCAACTTGCCTTCGGGTATGCGCGAGGCTGGTTCTTCTTCCTGTTCGTCGTCTCGCTCCTGTTCGCGAGCTGGGGGTACTGGTTGTTCTTCGGGCGCGACGTGACGTTCGGCGCGGTCGTGCTGGGAGTCGCCGCCCTGAGCGCGCTCGTCGCGCTTCGTAGGGTGCTGGACTGGCGACCGCGGATCGTCGTTCGCGTCGACGGGATCTACCTCCTCTCCCTCGGGGCGGCGATCCCGTGGGACTTCGTCGTGGAGGCGCGCCTGGGGACGCGTCGTGTGGTCACCCGAGGCGGCGAGCGGGAAACCCGATTCGTTCTCCTCGAGGTGCGGGACCCCGAGCGACTCGCGGCGAGCGTGGGGCCGCTTCCGCTGCACCGAAGGGTCGCGGGCGACGGCCCCATCCATCTCATCGCGGGGCCGATCGCTCTCCTGGCCGTGAAGTCCGAGCTGGTCACGGACGTGCTGGAGTTGAGCACGGAAGACCTCGACACCGACCCGCAGGTCATCGCCAACGTGATCAACGCGAAGCGAACCCGACGGACGGAAGCTCCGAAGAGCTCGCGCCCTACCCCGCTCGCGGCCCCCTCTGCACCAGCGCGCACCTCGCAGCCCGCAGGCGTCGGGGCGTACCGATCGCACGAGCAACGGGTGGAGACGCCGTATTTTCCACCGCCGGATCGGAAGGGGCCTGCATAGCTTCGGGAGGGCTCCGTGCTTCTAGGCCTCGTTGGCGGCGCGGACGCCGGAGAGGTACGCGCCGTGGGCGAACGAGTACCACGCGCGATCCGTCGCTTCGCCCGCGAAGAGGAGCCGGCCGTCGACCGGCGACGCCAAGGCGGAGATGGCCGCGTCGAGATCGTGCGGTCCGGGGTAGCTGTAGGCCCCACGCGCGAAGGGATCGTCGTGCCAGCGGGTGCGGAGGATGGCCCTCGGCCCCTTCGACGCGGCGCCGAACATCGCGCGCATTTGCGCGACCGCGCGCTCGGCGACCGCGTGATCCGACATCGCCGACAGCTCGCGCGCGACGTGTCCGCTCGACATCGCGACGAGCGCCGGGGTGTCTGCGACGGCCTGCACGTTGAGCCAGAGGGGCAACGTGCCGCTCGCCGTGGAGGCGAACCCGAAGCCGTGCGGCGTCGCCGGCCAGAACGCCTCGTCGAAGAGCATGACGACCTTCTCGAAGTCCCCGACGCCGATCTGCGCGATCGCCGCTTGCTTCTCCTCCGGCAGCGCCGGCTCGAACTCGAGCGCCCCCGATCGCAGGACGCCGACCGGCAGTGTCACGACGAGCTTGCTCGCCGCGAACGTTCCGCGCGACGTCTCCACCGTGACGCCGCTCGCGCCGTGGCGAACACGGAGGGCGACGGTACCGAGCCGCACGTCGAGCCCTTGCGCGAGCGACGCGAGGAGGCGATCGTAGCCGCCGACGAGGTAGTCGCGCTCTTTCGTCTTCTTCGCCACGACTGTGACGATCTCGTACGCGCCAAGCTCGTCGAGGTCCGCGGCGTACTCGTTCTCCAGGTAGTACGCGCGCAGGAACGCGAGGAGGCGCTCGTGCGACGCGCCGGGGAAGCGCTGCTGGAGAAGGGGCTGGACGATCGGCTCCAGAGGCACGTGGGGATCCAGGAGCGCCTTCACCTGCCGCGCGGCCTCCGCGAGCGCGCTCTCGATCGACGCTTCGCCGTCCGCCAGCGCCGCCTTCGCGATGCGTCCCTCGACCTCGTCGTAAGCGTAGAGGTTGTCTCAGTCGGTCGCGCGCGGCGTGAGCCCCGCGGCCTTCGCCATGCCGAGGAGCGGGTTGGTCGGATCGTTCGCGTAGTGGACCCAGGCAGCCCCCATGTCGAAAGGAGCGCCGGTCGAACGATCGGTGAAGATGCGGCCACCGATGCGATCCCGCGCTTCGAGGACGACGACGTTCTTGAAGCCGCGCTCCTTGAGCCGACGCGCCGCGGCCAGGCCCGCGATGCCTGCACCGAGGACGAGCACCGGCGTGTGCGCGCGCGCCAGCCCCTCCGCGTCGGTCTCGCCCGCGCTGGGCGCAGCTCCTCCGCATGCCGTCACGAGAGAGGCGATGCCGAGCCGTAGAAAATTGCGACGAGAGTGCGGGTGTCTCCGCATCCTGGAGTGCACAGCAAACCCCGAGCCGCGCTCCGTCGGCATGCGTGAGCAGGGATGCCGCAGCGCGAAGGGCGGGGACGGTCCACCCCGTCCGCTGGGACCAGGTCGCTCGATCCAGGTCCGATGTGGAGCTCCGGGCACGCGAACAGCCGCCCTCGTCGTTTGCCAGGCTCGTGGACGCGCAGGCGAGCGGGCCGTCGCGATCACCTCCGCTCCGAACGGTCCGATCTCACCCCTTGGCGACGGCGACGCCGTCCTTCCAGAAGTAGAAGCCCTCGCCGGTCTTCTTGCCGAGCTTGCCGGCGCGCACCATCTGGCGGAGGAGCGGCGGCGGGCGGAACTGCTCGCCGAGCTCGCGATGCAGGTGCTCGAGGATCGCGAGGCGAACGTCGAGGCCGACGAGGTCGGTCAGCTTGAGCGGCCCCATCGGGTGGCGGTAGCCGAGCTCCATGCCGCGATCGATGTCGGCGGCGCTGGCGACGCCCATCTCGACCATGCGCATCGCCTCCGCGCCGAGGATCACGCCGAGACGGCTCGTCGCGAAGCCGGGCACGTCGTTCACCACGATCGACGTCTTGCCGAGCGCCTTCGCCAGCGCCTGCGCGCGCAGGACGGCGTCGTCGCTGGTGGCCAAGCCGCGGACGATCTCGAGCAGCTCCATCACCGGCGGCGGATTGAAGAAGTGCAGGCCCACCGTGCGCTCGGGCGCGCCGATCTTGCGACCGAGCTCGGTCAGGGACAAGGACGAGGTGTTCGAGGCGAGGAGCGCCCCCTTGGGCGCGGCGCGCACCACTTCCTCGAAGAGCGTGACCTTCAGCGCCATGTCCTCGGGCACCGCCTCGATGACGACGTCGCACCCTTCGCACGCGGGGCCGGCCGCCTCTGCGGGCGAGAGGCGCGTCATCGCTTGCGCGCGGGCCTCGACCGTGAGCTTGCCCTTGGCGACGAGCTTGTCCAGCTGCGCGCCGATCGCGTCGATCGCCTTCTTTGCCCGCTCCGGCGCGACGTCGAACACGCGCGTGGTGTGCCCCGTCGTGGCGCAAATTTGCGCGATCCCCTGCCCCATCGTCCCGGTTCCCAGGACGGCCACCGTGCCGTTCGCGTCACTCACGTTCGCTCCTCGCGTGTATGCTCGACCCTATCCCTACCAGCCCTACCAGGGAAAACAGGAAACCGCCGGGGACCGTGGGACGCATCATTCTCATCGACGACAGCCCGAGTGCGCGAACGCTCATCGGGGGGCGCCTGCGTGAGCACGGGTGGGAGGTGCTCGAAGCGCCCGACGCGACGACCGGCGCCGAGCTCGCGATGGCGTCGCCGCCCGACGCGGTCGTCACCGATCTGTGGATGCCCGGCATCTCGGGGCTGCAGCTCTGCCGGCTCCTGCGCTCCGATCCGGTCACGGCCAACGTACCGGTCGTCCTGCTGACGGCGTCGGAAGACCGCCGAACCCGCTTCTGGGCGCGCTGCGCCGGCGCGGCGGCTTACGTGACGAAGACGGAGATCGATCGCCTGGTCACGCTCGTCGCCGAGCTCGAGCACGCCCAGCCGGAGACGGTCTCACTGTCCAACGTGGCGGCGCCGGCGCCCTCGCGAAGCATTGGCACGATCCCCGAGCGTCTCTCGCAGCTTCTGGACGCAGCCCTGTTCGAGTCGACGATGGCCGGCGAGGTCCGCGCGCTGGCCCACTACAGCGACGTCGAATCGATGTTCACCGAGCTCACGCGCGTCACCTCCGACGTCGTCAGCTACCGGTGGATGGCGCTCGTCCCCACAGGCTCGGGCCGCCTGATGTTGCATGCCGCCAAGAGCGCGCGCGCGTCGAGCGAGCGCGAGGCGCGCGAAGCGCTGGATATTCAGCGCGAGGTCGCCGAGGAGCGGCGCAGGGCGGTCGACCCCAAGCTCTTCGTGGTCGAAGACGCGCGACCGCTGGGCGGTGAAGGGGGCGCGCCGGCGCTGGTCGCCCCCATTCGCTTCGGAAACGAGGTCCTCGGCATGCTCGCCATCGCCCCGACCCGGCGCGGCGCGTCGCTCGACGATCGCCGGATGCTCGAGATCCTCTCGGCCGAGCTGGGTGGCGCGCTGCGGATGGTCGGCCTCGTCGCCGAGGCGCGGCGCATCGCCGCGACCGATCCGCTCACCGGCCTCATGAACCGACGCGCCTTCGTCGAGATCATCGCGCGCGACAGGAGCCGCGCAGAGAAGAACGAGCACCCCTGGTCGGTCCTGCTCCTCGACGTCGACCACTTCAAGCGCGTCAACGACACCTATGGCCACGACGCTGGCGACGCCGTGCTGCAGGGCGTCGCCGCCGTGGTCGCCAGGATCGCACGCAAGAGCGATCACGTCGCGCGGTGGGGAGGCGAGGAGTTCGTCGTGGCGCTCGTCCAGACGGCCGACGCGGGTGCCCGTATCGCCGCCGAGCGCGTAAGGCGCGCGATCGCCGAGGCGCGGTTCGCGCTTCCGAACGGCGAGCTCATCTCCGCCACGGCTTCGGTCGGCCTGGCGAGCGCGACCGCCCTCGACTGGCAGCTGGACGATCTCGTCCAGCGCGCCGACAAGGCCATGTACAACGCCAAGCACCGCGGCCGAAACCGCGTCGAGACGGGCTAAGTCCAAGCTCGACGACGCTAGACGGACTCGGACGCCGCGGCCTCGTCGGCCTTCTTGTGGAACACCGCGAGTGAGCCGCCACACGCGCACGCCTGGGGCACGTGGTCCTTGTGGTAGACGCGCTCGCACCGCGGGCAGACGCGTCCGTCGGGCTCCCACGCGATCGCCTTGTCGCTCGCCGCGCAGCGATGGCCGACGATCTGGAGCGGGTCGAGCTTCATGACCAGCCCGGCGTCGCGCGACGCCTTGCCGATCTCCGCGAGCCCGTCGTCGCTCACCTCGCACGTCTTCGGGATCCGCGCGCGCGCCTCCTTGACGATCCACGCGACCGCCTGCGCCTGGTTCTTCTGCGCGATCTCGAGCGAGAGGCTAGCGCCCGCTTCGTCCTTGCCGCTCACGGTGAGGATGCCGTCCGACGCGCGCCACATGACCGCGTCGATGCCCCACCACGGCAGCCGCCGCAGGCCGCCCTTCTCGACGCCGACGCCTGCGTCGCCCACGCGCAGCGCCGGGTCTCCGCTCGTCCCGATCCAGATCGCGGCGCCCAGCAGCAGCGCGCCGCCCGCGAGGACCCAGATCGAATAAGGCACCGCCTCGGGCCGAAGGTATTGCCCCGTCACGCCGCCTCCGATGCCCGCCGCACCGAGCGCGCCGGTCACCTTGACGACGAGGGGCGGGGTCGCGCTCTGCGGGAGAAACCTCCGCTCGCTCCGGTCGCGCTTCTTTTCCTTCGTCTTCTTCGCCGCCATGGGCGCAGAACTTACTCGTTTCGGCGACTCACAGGCAATCGCCGTAGGGGTCCGTCTGGTTAAAGCCGCGCGAGCTCGTCGTAGAGGTGCGCCGCGCTCTTGATGCCCAGGTGGAAGTTCTCGAGATCGATCCACTCGTTCGGGGCGTGGGCGTTCTCGTCGGGCTGCCCGAAGCCCATGAGCAGGCACGGCTTGCCGGTGACGTCGGCGATCGTCCGCACGAACGGGATCGAGCCGCCCTCGCGAATGAAGACCGTGGGCTTGCCGAACGCCTTGGAGAAGGCCCGCTTGGCGACCTCGAACACCGGGTGGTCGGTGGGCGCGAGGTAGGGGCGACCACCGTGGAGGCGCACGATCCGGACCTTCACGCCCGGCGGCGCGATCTTCTCGAAGTAGCGCGTGACGAGATCGGCTATTTCCTCCGGCTCCTGGTGGGGGACGAGGCGGCAGCTGATCTTCGCCATCGCGCGCGCGGGGATGATCGTCTTGCTCCCCTCGCCGGAGAAGCCGCCCGAGAAGCCATTGCAGTCGAGCGTGGGACGCGTCCACACGCGCTCGAGCGTCGAGTAGCCCTTCTCGCCGAAGACCGCGGGGGCGCCTGTCGATTTGCGCCACTCTTCTTCGTCGAAGGGGAGGCTCTTGATCTCCGCGCGCTCCGGCTCCGTCAACGCGACGACCTTGTCGTAGAAGCCCGGGACGGTGATCTTGCCCTCGTCGTCGTGGAGGCGCGCGATCATCTTCGCCAGCGCGTTCACCGGGTTCATGATCCCGCCGCCGAACGAGCCGGAGTGCAGATCCTGGGCGGGGCCCTCGACGTGCACCTCGATGTACATGAGGCCGCGGAGGCCGACGCACAAGGACGGGATACCGCGCCCGAACATCGCCGTGTCGCTCACGCACACGAAATCCGCGGCGAGCTCCTTCTTCTTCTGGCGCATGAGCTCGTCGAGGTTCGCGCTGCCGATCTCCTCTTCGCCTTCGACGATGAGCTTCACGTTGATCGGGAGCTTCTTGTGCGTCGCGATGAAGGACTCGATCGCCTTCACGTGGATGAGCACCTGCCCCTTGTCGTCGACGACGCCGCGGCCCCACATGCGTCCGTCGCGGACGGCGGGCTCGAAGGGCGGGGAGATCCACTCGTTCAGCGGATCGATCGGCTGCACGTCGTGGTGGCCGTAGATGAGGAGGGTGGGCTTGCCCGGCGCGTCCATCCACTCGGCGAAGACGGCGGGGTGACCGGGCGTCGGCCAGAGCTCGGTCTTCGTCGCGCCGAGCTTCTTCACCAGACCGATGAGGTGCTCGGCGTTCTTGACCATGTCCCCCGCGTGGGCGGGATCGCTCGAGATGGCCGGTATCCTCGTCCACTCGGCGAGCTCGTCGACGAAGCGTTGCCGGTGGGCGTCGATGAAGGCGAGGACGTCTTGCATGGGGACGAGAGTCATTAGAGCAGGAGTCCTTTGAAGGGAACATTCAAAGGACTCCTGCGACCCACCAGGGGGCTTTTCGTCATCTCGCGAGGACGACCAGCGCTTCGCGCACGAGATCGGCGAGGGGGGCGTTGCCCACGCGCTCGCCCAGCGCGGTGACGGCGCGTTCGGCCTCGACCTGTCGGTAGCCCATGTTGACAAGCGCGCCGATGAGCAGCTCGCTGCCTTTGGGCGCGGTCGCCGGTGAGGAGATCGTGCCAACCGCCCCCTCGAGGCTGAGCTTGTCGCGGAGCTCGAGGACGAGGCGCTCGGCCGTCTTCTTGCCGACGCCGGAGATGCTCGTCAGCTTGGGGATGTCCTTGTTCGCGATCGTGCGCGCGAGCTCGGGGCCGGGGAGCGCCGACAGCACGGCGATCGCCGTCTTCGGACCCACGTTCGACACGCTGATGAGCGCGCGAAAGGCCACGCGATCGGCGTCGGTGGCGAAGCCGTAGAGAACGAGCGCGTCCTCGCGCACGTGGGTGTGTACGAAGAACGTCACGATCGCCGCGTCGCCACCGAGCCTCCCCACGGCGCCGATCGGCGTGATGAGCTCGTAGCCGACGCCCCCGACGTCCACGACCACGACGCCGTCCCCCTCCTGGGCGACGACGCGACCGGTGATACGGCCGATCAGTTGTCCTGCGCTCCCTGCGCGATCCAGCGACGGACGACGTCGCGGGTCGTGGCCGGCAGGATATCGCTGCCCTGCGGCATCGAGAGCTGGCAGTCGGCGCCCGTGCACTGGGCGTTGAAGAGGCACTGGTCGTTGTCCATCTTGTGCATCAGGAAGCTCTTGGACGGGTCGCTCGCCGTGACGAACGGCATCGTCGCCAGATCCTTCGACATGACGCCTACGATCGCGGTGCGCACCGTGGTCGAGTCCGCGCCCGCGGCGGCCTTCGCGCCGAGGAAGAGGCCGCCCTGGCTGGCGGTGGGCGAGCCGTGGCACGACGTCGACAGACCGCAGCTCTTGTTGAACACGCCGGCGACGACGTCGGTCTTGAAGCTGACCTTCGGGGTCGTCAGATCGACCTTGCTGGAGTCGTACGCGACGCAGGCGGTGCCGCTGCTGCCGCCGCTCGAACCGCTGCTGCCACTGCTGCCGCTGCTGCTGCTGCTCGACGAGCTGCATGCCGCGACGCCGGCGAGGGTCAAGACGGCCGCCGCGAAGAGTGTCTGACGAAGCTGAACCATGGGGTAAGGCGCTCCTTTGAGGGTCGGCGACACCTTACAGCAACCGTCGCCCTCACGGAACGGTTGCCGCACCTTCTGGTGCGTCGCTCCGTCCGTCTTCCCGTCTCCGGTCGCCTTCCGCTCTCTCAGGATTTGTTCTTGCGCGAGCGCACGTACGCGAGGCCGAGGAAGCCGGCCAGCGCGAAGAGCGCGAGCTGACCGCCGGTGCCGGAGGGGTCGGCGGCCGCGCAGCTGAAGGAGGACGTGCTGGTGCTGTTGTTCTTCGCCGCGGCCTGCGCTTGATCGCGCGGCCCCTGACCGACGACGTCGCAGCCGTTGTAGATCGTGCAGGTAGGCTGACCGGACTCCTGCGTCGGAATGCGGAGCGACGGGAGGTCGGACTGGTCGGTCGCCGCCTGGAGATCGAGATCGACGTTGAGGTTCGCGTGGGCGATGTCCCCGCGGATGCGCGTCACGCGGGCGCGCGTCTGGGCGATGCCGGCGAAGAGCGTGGCGATGTCGTCCTCGCGCGCCTGATCGGAGGTCCCGGCCACGCCGCCGTCGGCGCTGGTGGCGGGAAGGTAGTCGGAGCCGGCGTCGACCGGGATGGGCGGACCGCCACGGCCACCGAAGGAGGGGTAGCGGATGCGGTTCGAGATCGTGTCGGGCGACAGGGTGGTCGCGCTCTCGATCTCAAAGGTCTTGCCGTCGCTCTTCGCCGCGCGGAGCTGCTTGTAGTTGCTCGAGCTCGAGGCCCAGTCCCACACCAGGTCCTGGCTGGCGATCTGGAACTTTCCGAAGTTCTGCGGCTCGTAACGTCCTTCACCGAGGACCCACAGCGTGATGCCGACGGTCGCGCCCGTGCCGGCGGTGACCATGCGAAGCGGCAGGACCGGGTAGCCGCCGGCGGTCGTCACGCGCACCGGCCGCATCGACGCGACGCCGGCGCCGGGAACGAGCTTCAAGGCGAGAAAGTCGTAGTGCTCGGTCTGGTACGCCGCGATGATCGGAGCTACGTCGGTCGGGATGTTGTAGCCGTGCGCCGTGAGCCAGGTGTTGAGCGCGGCGGGCGTGGTGGCGCTGAGCTGCACCGTCTCGTAGGGACCGACGACCTCCTGCCGGATGATCGTCACGTCGGGAGGCGGCGAGGGGGATGCGCCGGCGTCCGCGCCGCCGCTGAAGCCTCCGGCGTTCGAGCTCCTCGAGCAGTCGCTGGGCGGCGACGGGCAGTTCGTCGGCGGCTGCTGCACCTGCGTCTGCGTGAGCGAGTCGAGCGCGCTGAAGACGACGTCGGCGCTGAGCCCCACCTTCGCTTGCCCGTTGATCGGCAGCACCCAGGCGAAGCTCGAGGGCTTGCCGGTGTAGTGGATCTGGTCGTAGAGCGTCGTCTGCCCGCGCGAGATGCTCAGGATCATCCGGTGATCGGTCACGACCGAGTCCTGCTCGGTCGGCGGCGAGAAGCACCCGCCGCATGCGCGCGCGTCCGTCTCGAGGGCGGCGACGAGCGTGGCGGCGACGACGAGGCTCGAGGCCGTGACGAACAACCGCATGACGAAGCTCCTTGGTTAAAAGAAGAAAAGAAGAAGCAGAAGAAGCAGAAAAGAAGAAGGAGCTACCCGCGACGACGCGCGCGCGCGAACGCCAGGCCGAGGAAGCCCGCGAGCGCAGCGAGGCCCAGGGGCGCGCCACCACCGCCGCCGGAGGACCCGTCGCCGTGGACGTTGCACGCAAACGAGCTCGCGTTCGCCTTCGCCCTGGCGATGGCGACGTCACGCGGCGCGGTGCCGTCGACACTGCACCCGTTGAAGACCGGGCACTGAGGCTGCCCCGCTTCCTTGGTGGCCTGGCGCTGGCCCAGGAGCTCGCCGGGATCGGCGGCGGGCTGCAGCACGAGATCGGCCGCGAGCGAGGCGTGCGCCAGATCGGCGCGCAGCCGCGTGATGCGCAGCGAGCTCATCTGATCGACGAGCGTGACGAGATCCGCTTCGCGCACCTGGTCCGCCGTCTTCAGCACGGCGCCGTTCGTGTCGGTGACGGGCGCGTAGTCGTTGCCGCTGGCTGGCGCGCCGCCGCCGAAGCCTCCCTGGCCGCCGTAGTAGCCGTTGCGTACCGCGTTCGCGACGGCCTGCGCGGTGAACGTCGTCGAGCTCTCGGTCTCCCAGCTCTTGCCGTCGGCCGATTTGGCGGCGCGCAGCTCCGCGAAGTTGCTCCCGTTCTTCGCCCAGTCCCAGACGATGTCCTCGCTCTTGATGGCGAAGTTCGGGAAATTCTGGGCTTCGTAGCGCGCCTCGGCGACGACCCACAGGGTGATCCCCACCTTCGGTCCGGTCCCCGCCGCGACCATGCGGAGCGGCAACACGGCCGACCCGCCCGCCGTCGTGACGCGCACCGGGCGCATCGACTGGACGCTCGCGCCCGGCTTCAGCTTGAGGGCGAGGAAGTCGTAATGCCCCTGCACGTACGCGGCGACGATGGGCGCGACGTCGGCGCTCACCGCGTACCCGTTCTTCGTGAGCCAGTCGGTGAGCGCGGTCGCGTTGCTCGAGGCCAGCTGCACCGTCTCGTACGGCCCGACGACCTCTTGCTTGATGACGTTCACGCCGCCGCCGTTCTTGTTGTCCGTGGCGGCGCCGGGGGAAGAGAGTCCGAAGTTGCAGTTGGCCGGATTGCTGGGGCACCGCGGATCGGGCGCCACGACCGTCGTCGCAGTCATGGCGTCGAGCGTCCCGAACATCGAGTCGGCGCTGAGCCCCACGGTCGCCGCGCCATTGATCGGAAGGACCCAGGCGAAATCCTTGGGGCTGCCCTGGAAGCGGATCTGGTCGTAGAGCGTCGTCTGCCGCGAGGTCACGGTGAGGACCATGCGGTGATCGGTGATGACCGATTCCGTCTCCGTCGGCGGATGGAAGCACCCCCCGCACGCGCTCGCGTCCCGCTCACACGCGAGCGCGAGCGCGCACGCGAGCCCCGTCCCCAAGAGAATGCTCGTCGTGGTTCGCATGTGGTGCTCCGTCGGTCAGCGTTTGTTCGAACGGCGGCGGCTGCGGACCAGCGCGATCGCGGCGAGCCCCAGGAGGGCGGAGTAGACCACCGTGCCCGTCGACGACTTGCTGGCGGTGGCGCAGGAGAACGACTCGCGGCCCTTGTTGCTCGCGGCGGCGGCCTGCGCCTGGCTGCGCGGCCCCTGGCCGACGACGTCGCAGCCCTGGTAAATCGGGCAGATCGGCTCGTTGGCCTCCTTGGTCACCTGGCGCACGAGCGGCAGCGCGCTCTGGTCGCTCGACGCCTGGAGGACGAGATCGGCCGCGAGCGCCGCGTGGGCGAGATCGGAGCGCAGGCGCGTGACGCGGACGGTTCCTCCGCCTTTCATCCCGGCGAAGAGGGTGTCGAGATCGTCCTGACGAACCTGGTTCGGCGACTCGCCGGGGCCGCCGTCGGCGCCCGCGTCGATGCCGACATAGTCCACGTTGCCGACGCCGCCCGAGGAGGAGCCGGGCGACGAGCCCTGCAGGATGGTGTTCGAGATCTGCCCCTGAGAGAGGTCGGTGGAGTTCTCGGTCTCCCAGCCGCGGCCGTTCGACGCGGCGGTCTTGTCGGCACGGAGCTGCGTGAAGTTGCTCGAGCTCGTCTTCCAGTCCCAGATGAGATCGTCGGCCTTGACCTGGAAGGTCGGGAAGTTCTGCGGCTCGTACCGCCCCTCGGCGATGACCCACAGCGTGATGCCCACGGTTGCGCCGGTGCCGGCCGCGACCATGCGCAGCGGGAGCACGGGCGAGCCGCCGGCGGTGGTGACGCGAACCGGCCGCATCGCGGAGACGCCCTGGTTGGGCGCGAGCTTCAGGGCGAGAAAATCGTAGTGCTCGCCGACGTACGCCGAGATGATCGGCTGCACGTCGGACGGGATGACGTACCCGTGGTCGCCGAGCCACGTGTTGAGGGCGCTGGGATCGCTTGCGTGCAGTTGCACAGTCTCGTACGGGCCGACCTGCTCCTGGTGTGTCACGACGACGCCTGAGTCCAGGGCAACGCCTCCGGAGCCGCCGCTGCTGCTTCCGCCGGCACCGGACGCGGTCGGCGCGCCTCTGTCCTCCGCGTAATTCTGCGAGCAGCTGTCGGGCGGCAACGGGCAGTTCATGGGCGGCGGGGAGACGGACGACTCCGTCATCGAGCCGAGCGTCGTGAAGACGACGTCCGCGCTGAGCCCTACCTTGGCCGAGCCGTTGATCGGCAAGACCCAGGCGAAATCTTTCGGATTTCCGGTGTATTTGATCTGGTCGTAGAGGGTCGTCTGCTGGGACGATACCGAGAGGATCATCCGGTGGGCGGTCACCATCGACGGGTTTTCCGTGGGCCCAGGCGGCGGATGGAAGCACCCCCCGCAGGCCTGCGCGTCCCGCTCACCACCGACGACGAGCGCCCCCGCGGACACCGCCACAGCCGAGATCACCCCGATAAAAAGCTTACGCATCGACCGGCCTCCTACGCCGCACGCTCGCGGCCACCCAAGTGGAGGTCAACATAGCAGTGCTCGTGCCAGGCCCAGAAACGCCTGGTTTTGTTGGAATTCGGGGGCTTCCGGCGGGACGCGTGCCGGGCGCCCGCGTCACCCGCTGGCCCAGCTTGGCGCACGGGCGGAAACGACTTTTTCTTTGCCTTTGAGTAAAAGTGGGAATAGACAGGCGGCCCATGCGAACCATCAAACTCCTTCTTGTCCTCGCCCCCTTTGCCCTCGCTGCAGCGTGCGGTGGCAAGAAGCCCGAGATGGCAGAGCCGGCCGTTCCGACGACCCCCGACATGTCCCTGGACTCCGGCGCGCTCTCCAACGCGCTCGACTCCGGGATGGGGATGGCCGACTCGGCCCCCTCGAGCGACATGATGGACGCGGGCTCCATGACGACCCCCGCGGTGGACGCAGCTCCGCCGCCCCCGGTCGACGCGGGCAAGCCCGGCAAGGACGCCGGCGCGAAGGGCCCCAAGGGCCCCAAGCCCAAGAAGTAACGCTTCGAACGTTTCTTCGCTTTGCCTGAACGTAGCGGCGTGCCGGGGTTTCCCGAGCGCGCCGCTCACTTTTTGTCAGTCGGCGCCGTGGGCTGCGGGATCGGCGTCCGCGTCCGGATCTTCGTCGGCGAGGTGTAGCGTGGCCTTCTCTTCCGCTGGCTTCCGGAGCGCGCTGGCGGCGAGCAGGGCCAGCACGGGCGTGATGACCACGTGGTAGCGATCCTCGCCGAAGAAGACGGCGTGTGTGAGCACCGTGGTGCCGAGGAAACCGAGCGCGAGCTTCAGGGCAGGAGCCATCGGGGGGCGGCCCGGGATCGGTAGCCACGGCACGACCGACAGCGCGACGACGAGGGGCCAGAACGTCGGCACGCCGCCCGAGCTCGCTACGTAGGCGAGCACGGCCAGCCCGACGAGCACGACAGCCTGCGCCCAGACCCCGCGCCCACGGAAGCGCAGCGCCACGCAGCCGAGCGCCGCGAGGACGACGAGCCCACGGTGGAACCACGAGAGCACGTCGCGCACGCGGACCCGCCGGGCCTCGGGCCACGCCGACGGGTTCGCCTCACGCAGGTACTCGACCGCGAAGGACTCGTGGTCGAACGTGTACGACAGCTTCTTGGGAATGAGCGCCAGCCACCGCGCGGGGGCCGCCTTGATCTGGGCGGCGCCGTACCCGAACCAGCAGCGATCCTGCTGCACTTGCCCGGTGACCTCGCGGCAGCCGTCGCTCGCGCGGAGCGTCTCGAAGCGGCCGGTGGCCCGCGGGAACGCACCGATCGCCAGGTTCCAGCCGGCGTTGGTGCTCACGAGGGCGCAGCCGTCCATCACGCGGCAGTTGCGCGCCGTCCACGGGAGCACCGGCACCAGTGTGACGATGCACACGACGAGCACCTGCGCGACGCGGCGGATGGCCACCCGACCGGGTGCCAGCGGCGTGTCCTCGGGCGTGCGTGGCTGCAGCATCGCCAGGAACGGGGCACAGAGGAGGGCCTGCGGGCGGACGAGCGCCGCGACGCCGAGCATCAGGGCACCGGCGATCATTCCGCGCGGCTGGGTGTCACGCACGGCAAGCCAGAAGGCGGCCAGCGTGAGGAGCGCGGCGAGCGGCTCGCTCATGACGAGGCCGGAATAGAGGATGAGCCCGGGGTGCAGCGCCACGAGCAGGCCGGCGGCGCGTGCCCGCCACGTCACCAGCGCGTGCCGCGCGAGCATCCAGGTGACCACCGCGAGCATCGCGCCGGTGGCCGCGTTGACGAGCGGCGCGACGAGCGGCCCCGCCCCGAAGATCCGGTAGAAGAACGCGAGGTACGCGCTGTAGCCGACGGGATAATGGCACCACGGATGCCACAGCGTGACGCCGTCGACGCTGGAGTCGTCGGAGTAGCCGAACCCTTCGGCGATGCGCCGGGCGCCGAAGTCGTAGTAGTGCCCGTCCCACACCGGCTCGCGCGCCATGTCGAGCGCGACCCAGACCCGCGGGGCGAGCGCGACGACGAAGAGCAGGATCGCGAAGAAGCGATCGTCGATGACGAACGACCGCGGCGCCTTCACTGGTCCCCTCGCCCGAGCTGCGCCTCACGCATCCGCCGCATGAACGTCTTCTGCACCTGGGAGGGGTCGAGGCGGAGGAACTTCGCGAGCTCGGCGACGAAGCCCTTCACGTAGACGCTCGCGGGGAGGCTCGCCCACTCCTCTTCTTCGATCGCCGCGAGATGCGTGCGCGCGATCTTCGTGCGGGCGCTGATCTCGACGAGCTCGACGCCTTGCGACTCACGCACCTTGCGCAGCAACGTGCCCGTGAACTCGGTGTCGGGCCCGATCTCGCGCGCGAGCTCGGACTTCAGCATGAGCTGCTCGGCGGCAAGCGCGGGAGGCGGGACCGATCGCTTCGCGGCGGGCGGCCCTTCGGCGTCGGGGAACGTCGACAGGTCGTATGCGCGGCGGCGCACCGGATCGAGCAGCGTGTCGTAGGCCTCGTCGAGGCGCGACTGCTCGCCCTTCAGCTGCGCCTCGGTCAGGAGCGCCGACGTCGCGAGCCCGCCGGTCGCGTAGACCTCCCGCTGGCGCTTGTACGCGCGGCGCACCTCTTCGTCGTTCGACGACCGCGTGATGCCGAGGACGGCGTAGTGACTCAAGTCGTCCGTCGGCATGAGCGGCGGCGCGGTGGCTTGCGTGCGCGAGGCGGTGATCGCGAGGACCCGGCGCGCGATCCGCTCAAGATTGCGCGCAGCCTTGCTCGTGGGGCTGTCGACGAGGAGCGGTTTGTTCCTGCGGACGGTGAGCCACACGGTGTCGTCGTGCTCGATGTGACCGAGCTCGTCGAGCGGGACGCCGAGGTGCCGCAGCGCCAGCGCGCTCATCCACGTGCCGACCTCGAGATCCGTGCGAACGCGGGTCTGGTTCACGACGAGGTTCATCCGCATGCGGTGCGCTTCGGACCACGCGATCTCGGCGAGCTTGACGTCCATCTTCTGGAACGCGGCGATGAGATCGAGCGGAGAGGGCAGCGTGCCGATCTCGGTGATCGCGCGTTCCATCATGCCGAGGCGGTAGCGATCGCGCAGCAGCGCGCGACGGAGCCGGCGACGAAACGCCGCGCGGAGGAAGCGGTACGTGGTCTCGATCGCCGGAGGCTCCGGCACCGTCACGCAGATCGCGACGTCGGCCTCGAGCATCAAGTCGAGCGCGAAGTGACCGTGGCCGGGCCCGACGTCGACGACGAGGTACTCGGCCGGCAAGGAACGGATGCGCGCGAGCCATCGGGCCTTGCGTCCGGCGCGGAGCGCGAGCGGCGGCAGGATGGAGTCGTGCGGCGCGGGCAGGAGGGAGAGCCCCGGCACCTGCGTCGCGACGAGCCCGCCCTCGAACTGCGCCTGGGCGGACGCCTCGATCGGCGGGTCGTGGCTCGACGCGGTGAGGCCGAAGCTGGCATGGAGGTTGGCGCCCGTCGGGTCCGCGTCGACGAGCACCACCGGCTTGCCGAGCTGCGCGAAGTAGACCGCGAGGTTCTGCGCGACGAGAGACTTGCCGACGCCGCCGCGACCCCCGCCGACGACGACGAGCCGGCGCGCCCCGCGCACCGCGTCCGGACCCTCCGGATCGGGCGCGTCGCTGGAAGGCGGCGGAAAGGAGGGATACGACGACGAGGTCACGGAAAGAGCGGACGGTAGGCCGCGTCGTGCGGATTGTCCACGCGCTTGCTACTCTGAACCCGTGCACAAAAGTCGCATCGTCACGCTGGTAGCCTTCGCGGGCGCGGCAGTCCTGGCAGGAGCGGCGGGGGTTTCGGTCGTCGCCTGCAGCGGACGCGGGGCGAGCATCGATGGCGCGGGGGCCGACAGCGGCGGCGGCGACGGCGCGATGCTCGACGGCGGCGCCCCGAACGGCGACGCGGCGGACGACGCCAGCGCGCTCTTCGTCTACGGGCAATGCACGAACGCCAAGCCGCTGACCGCGGGGGCTCACACCGGCGCAAACTCCAGCGTCACCTTGCGGTGGCCGACGCCGTGGACGGCCCTCACCCCGCAGCCGTCGACGAACACGTACACGCTCAACGCACCGTACAGCTACGTCCCCACCGGCAAGACCGCGGCGGTCCCGTCGTCGGCCGCCGTCACTCTCTGGGACGACGAGGTGCGCACGAGCGACGCGGATCTGAAGAAGCGCATCGACGACGCCGTCGCGGCCGTCCCTCCCGCGAACCTGCGGCGCTTCCTGCTCGATGGCCACCCCGCCGTCCTCTACTGGCAGCTCCTCGCCCCGCCGCAGTCGGGTTGCCAGGGCTGCCCGGTCGACCCGGGCCCCGACTACGTGGCCATCACGCTCTTCGCCTCGAACGGCGTGCGCCTCGTCCAGTTCACCGGCCAAGCGCGCGTCAACGCGACGGACGACCTCTTCTGCGACATTCAGGCGATCGCGCTGGGCCTCGCGTTCAAGCCCTGAAATCCCGCGTTTGCGCCTGAGCCCGCGCGCCCAGGGAAGGCGGCCGGCGCCCGCGCGTATGACCCGGCGCGGACTCGGCGCTAGACTCATGTCCCTCCCGATGCAGCAACACCCCCTCCGCCTTCCGCTCGCCGGTGCCCTGGCGTTCGCGCTCACGTTCGCAGCCGGCGGCGCGCAGGCCCAGGATCGCACCGCCGAGGTCCTCTACCAGGAGGGAAAGGCCGCGGCGAAGAACAAGGACTGGCCGGTCGCCTGCGCGAAGTTCAAGGAGAGCCACGCGCGCGAGCCGGCGCCGGGCACGCTCCTCAACCTCGGGGACTGCGAGGAAAACCGCGGGCAGTTCACGCAAGCGATCGCCGACTTCGAGACGGCGGCGCGCCTCTGCAAGCCGGGCGACGAGCGCGCGGACTACGCGCGGCAGCGCTCCTTCGCGCTCGAGAAGCGCGCGCCGAAGCTGACGCTGCGCCTCCACGCTTCCACCCCTGCCGGTACGACGGTCGAGCGCGACGGCGTGGCCGTGCTCCCTCTGCAGATCGGCGCGCCGATCCTCGTCGATCCGGGCGAGCACACGCTCGTCGTGCGCGCTCCCGGCCGCGCGGAGATGCGCGGCGCGGTGCGCCTCGTCGAGGCCGAGACGCGCGAGATCGAGCTCACCGCCGGCATGCCGATCACCGCCGGCACGAGCACGCCCCGCGACGACAAGGCGGCCCCGCGCGGAGAGGCTCCCGGCGCGACGAACGACGGGTCCCTCAAGACGGCCGCGTACGTGAGCCTCGGCGTCGGCGCCGTAGGGCTCGGCGTCGGGATCGTGGGCGGCCTCCTCACGATGGGCGCCAAGAGCACGGCCGATCAGCACTGCCCCGCGCAGGGATGCGACGCCGACGGACTCTCGGCCGAGAGCCGCGGCAAGACCTGGAGCGCCGTCAGCACGGTGGGCTTCGTCGTCGGCGGCCTCGGGCTCGCGACCGGCGCGGGCCTCCTCTTGTTCGCGCCCAAGTCGGCGCGGTCGACGACCGGCACCGGCACCGGCGGCCTCTCGCTCGGCCCGACGGCCGGCGGCGCGCAGGTTCGCTGGGTCGGAGCGTTCTAGGCCCGGCGATGCGCGCCCAGCTTCGCAGGCTCGTCCCGTGGCTGCTCGCCGCGTCGCTCCTCGCGCTCTTGTCGGGCGGCTGCGCCTCGCTGCTCGGCGCGGACTTCGATCGCGGCCCCGCAGGCACCGGCACGGACGGCACCGACGGCGGCGGCGGGGACGGCCAGGTCGCGGTCGGCGCCGACGGCGCCCCCGTGACGACCGCCGACGGCGCCGTCGGCCCGTGCGTGCGCGACGACGCCGCCGACTGCGTGGGGAGGTGCGGCGAGCTGAAGGGCCGCTGCGGCCAGGTGCTCTCGTGCGGCGGATGCCCGAGCGGCCAGAGCTGCGGCGGCGGCGGCGCGAACGCGTGCGGCACGAGCACCTGCACGCCGAGCTGTACGGGCAAGGCCTGCGGCGACAACGACGGTTGCAGCAGCGTGTGCACGACGGGCGCGTGCGGCACCGGTCAACGGTGTGTCGCCGGCGCGTGCGGATGCGACACCACCTCGTGCTCCGGCTGCTGCGACGGCAAGATCTGCCAGACGGGAAGCCAGGACAACGCGTGCGGAAAGGGCGGGACCGCATGCACCGTTTGCAAGGCCGGCACCGCGTGCGGCACCGGCGACTGCGGGACGTGCGGCGGAAGCGGCCAGGCGTGCTGCGCGGGCAACCAGTGCGGAGCGCCGGGGACGTGCGGCGGCGGCGGGACGGTCGGCGTCTGCGGCTGCACGCCCAACTGCGCGGGCAAGGCCTGCGGCGCCGGCGACGGCTGCAACGGTGTGTGCAACGCCGGCTCCTGCGCCTTTGGCCTGCACTGCTCGAGCGGCACGTGCGCGTGCGACGGTACGAGCTGCAGCGGCTGCTGCCAAACCGGGCAGTGCGTCGGCGGCACCCAGACGAGCGGTTGCGGCAAGGGCGGCGTGGGCTGCGCGGTCTGCCAGCCACCCACGGGCAATGGAAACGCGACGTGTGACGGCACGAGCTGCGGCATCACGTGCAACGTGGGCTACACGCTCTGCGGCACCCAGTGCTGCCAGAACAAGACGGTCTTCCTCGCGAGCGGCTCCTTCACCGGCAACCTCGGCGGCCTCTCGGGCGCAGATGCGACCTGCCAGAGCCAAGGCGCCGGGCTCGGCGCAGGCTTCACGTTCAAGGCGTGGCTCAGCGACAGCACGACGACCGCCGCCGCGCGCCTCACCCATTCGCTGGGCCCCTACCTCCTCGTCAACGGAACCCCCGTCGCGAACAACTGGAACGGCCTCGTCAGCGGCGCGCTCCTCCACGAGATCGACATGTACGCGTCAGGGGCGACCGCCCCGCAGACCACAGTCCGCACCGGAACGACGACCGCCGGCGCCTACTCCGGCATGAGCTGCCTGGACTGGCGCAGCAGCGCCAACGCCAACGGCTGTGGCTACGGTTTGACGAACTACAAGGACGGCCGCTGGACCGAGTTCAGTGGGCTCAACGTGGCGTGCGACTTCTCGCCGACGTCGATCTACTGCATCCAGCAGTAGAGCCGCCGGGAGTTCTATAAGCGCGGAGCCACCTATCTCTCGAGAACAAGGGCGCTTTCCCGCACCTTCGCTACCGCCCTTGCCGCCCGACGCAGCCAAATGTACGAGTCGGGCTCGATGCGGTCGTCGTATTTGGTCGCCGTCCTCGCGCTCGCTGCGGGCCTTCCGGGCCTCGGGTGCAAGAAGGGCGACGTCCATCACGACGACACACAGACCACCGGCGCGAGCTTGGATGGCGGCGGCGGTGGCGACGGCGTCGACGACGGCGGTCTGACGGCAAGCGAGCCGAGCGCCGACGCGTCGATCGCGGGCGACGGCGGCGACTGGACCGGCCCGAAGATCGCCGCGCTCGAGTCGCCGACGCCGATCTTCAGCAAGATGGAGTGGCCGGCGAAGGATCCGTCCAAGGCGAGCGAGGACCGCCGAGGCACCATCCGCCTCGGTTACCTCCGCAAGGGCTCCATCCTCCCGGTCAAAGGCGAGCCCACGAAGTCCACGAGCTGCGCGGAGGGCTGGTACGAGCTCCTCGCCGGCGGCTACGTCTGCGGCAAGTTCGTCACGACGGACCTGGCGCACAAGGATCTCGCGAAGGCCCCGCACCCGCCCTTCACCGAGGGCCCGCTCCCCTACGAGTACGGCCTCAACCTCACCAACGGCACTCCGATGTACCGCCGCGCACCGCTCCGCAAGGAGCGCGCGGAGTACGAGCGCGGGCTCGCCCTCGGCAAGAAGAAGAAGCCGAAGGACGGCGCCGATCCGACCGCGGCAACAGCCGGCGGCGGTGGTGGCGGCGGCGGCGGCGGCGGTGATGGCGACAACGCGGGCGGAGGCGGAGGCGGAGGCGACGACAAGCCCTGGTTCTTGAAGGACCACAACGGCCAGAGGCCGCAGGTCACGATGGACGATCTGAAGGGCGAGTCGCAGCTCATCGAGCAGCGCATGGTCCGCGGCTTCTACCTCGGCCTCGACAAGGAGATCCCCGCCTTCAGCGGCCGCATGTGGCGCACGACGCGCGGCATGTACGTGCCGCGCGATCACGTCCTCGTCCACAAGCCGACGACCGAGTTCGAGGGCGTGTGGATGAACGCGCCGTCCGAAGCACGCAAGCTCCCGCTGGCCTGGATCGTCGGCACCAAGGGCTGGAAGCACGACTTCGACGACGCGAACAAGCGGATGAAGCGCACCGACAAGCTCGATCGCTTCACGCTCGTGCAGCTCACCGGCAAGCGCCAGCAGCTCGACGGCTACGGCTACCACGAGACCGGCGAGGGCTTCTGGATCCGCGACGCCGACGCGGCGATCACGCGCCCCGGCCCCGCGCCCAAGGATCTCGCGCAGGGCGAGAAATGGGTCGACGTGAACCTGTCGACGCAGACCGTCGTGGCCTTCGAAGGCGAGCGTCCGGTCTTCGCGACGATCATCTCGAGCGGCCGTCACAACGACGAGGACACGGCGAAGGACCACCGCACCGTGCAGGGCACCTTCCGCGTCACCGAGAAGCACATCGCGGCCACGATGGAGGCCGACACCGCGAGCGACGGCCCGTACAAGATCGAGGACGTCCCCTGGATCATGTACTTCGAAGGCAGCTACGCGCTCCACGGCGCGTTCTGGCACTCGAGCTTCGGCAAGGAGCGCAGCCACGGCTGCGTGAACATGCAGCCGGTGGATGCCAAGGCCGTCTTCGCCTGGACCGGCCCCGCCGTCCCCGCGGGATGGCACGGCGTGAAGAGCACCGACAAGAACCCGGGCACGCGCGTGATCGTGCACGAGGATCCGAAGCCGAAGGACGAGCCCGGCACGCCGGCCGCGTCGTCCTCCGCGCCCGCGAAGGCGGCGACCAAGAAGCCCACCAAGGCCGACGCGCCCGCCAAGAAGAGCGACTCCGACGACGACGGCTGAAGGATTTGCGGGGGACTTCAGGGCGCGCCTGACGTAAGACCGCTGCGGTCCAAACGATGCGAAAGCTGCTCTCGGTCCTCACGATTTCCGCCGCCGCGCTCCTCGGTGCGTGCGGCGGCGGCTTGGGGGAGAACGCCGCGTCGAAGGTCGTCAAGCAGCCGGAGATGCCGACCGACAAGCAGGCCAAGTGCAAGGTCGCCAAGAGCCAGGCCGAGCCGCTGGTCGTCGAGTGGCCCGACACGGCGCGCGGCAAGCTCGAGTCGCTGGCGCGCCACGGCCTCGTGGCGGTTCGCTACGAGGGCTGCGAGCTCGAGGTCCTCGGCCGCTGCCGCGTGAAGACGGGCGCGTACGGCTACTCGCCGGTGACGCGCAAACAGAGCCGGGTCACGATCCGCGACGCGGACGAGCTGTACGCGAACATGCCGGTCGGCGCGGTGCGCCTCGAGGGCAAGCTCAAGAGCGCCGGCCAGCTCAACGTCCAGATGACGATCGTCGGGCGCTACGAGGCCGCGGCCACCGGCGTGTCGCGCGACGATCTCGAGGGAGAGTGCACCGACGCCACGCACGTCGTCGCGGCGCTGACGGTCGGCTCGTTCACGTTCTTCGCCGGCGCGGACGCGGAGGTCGGCGGAGGCGTCGGTCTCGGGAGCGCGGGCGCCGGCGGCCGCAGCACCGCCGCCAGGGAGACGCTCCAGCGCGACGGTGACGAGGCCGCGTGCGCGCGCTCGACCGCCGCCGACACCTCCCCTCCGGAGGGCTGTGGAGGGCTTCTCCAGATCGAGGTGATGCCGCTGGCGCGAAAAGCCGCGGCTGTCGTCGTCGCGCCCGTCCCGGTGCCAACGACGGAGCGCCCTTCCCCACGCCCGCCGATCGACTCGCCGCCCCCGCCAGTGACGACGCGCACGGAGCCGCGCCCGAAGATCCGCCCGGCACCGTACACCGGCACGCCCTACACCAGCCCGCCGGTCACCTCGCCCACCCCGCCCGAGCAGGACAACCCGCTGCGCACCGTCGCGCTCTACGGCGTGATCGGCTTCGGGATCACCGCGCTCGTGAGCGGCTCGGTCGCCGTCGCCCGCGCCAGCGACGCGAAGGCGGCGTGCGACGAGGCCTCGCACACGTGCACGTCGGAGTTCGCGACGAAGAAGAGCGCGGCCCAGCTCTACGCCGTCATCGCCGACGTCGCGGTCGGCCTCGCCGCCGTCTCCGGCGTCGCGTTCATCTTCTTGCCGGCGAAGGTGTCGATCGCGCCGACCCGCGGCGGCGCGATGTTCGGCGCGGAGAAGTCGTTCTGATGCGCCGCCGCGACGCCCTCACCCTCGGCTTCTTCGGCCTCCTCGCGAGCGCGTGCACGGTGCTCGTGGGTAACCAGCTCGGCAAGTACAGCGACTTCAAGGTGTCGGACGCCGTCCACCCCGGCTCGCAGCAGACCGATCCGTGCGCGCTCACGGGGCCCGACGCCGGCAACGCGTGCAGCGAGTGCATCGCGGAGAAGTGCGCGGCCGACTACAGCTACGCGTGCCAGCCCGACGGGAGCACGAAGAGCTGGTTTTCGACGATGCAGAAGTGCGCGGAGGACCCGGTCGAGGGCTACCGCGACGGGCGGTACGCGTACAACGCCTGCTCGTCCTACAACCGGCCCGACGCGGAGCAGATCGGCGCGGAGGACGAGGCCGCCCACGAGCGGGCAGCGCTCATCTGCGTGCGCGACAAGTGTTACAAGAGCTCACCGACCCCACCTTGTTACCAGTGCTCCGTCGGCATCAAGAAGCCCGGCAGCGGCAGCGGCGTCGCCGTTCTGCAGGACTCGGACTGTGGCCGGTGCATTGCGGACAACTGCGGCGCGGTCCTCGTCCGGTGCTGCGATCAGGTTCCCGAAGCCCTAAAGGCCTGCGCGTACCCACAGGACCCAACAAACAAGGGCACGTGCGTCGCCCTACTGGGCGCCGACGCCGGTAAGGACCCTGCCGATGGCGGGAACGTGGAAACGAAGTGCCAATACGATCTTGCGATGGCCTGCTACGGCGGGTGCATCGGCGTCTGCAAACTCGGTCACTGATGCGCGCGGCGTCGACGATCGCGTGCGTCCTGGTCGCGTGTGGCGGCGCCGGCGCGGTGGCTCCTCCGTCCTCGGAGAGCGCGCTCCTCGGCAAGGCCGCACCCGCGTTCAAGCGTGACGCGCTCGACGGTACGACCGTCGATCTCGCGGGCGCGCGCGGCAAGGTCGTCGTCGTCAAATTCGTCGCCAAGTACTGCGAGCCGTGCACGCGGACGCTGCCCGCGGTGGAGAGGCTCCACGCGGCGCACCCGGAGATCGTCATCGTCGGCGTCTCGGAGGACGAGCGCGAAGCCGACGCCCGGGAGCTCGCCGCCACTTACCGGCTGTCCTTCCCGATCGTCCACGATCGCTCGAACGTCCTGGCCGCCCGCTACCGCGTGCGCGAACTGCCCGTGACGTACGTGCTCGACGGCAGCGGCAACGTCGCGTGGGTGGGCGGACCGGAGAAGACGGAGACGGAGCTCGTCCGCGCGATCGAAGCGACGCGTCCCTGACGGGTCAGTTCTTCGGACCGTCCGTGGGGTAGAGCGCCTTGCACTCCTCGAAGCGGGCCTGATCCACCGCGGCCTCCGGGAGCTCCGGCGGCGACATGAACGGCGGGTTCTCGAAGTCGAAGAAATCGTACATCGGATCGGCGTTCGCATCGCGGCTCGTGAGCGCGGGCAGCTTGAACATCGCCTCGATGAACCGGGTGATGCTCGTGTGATCGTAGACGTGGTGCGAGACGAAGCTCTTCTTCGCGAAGGGAGACACCACCACCACCGGCACGCGGAAGCCGTAGCGGTCGAACTTCGTCCCGGGGTTCGCGGCGTCGAACGCCTTGTCCTCGTCGGTGAAGAACTGCGGCGCGGCGTCGTCGGGCGGGCAGGCGGCCGGCGGCGCGACGTGATCGTACTGGCCACCGTGCTCGTCGTACGTGAGGAAGAGCGCGCTCTCCTTCCACTGCGGGCTCTTCATCATCGACTTGATGACGCTGGCCACCAGCTTCTGGCCGTTCTGAATGTCGCCCGGCGGGTGCTCGTCGTTGCCCTCGGCGTTCTCGTGGATGTTGGCGTCGAGGAAGACCACCGGCGGGAGCTTGCCCTTGGCCGCGAGGTCGTGGAACTCGCTCATCGGCCGTACGTGCTTCCAGTTGACGAACCCGAGGAGGCTGTCTTTCGGGTAGCGGTTCAGGAGCTGGTGGACCGACAGGAACGCGCCGAGGCGCGGCACGTGCTCGGCGCCGTCGACGTAGATGGCCCAGTCGATGTTGCGTCGGGTGAGCTCGTCGAAGATGACGACGTCCTTGTCGTTGAACGAGCTCTGCAGGCAATCCTTGCCGTTGTTGCCGCAGGTCGGCAGCACGTTGGTCGTCGCGCCCATGCTCGTCGCGGCGTAGAGGTAGTCGCGGTTCGGCCAGGTCGGTCCGATGAGCGACGAGTGGTAGTGGTCGCCGATCGCGAAGGTCGAGGCGAGCTTGTAGTAGTACGGGATGTCGCTCTCGTCGTACCACCAGAGGGAGCGCTCGCCGTTCAGGAGCTCTTCGGAGACCGTCGGCTCGCCGTCCTCCTTGAAGCCCTGGTTGGCCTGGAAAAAGCCATCCATCTTGCCGCCGTTGTACTCGACGTGGCTTCCGTACCACTCGTGGTTGGTGTCGGAGACGCAGAGGTTCTTGGCGTGCTGCCAGGGGTGGCGCGGGCTGTCGGCGACGTC
This sequence comes from Myxococcales bacterium, assembly GCA_025359105.1. GTDB lineage: Bacteria > Myxococcota_A > Polyangia > Polyangiales > Polyangiaceae > JANYHK01. The sequence continues at coordinate 10,933 of JANYHK010000108.1, read as the reverse complement.
GACCCTCTCCGGGTTCGTCGTGTCCTCCGCGGCGGCCTCGATGTCGAGGTCGATGCCCTGCGTCTTGGCCCACTTGGCGAGGTGACCGAAGTACGAGTCGAACGAGCGGTTCTCCTGCATGAAGACTACGACCGTCTTGATGGGGATGTCGCGATCGACGGGCAGCTCACGGCCGACGGACTCGGCGGGCATCGCCCCACGCTTGAAGCGGCACGCCCGCCGCGCCTGCTCGGCCTCCGCCTCCGAGGCGGGCCGCGTCACGGTGCGATCCCAGGCCTTCGGCGCCGAGTTGGCCGAGATGGTCGATGCTTCATCCGCCGAAGCGCTCGTGGCATCCCCCGCGCTTGAGCAAGCAACGAGAGCCAGCGGCAACAGGGTCGCAAAGAGCCCGGCAACGGGCGTGGCGAAGGTGCGCATATTCACCTACATTGCACTACCTATGCCGCGCCCATCTCCACGAAACGCGCGCCAAATCAATCCGTTCCCTGCCAAAACGGTCCGCATCCTGAGGGTCCATCGATCCACATCCCAGGTACACCGCCCTCAGGGGCCGCTCATTCTGGCGCGGCGGAGGAGCGCGAAGATGCGGGCGCCGAGCTCGGGCGCGCGGAACGGCTTCACGACGAAGTCGTCCGCGCCGCTCGCGAACGCGTCGACGATGTCCGACGTCGAACTGTGGCCGCTCAGGAAGAGCACGGGCAGCGACGCGATCGACGCCTCGTGGCGGATGCGCCTGCACAGGTCGAGGCCGCTCATCCCCGGGAGCGTCCAGTCGAGGACGACCAGGTCGAACGCCAGGGCGTGCACGAGCTCGAGCGCCTGTTCCGCGCTCGTCGCACTCTCGGTTGTCAGTCCGACGGCCTCCAGCATCGTGGCGACGACGTTGCACACGTCCGCATCGTCGTCGACGACGAGCACGCGCGCGCCTTGCGAGACGGGGGCGTTCGTCGGCGTGGACGGGTGCAGGGGTGGCGGCGGCCGCAGCGTGTCGGGCGCCATCAGCGAGTGCATCTCGGCCGAGAACGGCGGAGGCGGCTCCGTCGGTGTCGCCTCGCGGATGAGAGGGATCGCGATGGCCTCGCTCTCGATCGGGCGCTCTGTGGGCGGCTCGACCTCGGGCACTGTGGCGACGGCGCTCGTGGGGCCGAGCTGGTGCTGCGACGGCGGCGTGCCACTGACGAACGCACGGAGGCGCTCCCAGTCGCGCTTCTCGAAGACGAGAAAACACCGCCCGTCGCGCACTTCCCCGCGTGCGGCGGCGGCGGTCGCGCGGCGCCCCGCACCTACCTCGAACGTCGCCAGGAGCCACTCGCCGTCGTGGATCAGCTCGGCGCCCCGGAGCTCGAGCTCTCGCTCGGCGCCTGCGATCGCGCTCCGCAGCGCGGCCAGGTCCTCGAACCGGTAGACGACGCTCCTCACCGGCTCTGACGGTACCACGGCCATACCCGTCGTTTGCCCGTTCCGTTCAAACGGCGGCTGCTCTAAGCTGCCCCCGTTCCATGGCGCTCAAGCTCGGTCTCGGAGTCGTTCTCTTCGCAACTTTCACGGGGTCGTCCAGCCTCCTGGGCGGCACCTGCCAGGGGCAGTCCCAGGGCAGCGCCGTCCAGAAGGACACGGCGGCGACCCCCGAGGTGAGCATCCCCGAGGTCGATACGAGCGCGCTCACGCCTCGCGAGAAGAAGGAGTGGGGCTCCTACGTCAGCGAGTTCCTGTCGCCGTGCTCGGACGTGCCGGTGTCCATCGCGCAGTGCGCGCAGGAGAAGCGCAACTGCGCGCGCTGCGTCCCGGCGGCCAAGTTCATCCTCAAGGGCGTACGCGACGGCCAGTCGCGCGAGCAGCTCGAAAAAAATTACCACAACCGCTTCGACGCGGACCGCATCAAGAACGTGCCGATCGACGGCTCGCCGACGAAGGGGCCGGAGAGCGCGCCCATCACGATCATCGAGTTCGCCGACTTCGAGTGCCCGTTCTGCGCGATCATGGCGCCGCAGCTCGACAAGGTGTTCGACGAGCGCAAAGGGCAGGTCCGGTTCGTTTACAAATTCTTCCCGCTCGGGAGCCACCCGCACGGCGAGGCGTGCGCGCGCGCCGGCATCGCCGCCATCGCCCAGGGCAAATTCTGGGAGATGCACCACAAGATGTTCGCGAACCGCGACCACCTCGAGCAGAGCGATCTCGACAGCTACGCCAAGGAGGTCGGCATGGACGTCACGAAGTTCCACGCCGACATGCAGTCGCCGGCGACGGCCGAGCGCCTCGAGCGGGACAAGAAGCTCGCCGATACGCTGATGGTGCGGGGCACGCCGACGATTTACATCAACGGCCGCGACTACAGCCCGCAGAACGATCTGAACGACTGGCTGAACCTCGAGGTCGCCGGCCGCGCGCCTGGCGCGACTGCAACTGCGACGGTGTCGGCGCCGGTGGCGAGCGGCGCCGCGGCGAAGAACGACGCCGGCGCTCTGGACGCCGGAAAAAAATAAGGGCAAGCCCACCTTCGATGAGGGCTGCGATCTTGGACGGCTGCGGGTGCTTCCCGACGGGGCGCCACTACGCCGGAATCGCGCACTTGCTGCGCTCCGTCGTGCGCGGCCTGGCCGACGAGCTCGGCGCCGCCGACACGCGCTGGTCGGAGATCCCCATAGCCCTGCTCGACGTGGAGACCACCGGCCGCGACGCGTCGATCGACCGCGTCGTGGAGCTCGGCATCGTGGTCGGCCGCGGCGGTGAGGTGATCGCGCGGTACAACTGGATGATCAACCCGGGCATGCCGATCCCGGAAGAAGCGCGCGCGGTTCACGGCATCGGCAACGACGACGTGAAGGACTCGCCGCGCTTCGAGGTCATCGCGCACGAGATCGTCGCGGCGCTCGGCGGGTGCATCCCCGCGGCGTACAATGCGCCGTTCGACCGCGCGTTTTTGCACGCCGAGCTCGGCCGAGCGCAGATCGTGACCGGCCAGGCGTTCTCAACTCCTACCGCTCCTGTCGCTCCCGCAGCCCGGCGCGACGTCGAGTGGCTCGATCCGCTGGTGTGGGCCCGCGAAATCCAGCGGGAGGAGAAGAGCAAGGCGCTCGGGGAGGTCGCCGCCCGCCTCGGTGTAAAGCTGGAGAACGCGCACCGCGCGATGGACGACGCGGAAGCCGCCCTCCTCGTCTTCTACAAGCTCGCGTCGGACTCCCGCGTCCCGAGCGCCTACGGCGCGATGGTGCAGGAGCAGCGGCGCCTCGGTCTGCTGCAGCAAGACGAGCGGCGCTTCTGGCGCTGACGCTCGGCACGGGCCGCCCGCGCCAGGTCGCGCCCGCAGATTTTTCGCCGACCCTTGCGCCCCCGCGAGACGTACGCACCTTGTGCGGCGAGAGTCGACCCATGACCCGTTCCACCCGCCCCGCGGCCGTCGCCGGCACGTTCTATCCCGCGTCGAAGGACGCGCTGAGCGCGATCGTCGACGATCTCCTCTCGCGCGCGCGATTCGAGTTACAGAGCGAGGTCGGGCTTCCGGGAACGGAAGGGCGCGCACCCAAGGCGCTCATCGTTCCGCACGCCGGCTTCCCGTACTCGGGACCGATCGCGGCGAGCGCGTTCGCGCGGCTCGCGGCCCACGGCGGGGCGCTCGAGCGAGTCGTCGTGCTCGGGCCCGCGCACCGCGAGCGCGTGAGGGGCCTCGCCAGCCCCGGTGTCTCGCGGATGGCCACGCCGCTGGGCGAGGTGGAGGTCGATACCGGCGCGCTCGACCCGCTCCCGGAGGTCGCGAGCGCCCCGAGCGCCCACGCGCGCGAGCACTGCATCGAGGTCGAGCTCCCGTTTCTCCAGCGCGTCGCGCCGAGCGCCAAGGTCGTGCCGCTCGTCGTCGGGGACGCGTCCCCCGAGGAGGTCGCGCACGTGCTCCGCGCGCTCTGGGGTGGCCCCGGCACGCTCGTCGTCGTCAGCTCGGATCTGTCGCACTACCTGCCGTACGACGTCGGCCGCGCGCGCGACGAGGTGACCGCTGCGCGCATCGCTGCGCTCGATACCGCGCCGCTCGACGGGGACGATGCGTGCGGCGCTGCCGCGATCAACGGCCTCTTGCGCGTCGCGCGCGAGCGGGGCCTCCGCGCGGAGCTCCTCGATCTCCGCAGCTCGGGCGACACGGAAGGCTCGCGCGACGAGGTCGTCGGGTACGGCGCCTTCGCGTTCTACGAGGGGCTCTCGTGACTGCGCTCGCCGTCCACCCGCACGGGGCGGAGCTCGCCGCCTGGGCGCGCGCGCGCCTGCGTCAAGCGCTGGGCGGGCCCCCGGCGGAGCGCCCGCAAGGCCTCTGGGCCGAGACGCGCGGCGCCACGTTCGTGACCCTGCGCTGGCCGGACGGACGCTTGCAGGGCTGCATCGGCACCCTCGTCGCGCACACGTCGATCGTCGCCGACGCGGCGCACAACGCCATCGCCGCGGGCCTCCGCGATCCTCGCGCGCTGCCGCTCCGCGAGGACGACGTCGACGCGCTCGACCTCGAGCTGTCGATCCTCTCGGAGCCCGAGCCCATCCCGTTCCGTACCGAGGCGGAGGCCCTCGCCGCGCTTCGCCCCGACGTGGACGGCGTCATCCTGCGCTGGCGCGACACCTCCGCGACCTTTCTCCCGGTGATGTGGCACGAGCTCCCCGACCGCCGCGTCTTCGTGGGCGAGCTGAAGCAAAAGGGCGGCCTCCCCTACGACTTCTGGGACGACGAGGTCCGCCTCGAGCGCTACACGGTGGACAGGCACGTCGACGCGCGCGCCGCCACGGCGGTCGCATGAGCGACGCGTCGTTCCCCGCCCGCTGGTGGCACGCCGCGGACGACGGCCGCATTCAGTGCGATCTGTGCCCGCGCGATTGCCGCCTCAAGGACGGCCAGCGCGGCCTCTGTTTCGTGCGCGCCCGCGAAGGGGACGGCATGGTCCTGACGACGTACGGCCGCTCGAGCGGGTTCGCGGTCGACCCCATCGAGAAGAAGCCGCTCAACCATTTCCATCCCGGCACGAGCGTCCTGTCGTTCGGCACCGCCGGCTGCAACCTCGCCTGCAAATTCTGCCAGAACTGGGACATGTCCAAGTCACGCGACATGGAGCGCCTCGCCGACGCCGCGAGCCCGGAGCAGATCGCGCGCGCCGCGAAGGAGGCCGGCTGCGCGAGCGTCGCCTTCACCTACAACGATCCGACGATCTTCGCCGAGTACGCGATGGACACGGCCGACGCGTGCCACGCGCTCGGCATACACACCGTCGCCGTCTCCGCGGGGTACATCTACCCGGAGCCGCGACGCTTGCTCTACGCGAAGATGGACGCGGCCAACATCGATCTCAAGGCGTTCACCGAAGAGTTTTACGAGAAGACGACGGCCTCCAGCCTCGCGCCGGTGCAGGACACCCTCCGCTACCTCGTTCACGAGACCAACGTGTGGACGGAGATCACGACGCTCCTCATCCCCGGCAAGAACGACTCCGACGCCGAGCTGCACGCGCTCACCGAGTGGGTCGCAGGCGAGCTCGGTCCCGAGGTGCCGCTGCACTTCAGCGCGTTCCATCCGGACTACCGCATGCGGGATGTTCCGGCGACGCCGCCCGCGACGCTCACGCGCGCGCGCGATATCGCGCGAAGCAAGGGCCTCTCGTACGTCTACACCGGCAACGTGCACGATCGCGCCGGCGACACGACGACGTGCCCCACCTGCAGCGCCGACGTCATCGTCCGCGACTGGTACGAGATCCTCGAAGCGCGCCTCGGCCCCGACGGAACCTGCGGCAGATGCGGCGGCATGATCGCCGGCAGGTTCGACGGGCTCGCGGTCGGCGACGCCGCATTCGGGCGTCGGGGCCGCCGACTCCTCATCCGTGAGCAGGCCAAGCAAACCAGGTGACGACGAGCGCCAGCGCGGCGGGGACGGCTTGCACGAAGAGAATCTTCCGGCCGACGGTCGCCGCACCATAGAGGCCCGCGACGAGGACGCACCCGAGGAAGAAGGTACGGATGGGCATCGCGAGCTCCGGCGCCGCGAAGAGCGACCAGACGAGCCCCGCCGCGAGGAACCCGTTGTAGAGCCCCTGGTTGGCGGCGAGCACCTTGCTCTGCTCCTGCTCCTCTTTCTTCCGGCCGAACGTCTTCAGCCCGAACGGCGTCGTCCACAGGAACATCTCGAGGACGAGGAAGTAGACGTGGAGCAGGGCGACGAGGCCCGCGAGGGCGGCCGAGGCGACGGGCATACGACAGTCTCGCACGTACGGTGCAGCCCTGGCGTGCGTTTGCGACAGACCCTATCCACGGCACGACGCATCGCGCTATGGTGCGTCCCCGTCCAAACCGGAGGCCGCCGTGACAGTCGAGATCAAGCTGAGCGATACCCAGAAGATCGATTGCCCGATCATCACGGGAAGCGAAGGGGAAAAGGCTATCGACATCGCGCAGTTGCGAGCGAAGACAGGCCTCGTAACCATCGACCCCGCATTCATGAACACCGCCTCCACGAAGAGCGCGATCACGTTCCTGGATGGCGAGAAGGGCATCCTTCGCTACCGGGGGATCCCGATCGAGGAGCTCGCGGAGAAGAGCACCTTCGTCGAGGTCTCGTACCTCCTCATCTACGGGAACCTCCCAGACAAGGATCAGCTCGAGAAGTTCTCGACCCTGCTCACGCGGCACTCGCTCATCCACGAGGACCTGCGCCACTTCTTCGACGGCTTCCCGTCGACCGCGCACCCCATGGCGGTGCTGTCGTCGATGGTGATGACGCTGTCGACGTACTACCCGGAGGCGCTGGACGTCGACAACAAGGAGCTGATCGACATCACGATCGCCCGCCTCATGGCGAAGGTCCGCACGATCGCGGCGTTCGCTTACAAGAAGAGCATCGGGCAGCCGATGGTCTACCCGAAGAACTCGCTCAAATACTGCGCGAACTTCCTCAACATGATGTTCAGCGTCCCGGCCGAGCCCTACGAGGTCGACCCGGACATCGAGAAGGTGATGAACCTTCTCCTCATCCTCCACGCCGACCACGAGCAGAACTGCTCGACGTCGACGGTGCGCCTCGTCGGAAGCGCGAAGACGAACCTGTTCGCGTCGATCAGCGCCGGCATCTGCGCGCTCTGGGGTCCGCTTCACGGCGGCGCCAACCAGGAAGTCATCGAGATGCTCGAGGCGATCAAGCGGGACGGCGGCGACGTGAAGAAGTACGTCGCGCTCGCCAAGGACAAGACCAGCAACTTCAAGCTGATGGGCTTCGGTCACCGCGTTTACAAGAACTTCGACCCGCGCGCGAAGCTGATCAAGGTGGCGGCCGACACCGTCCTCGCGAAAAAGGGCATCAAAGACCCGACCCTCGACATCGCCAAGGAGCTCGAGGAGGCCGCGCTGAAGGACAGCTACTTCGTCGAGCGGAAGCTGTACCCGAACGTCGACTTCTACTCCGGAATCATCTACCGCGCCCTCGGGTTCCCGACGAACATGTTCACCGTCCTGTTCGCGCTTGGGCGCTTGCCCGGCTGGATCGCGCACTGGAAGGAGATGATGGAGGACCCGACGACGAAGATCGGCCGTCCCCGTCAGATCTACACGGGCCCCACCGCCCGCCCGTACGTGCCGCTCGACAAGCGCTGACGCGGGAAAATCGAAAGCGCAGGGGCGTTCCCGCGAATCCTGCCTCGCGTTGACAACCCGGTGAGAACGGACGTTCGCAAGAGCGTTCGTTCTTCCGTTATTTCCGGCACTTGAGCCTCGCCCGGATCTTGAAAGGGAGATGCCGTCGACCCCCGCGTACCACGGGGCGGCTCACAATTCTGCCCGCGAGCGCGCGACCCCTTGCTTCGAGGGGCGTCATCAGGGCAAAGGGGTCTCCCGCATGCGCCTTGCCGTCTCTTTTCTCGCCGTCGTTTCGATGCTCGTCGCGCCTTCTCTCGAGGCGACGGCGGCGGCGGCTCCGACTGCGGACATGGCAGTCGAGGCGGAGCTGCGCGACGCGCTGACCGAGCTCGAGACCACCGGCTCCCGTCCCCTGTCCCTCGAGTTGAACCCGTTCGTCGGGGTCGTCGCGGCGGGGGTGAGCGGCAACGTCGAGTACGTCCCGGTGCGGCACCTCGGCCTCATCGCCTCGGAGCGCGCGAGCATCGTGATGCCGGCGTGGGTCGGAGAGCTGGGGGCCCGCTACTGGACCGGGCGACGGCGCGAGGCGAGCGGCTTCTTCGTCGGCCCGTCGCTCGTCTACGGGCGCACGCGCGGCACCGCGCTCTACGGCGTCGCGGTCGACACCGGCGTCCAGACCATCTTCGACAACGGCATCACCCTCGGCGCAGGCGTCGGCGTCCAGTACCTGACGGGCGCGGTCGGGAGCTCCGCCCTCGAGGTCGGACCGCTCGAGAGCGAAGACAACAGCGTGCGCCGCGCGGTCCTCCCGCGACTGCTCTTCAGCGTCGGGTACTCTCTCTAGTTACCCATCACCGACTCGATGAGCGCGGTGATCTGGCGCTGTGCGAAGAGCATCTCGAGGATGGCCATGATCAAGAAGGGCCCGAACGGGATGGCCGAGCGCAAGAATCCGGCCTCCGGCGGCTTGCCGACCGGATCTTCGTCCAGGATCTCCTGGGCCTCGACGTCACCCCCTGCGGCCGCCTCCTCGAGCTCCTCGCGCTCGGCGGTCACGCTCTCGGGCTCCTGAATTTTTCCGCGAACGAGGTAGATGATCGTCGAGAAGAGCGTCCCCTGGATGCTCCCGGCGAGGAGCGTGAAGTAGACGCCGCGCCAGCCGAACCACGCGCCCGCGAGCATGAGCAGCTTCGCGTCGCCGAGCCCTGCGCCGGCGCGGCCGCGAATCATCTTGTAGAGGACTCCGACGAGCCAGATCGCGCCGTAGCCTATCGCCGCGCTCGCGAGCGACTCGACGAGGCCGAGGCCGCGGAAGCTCGCCGTCGCCACGCCGAGCACCGCGCCGCCGATGTTGATCGTGTCGGGCAGGTACATGTGCTCGGCGTCGATGAACGCCGCGGCGGTCAGCCCCATGCAAAGCGCAAAATCGGCGCCGTAGATCGCGGCCGCGCGGCCGAGCGGCTCGGTGAGCGGGAGCTGGCGGATGACGACCTCGACGATCGCGAAGGACAGCGCGCCGCCGAGGAGCTCGACGAGCGGATACCGCGGGCTCATCTTCGCGCCGCAGCACGCCGCGCGACCGCGCAGGAGCACGTACGAGAGGACCGGCACGTTGTGGTAGCCGGCGATGGGCTTGCCGCACGCGGGGCAATGCGACGCGGGGCGCACCACGCTCATGTCGCGCGGGACGCGGTAGATGACGACGTTGAGGAAGCTGCCCCACAGCAGTCCGAACACGACGACGATGCCGCGCAGGAACCCGACGGACAGATCGCCAATCGTCATCTTGCGCCGCTTAGTGTAGTGGATGGCGCACGCGAGCTCGTAGGCGAGTGATGCACCCGTGCTATCAGCACGGGGGCCGCCATGCTGATCGCCATCAACCCCACGCACCCCGAGCCGCGCAAGATCGCGCGCGCGGTCGAGGCGCTCGAGGCGGGGGAAGTCATCGCGTATCCGACCGACACGGTATACGGCCTCGGCTGCGACTTGATGAACAAGAAGGCCGTCGATCGCCTGTACGCGATCAAACAAATGGACCGAAAGCACCAGCTCGCGTTCATCTGCCCGGACCTCGGGGACATCGCGCGCTTCGCCATCGTCGAGAATCAGACGTACCGGATCCTGCGCAGATTCTTGCCGGGGCCGTACTGCTTTCTCCTCGAGGCGACACGCGAGGTGCCGAAGATCGTTCAGTCGAAGCGAAAGTCGGTCGGCATCCGCATTCCGGCGCACGAGGTCACACGCGCGCTGGCGCGCGAGCTCGGGCGTCCGATCATCTCGACGACGGCGCAGCGCGCGGGCGAAGAGCCGTTCGTCGATCCGGACGAAATCGACGACGAGTTCAAAGGGCTCGGCCTCGTGCTCGACGGCGGCGGAGGCGGCGTCGTCCCGACGACGGTCATCGACCTCACCAAGTCACCCCCAGAGATCGTCCGCGCGGGCGCGGGACCTACGGACGAGTTCGAGTAGCTCGACTGCGCGCGCAGTGTTTCGTTTGCGGGAAAAAAACCGCTACGGCGCCGTACGCAGCTGCACCGGCAGGTCGCGGACCTTCTCGCCGTTCCACACGAGGAGGTGCACCGTGTCGCCCGACGAGTGCTTGCCGATGAGCTCGGCGAGGCGCTCGGGCGAGTCGACGGGTTGACCGTCGACAGCGATGATCATATCGCTCTTGGTGCGATCGAGGTTCGCCTTGAGGCCGCCTTTTTGCGCAGGGCTCTCGTTCGCGACGGCGATCACGCGCACGCCACGGAACGTCCCCGCGGTCTCGCCTTCGCCGCGAATGCCGAGCCACGGTGGCGGCTGCACGGCCGTGAGCGGCGTGTGCGAGAGGAAGCGACGGACCTGCGGGACCGGTGCGCCGATCGTGAGCGGCGAGCACGGCGCGGCGACGGGAGCTGCGCCCGGAGCGGGAGCGCCGTAGTCGGGCGGCGCGGGCGCGGTGAGAGCGGGCGCGGTCGAAGAAGGAGCGACGGCCTTGCACGCGTTCACGAAGATCGCGACGACGTTCCCGTTGCCGTCGACGATCGGTGCGCCGGTGGGGAGCGGAAATCCTTTGAGGTCGAGGTCGAGCGCGCCCGGCAGCGCATCGCCGTCCTTGCCGCGCACGTCGGCGCGAGCCTTGAGCGCGAGCGGGACCGTCGCGATGAGCCTAGGCGCGCGCGCGATGAACGTCTTCAGCTCCACCGCGGCCGGATCGGCTTCGCTCGTCGAGAGACCGTCGAGCCACTTTCCCGTCTGCGGCACGAGCAGCGCGAGATCCCACGCGCGATCGCGGTGGCCGACCTTTGCCTTCACGACCGAGCCGTCCGCGTAGCGCACGTCCGCGAGGTCGACGCCC